>JBEULL010000009.1:0-2892 GCA_041287365.1 Dissulfuribacterales bacterium | reverse complement strand
TAAGCTGCCTTTGCCTTGAACATGGTTATAAGTGCCCTGTTTTGTTTGAAAGCCTCTTCCTGTGCTTTTATATCTCCAGCCACAAGTATTTTTCGTTCAATTGCCTTGAGGTCATCGTAAAATCTACGCATCTGACTTGTCCTTAAGTTTTGGAATGATTTAGCCCATTCAATTGCCTTTTGATCTAACAACTCCGTGTTGAGAGTTTTTTTATCAATCTCCGAATAGTAATCAACTTTGGTGGGAGTAGGTAAGCTGTCATTGTGACCGCCTCCTCCACCCCTGTTTCCGCCTTTTCCTTGCTTAGAATCCTGATGCTGTGATTGTGGCCCATAAACTTGTGCCATGACAACTCCTCCTTTAAGGTTTTCTATTTCTTAATAAAGCTATACTTAAGGGCAGGCGCCACTCATAGATATTTGGCGCAGGTCCTGTAAATCCAAAATTTTCATTCATTCCAAGCTGTTTAAGCCAATCAACAGCCTTAGCTCTTTGTTCTTCCTTATTCTTTCCCTTTACATTTCTGATCAGATGATAACCGAGTCTTGCTATCCAGTTTGCCTTTGAGATATCTTGCTTTTCATATAAAGCAACCGCATCCTCCGAAATTTTAAGAATATTATAGATAAAACCTGTACTGACTGCCTCAGCCCCATTCATTTTGTCATATATCCATTTTGCATCTTTCAGGCGTTTCGCATACACATCCCATGGCATTGCCTTTGAATACATTGCACAGATACAATTTCTGCCACTGTTTTTAGCTTCATTCAAAAACTTCTCTGTCTCCTCAACTGCCCTATTGACAGGATAATTGGAGTGCATAAGTGAGATACCGGCAGAAAGAGTGATATTGGGATTATTGCCCGTGTAGCGTCTGAATGTTTCATTTATTCGAGCTGCAAGCTCAAATGCCTGCCTCCATGGTGAGATCAAAAACAAATCGTCTCCTCCGGCATAAACTGTATAGGTATCAGGAAAGTCCCGTTGTATAAGCCCTGGTAAATAGCCTGTAAAATATAGATTTAACATGCGGGAAAGTTGAGTAAGCCTTGAAATCGTAAACCTGTCCTTTTGTGTTTCCTTGCGCCTAAAACCATAGCTGAAGATAAATCCAAGACGATCCACATCCGCCTTGATGATGGCAAGAAACGGCTTTCCTTTTACCTGATCTTCATCATCTATTTCCAGGGCACAGGCGCCGATATGGGCAAAGGTCTTTGGCTTTCCGACATCAATCGGCTCTGCATCCTGAATTTTATCTAATCGCAAATCATCTCTGTCCTTTTCCTCAAATAAAGGTACATAATTGGCTAAATATCTTCTTGCCCAACAACACTTACTTAAGGTTGAAGAATGTGTGCCTATCTGCTGCACGGACAACAACTCTTTCATGCCTGCCTGTGGCGGCTCTTTAGATAAACAAAAATGCAGATCAAAAATCTCTTGAGAATCTTTAAACCTGTTAACTCCCCAGACAAGAAAATCAGATTCGGGCAGATGAGCGCCAAGCGTGAACTCCCTTTGACAGGTATAGCATCGTCCGTCGTCTTCTTTGTCATTTCGAGCAGGCCTGATTCCACATACAGAACAGGCCTTGCCAGTAGGATATTCCCGCTTCATTACACCTTGAGGACATGTGGCAAGGGGCCTATATTTTGCCTCTTCAACTCGCATAGATAAGGCTGAAAGGACATCTACAAGGCCACCGTCTTTGAATTTTGCTCCTTCAAACGGCTCTGAAACAGCGATATTCAGACTTAAAGTGCCTGTATATGTTTCCAATAACCACTTATCAAATTGTCTTCTCAATTCATCTATCTTCGGTTTATTCTCATCAAGAGCTGGAAGAAGCATTAAGAAACGGCCACCCGCCTGCTGAATCACACAGGAAAATGGGAGATCCATGGCCTTGCGTATTTTTAATGCCGCTGCCTCAGCTATGGCACTCAACATAAAAGAACGTGCCCGTAACACCTTATTAACACCTTTAACGCCTTGTTTTTCCAGAGTAAAAATCGTTGCCTGAATGCCAGACAAATCACCCATCAAAAAACAAAACTTTTTAATTTTTTCATCTTTAATAGCCGTCAAATCATTTAGCTCGTTTTTTGCCTGATGGTATTTGAACATGACCGCAGCGATGGCAGCAGTTGTCTTGGAATGGTCAAAAAGTGAAATATCAGGACAATCCATGGTGCTAGAAGGCACTGCCCATGTAAAACGCTCTAAAAGACCTAATAAAGCCTCCTCGAAAAGATGCAGAGGCAAATTTTGATTACATAATATGCTAAAATTTTCCTTAAAATCATTCAAAAGCCTTTTATAACTCTTTGGAAGATCATCAATAACTCCTTTTTTTGGAAAAGGCATGGGCATGATGTCTTCCTCTTTGCAAGGATTCAATACAGTCATTGGACAAACATTTGAAGTTGGTTGTCCAAACTTCTCGGCATCCAATACAACCTCATCAAAGATACATTTAAGAGGAATATACTTGAATTTAGATGGATGGTTAGAATCTATGTTCTCTTCATCTGCTCTTCTATCCATGCCTGCTGAATATCTGTCAGCCAATGCAATGATCCATGTAAGCGGTTCCTTATCTGAAGGGCTATGATGATTGATTGCAAATGTATTGACTTGTTTATAATCAACTCCATCAGGCAACTCGAGGTATTTTTGCTTTATCCAATTAAAAAAGGCGTCTGTAAATAAGACATGTCTATGAGTATAATATCCGTTCTTTACTGGACATATAGAAGCCTCCAATTCTTGATTTACATTTTCTTTGTCTTCAGCACGCTGAATGAGTTTGCCGATATCATGAAGCAACGTCCCTAAAATCACTTTATACATTTCTATGCTCATCTCAATCCTCCATAACGATAC
>JBEULL010000008.1:0-21740 GCA_041287365.1 Dissulfuribacterales bacterium | reverse complement strand
GCCGTTGTACAACGATTTTCTCGAATAAATCCGCAAAGGCTGCGGTCACACGTGACTGGCCGCAGTGATTTATAATGAATTTCTGTGCCCTCCGGGCCATCTCCCTGGCAATTTCCCTGTTTGAGAGCAAAAAATCCATGGTCTGGGCCAGTTCCACAGGTGATTGGGGCTGGACCAGCAATCCTGTTTCTCCGTGCCGAACCATAGATGGAATGCCACCCACCCTCGTTGCCACTACAGGTATTCCCACTGCCATGGCCTCGGCAATGCTCAATCCCTGTGCCTCCTGCCAGCCGTCTTTTGTGATGCGGGAAGGTGCTACAAACACATCGGCCTTCTGAAGCAGGGCCAATACCTGATTGTGGGGTAAGGCCCCTATAAATTCCGTGTGTGCTTCGATGCCCAGCGTCCGTGATATGGATTCAAAATCCTGCCGTTCCTGCCCATCTCCCACCAATATCAGCCGAATATTCATGCCCTTCTGTATAAGAATGCGGCCGGCGTTAAGCAGGTCCTCCACACCTTTTTCAGCAGCAAGTCTTCCCACAAAGACGATGATCATGTGGTCATTATCGCGTTTTGGTGTGTGGTTAGCCCAAGGGTCTTTTGTATGCTCGCTGGAAAGTGAATCCGGAATGCCCATGGGAATCTCGTATAAATTTTTAAGATTAGGCTGAAGACTCAACACGGCCTTCCGTGTGGCAGGGCTGTTTACCGTGATGCAGTCGGCCAGCGAAAGGGTAAATCGCTTGATGGCATTGAAAAACGGGCTTCTTAAGCGAAACACATCCCCGCCGTGTACGGTTACGACAGTGGGAATCTTAAAAAATCTGGCTGCCAAAACGGCTATAAATCCCTGAGGAATCAGCCAGTGTGCGTGTATCAGGCTGTATTTTTTGTGAGCCGCAAAAGAGATGGTATGCAGGAATTGGCTCATAAGAAGCGGCGGAAGCTTGCACATCTCTAATGGCCGGTTTTTGAGTGTGACCATGGCGCTTCCTCCGCCACAGACCGTCTCCAGTCTTTCAGGAAACAGGTAGCGAAATCGTTTTACCAACACGCCTTGCATCTCCTCACGAGTCTGACTGTGAGGCGTGTGAGGAGTCAGCACCTCTGCCTGCCAGCCATGCCTCAACAGTCCATTTACCAGTTGAAACACGAAGTTTCCCTCGTGATCCTCGGGCCAGCGAGGAAAGCTGGAGGTAAGGCAGAGAAAGGGTCGCAGCCCCAAGTGCACAGCCATGCTCAGTCTTCCTTTAGAAGGCGGTAAAAGAGCTGCAGGTGTGCCTCGGCAGCTTTGTCCCATGAAAACAGAGTGGCACGGCGTCTTCCTGCCTCGGAGAGCGTCTTTCGTAGGTCATGGTCTTTAAGTAAGTTCAAGATTGTTGATGCAATTTGTGCCACATTCTTGGGAGTTATATAAACGGCTGCGTTTCCGCAGACCTCCGGCATGCTGCTGGTATTGGATACGATTACCGGAGCTCCGCAGGCCATGGCCTCCAGAGGTGGAAGCCCGAAGCCTTCGTAAAAGGATGGATAGACAAAGACCTTAGCCATGGAATAGAGGCAGGCCAGATGGTCTTCAGGTATATAGCCCAGATAGCGAATGTCCTTGGAATTGGCCTGAAGCATGTGCATGATGTCTGTATTGCGCCAGCCGCTAAAGCCTGCGATGAGAAACTTGACATCTCGTTTGATGGAATCTGGCAGAGAGATATAGGCATTTAACACATTTTTGAGATTTTTTCGAGGCTCCACAGAGCCCACAAACAAGATAAAGGATTCGGGTAGCAAGTAGCGTCTTTTTACGGCCAAAATCTCTTCAGCAGCCCTGGGCCTAAAGATCGTGTGGTCAACTCCATTGTAAATCACAGTGCAGTGTTCTTGAGCAAAACCAAAGTCCTGCACCGCACTGTTACGTATAAAATTGGAGTCAAATATAAAGTGCTGCGCATGTCTTATTGACTTCCAGAAGTGTTTTTTGAAATATAGCACTCGGTCTCTGGGATGCCAGTCTGAATGCAGGTGAAAGGAAAAGTCGTGTATGGTGATGATGGTGCGACGGGCCGGCACAGGTAAGGTGAGAAAGTTGGGTTCAAAATAGAGGTCGAAGTGCCTGTTTTTTAGAGTGTGTGCCTGTAGTTTTCTTTGAACATCTCGCAACAGATTGAAAAAACGAGGAAATTTTTTGAGAAACTTGAGGACGTCGCTTTGTTTGCCTGTTATGGAACAAGGTGTATTTTGAGGCAGTTCTCGAGTATAATGGCCGTCAAAGAACGTGAAATTCAGGCCTGGCGTAGGTATCAGCCTTTTAGCGATTTGTAGAGTATAGTTTCCAATACCTGTGCGCGGCCCCAAAAGCGAGGATGTGTTTATGAAGATATCTGCCATGGAGAATAATTAAACATGCCATCTGATGAAAATCAAAGTGATTTAGTCAAATCATATAAATGTGAACCCTTTGACTTAAACACACTGCCCAAACGCCTGCCTGCCTGGGTGGCATGGCTGGCCTTTGCCGTGGGGTTTACAGGTGCCGTGTCACTCCGCCTCATTCTGGTGGCCAAGGCCTATAAACCCGAGCTCATAAGGCTCTTTTGGTATTTGGGTGTGGTGGGGAACATGCTCTTTTTTCTGTTTCGAGCCTACATCACTCATCGCAGAAAGCGTTTGATTTTGGGACTGAACCTGCTGCAAAAGCTCGAGCCTGGGCAAACCCTGTGTCCTCAAGACTATCATGCACTGCGCTATGTGCTTTCAAGCCTGGTTACCTCCAAGGAGATGTGGAATTACGCCATCATCTTCGTGTTTTCGGTATTGGCCATCTTGTGGGATATCTGGTTTGAGGCGCGCTAATCGCAGCCCTCTGTAACATTGAATTGTACGATTTCCTTATAAGTAATCCCGTTTCCTCCGTATATGTCCAGGGCACTTCCAATGGTAAGGTCTATTTTGTCCTTGCCCAGCTTCTTGACTCGTAATACGTCTTGCATGTTTCGAGCACCACCTGCATATGTAGTGGGAATTGGACTATATTCGGCCAAAAATTCCACCAATTCTTCATCAATACCCGCCTTTTTGCCCTCCACATCCGCTGCATGTATGAGGAATTCAAAACAGTAGTTCGATAGGCGCTTCAGCGTGCGAGGCGAGAGAGTTTCCTCTGTGAACCGTTGCCACCTGTCCGTCACGATGTAATAAAAACCATTCCGCTTGCGGCAGCTCAAATCCAGGACCAATCGTTCCCTTCCAATGGCATGGCTGAGCCGCACAAGCCTTTCTTCGTCGATTCTGCCGTCATAAAAGATGTATGAGGTCACTATGACGGCTGCAGCCCCCTTTTTGAGCCAGTATGCGGCATTATTCAGAGTGATCCCCCCTCCCAATTGCATTCCTTCTGGCCATGCCTCAAGGGCCTCTGACGCCGCTTCCTCATTTCCAGGCCCGAGCATTATCACATGTCCACCCGTGAGGTTGTCATTTCTGAACATTCTGGCATAATGTGAGGGCGGATGAGGCGCGACGAAGTTTTCCTTGAGCGCATCCCTGTTATTGTCGTTTAAGGTCGAGCCCACAATCTGTTTTACTTTGCCTTGGTGCAGGTCAATACATGGTCTGATTTTCATTTTTGATGCCTCATAAAAAGGAAGTGGTTTATGATACTCCTTACAGCTCAAGAGATGCAAGCCGTGGATGCCTTTGCCATAGAACAAATGGGCATTCCAGGTCGGTTGCTTATGGAAAATGCCGGTCGTTTGGTGGCTGAGGCCATTTTTAAGGACTTTGCTCAGGCTGTGAGGCAAGGGGTATTGCTTGTTTGCGGGCCGGGGAACAACGGCGGAGATGGCTTTGTGACCGCCAGATATCTGTTCCAGGCCGGTGTGAGGGTGCAAATCCTTTGCCTTTGCACAAAGGATGCCTATAAGGGTGACAGCCTGGCAAATCTGCAGCTTCTGAAGGATATTCCCGTCCATTTCTGCATTAGCGAGACCGAACTCAGTGCCTTACACCAGATGCTTCAAAACTGTGGTCTGGTGGTGGATGCCATCTTCGGCACAGGGCTCAAGCGGGAGGTCACCGGTCTCTTCGCGAAGATCATCTCCACCATAAATGCAGCAAAAATACCGGTGGTGGCGGTGGATATTCCATCCGGGCTCTCCACTGACTCAGGAACACCACTGGGCATAGTGGTGCGGGCTGACCTCACCGTTACTATGCAATATTTCAAATTGGGGCATTTTCTGGCTCAGGGACCTGAATTTTGCGGTAAATTTCAAGTGGTGGACATCGGTATTCCACAAAAGGCACTTGAGGCCATCTCGCCCAAACACTCCCTCACAACCATTGAAACGGCTCGAAATCTCCTGAAACATAGGTCCCGCACAGGCCACAAAGGGAGCTTCGGCCATGTCTTGATTCTGGCAGGCTCTCATGGCAAGTATGGTGCAGGTCTTTTGGCATGTCGAGGGGCATTGAGGGCAGGGGCAGGGCTCGTGACTCTTGCATGTTCCTCTGATATGCAGCGGGTTTTAGCGCAATCCCTTTCAGAGGCTATGTCGATTTTACTGAAAGAAGACATGGAACTGGAACAGGGATGGCAGGTCGTTATAGAGGCTACAAAGGGCAAGAAGGCAGTGGGTCTCGGCCCTGGTTTTGGCCTTTCATTCCATAGAATTAGGCTTATGCTTAAGGTAATAGAGGAATTGGAAACGCCAGTGGTGGTGGATGCCGATGCCTTGAGCGCCTTGGCTCAGGATTTAACCCATCTATCTCGTGCCAGAGAGGTGCGCATCCTTACTCCTCACCCAGGCGAGATGTCCAGATTGACGGGGCTTAGCATCTCAGATGTGCAGGCTGATCGTGTGGGTGTCACTCGCGATTTTGCCCAAAAATACAGCTGTTATATAGTCCTCAAGGGTGCGGGAACCGTGATAGCCGCTCCTGATGGCCGAGTGTCCATAAATTCCACTGGTAATCCAGGTATGGGTGCAGCCGGTATGGGAGATGTGCTTACCGGTATCATCGCAGGACTTCTGGCTCAGGGCTATGGGCCTTGGGAAGCGAGTCTTCTGGGGGTGTTCGCCCACGGCATGGCAGGTAACAGATTGAGCGAGAAGAATGGACCATTTGGTTTCTTTGCCTCTGAACTTGCGGATGAATTGCCTCAGATTTGGAAAGCACTGCTCAAAAAGGATATGAGGGTATGATATGCAAACGATCTTGATGATCTCCAGGGAATATGGAGGCATTGCCGAGGCAGGCGGTGTTAAGGATGTGGTGACAGGGCTCTCCCGTGCATTGGTGAAAAAGGGCATGGAGGTCTTTGTGGTCATTCCATGCTATGGTTTTGTGTTTCTTAAGGGACTGGAGCCATTGCCATGGCGTATTTCCATTTCCATGCACTATGCCGCTGAAGAGCGTTACGAGGAGGTGGGGTTTCGGCTGTTGGTGCGGGACGGGGTGTATGTGGTCTTGGTGGAGGCGGATCGTTTTGCTGAAAAACATGGAGTTTATACCTACACAGCAGAGGAAGAGGCTAATGAGCCGTGGAAACGCAAGGGTGAGGGGCACTTCGATTACTTTGCCATGAATGTGCTTCTGCAGAAGGCGGCTCTTTCGTTTTGTGTGCTCAAAGGGATAAAACCAAATGTGATCCATTGTCATGACGGTCATACCGCTTTAACCCCTGCCATGGCTCGAATACTTACCGGTTTTGCCCCCTATTTTTTGAACACCAGATTTGCCGTCACTATTCACAATGCCGGTCTTGGCTATCATCAGGAGGTTGCGGATATTCCATTTGCCAGGGCCATCACAGAGCTTCCCAATAGGCTTATTTCCTCTTCGGTGTTAAATGGGGCATTCGATCCACTGTTGGCCTGTGCGGATTACGCTGCCCTAAACACCGTAAGCCCCAATTACGCAAGGGAGCTTCAAGAAACGGATCTGGATGCCATGACCGGCTGGCTGGGTCACATGCTCAAGGCCAGGGGTGTGACCATCAAGGGCATCACCAACGGCATCGAACCGGACAGTTTTGATTCACGCAGGCCCGAGATGTTGTATCTGCCAGCCGCCTTTGACGTGCTTTCAGGGGATTTGAGCGGCAAAAGAGCGGCCAGGCAGAGGCTTTTGGAGGTCATAGCGATGTCCGAGGTCTCGAAGGTGCGAGTGCATGGCGCATTGAATGATGTGCCCGAGGCGCCGCTTCTCACAATGGTGAGTCGTTTGACGGAACAGAAGGGAATACATGTGCTCATCCCAGCACTCAACAGGCTATTTGACGAAGACAGAGGGGTACAGTGTGTTGTGATGGGTTCTGGCAAGGAGGAGTTCGAAAAAGAACTGGCGCAACTGGCCTGGCGCAACGAGTATGCCGGCAGAATGGCCGTATGCCTCGGATTCGATCAGGCACTGGCCAATCTGGTGTATGCAGCTGGAGATTTCTTTTTGATTCCGTCCAGTTACGAACCATGCGGACTTACAGATTTTATGGCCCAACTCATGGGAAATTTGCCAATCGTGCGGGCTACGGGTGGGCTGGTGAAGGTGCTGGACGGTGTCACAGGATTTTCTTATGCTGAACATACGCCGGATGCCCTGCTGGAGGCCGTGCATAGGGCGCTTCATGTCTTCAGGACTGATAGGGCAGGGCTTGTCAAAATGCAGAAACATGCGGTGCGGCACATCTATGACCACTACACATGGGAAAAGGTCGCAGAGGAATATCAGGGTTTTTACGAGACAATTACAGTTTGATGAGTGTGGGTTATCAGGCTAAGGGCCATGGTAAACACGTAGCCAGCGGCATTCCCCGTGTGTTGTTGTTTATCTGTTCTCCCACATCAGGCGTTCACGGTAGTAACCATAGAGAAAACCAGCGGTCGCTGCTCCTGATGCAAATGCCATGGCCAGTAACAGTCCTTTGGCGATGCCGCAACGTCTTGGCGGCATGGCTGGAATGTCGCGCTGGCAATACCTGCACACAATGGCGTCAGCCGGAATCTTTGTTTTGCAATACGGGCATCTTCTTTTCATGTCAAGCTCCAGGTTACAGTTGATTTATGACTATGCCTGTCAATATCTTGGGGTAGAAAAACGTGGCCTTGTGCGGCATGGTGAGTCCTGCATCAGCCACATTAAGTACGTCCTGCACCGATGTGGGCCGCAGACAGCAGAGCAGTTGATTCGGTCTGAGGTTGAGAATGGTTTGGGCAGCATCGGCTGTGTAAGAAACGGCCTGTTTTGTGTCGATGCCTTGCAGATGTTTTTTGCACCATTCCAGAATGATCTCGTTGAAGGCCACTACATCCAGTCCGGCCAGGGGGGCAGGCAGTTTCTGAAGCCTTGCATGACCAGGTGAGTCCTTTTTCAGGCGCCAGAGTTCCATTCGCCCTGTATTTGCGGCAACCATTCCGAATATCGGGCCGAATGCCGGCATTTCTTCTGCGGTGAACAGGTGCTTTTCAAGCAGGTGAGCCAGTTCCGCTTCAGATGCATTCTGCGGTAGGAGAACGGAGGATATCTCGAAGAGATCGGACATGTCTTTGCGCAGAGCTGTCAGAAACGTCTTTATCTCGGCCTGATCACGCAGAGTGATTATGCGATGAGTGGGCAATACTATAAGCCCTGGATCGTCCGCATTGACAAGATATGTAGCTATGAACCCTGTGTCTCGAGTCGCCGCTCCGCTTTGCTGCATGGCCTGCCAATAGCGCAGGGCGGTGGTGTAACGATGGTGGCCGTCGGCTATATAGACAGGCATTCCCTGAAACGCCTGTATAAGCTCAGCGAGGGCGTGTTCGTCTTTAAGCCTGTAAAGGGTATGGCGGTTGCCCATGGAGTCCGTGGCGGAGAAGAGCCACTCCTTGCAGTTTTCCATGAGGCGTAGGGCATCTATAACCTTTGTGTTGTTGCGATATATGGCGAATATCTGGCTGAACTGAGCGTGTGTGGCGGCCAGCAGCTTCATGCGGTCTTCAGTGACCTTGTCGAATGTCTGCTCATGTGGCAAAATTATACGTTTTTCCCATGGTTCTATGCCAAGACGGGCGATAAAGCCGTGTCTTACGTGAGGCTCGCCATTTATGCTGAACGAGATTTCATAGGGATAGACAGCTTCTTTTTCGTCTTGAGCGAGAATGCCGTTTTTAAGCCAGTTTCGAAAGAGCTTGTGCGCATGTTCATACCGGTCTTTGCAGGCGGTAATGTGGTCGCACTTAGGGAGTTCGAGATGGAAGATGTTGTGAGCAGAGCCTGATACTAGTGCATCTCGTTCAGAGCTGTTTACCACATCGTATGGAGGTGCTACGAGTTTGTTTATGTCTTCAGTATTGGTTTGGTATAAAATGCCTTTAAATGGTGAGATAGTTGCCATTATATAGCCTTAGAATTGGATTATGATGCGATCAATTGATTAATTGCATTTTCTACTGGGAGTGATGAGTCGAATGTCATTAATTTTATTGATATATCAGCGCCCCACAAGGTGTGCATAGTTTGTATGTTTTGTTTTATGATTTCTGAAAAACGCGATAGAATAGATGTGTCATAGTTGGAAAACAATATATAGTCCGCTCCTTTTCTCAGGAGTAAAATCTCCCCTTCTATCTCATAGATGGAATTTTTGAAACTGGCTATCTCTTCGAGGACTGTTTCGCCAAATTGGTCTATGAGTGTGTCGGTCTGTATGTAGCCGAGCCGCTTGTTCATATCGCTTAGATTGTTGAAATTCAGCAGAATCAATTGATAGTTATCGTGCAACCGAGTCAGATTTTTCTGTTTGTTGGCCAAAGTGATCAGGTAGCGGTAGTTATAGAAATTGCAAAATGGTTCTCTGAAATAGGTTATCTGGCGAAAGGATTCGATGATATGTAGGTCTTGATAGTGCAGCGGGCACTTGATGGACAGAATATCCAGTGTCTTTATCACCTCTCCCAGTTTGTCCACTATATTGCCGTCTATCTTGCCCATGGCGGCCTCTGACCTGAGAATCTTGAGGGCTGTTTCCTGAGGAAGTGGCAACTTATATGGTCTGGCCGCCACCAGGGCCTCGAATATGTCCGTCACCATCACTATGCGAGTCAGAATACTGATCTCGTCTTCCTTTATGCCCAGAGGATATCCGCTTCCGTCCAGTCTCTCGTGGTGCTGAAGCACCAGTTCTGTCACGCGATCGTCCGGGTAGCGGTTGGCTATCAGGTTTGCACCCAGACTTGGGTGTAGATTCATGATACTTCTGTCGAATTCGTTGAATTTGCCTGGTTTCAAGAGGATATCGTCTGGAATGGCTATCTTGCCTATGTCGTGAATGGCGCAACCCACCTGAAGCACATGCCGTTCCTCGGTGGGCAGATCCATGAGTTGCGCTATGCGGTCCGACAGAACGGTAACCCGTCTGCTGTGCTCAAGGGTGTAGGCATCCCGGCTTCCCAGCATCTGTCCCATGACCTCGAACAGGTCTTCCACCTGTTTTTGATAGTTGTTTTCCAGGGCTATGACCTTGTCGAGAATGGCGAGTCTTGAAAATATCTGTTCTGGATGACATGGCTTGATGAGGTAGTCATTGGCGCCTGCTGACAGGGCACGAATCAGTGTGCGCCTGTCGGATATGCCGCTCAACACAACGGAATAGAGTTTGGCCCTGCCTGTCTGTTGAATATTTTGAAGCAGTTCAATGCCGTCCATGCCAGGCATGTTGAGGTCTGTTATGAGCAGACGTATGCCCTCGTCCTGCATGAGTTTCTGATATGCCTCTCTGCCGTTGGACGCGGTCTTTACAGTAAGACCCCAGTTCACCAGATAGGTTTCCAGCAGGCTGCGCTCAAAGGGTTCATCCTCGGCTATCAGAATGCGATACTGGCTCAGCGTAGGAAGGTCTGTGTGCACTGGTTCGCTCATGTCTTCAATGAATTGTGTTGGTTCAATCCTGTTGATATGCCTCTCTCTTTTGGAGTGTCCATAAAATCATAGTGTTTTTTCAAGGCTGGGTTGATGTCAAAAAAACTGATTTTTGGAACCTCACACCGTTGAGTCTGTATTCTGTCGGAACAGCCCGAACGCCTTTTTGAAAGGCATCAATTAAATACAAGATTCATGGCTTCGTCAAGCTTGTGTACCAGATGAAAGTGCAGCTCCTCTCTTGCCTTGGAGGGCAATTCATCCAGATCAGGGGCATTGCGTTTGGGCAAAATGACCTCCTTTATGCCTGCCCTGTGTGCAGCCAGTACCTTTTCCTTGATACCACCCACAGGGAGCACGAGCCCGCGCAGGCTTATCTCTCCTGTCATGGCCACATCCGGTCTGATGGGTTTATCTTTCAATAAAGAGACCAGGGCCATGGTCATGGCCACGCCTGCGGAAGGTCCGTCCTTGGGTATGGCGCCTGCCGGAACGTGAATGTGAATGTCTTCCTCCTGAAAAACGGCTTTTGAAATGCCGAGGGATTCAGCCTTGGAGCGTACATAGCTCAGGGCTGTCTGCGCCGATTCCTTCATGATATCGCCAAGTTTGCCTGTAAGAGTGAGTTTTCCTCCGCCCTTCATACGAGTGGCCTCTATGAACAAAATCTCACCACCTACAGGAGTCCAGGCAAGACCTGTGGCTACGCCAGGAATACTGGTGCGCTCCGCCACCTCTGATGTGAATCTGGGTTTGCCCAGGTATTCCACCAGGCCGGCTGGGCGGATTGTGTGTTTCTGATCGTCACCTTCAGCCACCTTTCTCGCCACGCCCCTGCACACCGCTGCTATCTGGCGTTCCAGGTTTCTGACACCTGCTTCACGAGTGTATTCCGAGATGAGTTTTGCCACAGCCTTTTTGTCGAAGCTGATGTGCTTGGCCTTTAGGCCGTGGGTCTCCATCTGCCTTGGAACAAGGTATCGTTTGGCTATCTCATATTTTTCTTCATAGGTGTAGCCGGAGAGCTCTATCACTTCCATGCGGTCCAGAAGCGGGCTGCTTATGGTGTCCACTGTGTTGGCAGTGGCTATGAAGATGATCTGGGATAGGTCGAATTCGACACCCATGTAGTGATCCGTGAAATGCACGTTCTGTTCTGGATCTAAAACCTCAAGTAGAGCTGCCGCTGGATCGCCGCGAAAATCTGCACCGATCTTGTCCAGTTCGTCCAGCAGAAACACGGGATTTTTCACTCCGACCTTGCGCAGTCCCTGAATGATGGCGCCTGGCATGGAGCCGATGTATGTCCTTCTATGGCCTCGAATCTCGGCTTCGTCCCTCATTCCGCCCAGGGCTATGCGGTGGAATTTGCGTCCTGTTGCCGATGCAATGGACCTGCCCAGCGAGGTCTTTCCCGTGCCAGGTGGGCCGACGAAGCACAAAATCGTGCCTTTTATGCCTGGGTTGAGCTTTCTGACGGCCAGGTATTCGAGAATGCGCTTTTTGACCTTTTCCATGTTATAGTGGTCGGCATCCAATATCTCCGCTGCCTTTTTGATATCCAATTGGTCCTCGGATGCCTCATTCCATGGCAGATTCAATGTCCAGTCGAGATATGTTCTGGATACTGTATATTCAGCCGAGGATGGGTGCATTCGGCTCAGGCGTTCCAACTCCCTTTCCGCCTCTTTCATGGCTGATTCAGGCAGGCCCTTGGCCGCCAGTTTTTCTTTGAGTTCGGCGATCTCGTCCACTGGACCGCCGTTTTCGCCTTCTCCCAGTTCCTTTTTGATGGCGTTCATCTGTTCACGTAAAAAGAAGTCCTTTTGTGTCTTGTCCAGTTTTGCCTTGACATCGTTTTGTATCTTGAGGCTCAATTCCAACAGCTCCAACTGGTGGTTGAGTATGAGCAGTGTTTTATGCAGCCTTTCCGGTACATCCAGCGTTTCGAGCACGGCCTGTTTTTCCGCTGCAGGGATGTTCAGATAGCCAACTATGATATCCGCTATGGCTCCTGGAGCGTCTATGTTGGCGATGAGTCCGGCCAGTTCGTTGGGGATATTGGGAGAGAGCTCCAGAAAACGGGCGAAGGCCTGTTTTACATTTATGGTCAGGGCCTGGACTTCAGCTGTGTTTTCGATGATTTCTTCAGTTATTTCACACCGGGCACGTACGTATGGTTCTGTGGCCAGTATCTCGAGTATCCTGACTCGGCCCATGCTCTGAACGATTACACGGGCCTGGCCTTCTTCTCCCTTGGCCATGCGCAGAATGATACCCATAGTACCTATTTGAGATGGTTGCGGCACGCCGTCCGGTAGGTTAATGGAGTTAAAGACCGCTATTGTCCTGTCACCAGCCAGGGCCTCGTCCAGCATCTTTACGAGATTTGGCTGTTCGACAATCCAAGGCACGACCATATGCGGAAACAATACGGCGTTTTTACTGGGTAAGATGGCCAGTTCCTTGATGGTGCTCACATGTATATTTTCTTTGGAAGATTTCATTGTATTGATGCTCCTTGCATAGGCCTCTGGTACTTCCCTTCATTTTCGTGAGGAATCGAACCAGCCCGATATAATTGTTTTTTACGCCGCCTTGCAGAACATCATTGAGTCATGATGAATTCATGCAGGGCATGGCTTTATGTTTCCTAATCTAAGTTCTAACCCTTGACTATGCAAGTCATGTGGAGTATTTATTGAAATCCCTCCTTGCCCTGAGGAGTAAAGAATCAGGGCCATTTTATTTATATATCGTCCATAAGGGGGCAAAGATGCAATTGAAACATTATGAAACGCTCTATCTCATGCATTCGGGCATGAGCGAGGATGACCGCAGCGCCTTTGGAGGTAAGCTGCAGGGTATCATCACTCAAAGCGGCGGCCAGGTGGTTGTGTGTGACTCATGGCCTCTTCAGAGACTGGCCTATAAGGTCCGAAGGCAGACGCAGGGTTATTATGTGTTGCTGGAGTACGGCGCACCTGCCAATGTTATCTCAGATATTACCAGAGAACTGCGTTTGAACGACCAGGTTTTGAAGTTTCTGACCATCAAACACGGTGACAAGTTCGATGCTGAAGCCATTTTGAATGCCAAGCAATCTGTTTCGGCCGAGAGTGTGTCACTGCCTGAGGCTGCACTTGAAACCATCAGTTCAGAAGAGGAGGGCTAATCATGACACAGCAGGATTATAAGGCCAATACGGCCGTAAGGAAACGTCGTGTGTATATGCGTAAAAAGATATGCCGTTTCTGCGCAGACAAGAAATTACACATCGATTATAAGGATGTAAGAACATTGCGTTATTTTGTGTCTGAAAGGGGTAAGATACTTTCCGCCCGCATAACCGGCGTATGTGCCAGACACCAGAGAAGTCTGACCACTGCTATCAAATATGCCAGACACATGGCCCTGTTGCCGTTTACATCCAGCCATGTGCTGTCAGATTAGACGGCGTGACGAAACAGGTTCGGGCATAGGAGGTTGACTAACGTGGAAATTATATTGCAGGAAAGCATAAGCACTCTGGGGAAGGCCGGTGATGTAGTGAAGGTAGCCGATGGCTACGCACGCAATTACCTGCTGCCCAGGGGATTGGCATTGGTGGCGGACAGAAAGAATCTCGCTAACATGGAGAGACAGCGCAGCCGTATCATGGCCAGAGCGGCCAAGCTGCGGGACGAACATGAGGCCCTCGCCTCACAGCTTCAGTCCATGGAACTGGTTATCCCTGTTAAGGTGGGCGAGGGAGACCGGCTGTATGGTTCTGTAACCGCCATGGATATCGCGGCGGCCATTGCAGCCAAGGGATACCATGTTGACAAAAGAAAGATACAGGTTAAAGAGCCCATCAAGGTCTTGGGTGAACATGATGTGGAGATTCGGCTTGCCACAGATGTGGCGGCTACAGTAAAGATAAAGGTCGTATCAGCGGCCGGTTAATCCGGTTTCATTGATTTGCTTCAGGCCGCGGCATTTCCGCGGCCATTCTATTTTGAAAAGAGAATCCTCTACCCACAATCATAAAGGCCAGGCCCGTGAGTTCAGGCAGCCGCCTCAGGATATCGATGCCGAACGATGTGTCCTTGGGGGCATTCTCATAGAAGACGGTGCATTGGTCAAGGTGATAGAGGTGCTTTCTCCAGGGGATTTTTACCTGGAAAGGCACGCCATCATCTATGAGGCCATGCTGGAACTTTTTGAACGCAACGATCCGCAGGACCTCGTCACCGTCAACAGTCTTCTGAAGTCCAAAGGCAGATTGAATGCCGTCGGCGGTTCCGCCTATCTGGCCGAGCTGACCGGCGTCTTGCCGGTGGCATCCAATATCGTCTATTACGCCCGAATCGTCAGAAACAAGTCGGTATTGCGTCGTTTGATTCAGGCGTCCTCGGAGATAGCCTCGCTTTGTTATGAAGAGACAGGCGATGTGGACGAGGTGTTGGAATCCGCCGAGTCGACCATCTTTGAGATATCCCAGGACAAGATACGGCCTTCTTTCTATCCGTTGAAGACGGTTTTGAAGGAAGGTGTGGTCAAGATACAGAAACTCTACGAACGCAAAGAGTTGATAACAGGCGTATCTTCCGGGTTTACCGATCTTGATCGGCTTACAGCAGGATTTCAGCCATCCGATCTGATAATAGTTGCAGGCAGGCCGAGCATGGGTAAAACGGCCTTTGCCCTCAATGTCGCTCAGAATGCGGCCATTCGCAGCCAGGTGCCTGTGGTGATTTTTTCGTTGGAGATGTCGAGAGAGCAATTGGGCATGAGAATGTTGTGCTCCGAGGCAAAAATAGACGCCCAGAAGGTGAGGACCGGTTTTTTGGAAAAAGAGGAGTGGCCCCACATCATAGGGGCTTTGGGCGTGCTTTCCGAGGCGCCTGTTTTCATAGATGATTCTCCTGCAATGACCACCCTTGAAATGCGGGCCAAGGCTAGACGCTTGAAAAGTGAACATGGACTTGGTTTGATCGTGGTGGATTATTTGCAGCTAATGCGCAGTTCAGGGCATAAAGACAATCGCGAACAGGAGATATCAGAGATATCCCGATCGCTCAAGGCTATGGCCAAGGAGCTGCATGTGCCGGTCATCGCCCTTTCTCAGCTCAACCGCAAGGTGGAGGACCGTTCCGACAGACGGCCTCAGATGTCCGATCTTCGAGAATCCGGCGCAATCGAGCAGGATGCGGATGTGATTGCCTTCATATACAGGGATGAGGTCTATAACCGTGCGGAGGATAATCCCAACAGGGGGATAGCCGAAATAATAGTTGCCAAACAGAGAAATGGCCCTACGGGTATAGTCAAGTTGTCGTTTATGTCTCAATTTTCTTTATTCGGCAATCTTGTGCACGGTGAGTTATGACGGGGCAGGCACAGAGACCTGCTTCTACCTACGTATCATTATGGATAGAATAGAGTTTCTGTCTCATCTGTTGAAAGATAGTGATTGTTTTCTCGATTTTTCTATTATATCCGCCCTTGCCGTTTATTTCGATGAGCTTTTTTTCTGGAATCGCCGCACCAATTTGACAGGCGCTCTGGCTGAGGAAGAGCTGATTGCAAAACACCTCGGAGATACCTTGTTTTTGCATGGCGCTCTGCCCGGTGATATGAAATCCGCCCTGGACATAGGCACAGGTGCTGGTATTCCGGGGTTGCTTTTCAAGCTGTTGAGGCCGTCAGTGCTCATGTTCCTGGCGGATGCAAGGCGCAAACGTATATCTTTCTTGAAAAATATCATCACGAAACTGGGGGTGCAGGGCATGTATGCCGAGCAGTGCCTGGTTGGCGAGGGGCATGCCCCGCTACAGAGTGTCTTTCAGACGTTCCCTCAGAAAGGAGTGGATCTCGTTTTGAGTCAGGCGGTTTGTTCGATCTCGGATTTCGTGGCGATGGCCCTGCCTGTTACATCGAAAACAGGTTGCATGGTCTCTTTGAAAGGACCCCATTTTCATGAGGATTTGAAGGCGGCTGAGGCCTGCATCGGCAGGTTCGGGCTTTTTTGTGAAGTGTTGCCGGGCAGAAATCCATTGAACGGGCATGAGCGTTTTTTGATCGTATTACGGCCACATCGGCCTTAGAGGTTTTATTATGTTACAGGAAAGTCAGAATATGAACCCCTTGAAGCTGTTGGACATGCCATCTTTACAGGCGGAAAGACTTTTCAACAAATTCTCCCTGCTGGAACAGGTCTCTCTGGTTCTATCTGCTCCATGGGACCGCAGGCATGAATTGATTGCCCTTTCCGAACATTCGATGGCCATCGTGCGTGGTATGCCGCCACAGGAACTGTTCTGGACCATAAAGGCGGTGGGGCCTGCCGATTCCCTTGAGATTATTTCCATGGCCTCACCAGAGCAGATTCAGTTCATGTTCGATTTCGATTGTTGGAGCAGGGATCGTCTTGTGCTGGAAAAGGTACTGACCTGGCTTGTATTGCTCTTTGAATCAGGCGAGACAGTCGTGCCCAACTGGTTGAACTGGTTGAGAGCCAGGGATGAGGCATTGCTTCCATGTGTCCTGAAAATGTTTGTGTCTGTTCAAAAACGGCCTGACGATATGGATATTCAGGAGGCGAAGGATGTTCTGCCGGCCTTTACCCTCGACGATATTTATTTCCTGGAATTTGTGAAAGAAGAGACAATCCCTGTGATTGAAAGGTTGTTGAAGGCTGTTTTGGACATGTCGTTTGAATACTATCAGGGTGTCATGGAGCTTCTTCTGTATAAGACCATGACTGAACACAGCGAAGATGCCTATGTCATGAAACGCCTCAGGCTGGAGGAATGGGGTGTTCCCGACTACATAGATGCCCTGGAGATATATGCGCCTCTGGTCAGTCATGGAATAAGATTCGCGGACGGCATTGAATTCGTGGGTTCCTCCTCTGATTCGTCGGATTTGGTGCCGGCTTTTGTCCCAAGTCTCTATGTCGGAGAATATCCTGTGCTGCGTCAGGCATTGCAGCCTTTGGTCAAAGACAGGGCAATGGAAAGGATTGTCTTTGAGTGGATCGGCGTGGCCAACAAGATACTTGTGGCTGATGCGTGTGACCTGGACGACCCCGAGCGAATGATCGCAGCCCTGGATAAGACATCCGGATTTTTGAACCTGGGCCTGGAATTGGCCGCGAAGAGAATGGGGAGAACCTCTTTCGAAATATTGGACAAAAGCGTCCTGGAGGATATCATCAGATTTGCCATGTCTGAAATCAAGGCCGTTTCAAAGGAGGCGAAGGTTTTGCATCAAAGCGGCCTTATTCCAGGCGATCTTTCTCTTATGCAGGACCATCAGAGACATCTCCTGGAGGGCCTGTTGCGCAATAGACCTGTATTTTGGCAGGACACTTCCTTCAATTATGTGGAATTTTCGGAAATGAGCCAGATCGACTCCGCCAGGAAGACTGTTAGGGAGATCCTGGAATGGGCGGTGCTCATCTCGCGTCTCTTGCCGCACTGGTCCGTGTGGCAGGGGGTCGTGCCATGGGAAGCCACCAATATCAAGGATTACAGGGCGTTGTCCTGGCAGATGGCCTTGTCTACGGCACTGGTCAAGCAGATTCTTACCGGAATGCCGGTCTTCGAACCCATTGATACAGTGGAGTTGTGGAACATTTGCCGTATCTATGAGGCAGATCCTGTCAAAGGCCGCAGGGAGTTCGAAGGGGCACTGCGTCTGTTGATCACCAGGCCATCGCAGGCTGTCGAAAACGGCAGTGAGTGCAGTAAGGAACTGTTGGGAAAATGGTCTATGCCGCGCATGGAAACCTTCCTCCCTGCCTTGAATGCCTTGTGCGATGATATGGATTTACTTGTGCAAACATTTGGAGAAGACTTGAAGCCCGAACGCTGGTCCAATGACAAACCAGCGTTCGTTGCTGCTGAGAAGCGAAAAACAGATTTCAGATACCTGTCTTCTTTGATAGTTATGACAGAGTGAGGTTTAATGGCATTGCAAAAATTCACTAACTGCTGTATTAAAAATGTTTATTCTTTAATGTTAGATGTTAAATTGTGGTTTAATTCACCTTCATTCAACATTAAACATTCAACATTTAACATTGACGTCTGCGCCTTGCATGCGGCGCTTTTTATTTAGCTATCCTCCAAAATGACTTTTCGCGAGATCATCAGGTTTAGTGTTTTTTTACATATTCGTTCAGTAATTCTGCCAGTTTTTTGCCTGAGAGGAGCATGCCGCCGAAGATCGGCCCCATTCTGTAGCCACCGAATACCGCTGCGGTTGACATGCCGCATACAAAAAGTCCTGGATATACCTCTTTGGTGTTTTCGACCACGGCCTTCTCCGCTGGTTCTGCAAAAAGCGACCTTTCTCCAATGGGTTTGCCTGTTGGAGTGAACAATTTGATATCGTTTTTGTCGGAAAGCGTCTTCACGATGTCATGGGAGTGACCGGTTGCATCCACCACGGCCTTTGCCTCCAATGTGACTGGATCAATGGGAA
Source organism: Dissulfuribacterales bacterium (assembly GCA_041287365.1). Taxonomy (GTDB): domain Bacteria; phylum Desulfobacterota; class Dissulfuribacteria; order Dissulfuribacterales; family DYLC01; genus JAQVIJ01. The sequence continues at coordinate 3,368 of JBEULL010000008.1, read as the reverse complement.
ATCCGTTCATCAGAGCGAAGGTATTGTTGACAACTACGCCTCTGACACGGCCTTCGCTTACCATCAGGTCTTCCACCGTGATCAGATTGAAGATTTTGGCGCCCTTCTGAGTGGCTCCGAAGATAAGACCTGAAGCCATGGCAATGGAATCCACTGCCACGAAGTTTTCGTCCACCCGGCGATAGAAGATATTGTAGTCATCCAACACGCATCTGGCCTCTTCCTGGGCTATGACATATTTGTAGCCCATGCCGCCGCCCCATATGCCGCCTCCTGGGGCGAGCTTTTTTTCGAGCACTGTGACATTCAGGCCATTCTGCGCCAGATATCCGGCTGCCACCAGGCCGGATGGGCCTGCGCCCACTATGACTACATCGCTCGATAGACTGTCCATGAAGTCCTTCATGTGGTGTTCGAGAATGCCTTTGGTAATGTGTAATTCCCGCATCATTGTTTTTAGCTCCTTTTGATATGTATTATGTGGAGGCCCACAAAATCGTTTCTTGATATTCAACAACCCTTTTGATTTTTGAGGCTTCCTTGTGGTAACCCTTACATTTTTGCGATTCCGTCAACTTTCTTTACAGTTTTGGAAGTGAGTCCTTCAGTACCAAAAATACGCAGTATTCCGCACACATGGTGCAGGCCCCTTCTCCTGATCGTTCTTTGCGTACATTTTTTGCCCGTTCCGGGTCTATGGCAAGATTGATCTGTCTGTCCCAGTCCAGGGACTTACGGGCCTTGGATATCTCCAGGTCCCAATTCGCTGCGTCCGGTCGGTTTTTGGCTATATCCGCTGCATGGGCTGCGATGCGTGCGGCTATTACGCCTTGGAATACATCGTCTTCGCTGGGAAGTCCGAGGTGTTCGGAGGGTGTGACGTAGCAGATGAAATCCGCTCCGCTCATGCCTGCCATTGCGCCACCTATGGCGGCAGTGATGTGATCATAGCCGGGTGCAACATCCGTGACTATGGGGCCGAGTAGATAGAGTGGTGCGTTGTGAGTCAGGCGTTTGATGCGTTCTACGGACTCTTTTACGAGATGCAGAGGCACATGCCCCGGTCCCTCTATCATGCTCATGACTCCACGTTCCAAAGCCCTCTGTTGCAGCTCCCCTAAAGTTTTCTGCTCGCTTATCTCGAAGAAATCGGAGGCATCGGCGATGGCGCCGGGCCTCAGGCCGTCGCCTAGACTCAGCACGGTGTCATATTTTTCGCAAAGATCGAGAAGACGATCGTATCCTTCATATAAGGGGTTTTCGTTGCCAGTCTGTTTGATGTAGGCGGCGGTTATGGCCCCTCCTCTTGAAACTATCCCTTCCACGCGTTTTCCTGTTTCATAGCGGGAGATCAGCTCCTTGGTCACTCCCACATGCACTGTGAGAAAATCGACACCTTCCTGCATCTGGCGTTCCAGTACTTCAAAGAATTCCTCGTTATCCAGATGGATCACAGCGCCTCTGCGCAATCTGGCCAGAGTGGCGGCCTCATACAGTGGGACCGTGCCCACAGGCACAGTGGAGTCTTTAAGCACCATAGAGCGGATTTCCGTCAGGTTGTCAGCCAAGGATAGGTCCATGACCGCATCCGCTTTGGCTCGCAGGGCCGCTCGGAGTTTTGTGCGTTCTTCATCGACAGAAGATCTCAGGGTACTTGCCCCGATATTGGCGTTTACCTTGGTGGAGACCCCTTTGCCCACCAGAATAGGCCCTCGTTTTGTCCTGTAACCCAGGGCCACTGTTTCGCCGGAAAGGATGTCGGCTGCCAGTTGTTCTACGACAAGGTGTTCTTTCTGCGCCAATACCTTCAACTCTTCCGGAATGATACCGTTTTTGAGGGTTTGGATAAGTGTCATGTGGTGACGACTCCTTTTTTCATTGTTTTCTTTTTCATCGACGGCCTACCAATAAAAAAACCGTTCAACTGCCTTGATCTTGAATGATCGTTGGTAGTGGAACGGCTTTATAAACAAATAATAAAATTGTTTCAGCTCGTTTCCCTACGCTGGTATGATCCAGATCAGGTTATAAGGGGTCGTGGCTACGGCCAACCTCTCAGCCTGCCCTTGCAGGCTCCCCCAACGAATTAAGAAAAAATTATAATGCCAGGTGATGTTTTGTCAAGTAAGAAAAATTGTCAAAGCGGGAATCACCCTTGGTTGCCGCCTGTCAGTCTCTTGTATTACTCTGTTAAAAGCTTGTGAGTGCCCCCTTGACAGATTTTTTGAGTTTTAGTATAAAGGTCAGACTTTATTTGTGCTTGGTCTCCGCTTTGAGCGGAGAAGGGGCTTTATTTTTTTTGAGTCAAGGGGTTTATATAATGCCTACAATAAATCAGCTTATCAGAAAGGGTAGGAAAAAGGTTCTTCATAAGACCAAATCGCCTGCCCTGGATTCCTGCCCTCAAAAGCGAGGTGTCTGTACAAGGGTTTATACCACTACTCCCAAAAAGCCTAACTCTGCTTTGAGAAAGGTAGCTCGTGTGCGTTTGACCAACGGCATGGAGGTTACTTCATATATACCTGGTATCGGTCATAATCTGCAGGAGCACTCTGTTGTGCTGATCAGGGGCGGTCGTGTAAAGGACTTGCCCGGTGTGCGTTATCACATCATCAGGGGCACCTTGGATGCTGTGGGGGTCAAAGACAGGCGCAGAAGCAGATCGAAGTACGGCGCAAAGAAGCCCAAATAGCTTCTATGTTTCGATAAGGCTGGTTTTTTCGAGGAGATTTTTTTGATATGCCAAGAAGAAGAGATGTTGCAAAAAAAGATGTGGCGGCAGATCCTAAATACAGCAGCAAGCTGGCTGCCAAGTTTATCAATTGTATCATGTGGGATGGCAAAAAGTCCGTCGCCAGATCCATTTTTTATAGTGCGCTCGATCTGATAGAGCAGAGGGCCAAGGACGATCCTTTCAAGCTCTTTGAGCGTGCAGTGGAGAATGTCAAGCCTGTGGTTGAAGTTCGTTCCAGGCGGGTGGGCGGAGCCACCTATCAGGTGCCTATGGAGGTCAGGCCGGATCGCAGGCAGGCTTTGGCTATTCGATGGCTGATAGGTTATTCTCGAAAGAGATCTGAGAAGACAATGGCTCAGCGTCTGGCTTCCGAGCTTCTGGATGCCGCTCAGCAAAAAGGTTCTGCTTTCAAGAAAAAGGAAGACACACATCGTATGGCCGAGGCCAATAAGGCCTTTGCGCATTATCGTTGGTAATAATATAAAGGGGGCGCTATGGGTAAGAAAAAATTTGAGCGTAACAAGCCGCATGTGAATGTAGGTACGATAGGTCACATAGATCATGGTAAGACTACCCTTACTGCTGCGATAACGAGGGTTTTGGCTGAGAAGGGTTGGGCGGAGTTTACGCCCTT
>JBEULL010000007.1:0-2823 GCA_041287365.1 Dissulfuribacterales bacterium | reverse complement strand
AGGGAATTCGTGCCAGGAGTCGGTTTCCATTGCTTCCAGCATTTTTTTTGAGATATTGGTGTGAAGAGAGACCTCTTCAAGGGTCAGTTCCATCTTTTCGCGGCCCTGTCTCAGATATTCACCAAGGGAAAGGTCGTCCATCTATCTGATTTTCCTATAAAAGAATTCGGATTGTGGCCTTGGAGCGGAGTTCACGCATCCAGTCTTCAAACCGTTTGTTGATCTTTTGGCGGAACAGCAGCTCCTTGATCTGTTCCTTTGGAATGTCAGCCGAGGCGGCCTCGATTTTCTGGTCGGATTTCATAGGCTTTATGCGAAATATCTGAAATCCTGCCGGGGTATCGGTTACTCTGCTGTATTCTCCTGGTTTCAATCCGGAAACGGCGTCTTTGATAAAGGGCGCCAGTTCATTTTCTGTGAATGCACCAAGATTACCGCCGTCTGTTTTGGACGGCACCATTGACCAGACCTTGGCGACCTCTTCAAATGATTTGCCCTTTTTTAATTCATTCCATGCGTTTTCTGCATTGGTTCGGGCTTCCTGTTTGGTCTCGGGTGTGTAGGGTATGCAGATATGTTGAAGATAAATGGAAGTACCTTGGGCTGTCGATGTCTTGGGATTGTTTTCTTTCCAATATGCCAGCACTTCTTCATCTGTGATGACTATTTTGGAGCGCACTTGAGAATTGATCAGTTTATGTCTTTCTATCTGTTTGCGCATCTCATCGCGATAGAGTTTGTCGTCGATGCCCTCTGCCGCCATGCGTTTTTTGAGTTCGGGCACAGACAGATTGTTCATCTGGGCAAATCGTTCGATGTAATCATCGACTTCCTGGTCCGAAACCTCTATGTGCAGCTTTTTGATCTCTTCCTGCGCCAGGTGTTCGTCTATGAGTTGAGGAAGCACCTGGGCCAGGAGTTCGTTTTTCTGGGCATCGAGTTGAGCGGCGTTGGCCTGTGCCTGAGGCAGCTGTTTCAATATCTGATCCGCCCTTTTTTCCAGTTCACTGAGAGTGATGATGTCGTCGTTGACTACCGCTACGACCCTGTCTATTACCTCGGCGTGTGTGACGGCTGCCGATATATGAAACAGGACAAACAACAGCAGAATCAAAGGATATTTTTTCAATGGTTATAAACCCCTGTAGGGGCGCCATTGCATGCGCCCAATATAGGGCACGCGCAACATGCCCCTGTAATTTAGTCGGCCGAAAGGCAACTTGTATATTGTTTAACTGTTTTTAAGGAAAAAACAAGAGGAAAAACAGGCTGTTTTACCAATAATCCAGAAACCTCCCTACCTCTGAGACCGAAAGTTGTCCTGAAGCCGTTTCCTGTCCTGATTCAAGTGCAGCATAAGTGAACGGCGCTCCAAGGGTCATGGCGCAAAGCCGACTCATGCGTCCCCTTTCTCCCATGCAGAAGGCTATAAGGTGATTTTGAATGGTTTTATCGGCCTCAACAGGAGGATTGGTTCGATTGTATCGCCACTCGTACAGTGAGAGGAGCCGTTTGACATCATCTGCATTCTTAGCTGTGGTTATCAGTTTGAGGATGTCTGCGGCTGTCATCTCCATCTCTAAAAGCAGCCTGTGAAGGCTATTTATGTCCGGCGTTTGAGTGAAGTCATGATGGGATACGATGAATGTGCAGCCATGCGCCCTCGCCTTTGTCTGTACCAGACGAAGCAGGTGCTGGGCTGTGGCGAGTTCTACATCCACACAGGCTGCACCGGCCTCGATGGCACTCAGCAGAAGGGCTATACGTTCTTCCTCTACACCTCGGAAATGGCCCCCTTCAAACGAGGCCCTGTTGGTGAACAGGAGTGGCAGGGGTGCGTTACGGCATAATGCCTTGAGATCGATTTCATGAGGATTGGCAAGGTAATCCAAACGGATCTCTGCCATACCGGCATGCTGTTCGACGGCTTTTTGTAACAGGCTGCAAAGAGACCCTTCTGTATCACAGGCTATAGAAACGCATACAAAAGGTTGTTGGCCCAGATCAATCATGGTTTACGAAAGAGGACGAATCATTCAGAGACATCTTATGGGAATATCTCTGATTTTTGAGGGAACTTCACAAAAACAAGAAAACTGTGTCGATTCCATTCGATTAGATAATTTTTCAAGATTTCCTTGAATCAATACCGTTAGGCAAATTCTGCCTGCCGTTTACTTCAGGCCGGATGTATCGATGGTGGCAAGATATGCCGTTATGGCCGTATCATAGGCAGCGGTCGTGGCGAATACCTTTCTGGCCAGATTGAATCGCGTGGCCAGCGTGGTGGCGCCGTTGTTGGCCTTCAGCTCTTTCAGCAACATATCGTAATCATTGGGGTCCACCACGACGGTCACATAGCGGAAATTTTTGGCGGAGGAACGCAGTAGGGTCGGGCCGCCTATGTCTATGTTTTCAATGGCATCTGAAAGAGTAACACCTTGTTTTGCAACTGTTTTTTCAAAGGCATAGAGATTAACGACCACCAGATCGATGGAGGATATGCCGTTTGCCCGCATCTGTTCCATGTGTGTTGGATTCTCTCTTACGGCCAATATGCCGCCATGCACCTTTGGATGCAGGGTCTTTACGCGACCGTCCATCATCTCGGGGAAACCGGTGAGTTCGGATATGTCTTTGACCGGTACTCCGGTAGCTCGAATGGCCTTGGCTGTGCCGCCGGTGGAGACTATTTCCACTCCCATTTCCGAGAGTTCTTTTGCCAGTTTATCTATGCCGTTTTTATCCGTTACGCTGATCAATGCCCTTTTTATGGGAGTGAGCATGGGATTACTCCTTGAAAAGATGAGAAAATGGTCGGGA
>JBEULL010000006.1:0-21714 GCA_041287365.1 Dissulfuribacterales bacterium | reverse complement strand
CTATACAGCGTATATACGGTTTATCACTTCAGATATACGCCAGGCGCATAAGTTGGCGCATATATATGCGCCAACATCAAATATTAGCGTTTGCGCTTATAAACAGCCCCTTTTCTGCTGCCGATCTTGACGACTTGACCGCTGCTTTCCAACCTTTTTAGCAGCTTATACGCTTGATCTTTAGTAAGCCTGCACAACTCCATGACATCGGCCCGCTTGATGGAGCCATGTTTATCAATATAGGTCAACACCATCTGTTCCTGCTGGATCGAGTCAAACCCGACCTGCCGGACATATGCGGATTTCTCGCCGGTATGCTTATACACTTTAGCGCTAAGCGTGTAGGAACGTCCTCTTCCGATTCCGTGGGCATCAACCAAACCGGCTTCCACCAGTTTCTCCAGTGCGGCACGGGTCGCTTGCTCGGATTTCTGCGTATCCGCTGTTAAATCCGCGGTGGTTAAGCGGCGCTCATGGCGCAAGCGGGAAAGAATGATCAGGCTGTCGATCGGCATGGCGGCGCCGGTTCGTTTCTCATGGTGCAGCACCATTTCGAGAAAAGCGGTATCGGGATCAGATCTGGGCATCACGAGCACGACGGAAGAGGCATCCGACATGGTGTAATCGGGAGCGGGGCGGCCATAGCGGAGCATACCCTCATAAATCCGATCAATGCCGCGGCCGGTGCGCTCGGCCAGCCCGATCCGCTTGACGATATCAGCCAAAAGAGGATTTCGGGACCGCGGTGCCGCCACTAGCAGATTCTGCAGTGTAATGCCCTCGACAAATCCACCCGGGTTGGAAATCGTCAACCCATCATCATCAAAGCGAACATGCACCGCGCCCAACCGGGCATAATCACGATGTACCAGCGCATTGATAAAGGCTTCCCGGAAACTGCGCCTATCGTAATTCGGGATCGGCACTCGAAAGAGACCGACTTGAATTTCCTGCTCATTCACACGGGCCTTGAAAAGCAATTCGATTTCCTCAAAGGTCTGCAATAACGGTTTTCTGAAAAATTCATTCACTCGGACATCTGTACCATCCAAAACCTGGAAGGCAACTTCGTGGGCGGGCAGATGCTGCCGCAGCGTTTCTTCGTGTCCCATGATGAGCAGACCGGCTACCGTTGGACGCCGTAAACCCTCAACGGTAGTGACCAGCCCCAATGCGCCGTCAAGTTCCTCGTCAGCCAGATCCAGCAACGACGCATCGCCGCCATAACGCCGAATGGCTTGGCGTATCCTTTGTCGCTCTAGGGTATTCAGATCATCGACGGTGAGGGACGTAAGCGGGATTGCCGATGGGTCGATAAGCCCCATTGCAGACTGACGCTGCAAAAACTCATGCGGATAGAAAGGGATAGCCTCCGGCTTTCCGTTTGCCAAGAGCCTTCGGCGCAATAGCAAACCCTCGGATGTGGAAACGATGGATCGCGTTTTCGGCACATGCACGACCATAATCGTTTTATCGCCCACGTTGGCAAGCTCAGTCCTGACTGTTATCGGAGGCGTGGTTCTATTTGCAATCAGTGCGGCCATTCCTCCAGAGTCCTGATGAGCGGAGTGAACACCAGTTACCGTTCCATCATCCTCGACTCCGAGAAACAGACTTCCGCCTTCCGTGTTTGCCAAAGCAACAACGGCAGCGACCAGCTCACGGTCGGAGAGAGGCTTCCGATCGCTCTTGAACTCTGTCGTCAACGTCTCACCCTGCAATAAAGTGCTTCTCAATTCGTTTTCCGCAGTGTTCATTCGAAAATCTACTCCAACACTATTCTTACCTTGCCGGGTTCCTTGCCCTTGGTCAGCCCGTCCAGGTATTCCTCGAACCGCTTCCGCATCTCCGCAGGGGTGGCGGGTGAGCCGCCCGCAAGCAGGGCGTCGCGTAGGTCCGCGATCTTGACCGAGACCTTGGTTAGCCCGGAGAGAACCTCCTGCAAGGCGTGGATGAAGTCCTGGTCCAGGTCGTCCGGCAGGGTCCGCTTCTTGATGAAGCCGTCCACCAGCTTGCGCGGCTCGGGCTTAAGAAGGCTCAGGTTCCCCTTGGTGGTCGGGTCTTCGAGGTTGGAGATCAACGCCGCGGTCCATTCGGAAAGCATTTTGTCGAGTTGTTCGTCCAGTTGTTGAAGCACACCGGCGGCGTTGATCAGGACTGAAGACTGAGTGCTAAGGACTGAGTCTGACTCGTCCCTCAGTCCTTTGACCTCAGTCCTGGATTCGGCCGCAGGCCGGAAGCCACAGTGCGGGCAGACCGGCGATGCTTCCAGTTCCTGCTCGGTGAGCGCAAAGCAGCTCTTCAATCCCGCAAGCCGGTTCTGGAAGTCCAAAAGGTGCTGGCGGGGCATCAGGTCGATGGTGGAGAGCTTCTGCAGGACCTTGAGCCGTTCGTCGTCTATGAGCTGTTTCTTGCGCTTGTCCTCGTTCACGCCGAGACGCGCTTTGGCGTGCATGGAAAGGTAGGCCAGCAGGTAGGCCTTTTTCAAATCCTCCAATTCTCGGCGGATTTGAGTGCGTAGTGCGTGGTGCGCTGTGCGTTCAAATCTCAATGCGGCGATCCTGCCTAGGATTTCGCACTTCGCACTCCGCACTTTCGCACTCCACTCGTGGCCGGTGGGCAGGACCGCCTCGGCGGTGGAGAGGTACGATGCCGTGGACCCGAGGTCCGCCACCAGTTCCTCGAGCGACCTAATTTCGGCAAGAGATTCGAGCCCACTTTGCTGAGCGGTCACTTCCGAGGCGTCGTAGCGGAAATTCTTGAGCTTGCCGGGCGAATTGAACGCCTGAAGGTTTTCAAGAAATGCCTTCAGGCGTTCCAGTGATGAGTTATGAGTGCTGAGGGCTGAGTCGTCAAGAAGCCGTTGTCCCCAGAAATGGATGCCGTCTCTCAAGGCTTGCTGCGTTCGAACAATCTCCTCGACATACTTGGTAACTTTGGCTTGCAGCTCCTGAACCGGCTCGTCCTTGCCCTGAGTGACCAGTTGGGCCATGCCTGGCGTGAGTCCGAGCAGTTCGAAAAGCGCCTTGAGCGCCGGAAGGTTCCAGTCCTTGGGCCGCTCGATGTGCTTGAACTGGGTCAACTCGTCGATGCCGGTTCCGGCCAATTGCTGGAGCCCGGTGGCATCGAACTTCTTGCCCGGGATGGAGATGACCACCTCGCCGGCATAAACCAGCGCGGCCAACACCACCACGGCCCATTCGGGTTCAAGGCGGAACGACTGCGGCGCCAAGTATTCGAGCCCCAGAACATTCTGCAGCAGTTCGGAGCGGTTGACCACCTGGCCGTAGCCCTTTTTCTTGGCGACATCGAGAATGTGCTTGGCGTACTTGGACCGGTAGGGGTCGAGCCGATCACCGTCGAGCAGCTCCAGGGCATCCAGCACCGCAGTGGCCTGCTTGGTGATGAGGGATGAGGACTGAGGACTGAGTGTGCTGGCGCTGATGTTGGCAATGGCGCGCAGGGCGTCCTGTGCGGCCTGGGCCCGGTTCGCGCTGGTAATGAGAACGGAGAATGTCGGGTAATCGGGTGCCTGGTCCTTGAAGTGTGGCGACAGGACGATGCCGGCGATGGTGTTCACCAGGTCGCGGAAGTTGATGCGCTCGTAGGAGCCGATGCCGGAAAGCTCCCGAATGGACTTACCCTTTGCCCATTCGGTCAGGGACTTGGTGCGCCCCTGGTAAGTGACCTCAAAGGCCGTGGTCATGTTCTTCTGAAGCCACTGCACGAGATCACGGAGGAAGTTCGATGCCTTAGATTCGTAGGTGGACTTGGCGTGGCCCGAAGCGGTGGATGCGAGGTCCAGGGCAGCGGCGAACGACTTCAGGGTGTCCCTGAAGTCGAGTGCGTAGTCCGAAGTGCGTGGTGCGTTTTTGTCTTTCGCACTTCGCACATCGCACTGCGCACTCTTCAGGCAGAGCCTGAAGAACAGTTCCTCGGGCTTTTTCTCGTCCTTGAAATGCGGCGCGTCAAAGGGCTGGATGAAATAGAGGTAGAAGTCCCGCGGCGGCACCGCTGTGGAGCGTTCGTTGGGTGCGCCGAAGAAAAGGTATCCCTGCCGCGCGGCCTTGCGCTCCAGCCACTCGAGTTCATGCTGCCAGATTTTATAGCCCGTGACGTAAGTCTGGTCCGTGCACTCCATGACCCGCCGGAGCGCCTCGTAGTAGTAGCGGTCGAGCTGCGAGGAGTCGAGACTTTCAGCCCGCTTCTCGATCAGCGCGTCGAAATCGTCGGTCTTCTTAAGGTCCAGGTAATACTGGCGGTTGTCCGGATTGAACGAGATGAACTGCCCGCTGACTGTCTTATGGATTTCCCGCAGGACGGTCTCCACCTGGGAGAGCAGGTCATCGGCGGAATCGCCGCCCAGTTCCTCGATGCCCGGCTGAAAGAGGCACAACCCGTCGCGCAGTTCCTCCGCCGTCGCGCCCAGGGGGGCATAGATATCGCCCGTCGTGAGCCGGTGGACGGACAGCGCATGAATGAGCCGGGTCGCCATAGGCTTGTATGCCGGGCGAGTGAAGGCCTGCTGAATGCGCGACTCGAGCACCATGCTGCAATCGATGACTGCCTTGATGTCCGGAACGGCGCGGAAGGACGGATTCTCGCGCAGAGTCGTCCAGTAGCCGTCATAGGCGATGACTCCGGGCGGAAGGAGTGATAAGGACTGCGTGCTGAGTGATGAGTTGAGGGTTGGGAGTTCCAGATCGAGGATTTTTGCGATTTCACGGCTGATGGTTTTGAGAACCTCTCGTTTTTCGACCGCCCGAATCTGTTCAAAGACATCGATGTAGTCGGGATGCACGGGGAAGAGGCGCACAAACTCGTCCATGCGCTCGTTCATGCGGCCATAGAACTTGGCGAAGGGAGTCAGGTACTCCCGGATTTTCACCTGCTGGTCGGCGGTCTTCTTGAGCAGACGCTCGGCCACCACGAACTTGACATCCTTGCGGGCAATGAGGATTTGCTCGAAGCGGTCCTTCACCCGGCGGATGCTGTCGGCCACAAAGGAAAAACGGGGGCTGTCAAAAATGGCTTCCTGAACACCGGCGATGAAGCGGAAGCGCAGGTCCTTGCAGACCTCGCCGATCTCGCGCAGGAAGTTCAGATCGAGAATGAGTTCCTGGTCCTTACGGGCGCGCAGGTAGTCAAGCAGTTCGTCCACCACCAGGAGCAGGCCGTGGTCGGGATGCTCCTGGTGAAAGGCGGTCATCATCTCTTCGAAGGAGCGTTTGTTGTTGGACACCTTATCCGCGGGTGGAAATGAATAAGACACGCCCATTGCGGCCAGGTGCTCCTCCAGTTCGGCGACGAGGATGTCGCGCAGGGACATGGTGGTCGCGCCGATCTCGGTTCGGACTACCTTAAACCGTCCGCTGATCTTGCCCGCGGCGCTGGCCACGCTCTTGTCGTTCAGATGCGTTGCGAGATCGCCGTTTTCAGCCAGGGCGGAGATCACGGACATGAGGTGCGATTTGCCGGTGCCATAGTTGCCTACGACCAGCAGACCTTTGTTGTCCATGGGCTGGTCGAACTGAAGCTGAGGAACGACCAGATTGATCAGCTTCTCGGCCATCTCCTCGGAGATGACATAGGTCTGGACAAGCTGTCGGGCAGCAGCGGCCTCGTCGGCGTCCCGTAGCTGGACCACGGACTCGATAGGCTCAAATTGAATCAGGTCTCCGTATTTGATGCTCGCCTTCCTTGGCTCGCCCCATTCGGGCGCGTCTTTAGCGCGTCCAAATTTGCTGTCCTGCAAATTTGTCATCGCGTCTGCCCTCCTGCGCTTTCGTTCCTTGTCTTCATGCAACGGCCTCCGGGTTCACTACCAGGAAATCTCGTAAGGGATATCGTTTGTATTCGGGGTGGTCCGGCGTTGCATAGACGAGGTACAGTGATGAGGACTGCGTGCTGAGTGCTGAGTCGAAATCGGTAATTTGCTCAGTCCTCAGTCCTCGTCTCTCAGCCCTGATCTCTCCGCTCCAGGCCGCGACCACCGTTTTGTTTCGGGAGAGCCCCTGCAGAAGCCGCAACGGGTCCTGCTTGAGCGAGACATCGAAAAGGACCTCGACATTGTCCAGAAGAACCACATCGGCTGAGAATGCGCCCACGATCTCCGCGAGGAGGCGAGGCAACTGCAAGGCCCGCTGGCGCTCGGTGAGATCGAGCATGCGCCGGGAAAGTTCGAGATTGACGTTGACCAGAGGAGCCGCAGTGCGTTCATGAACATCCTGCAGCGCGGCGGTCTTGCCCGAACCGGCCGGGGCCACCAGCATGACAAGCCGGTGGTACAGCTCGGCAGCCTGTCCGATTCTTCGTATGACTCTGTCGGCGAGTGGTTCCGCCATTAGCGATCTCCTTTTGAACCGGGCTCGTTTGCTCGCGTTTTTTCAAGCCAGTGGTCAATGGCTCCTTTTCTGAAACGCCAGTGCCGGCCGATTTTCTGAGAGGGGATCTTGCCTTCCCGAACGAGCTTGTAGAGCGTCGACTTCGGTATTTTCAGGTAGGCGGCCAACTCTTCGATGGTCAGTACGTCACCTGGTTTTTCATCCATCAAGCGCACCTCTCTGGTCTCAAGGAAAAGTTCGACCCAGCATGCCTCATATCAAGCACATAATTTACAGTTATTGACAGTTGCTATCAAGCGCTTTTGAAAGCGCAGAGGGAAAAATCAGCGCCAGATTCTGCCGGTTAGCTCCTTGACGCTCCCGGTCCAGCAAGACTTATCGAGAGGTGTAAACCTCTTTTGGAATCGTCGAAGGCAAGAAGCTCCCCATACACGGGGCCCAAGGGCACACCTTAATCACTCCCTTTCTCTCCTTGGTAACGAACTCGAATGGCTTCACCGAGTACCAGGCCAGATTCTCGCGCCGAAACAGGTAAGTCGGCGTGGAGACGCCTGAAACGACGAGACCCCGAGGGAATCACTCCACGGGGTCTTGCATTAAATAAGAACCGCTGAAATCAGCGGCCAACAAAAAAGCCGACTAAAAATTTGGCTCCTCAGGACGGACTCGAACCGCCAACCTAGTGGTTAACAGCCACCCGCTCTGCCATTGAGCTACTGAGGAGTGGAAACTGGGCATCTGATGAAACGAATAACATTTGGGCCGTGGAGGGCTCGAACCTCCGACCTCCTGATTAAGAGTCAGCTGCTCTACCAACTGAGCTAACGGCCCGAAAAATGTGTGACAAAAATAGCCGACTTACCGGCTATTGTCAAGGTCAAAACAATCCTTTGAAAATCATCTATCCCAATGAAAAATCTTTTATAGGTTAACCCTGGAATATCAACAGGTTATTTCTTGACCGCACCGGTTGCAGCAGGTGTTGCCTTGGCCGGAGCAGGTGCTGCAGCACCCTTGACCTCGACCTCAGAACGAATCTTGTCGATGGTCTTCTTGCCAAAACCCTTGACATTGGCCAGATCGTCCACGCTTTTGAATGAGCCATGCTCCGTACGATATTTGATAATTGCCTCAGCCTTTTTAGGGCCTATACCCTTGACAGCCTCCAGAGCGGCCTTGTCGGCAGTGTTCAAATCCACTGCAGCAAGGGCCAACGACGCCCAAAACACCATGGCACACAATAGCGACAACAGGGATGTAATCCTTTTCATGCAGACCTCCTTTTGATTTTTTCTAAGCTTCGTCACGCCATAAAGCATGAAGCCATATCTGCGACATTCATCTTCACGACTTACGAAACCTATTTTTTTTATATTAGATGCGTCACAATCACATTTCAAGAGAAAAATGACACACGTAACACTGCATTACCTGTCCGAGGGATGAAAGGCCTGAGGCTTGTGCCCTGGATTCAGATGAAATACGCCCGGTAGGCACCGATAGTCCTCCGCGAAGTCCAAACCATAACCCACCAAGAAACCCTGTTGTATATCAAAACCGATATAATCTGGCTGAATGTTCACCTCACGGCGCTCATGCTTGTCTATCAGGCAACAGATGCGCACCGATGCAGGGTGATGCAGCATCAACACCTCCTTCAGGTATTTGATGGTGTGCCCTGTGTCCATGATGTCCTCCACCACCAGCACGTCCTTACCGGTTATGTCCAGTTCTATATCCTTGGTGAAACTGATGCGGCCGGAACTCTCCTGTTTGAAACCGTAACTGGCCATACGCACAAAATCCACCTGAATGGGCAGGTCGATGGCCCTGCACAGGTCAGCCAAAAAGATGAAGGCGCCCTTCAAAACACCAACCAGTACCAGGGGTCTGCCTGCATAATCTCGAGTGATTTGCCTGCCTATGGCATGAACACGCTCCCTGATGGCCTCAGCGGACAGCACCTCCTGTAACTCATCCTGACACATGGAAACCCCTCCTCTTTCACAAAAAATCTATTCAATGCCCTCTCGAAAGGGAACCCTGAAAAAAATCAAAAATCCTTCACCGCCCTTGCCACAGTCAACACCGTTATATTCCTAAAACCTGCCTTCCACAGAGTCAAGACGCATTCGTTAACCGTGGCGCCGGTTGTGAGCACATCATCCAGCAACAAAATCCGTTTTTTTGCAAAATCCTGAGACAAACACGCATTGAAGGCACCCTTCAGATTGACAAGGCGCTGTTTTCGCTCCAAGGATGTCTGAGGCTGTGTGTAAATACGGCGCTTAAGACCATCGTAACTGATTGGAATATCGTTGAATATAAATTTAGCCAGATTTACACACTGGTTGTAACCCCGTTCCCGCAGCCGTTTTGAATGAAGCGGCACAGGAATGACCAGTTCGATACTCAAATTTGCAGGCAGGTATGCCCTGGCAAGCCTGCTCATGGCACGCAGGGCATAGCCATCGTCTCTGTATTTGATTTTATGCAACAGTTCCCGCACAGGCCCATCAAAGGCAAAAAGGGAGATGCAGCGTTCATAGACAGGCGGCTTCAGGATACATTCCCCGCACCTGTGGCCGTTGGCAAATGAGGCTCCAAGGGGCTTACCACAGATACTGCACACAGGAGGTGGAACCGGCCTGACTTCATTCAAGCAGTTCTTACACAGCAGAAACTCATCTTCATTGGGAATGGCGGCTCCACAGACAGCGCACACAGGCGGAAACAGCAAACGCAAGGCCGCATCACGAACAGCTAAACAGCAATCATAAAAACTCGTAATAAAAACTACATCGCCTCCACTATTTTTTCGGCGAACTCCGAACACTTGATCTCCACAGCGCCTGCAATCTGACGAGCCAGGTCGTAGGTGACATGTTTGTTGGCAATGGCGGCCTGCAACGCCTTGTGCACCAGGTCCTTTGCCTCCGTCCAACCCAGATACTCCAGCATCATGGCCCCGGAAAGTATGAGTGAACCGGGATTGACCTTGTCCTGACCAGCATATTTGGGTGCAGTGCCATGAGTAGCCTCAAACACCGCATATCCATCGCCAATGTTGGCTCCAGGGGCCATACCCAGACCACCCACCTGAGCTGCTATGGCATCGGACATGTAATCGCCGTTCAGGTTGGGCATGGCAAGCACACTGTATTCGGATGGACGCAAAAGCACCTGCTGAAACATAGCGTCGGCTATTCTATCCTTGATGACCACCTTGCCTTTCGGCTGCTTACCGCCATAGTTGTCCCACAGTTCCTGCTCAGTAAGAGTTAGGTCCTCAAATTCCTCCTTGGCCAGCTCATACCCCCAGGTACGAAAGGCACCTTCAGTGAATTTCATGATGTTGCCCTTGTGCACCAGAGTCACACTGTCTTTTCCAGTGGACAAGGCATATAAAATAGCCTTTCTCACCAGACGTTTGCTTCCGAACTCACTCATGGGCTTGATGCCGATACCCGAATCAGGACGAATGCGTTTACCCATCTCCTGATTGAGAAAATCTATGACCTTTTGCGCCTCAGGGCTACCCTTGGGCCACTCGATACCGGCATAGACGTCCTCGGTGTTCTCACGATAGATGATCATATCCACCTGTTCAGGGTGCTTGACCGGACTCGGCACACCCTCGAAATAACGCACAGGCCGAACACAGGCATACAGGTCCAACTCCTGACGAAGCGTTACGTTCAGACTGCGGATGCCGGCGCCTATTGGAGTGGTGAGCGGGCCCTTGATGGCCACCACATATTCCTTGATGGTGGTCAGGGTCTCTTCGGGAAGCCACTTGCCGGTAAGGTTGTATGCCTTTTCTCCAGCCAGCACCTCCAGCCATTCTATACGTTTGGCGCCTGCATATGCCTTTTCAACCGCTGCGTCCAGAACACGACGAGTGGCCTTCCAGATATCAGGGCCGATACCGTCGCCTTCGATATATGGTATGACAGGCACATCTGGAACGGATATGCCGCCTTTTGCATCTATTTGAATCTTTTCAGCCATTGAATGCTCCTTTACAGGTATTTTTCACTCAGTATCTCTGCTATCTGGACCGCATTGGTGGCAGCGCCCTTGCGAATGTTGTCCGCTACGATCCACATGACAAGACCGTTTTCACAGGACAGGTCCTTTCTGATGCGGCCCACATAGGTCAGATCCTGACCCGCCGCATCTATGGCCAGTGGATAAACGTTGTTGAAGGGATCATCCATCACCTTCACGCCAGGAGCGTTTTTGAGTATCTCCCTCGCCTCTTCTGGCGTGATTTTACCTGCAAATTCCACGTTTACCGACTCCGAATGACTGTAAAACACCGGCACCCGCACCGTGGTGGCACAGACCTGCACGTTGGGAATCTCCATGATCTTGCGAGTCTCGTTCACCATCTTCATCTCTTCCTTGGTGTAGCCGTTTTCCAAAAAGGAATCGATGTGAGGCAGACAGTTGAAGGCGATTCGATGTGGATAGACCCGCTTTTCCATGGGCTTGCCAGCAGCCCAGGCCTTGACCTGCTCTTCGAGCTCCGTAATGGCCTTCTGGCCCGTGCCTGAAACCGCCTGATAGGTGGAGACCACGATGCGACGGATATATGCCTTGGCGTGCAGGGGCTTCAATGCCACCACCATCTGAATGGTGGAGCAGTTGGGATTGGCGATGATGCCCTTGTTCTTATAATCCGCTATGGCATGTGGATTCACCTCAGGCACCACCAGAGGCACTTCAGGATCCATTCGCCATGCGCTGGAATTGTCTATGACCACCGCACCCGCCTTGGCCGCGGATGGGGCGAAGGTCAGACTGCGGTCTCCTCCTGCAGAAAAAAGGGCGATCTCCACGCCCTTGAAGGAATCGTGATTCAGCTTTTGAACCGCTATCTCCTCACCCCTGAATTTCAGTTTCTTGCCCACGGAGCGCTCGGAGGCCAGAAAACGGATATCTTTTACAGGAAAATTGCGCTCCTCCAACACTCTTATCATGGTCTGGCCCACGGCACCCGTGGCACCTGCTACAGCTACATTGAATGCCCGCATCTCTATTACCCCTTTACATAACCAGCGACCAGGTCGCCGACCTCGTTAGTGCCGTATCCCATCTTGCCTGCGGAAAGGCTCTTGAGATGCTTACTCACCACAATCTTCACCGCATCCTCTATGGCCTTGGCCGCCTCTGACTCACCCAGGGTATCCAGCATCATGGCGCCTGCACAGATGGCCGCCATGGGATTTATGACGTTTTTACCAGTGTATTTGGGGGCAGAACCACCTATGGGTTCGAACATGGAGACGCCGGCCGGATTGATGTTGCCGCCTGCCGCTATGCCCATTCCACCCTGAATCATGGCCCCGAGGTCGGTGATTATATCGCCGAACATGTTGTCAGTGACGATCACATCGAACCATTCAGGATTCTTCACCATCCACATGCAGGTGGCATCCACATGGGCATAATCGGTCTGAATGTCCGGATATTCCTTGGCCACCTCGTAAAAGGTGCGCTCCCACAGGTCAAAGGCAAAGGTAAGTACATTGGTCTTGCCGCACAGCGTCAGCTTCTTACGCTTGTTGCGCTTGCGGCAGTAATCGAAGGCAAAGCGGATGCAGCGCTCCACACCCTTTCGTGTATTGATGGACTCCTGCACAGCCACCTCATCCTGAGTGCCTTTTTTGAGCACACCGCCAGCACCGGTATAGAGACCTTCGGTATTCTCACGCACCACCACAAAATCTATGTCCTCGGGTTTCTTGTCCTTCAGAGGCGTATCGACTCCGGGATACAACGTAATAGGCCGCAGATTGACATATTGATCCAGCCCAAAACGCAGGTTCAAAAGGATGCCCTTCTCCAGTATGCCGGGCTTTACATCCGGATGACCGATAGCCCCAAGATATATGGCCTGATAGCGCTTCAGGTCCTCGACAGCGCCCTCGGGCAAAACCTCTCCGGTGCGCTTGTAACGCTCTCCGCCGTAGTCATACCAGGTCATGTCCAGCTTGAAGCCGAAACGTGAGGCCGCAGCCTCGATCACCTTTACACCCTCTGTAATAACCTCAGGGCCTGTGCCATCTCCGGGTATGACTGCAATCTTGTACTCTTTCATTGTGTAACTCCTTGTAAATATTAGAATATTGTCAATTAAACCTTATGATTATTTTGCTGACTTGAGGATATGGGCTATCAACCCGCCATCCTGAATCAATTCCTGCATAAAGGGCGGAATGGGCTGGGCCTTGTATGTCTCTCCCTTGGTAAGGTTACGAATCTCACCGGTTGAGGAATCGATCTCCACCACATCCCCCTCTGAAATGCCCTCGAATGCCTCTTTGGATTCAAAGATGGGCAGCCCCATGTTGAAGGCGTTTCGATAGAAGATGCGAGCGAAGGTGGGGGCTATGACGCAGCCCACACCAGCAGCCTTAAGGGCGATGGGCGCATGTTCCCGAGAGGAACCGCAGCCGAAATTCTTACCAGCCACGATGATATCTCCCACAGAGAGCTTCTTTACAAATTCCGGATCCGCATCTTCCATGCAGTGCTTGGCCAGCTCGGCAGAATCGGATGTGTTCAGATATCTGGCCGGAATGATCAGGTCAGTATCGATATTTTCTCCAAATTTCCAGGCTTTTCCTTTGATATTCATATAGTTACCTCTTAAATTACAAGGAGTCAGGCCCTGCTATTTTACCCAGGACGGCACTGGCCGCGGCCACCGCAGGGCTGGCCAGATAGACCTCGCTTTCGGGGTGTCCCATTCTGCCCACGAAATTTCTGTTGGTGGTGGCCAGGGCGCGCTCTCCCTTGGCCAGAATACCCATGTGCCCGCCCAGACACGGCCCGCAGGTGGGAGGGCCTATGACAGCACCGGCCTCCAGAAATGTCTTCAGATACCCCATCTCCATGGCCTGACCATAGATGAGAGGCGTGGCAGGCAGAATAATGAGCCGCAGACCCTTGGCAACCTTGCGGCCCTTCAATATTTGAGCAGCGATAGCCAGGTCCTCTATGCGGCCGTTGGTGCAGGAACCGATCACCACCTGGTCCAACGGCACATCCCCTACCTGAGAGATGCCTTTGGTGTTCTCCGGCAGATGAGGAAAGGCCACCTGCGGTTCGATATCTGCCACATCAAACTCGAGCACCCTTGCATACCGGGCGTTTTCATCGCTTTTATACACGGTAAACGGCCTTTTGGCCCTGGCATTGGCATATTCAATGGTCTTGCCATCAGGGTTGAACAGCCCGACCTTGCCGCCGGCCTCGATGGCCATGTTCGCCATGGTGAAACGGTCTGACATGGGCAACGCATCTATCACAGGACCGCAAAACTCCATGGCCTGATACAGGGCGCCATCCACACCTATTCTGCCAATGGTGTATAAAATTAGATCCTTGCCCGTCACCCACGGTCTCAGTTTGCCTTTATAGATGAATTTGATGGATTCAGGCACCTTGAACCAGGTCTTGCCCGTGATCATGGTGGCGGCCAGGTCAGTGCTGCCCACACCGGTCGCAAAGGCACCCAATGCGCCATAGGTGCAGGTATGGCTGTCAGCGCCGATGACCACATCACCAGGAAGCACGATGCCCTTTTCAGGAAGCAGGGCATGTTCCACACCGCTTTCACCGCCGTCATAGTGGTGGACAATGCCATGCTCTTTGGCGAAATCACGAAGCATCTTGGCCTGTTCGGCACTCTTGATGTCCTTGTTGGGCACGAAGTGATCGGAAACCAAGGCGATCTTCTCTGAATCGAAGACCTTTTTGATACCAGCCTGTTTTAATATCTTGATGGCTATGGGGGCTGTTATATCATTCCCCAGGGCGATGTCCACATTCACCTGAACCAACTGACCCGGCTCCACATATTCGAGACTCGCATGGGCGGCCAGTATCTTTTCGGCTATGGTCATGGGTTTTGTCATGTTATGTTCCTCTTTTCGTTGACTGTTTACAAATCCTTGAAAAAGCTCGGCTCCTTTGATTTTTGGCATATTTAACAGCAAAACCCCTTGAAATCAACCGAAAATAAAAAACGCCTTTCATTTTCCATTTGGAATCGGTATTATTCTTGTTCATGCAACGACACGATATCGCAATCCTCTATTCAGGCGGTACCGACTCTTTAGCCCTCTATGCCTTGGCCATGAGTGGAAAACTGGCGGATACACCCCATATCGTCAACATTCACCTGCTACATATGCTGAACGGTATGAGCAGATTTCACGACTTTCCTCAAAATCGGCTCGAAGTGGCAAAACGCATTTTAACTGCATCACAGGGTAACCGGACAAAGCCGGACACCATTTATGTAGAACTGGACATTGGCCGACTGTTTCAGGGCCTATGGCTGGACCATTACGAAGACCTGATGTCCCGTTACGATCACAAAAATCTGGTCTGCGTCGCATGTAAATTGGGCATGCACTCCAGGGCTATTCTCTATTGCATCGAGCAGAACATCGCCTTTTTATATGTGGGCTATACGAAAAAACAGGGGTTCTATCCAGAACAGACACAGGCATTCATGACCAGACTACAGGCATTCTCAAAGGACCTCGGCATCACTACGCTTTTCCCCCTCTACGAGTCTTTGGATTCCAAGGACACGGTGAGACACCTGCTGGAGGACTACGGCCTGCCTTCCACTGGCGGTGGCGAAAGAAAATGTCTCTTCTGCCAGACCAGAACCACTGCCACCGAGGCTGAAATCGGCGCCTATCTGGACGACATGCTGCCAAACATAGCCCGATACATCGAACACAAGCTGGCAGGCCGTGTCAAAGAGGCTGCCATGTGTTTTCCGCCGGGAAGACCCTCGACGTAACATGTATATCAGCTGCATCATTCCCACAAAAGATCGCTGTGACATGACAGTTCGTGCCATCGAAAGCATCCTTGAGCAGGAAGTGGCGGTCAATGAAATTGTCGTGGTGGATGACGGTTCCACAGACTCCACCAAAGAGGTAGTCACCCATAGATTCCAGGCAGTAAACTATCTGCAAACAGAAGGGAAAGGTCCAGGCGCTGCCAGAAATTTCGGTGCCGCCCATGCAAAGGGCGATGTCTTCATGTTCCTGGACTCGGATGACCGATGGCTGTCCAACCATACAAAGGCCCTGGCCGCCCTTATAAAAAAAGGACATGCCGTTTCCTATGGCCTCACTCTGAACAAGAACGAAATCACCGGTGAAACATTTTATATTCCGGAATCTACCACAATCCCCTTCACAGGCTCCACATTTCGCAATCTCCTGCGCTGGTGTTTCTTGGTGCCATCCAGCGTAGCCATGACAAGAGACGCCTTTTTTGAGGCCAAGGGATTTCCGGAACGCAAATTTGGAGAAGACTGGTATTTTTTTCTAAAACTGGCCGACATCAGCCGGTTTGAAGACTTTGGATTTACAAATGAGGTGATCACTCACAGAACACTGCACAAGGGCAGTCTTTCCCATACCTGTGGGCATGGCGATGCCATTCTAAGCCTACTCATGGACATCAAGGCATTTGCAGCCCGAACAGAAAAGACGCTACAGGAAGATATTGCATATTTGAATCAGGCCATATCACTCGCAAAAAGGGAACACAGCACATGGAACACGGTACAGGACTGGTTTTGCGCCATGAAACGGCTGCAAAACCCATCATAGAGACCTTCGAACACCAAAAGGTATTGAAACAGGGCATGGACGTACCGGAGGAAAGGCCGAGTTTTCCCATTGCCCTCACAGAGGTTGGCATTGCATCCAAGACCATATGGGTACGCCTGCCAGAAGGCCGTATCCCCTTCGATGCCTCGTTATTTGTAAGCCTGCCCGCTGAGTTCAGGGGCATTCACATGTCCCGCATGGAAGAGGCCATCTCCAGCCTTTCTTCCACGGACTTTGCAGACCTTATGGAATATGCCATGGCCCTGGCAAAAAAGATACTGCAAGGCCAGCGAGGAAACGAAGTGCATGTAAAACTGCAAGGGCTTCTGCCCATCGACCGTTCCACATTGGTCTCCCAACGGTCTTCACATGACAGCCTCACCGTAACGGCCTCCATCGGCCTGGTGCGCAAAAACGATGAGATCAAGATACAGGAGGCATTACGGGGAATAAAGGTCATGCACATTACCGCCTGTCCTTGCACGCAGGTCTATAACCGTCTGCTTTTCAACGAAAAACAGACGGTTATTCCGCTTATAACCCATTCCCAGCGTTCCTCCACCAGCCTTACGATGGAAGATGCCTCGATGCTTCTTACCTATGAAGACCTGCTGTCCTGCCTGAACGACGCCCTGCATCTCACTCAAGACCTGTTGAAACGGCCAGACGAGGCCGAACTGGTGCTCAAGGCCCATAAAATGCCGCAGTTTGCAGAGGATGCGGTGCGGGAGACAGCCCGCAGCGTGGCCATACGGTTCGGCAAAAAGCTTGATCCGGATATACGAGTTCGAATCGCCTCGGTAAGTCTGGAGAGCATTCACATCCATGATGTAGTTTGCCGTCTCGATACTACGTTAAGGGTACTTACCGATGTCGCAGCCACCCTTTAAGATCATCGTTTTTCAGCAGGGTGGAAACGCTGATTTCAAGATAGGCGGTATCGAGGCATACGGCGAGGGCATCGAAATCGCCGCGGTGCATGATCTGCCGGCATCTCTACCAGACTTCATAGAAAATCCGGAAGAATATGTCTCTGACATAGAACCATGCGATCTGGTTCTGAACTTCGTGAAACAGCCGGATATCACGGTTCATATCGTAAACACAGCTAATAAAAAGGCGATTCCGATCATAGCGCCGGGCCGTCATATTGTCGGCGCCATCACGCCATTTACCTGCTGCGCCATGGGCAGACTGGCCTCCACAGGCCGCTACGGCGAGCAGTTTGGGCTGCCGGAATTCGAGGTTTCCATCGAAAACGGCATCGTAAAAGAACTGCGAGTCAAAAGAGGGGCACCATGCGGCGCCACCTGGTTTGCGGCCAAAAAGATAATCGGTAATACGGTGGAAGAGGCATTGGAGGCCATGGGCAGAGAGGCGCAGTTCTGCTGCATAGCGGATCCATCGGCCTTTGATCCCATAACCGGCAAAAGTCAAGTGCACTTTGCAGGAGATGCCCACTGGGTGGCCCTCAACAAGGCAATCTTAAATGCTAAATGTTGAATGTTAACTGACGGGGAAAATACACAAAAAATAATGAACCTCGAAAAATTAGTCAGTCGATCTGGAGGGGCGCAGTGTTTTTTATTTTTTCGGGGTTCTATTGCAAAAAAACATGAGAATTGACCTGAAAAACTACCTGGAAGAACTCTATCACACCTACAACAGACGCTCATTTGTCCACCCTGACCCATTGGAATTTTTATATCGCTATACCGATCCATTGGACAGAGAGATCGTCGGCCTCATAGCCTCCTCGCTGGCCTATGGCCGAGTCAACCAGATACTAAAGTCAGTGAAGCTGGTGCTGTCACATCTCCCATCTCCTCGGAATGACCTGTTGCAGATGTCCCGCCTGGATTTAATGGCGATTTTCAGGGGATTCAAACACAGATTCACTACCGGCGAAGACATGACCGCTCTACTGTTCGGTATCAAGCGGGTGATTCAGGAATATGGTTCCCTCGAAGAGGCCTTTCGGTACTTTCACATAGCCAGAAGTCCCACTATCGTGCCTGTCCTTTCCAAATTCGTGCAGATTATGCGGGAAAAAGGTGAAGGAACCAGCAATTTTCTGCTGCCCAGCCCTGAAAACGGAAGCGCCTGCAAACGGGCATTCCTTTTCTTGCGATGGATGGTACGCTGTGACGAGGTTGACCCAGGAGGCTGGCGGCTTTCGGCCTCCACGCTCGTTATTCCCCTGGATACACACATGTTTCAGATAGCAAGACGGCTCGGCCTGACCGATAGAAAACAAGCGGACCTGAAGACGGCATTAGATGTAACGGAGGCCTTTAGATGTATCTCACCGGATGATCCGGTGCGGTACGATTTCTGCCTGACCCGTTTCGGCATCCATCCGGATATGGATTATTCCATGCTGAACTGCCCGACTTGAACGAATAAGTCCATCAACATGTAAGATCGCATTAGCCCACATCAACCATTTAATTGCCTATTACCTTAATGCTACATTACTTTTTACTAATCCATCAAAATCAGACATCGAACATGCGTTTGGTACGAATGCTTCGCCTGCGTTCTCTTACAAAATAGAACTTCACTGTGGTGCCCACATTCGGCTCCGATTCTATGACCATATGACCTGCCTGTTCGTCTATGATACGCCTGGCAAAGGTCAACCCCATACCGATATGCCCTGATTTGGTGGAAAAAAATGGGTCGAAGATCTTGGGCAGCATCTGGGACCGAACGCCCTGGCCATAATCCCTGAGTTCGAAAAGCACGTTGTAAGGCTCTCTATCAGACTGTTTCACAAACAGCTCCAACAGTTTGCTTTCCGTTTCAGCGCTGGCGTCACAGGCGTTCTTGACGCACTCCATCAAAGCCTTTTGAAATGCCTGTATGTCTATCACACAGTCATGGGCACATATTCCATCGACACATTCAAAGTGCAGGACCATGCCATAACCATCAACCAGCCGTTGCACTTCAGGCATGATAGCTTCTATCACTCTTGAAATGGGTGTCGGCTCTGCAACCGGCCGCGGCATTTCTATATATTCCGTGAGAGTATTCAACAGCAATTCCAATCTGCTGGATTCATGCAAAATCACCTTCAAATAATCCTTACGCAACACATCCATGTTGGCCAATCTTCTGGCAAAACCGCCGATGGCCAGCACAGGATTTCGAATCTGATGGCTGATGTCATCCAGCATGGCACCCCAGAAGGCCATGCGCTCCGACTGATTCAGAATGCGCTCGATGCCCTTCAGTCTGGAGATGTCGTTGATGATGATTATAGCCGCCCTGTGGCCGTTGAACCTGCAGGCCGAGGTAGCCAATAATGCCATGAAGGTGCTGCCGTCCCTGCGCCGTAACATGGCCTCACCTTCGTATTCTCCGGCTGAGTACGTCAGATGCAGAATGTTCGGCAAGAGGATATCTCTGTCATCCGGCATAAAAATCTCTGAAAAATCCAGACCGCTCAGCCCTCCGGCCTGTGCCCTGAAGAGCTGCTCGGCCCTCTTGTTGGACATGGCGATGACATTGTCTTCAAAGACAATGAGCACCGTGCTGTTCAGAAGGTCAAAAATGGACGAAAGCAGGCCGGAGTCGGATTCCAGAACTTGCATAATCGATTCAATCCAGATTCAACATATCCTGCGACCTGTTGAAATCCATCAGAATAAGGACGATGCAGCGATGTAGGTCGGCGCGTGTGAGGTGCAGTCTGTCCAGAAGCTCGAAATTGATATTATAACGGAATGCATCGGCTCCCAGTCCTATGCCCATTTGAATCACCAGGATATTTGCAAGGGCCATGAGAGATGAAAGCGTGTCCTGAATATAGAGATCAGGATCGTGATGGTTGCGCACAGCCCGCACTATATCCGATGGAAACTCCCATAATTGCAATATCTCTGCACCTATTACAGCATGGTCTCCTCCCAGCACACGCCATTCAGCCTCTGTAAAAATCATCTTTTCCTGTCTGGCCATTTGAAAGATGTCCTCGAGCCTGCCGCCGACAAATATATTGAGGGCTATCTTGCCGATATCGTGTAATAACGCACCGGTAAACGCAGTAGGAGGATCAGGATAGGAGCAGAATTTGGCCAGTGTCTCGGCGGCAATGGCCGTTGCTATGGAGTGTCGCCACAGGTCTCTGGGTTCCATACGGTATCCTGCAATGGGTGTATTGAGATACGGCAGACTGGCGCTGGCCAAGAGTATCTCCGTGATGTGCTGCTGACCAAGGAATGTAAGGGCCGTCTCCAGATCGGTGATGCGTTGTGCAAGCCCAAAATGGGCCGAATTGGTGAACCGCAGGATATTGGCGGTGATGGCAGGATCATACCGTAACAGCTCGGCCAGTTTTGCGATGGAGGAATTGGGGTCCTTCAGGAGCGCAAGGGCCTTCTGTATAACCTTTGGAAAGGTCGGCAGATTCACCAGTTTCTCAAATATTCTCTCCAATGTGAAGTCAGGGGCATTATAATCGTCGCTCATCACAGAATGACCTCCTGATCATCGAATGCTATACGAACTCCGTCCTGCCCCACCACAAGCCTGACACAGCGCTTGAATTGACCGCCTACATGTTCAGCGGTGATTTTTATCTTGTTGGCATTCAGGATCTTTTTGACAGCGGTATAGGTCTGTGCCCCCAAAGAGAGATCGGCAGGTTCTGAAAAAAAACGGGATGCACCCACAAGCCACAACTTCATACGATCCTTGGCCACCCCCTCCTGCAGCATCCGCTTGAAAAAGAGCGGCAGGCCGGACATCGCAGTCAGGGCAGGCAATCGTTCCTGAGCCTCGTGAAAGGCATTGGGCATATTGGCGGGCATCTGGGGCAACACAACTAAGGCAAGCCCTGCAAGCGGTATCTTCGAATCAACTATGCAAACCGCCAGATTAGCGCCCACAGAACACGCCTCCAGCACCGCACCAGGCTCTTTACTGACTATCATCTCTCCGTTTTTTATGGAAAAAGTCTGCATCAATACCTCTCTTGATCAAAAAAACAGGTTGGCATTATAAAAAAACAGCAAGGAAACATTTAAACAATAACCAATTCATGAAAAAAATAAAAGGGTATAAAAACCTATGGACATTAAATGGCTTTTTTGTTTCATGCCCCTCTGAAAACGAAATATACAGCACCGCACATACACAGAGCTGCCCACAAAAAATCCAGCCGAATGGTCTGTTTCATGTAAAAGACAGCAAAAGGAATGAAGACCAGGAGTGTTATAACCTCTTGCAATATCTTGAGCTGTGGCAGGGACAATGCGGAAAATCCAATTCGATTCGCCGGCACCTGAATCAGATACTCGAACAGGGCGATGCTCCAGCTCAAAATCGCCGCCACGAACCATGACCTGTTATTGAGTGTCTTCAAATGGCCATACCAGGCAAAGGTCATGAAGACATTGGAAAGAATCAGCAAAAAAGTGGTTTTGAATAAAACATCCATGGAAAAACTCCTTGAAACGACAACATGATAAAAGGACTGAAAAGGCCCTTTCTTGCAATCCATAAAAATAAAAAAATAAATCCGATATACAAAACTCGCAAGCTATTCATTTTCGGACATGACATATCGCTATTCCGAAACAGTTTTCCGACAAAAGACAATCAATTTTGCCAATAAAATTTTTACAAATTTTACTAACATAGCTGAACAAAAAACAATATCAGGTTATAGATACAAGACATTCGAGAAAGATTAAGGCATGTTGCAGCTG
>JBEULL010000005.1:0-4766 GCA_041287365.1 Dissulfuribacterales bacterium | reverse complement strand
GCCATATTCCAGGGGCTGTCGTAGTAGCACCAAAGCCTGGGGTCAGCAAGGCCCTCTATACCTCCGATGTGTCAGAAATCAAAAGGATAGTAAACGATGACAAAACAAAGGCTATTGTTCTCTACTGCGATGGGATTTATTAATGTTTTTTTATCAATGCCTTTTATCTCAAGGATACCGCTCAGAAAGTTATATCGAAGCAATAGGCCCAAGTATATCTCATCAGATACTTACTGAACAAGAAGCCGGCGGTTTTGGTACGGTGGTTGTAGGGCGAAGAGGTGTTTCAAAAGAAGAGGAATTCCTGTTCGGCAGCGTTTCAAACAGGGTTGTACATTACGCCAAAAACTGCACAGTCTGGGTGGTCGAATGATAGATTAATCATCACTCTGAGACAAGTTTGATGCAATATGAACTAGATTTTTGATGCAAATCTCTAATTTTATCCCAATTTCTAGTTGTCAATATAACGTTATATTTATTTTTCCAACTTATTTTTTTGGCTTGAGGTATCTATCACAATTAGATGTATAGCACTATGATTATTCGCTTGATAAGAAAAAGTTGAATAGCCATTCAATGCGAGGCGCAATAGTGATAAATATAAAAATGATTAGGGAGTGTTGCTGATTATCCTATGGAGGCTGCTTTCATATTTCATTGCCTTTCAGAGGCCTTTTCATTCCCTGATACGCCGCCTGGTGCAAATAACGGAATTGTTGCGCTGCTTTCTCAATTTTCAGCAGATGCTAATTCAAAAAAAACAACAACAAATCCTGCTATAAATCCCATTGAATCCATCAATGCTGAAAATTTGTCTGAGCTTCAGGCTGAGTATACGCGTCTTTTCATCAATGCACCTCATGGTGTGCCAGCTCCACCTTACGCCTCTGTTTATCTCTCAGATAACAGGCGTCTGATGCAGGAAGGGTATGATGAAGCGATACGTTTTTATCTGGAGGCGGGGATTGAGCCGATCAAAGGTCCCGAGCCTGCTGATCATATCTTTTATGAGCTCGAATTTATAGCGATGTTGCTCGATATAGGGCAGTCTGTTCTTCTGTGCAGATTTCTTAATGATCACATTCTTAAATGGTATCCCCAATTTTTAGAGCATATTTTGCGGGCTGGCCCTGATCCTTATTATGAAGCGATCGCAAAAATTACAATGTCTAGCTTAATCAACCTTGAAAAGGAGCTTTGTCATGAAGGTGAGTCTATTCTTAAAAATGGAGGTTCTTTATGAAACGAAGAGAGTTTATTAAACTTTCTGCAGCAGTATGTGCGGCTCTGGGCGCTATGGAGCTTCAGGGCAGGGGCCTTTTTAGACCGGCTGTATCGCTGGGTGCCACTGAAGGTGCAGCCCAGTGTCTAACAGGAAGTCTTGGGGCCAAAGAGGTGACGAGCGTCTGCGAGATGTGTTTCTGGCGCTGTCCAATAGTAGGCAAGATAAAAGATGGAAAATTGGTAAAGATAGAGGGCAATCCCAAGAGCCCTGCCAATGGACCAAGGGTCTGCGCAAGGGGTAACTCTGGAAGTCAGCTTATTTATGACCCCGATAGGATGAAATATCCGATGAAAAGGGTAGGGGCGCGTGGCGAAGGCAAATGGGCCAAGATTTCCTGGGATGAAGCCCTGGATGAGATCGTGCACAATATGCAAAAGGTAAAGAAGGAATATGGTCCGAATGCGATTGCATATTTTGATCATGGTGCCTCAGCTGTGTTTATGCGTGAGATATTCAAGTCAACAGGCACTGAAAATTATACAAACGAGCCGGCATTTTTTCAGTGTGTTGGCCCTGTAGCCATAGCTTATCTGAATACGGCAGGATACCTCGTATCAGGTACCAGACAGTATATAGACATGGGCAATGCCAAGGCCATTCTGCTTGTCGGAAGCCATATCGGTGAAAACGTCCATGTCTCTCATGTCCGCGAATTTATAGCAGGTCTTAACAAGGGGGCAAAGCTCATAGTTGTTGATCCGAGGTTCTCGGCCCCGGCTGACAAGGCGGATATATATCTGCCTATCCGCCCTGGCACGGATACAGCGCTTCTTCTTTCATGGATCAACTACGTTATACAGAAAAATCTCTATGACAATGCATTTGTGAAGGATCACTGCAATGGCTTTGAAAAGCTGCGTGAGTCAGTAAAACCCTATACCATAGAATGGGCGGCCAAGATATGTGACCTTAACCCCAAAGACATGAAAAGGGCTATTGAGCTTCTGGCCAAATACAGGCCAAATGTGGCCATACATCCTGGCAGACACTCGACGTGGTATGGCAAGGATGACGTCGGCAGACACCATGCCCTGGCAATCCTCAACGGACTTATGGGTGCAGTGGCGGTGCCGGGTGGCATATATTTCCCGACGCCAGTAAAGCCTGATAAGGCGAAAGGTATGGAGCTGGAGGTGGAAGAAACAGAACCCCCTGTCTCCCTGACAACGGAATATCCCTATTCCGGGGCCCTTGGCACGCCTACGGCGAATATAATAAAGGCTACCCTCACAGGTAAGCCTTATCCTATAAAACTTTGGGGCGTAAATGGGGTCAACATACTTCAGACCATCCCGAACCCTTACGATACGATGGAGGCCATAAAGAAACTCGACTTCATCTTCTGTTCGGAAATACTCGCTAACGAGACGGCGATATGGTCAGATATAATTCTGCCTGATGCAACATATCTTGAGCGCTATGATGCAATCTACGCCTATGACGGGCTTACGCCTTATCTGACTGTGCGTCAGCCTGTTGTTGATGCAATGTTTGAGACCAAATCTCCATACTGGGTGGCGCATCAACTTGCCAAAAAGATGAACGTCGATGTTTTTCCATATGAAAAGGAACAGGATTATCTGAATTTGCAGCTCCAGCCGTTAAGCCTTTCCCTTGAAAAGCTCAATGCGCAGGGTGGCATTATAGCCTTTCCAGCTAAGCCTTATAGAGACAGAAAAGACCTCAAGCTTCCCACAGACTCTGGAAAGTATGAGCTCTATGTGGAGGATTTTGCTAAAAACAAGCTCGACCCGTTACCAAAATTCATCCCTGTAACTGCACCACCCAAGGGCTATATGCGCCTTGTCTATGGACGTGTGCCAATGCATACGTTCAGTCGCACCATGAACAACCTCTGGCTCAACAATGAAATGCCTGAGAATGAATTGTGGGTGAATGATGGCATAGCTGCCAAGATAGGTATAAAAGATGGTGATACCGTCATTATGGAAAATCAGGATGGTAAGAAATCCAACCCTGTCAAGGTAAAGGTGACAGCTGGAATAAGACCTGATGCGGCCTATCTGCCACATGGATTTGGCAGCAAATCGCCGCTTCTTACAAAGACTTATAATAAAGGTGCCAGCGATCAGTTCATGATTACACGTTATGAAAATGACCCGTATGCTGGATCATCTTCTCATCGCACCAGTTTTATAAGGCTTATCAAGGATGGAAAGACCCTGGATATACCTGAGATAAGGCCGCTTCCACCTGAAATACCGCGCTTTGAAATAAAAAAGACTGCTTAAGGAGGATAAAAAATGAGCCAATATGCCATGGTTATAGATTTGAACCGTTGTGTGGGGTGCCACGCCTGCGCCCTTGCGTGCAGGGCTGAGTGGCAGGTTCCAGTGCCTTATCATAGAAATTGGGTGAAACGTCTTGGTCCTGACAAGACCCCTGAGGGGCTGTCATACACATTTTGGCCAGGGCTTTGCAATCACTGTGATCATCCTGTCTGCGTTGGCGTATGTCCTGCGGATAAGGTGGAAAGGGAATTTAAAAACCCGAAGACAGGTGAAGTAAAAAAGATGCAGATTGCCGCTACATATAAAGACCCGTTTACAGGCGCTGTCTTGATAGAAAAAGATCGCTGCATCGGCTGTGGCAACTGCGTTGCAGCCTGTCCATATAGTGCAAGGTATCTGAATGAACAGCTCGATGAGCCTAAGGCGGATAAATGTACATTCTGTGTCGAGCGGATCGCTGCAGGTGAGATACCTGCATGTGTAAAGACCTGCATCGTCGATGCACGTATCTTTGGTGATCTCTCTGACAAGAACTCAGAGGTCTATAAACTGGTGCATGAAAAGGGCGCCAAGCCTCTGAGCTCAAAAGAGGTGGATATCGGCCCTAATGTCTATTATTTGGGCAAAAAGAAGAATATATCCCTTCTTTTTACAAAATGTGCGCCGCATGAAAGAAAATGGGAGAAGGTAAGTTCGTTGCCTCCAGGCAGGAGGGAGATGCTCCTTGCTGCGATTAAGGGGCTGCCCAGTTTTAGCTAAGAAGCGTTGAATTTTAAAAAAACAGGGGGTATCTATGCCCCCTGTTTTTTTAAATCAGGTCTGCATCAACCGCCTCCTAACTTTCTGCTCTGCAGCAATAAACAATAAGAACCGCCTTTATTTTATATGATTGAGGTAAAAAGTCCTCAAAACGGATAGTTTTGCTTTTGGAGTGCCATAAAGCGTCTGAAAAATAAATTTATAAAAAAGAGAGGAGATGTCTTGTTATGAACAAGAAAGGAAAGGACAGTCATATCTTTTAAAATAAAATTTAATAACAAAATACATTAATAAAGATATGCCTGTCCTTTCTTACGCTTACCACCAGTTGACTACCGTCATCCGCTCCGCCCACCGCCCAGACTACAGCACGCTGAATGCCTTTTTCTTGAGCAAATTTTTCGATGATTTCGTGCAGTATCTCTTCGTGCTCCAATCTCAAAACGAATATACGTCCCTGTTTGGCC
>JBEULL010000004.1:0-350329 GCA_041287365.1 Dissulfuribacterales bacterium | reverse complement strand
AAGGGCGTAAACTCCGCCCAACCCTTCTCAGCCAAAACCCTCGTTATCGCAGCAGTAAGGGTAGTCTTACCATGATCTATGTGACCTATCGTACCTACATTCACATGCGGCTTGTTACGCTCAAATTTTTTCTTACCCATAAAAATGACAACTCCTCAATATATGAAGTTTTTTAACAAAAAACGATTAGACCCACGCTGACAAATCTTCAAAAACACAAAATCTTATGGAGCCCACGACCGGAATCGAACCGGTGACCTCTTCCTTACCAAGGAAGTGCTCTACCGACTGAGCTACGTGGGCATTATACCGGAGACCCTTTCAAAAATGGAGCGGGAAACGGGACTCGAACCCGCAACCCTCAGCTTGGAAGGCTGATGCTCTAGCCATTGAGCTACTCCCGCGGCCGACAAAAAAGGCCAACAACATATCAACTAACCAAAAACAACAAAACAAATGGTGGAGGGGGGAGGATTCGAACCTCCGAAGGCGTCGCCAGCAGATTTACAGTCTGCCCCCTTTGGCCACTCGGGTACCCCTCCACAGCGCTTGGAGCTGGCGATGGGATTTGAACCCGCAACCTGCTGATTACAAATCAGCTGCTCTACCGTTGAGCTACGCCAGCCTCGACTAAATCACAGACTTTAGCCCATCAAAAAACAAAAATCAAGAGATAATTTGGAACCCTCCATATAGAGACTCCAAAAATTAGGGCGTTTGTTGAACAGTAAGACATAGAAAGGCCAAAAGGCACAACACACATATTATATGTGGGCATTTTGAGCCTACGCACCACACTGCTATCAGGCAAAAGAACAATTTTCAAGAGTGATGGATAAAAAAGGCGCTGTCTTTATAACAACGCCTTTTATTAAACCCAATGTGGTGTTACTGCATTTAATGAGAGGCACCCACGGCTTTTTCAAGCCCGAACCCTGCCTTGCCCGCCTTCACGTCATCCGCCCAACGCTGAAACACATAGGCAGTAGTCCTGTAGATAAGATGACCGAACTTGCCATAGGGCAATGACAGAAAAAGCACAATAACCGTAGCAAGATGAAGGGTATAAACCGGATAGGCTATGGGCGCTATGTTGATCAGACGCAATACCTCCGCACCTATACCTGTGGCACCGACAGCGAAAATGAGCCATATGAGCACCCAATCAGGGGCGGCGCTGCTCAACACACCTTCCTGAGTCTTCTGAGTTCTCATGGACTTGACCATCAGAATACCAGCTATCAACATGATACCCCCAACATTGGCCGCCAGTTTAACTGGATGATACAAGGGCAGAGGCGTCACCTTCGATATAAGCCCCAACGCCGCATGGAAGAGGTCTTCTGCAATAAAGACATAATTGGTGACAGCAAAAAGGATGATAAACGACCACAGCAGCAAAAGGTGACCTCTTGCCCGCTCAGCGGTCTGACCGCATTTCTGAAAGCGGGAATGACTTAAGATTTCCATAACAGCAGGCCCAAGATACTTGGAGAGCAAAAGCCCGATAGATGGCTTTGGATATGTTCCGGAAAAGGACTCCGGCAGCCCTGCCCCCTTGCTGATGTCATTCCAAAATCTTGAAACACCATTGTACAAGACATATATAATCCAGGCGACAATGGGCAGTACCATAGCATCGATGGGTATCACGCTCAAAAACTCATGATACTCTACCTTTCCTTCATGATTCAATGGAAAAGGAAATGCATTGCCGGTTATCTGAGACCAGATAGCAGCTACAACCAATACCAGAACGGCTGCCGCTATCACTGCACCCACCACTCCGCCCGGCGAATTGAATACATCCGCCAGGGCCTTTGGATTTGCATAATAACGAATGGCATTGATTCGAATGGCCGCCAGCACATCACCCGGCCTGGCATCCCGAGGGCAATGTTTGGTGCAGTCGCCGCACTGATGACACAACCACACATCCACATCTCCAGCCACACGACCAGCCAAGCCCCACTGAGTCCAGAGCATCTCTTTTCTAGGGAAAGGGCTGTCGTTTGTGGAAAGCGGACAAACCACCGAACAGGTCGCACACTGATAACACTTCTTGACGGTCTCGCCGCCGGATGCCATCACTCCTTTGATAAAAGAAAGATCTGGCTGCATTTGTTGTTGCTCGCCCATTGTCATACCTCCCTAAAATCCCTTAAATGGATTTGGCCCCATGCCGACTATCTCTTCCACAAAGGCGTCGATAACGCCTGGGACTTTGTCATACTCGTCGATTGCTATCTGTACCAGCTTTACACGCTCCGGCTCCATGCCGAGAGACTTGATGGTCTCCGCCACGTTTGCCATACGACGATCTGCCAGCTCACTACCCTTTATAAAATGGCACTGATAATCATCTCCGAACTTACAACCAAGCAAAAGCACACCGTCCAGACCGCTGGACATGGCATCTTTGATCCATGCCACATTCACGGAACCAAGACAACGAACCGGAATGATTCTGGGAAGAGGAGACCAGCCCAGGCCCTTGGCAGCCGCCATATCCAGCGCAGGATATGCATCGTTTTCACAGGCAAAGACCACCATTCTGAGCTTGTCCTCATCATCATCCGGAACCTCTATGGACTTGATCATAGAGCCTACCACATCGATATTGTAATCCTTGAAGCCGATGATACGCTCGGGGCAGGCACCCATACAGGTTCCACAACGTCTGCACCGGGTTGGATTGGGCTTGGGCGTGCCTTTCTCGTCGTCATCCAATGCACCGAATGGACATTCCTCTGTGCAACGCTTACACTGTGTGCAACGCTGAAAATAGAAATCAGGATAGTCGAAGTCCCATGTGCGGGGATGCACTGCATGACCTTCCTCCGCCGCCTTGATGGCCTGAATGGCCTTGAGGGCCGCACCCGTCGCATCCTCCATGGACTCTTCTATGGTCATGGTTCTGCGCACAGGACCTGCCGCATATATGCCGGTTCTACGTGTTTCATAGGGGAAGCAGATGAAATTGGAATCACAGTAGCCGCCGAACAGGTCGAGGTCCCTGAAAGCAGGGCCCTGACGGTATGCCAAATTGACAACAGCCTCATCCTTGGTGGCCGGCAACATACCGGTAGCCAACACCACCACATCCACATCCAAGGTGATGTTGTCACCCAAAAGGGTCTTTTCAACCGTGACAGTCAACCCACCTGCACCATTATCCTTCACAGAGGTCACAGCACCCTTGGAAAGGAAGATACCAGCGTCATCCTGAAGGCCTTTATAAAAATATTCATACTGGCCTGGCGTTCTCATGTGCTGATACAGGACATAGGCCTTGCCATCTTCAGGATAATCCTCTCTGACATATTTGGCCTGCTTCAGAGAGACCATAGTGGTGACAGCCGATGTATAAGGGAAGTCTGCATCATCGTTCAATCCGCCGGGGCTCTGCACAAATGCGACCGTCTTGATCTCCTTACCATCAGAAGGCCTTTTGAGCTTTCCAGCCTTGGCAAGCTGTTCAAACTGATGATTTGTCAGAACATTGGGGTTACCCCATGCCAGATGAGGATACTCACCTTCGGCAGGAATGGCAGGCTTCCAACCAGCAGCCAGAATCACTGCACCGAAGAGCTCGCCGTTGGCATCCTCCACCATATAGTCGTTGCGGCCTTCATTTTTGGCTGCATAGACCTTTTTCTGATCCTC
Source organism: Dissulfuribacterales bacterium (assembly GCA_041287365.1). Lineage (GTDB taxonomy): Bacteria > Desulfobacterota > Dissulfuribacteria > Dissulfuribacterales > DYLC01 > JAQVIJ01. The sequence goes on along the minus strand of JBEULL010000004.1, from coordinate 346,663 downwards.
GGCGGAGAGTTCCTTGCCATTTGCATCCAGCTTTTCCTCAGGGGTCAATGGCATTGGAGCATCCCACTCGCTCTTGGCACCAGCCGCCTTGAGGGATACACGATATTTACCAGGGGCACCATAGATACGAGCGATCTCTGTTTCAGTCTTAACGGTTATCTTGGAATTGGATTTTATTTTCTCTATAAGCGCAGGGGCCACAGGATTTACAAGAGTGGAATAGTCAGGGCCCATAGGTATCTGTTTTCTGACCTGCATACCGTAACCACCAAGAGCAGCCGTCCGCTCTATGATAGTTACATCATATCCTGCATCAGCCGCCTCAAGTGCAGCGGTCATACCGGTTACACCACCTCCAATTACCAGAATACGAGTATTGGGGGCCTCCAGTTTATCGGGAGTAGGCATCTGAACCTTCTGCAGCTTGGCCACGGCCATGCGGACGTAATCCTCCGCCAACTCCTGCACATGTTCCTTCTTGGAATCAGCCTTTTCGTCGCTCGGATCGATGCGATGACTCCAGGCGACCAATTCCCTTATGCCGGTCTTGTCGAGATAGACGCCAGGGAAGTCAAATGTCTTGTATTCATAACGAGGAGACATACCCACAAGGGATATGGCCGTCAAACCCTCGGCGTCAATATCCTGCTTGACCATAGCGACACCTTCAGGTGAATAGAGGTCTGCATGGGACTTGGCAACAGCGGCACCGGCCTTTGTCGCCACCTTGATGAGTTTCTCCACATCTACAGCCTCGGCTATACCATCCCCAGTATATATATATACTCCAATCTTTGCCATTATCCTGCCCTCCTAATTATCTGAATAGCCTTCAATGCCGCTGCGGTTGCGCTCTGCGCAGAGGACACGACATCCAACGGCCTCTTGGCACAACCACATGGCACAACACCATCTTTGGGCTTGACGAATCCATCTACATCATATTCGATACCAGGAATGGGATTCAATGCCCCCACCGGCTGCATTCCGGTGGCCAGCACCGCCATATCCACTTCCTGCTCGACCTTGCCACCGCCGATGGTATCCTCAGCCACAAGAATCACTGAACCAGCAGAGGAACCGGGCTTGACCTCGGCCACCTTGCCTTTTACGAAATGCACCTTGGCGTCAGCCTTTACCTTGGCATAGAATTTTTCGTACTTGGCGCCTGGCGAACGGATGTCGATGTAAAATACGTAACATTCCGTATCCGGCGACTGCTCACGAATGTAGCAGATATGCTTGAGAGTAGCCATACAGCATATATAAGAACAATATGGAAGATATGCCTTGTCACGTGACCCTGCACACTGGACAAAACCGACCTTCTTGGGCATGGTTTTATCGGAAGGCCTCACGATCTGCCCGCCCGTAGGGCCGGAGGGAGACGCCAGACGCTCAAGCATCATGTTAGTGACAATATTAGGATATTTGCCATAGCAGAGACGCTCCATATTGGCCGGATCATAAGGTTTCCAGCCGCTGGCTACGATTACAGCCCCGACATTCAATTGAATGGTCTCGATCTGTTGAGAAAGATCAACATGACCTGCCGGCATGGCATCTTTGATCTTCTGCCCTTCAGTGGAAGCAGCCACCGCTGAATCCACCACGCACTGATAGGGAAAAGCCATAGGATGCGGCATATATATACCCCTACGGTTATCCATGCCGAAATTGAATTCATTGGGGACTTCCACAGAAGAAACCGCTTCACCAGGCTTACAATTCGTACATTGAGGCGTGGTATATCGAGGATTGACCACTATTTCGACATTGAAATTGCCTGCAGTGCCCTGTACGGACTTGACCTCCGCCTGAGTGTAAAACGTGATGTTTGGATTGGTTTTGACACGCCTGAAATTGATCTCCAGACCGCATGTAGGTGGACACAGCTTTGGAAAATATTTGTTAAGCTGCGCTACCCTGCCGCCTAAATAGCTTTCTTTTTCAACCAGATAGACCTGGTAGCCCATTTCAGCGGCCTCCACAGCGGCCGTCAACCCACTAAACCCGCCGCCTATTACCAAGATGCTTTGACTCATCTGCCCGCTCCTTTTAATGATTTTTATACCAGCAAACGCGCCGGTGATCCGCGTAATACCTGGCTGGAAGACAAAATGTCCAGGCACCTCGCCGAGCACCAGCGAAACCCAAAGAAAAAACAAGCTATAAAAAATCCCAGGTGCAGATATACCACACCTGGGATTTGGCTTCAACCGATATTCAACGACGCACTCAAGAATGAATTATGCAATAATGGTATGCAGCTTCTTCTTGAATGTGCTCCACTCACCGGTCTCAGGGTTATACTTCGAGTTGACAAAGCACTTCCAACCACCCTGATCCATGTCGGTGTCACTGACGTTGTTGAAGTCACCGCGATAGTAGAAGCCGGGATAGCGGCTCTCTTCACGGAACTGAATATGACGGAGATGGTCCTCCACGCACCAGATGCGGTGCAGGTTTTCCCATGCACGAAGCAGCTCATGCAGACCACCGGCAGCCATCTTCTCAGAGTCCTCACGGAGCAACTGCAGATGATGCATTGCGATCTCGAGGAGCTTGCCGTTGGTCATGTAATATGGAGACCAGCCGCCGCCGTACTCGTCGGTGTACTTCATCAAGCGCTCCATCATATGGCGCGGCTTGATATAATTGGGATTGACCATCTCGTGTGTGGTCTTCTGATAGTTCTCGTAATAGACCTTTACAGGTTTGTATATCTCGGCCTTGAGTTCATCGGCAGACTGCTTCAAGGTCGGCTTGAAGCCGGCATTGTCTTTGATGTATTTAGCCATGCTCTTGGCGGCGATACGGCCCTCGGCATGGGAACCGGATGAAAACTTGTGGCCGGATGCGCCAACGCCGTCACCTGCGGTGAAGAGACCGTTTACAGTGGTCATGCGGTTGTAGCCCCACTTGTAGTCCGCCGGAACCCAATCCTCATTCGGACCGCTCACCCATATACCGCAGCAACCGGAGTGAGAACCGAGCATGTATGGCTCTGTAGGCATGATCTCGGAACCGACCTTCTCGGGCTCGATGTTCATAGATGCCCAGAGACCAGCCTGACCTACGGACATGTCGAGGAAGTCCTCCCATGCCTCGCTCTCCAGCTCTTTCCAGTACTTCTTGAGCTCTTTCTCGTCCATACCGGCAGCCTTCTTGTCTTCGAGGAACTTATTGAGAGCTGCAGCGGTATCCATATAGATTGGACCACGGCCCTCTTTCATCTCGAAGAGCATGAGGTGGTTACGCAGACAGGTGGGGGTGACAGCGGCCTGACCATATGGGGAATACTTGGCAAGCTCGGCCTTGGCGGCATCGCTCTTTATATAGTGCTCACCCTTACCATTTGTAACAGTGGCCTTGAAGAGCAGGAACCATGCACCGACAGGACCATAACCATCCTTAAAGCGGGACGGAGTGAAGCGGTTTTCCATCATAGTCATCTCTGCGCCGACCTGCATGCACATGGTGTAGGTGGAACCGGCATTCCATACTGGATACCAGGCACGGCCCTTACCTTCGTCTGTGGTACGCGGACGGAAGATGTTGACTGCGCCACCGCAAGCGACCAATATGGCCTTTGCCTTGAACACATACACCTTGTTTTCACGGACGCTGAAACCCACTGCACCGGCGATGGTATTGGCCTTATTGGCATCCAGAAGGAGCTTAACTATGAAGATGCGCTCGAACAGATCATAGCCCATCTCGGTCAAGGCGGCCTTTGCAGCCTCGGCCACGATGCACTTGTAAGACTCACCGTTTATCATTATCTGCCACTTGCCTGTACGCACAGGCTCGCCACCCTCGACAAGCTTCTTGCCTTCAGAACCCTTTTTCTTCCATATTGGAAGACCCCACTCCTCAAAGAGATGAACAGAATCATCCACATGGCGGCCCAGGTCAAAGATGAGGTCCTCACGGACAACACCCATCAGGTCGTTTTTGACCATACGGACGTAGTCTGAAACCTTATTCTCGCCGATATATGTATTGATAGCGGAAAGACCCTGAGCAACTGCACCCGAACGCTCAAGAGCTGCCTTGTCAACCAATGCGACCTTGGAGCCCTTTGGCATCCACTTGCCGATCTCGAAGGCTGCACCGCAGGCGGCCATACCACCACCTACGATCAATGCATCATACTCATACTCTACGACAGGCACCTTGGAGAGATCTGGCTCTGCAAGAAGTTCCCAATTTGGTTTATTAGGTAATGCCATATTATTCCTCCTAAAAAATTAATTTAAAATCACAGTGGTAATCTCAATCAAAACTATGCATCCTGAGCAGGCGTAAGGGTCGCTCTACCAGCTGTCTCTGTAAAGAGAAGACCATCGTCCAAATTGCCACCCTCGGGCTTGCCGGCATAAGGCTTAATGGAACCCTCGGCAGTGGTTCTTATGGGGAACTTGAAACGCTTCGTGTTGCCATTGCGGAACTTGATGGTCCACATAATGGAATCAGTACCGCGCATGGGCTGGACATATCCACCCAGCGGAGCCAGGTCGGCATAATGACGCACTTCGATGGCGCCCTGTGGGCAGATCTTGACGCAGGAATAGCACTCCCAACACTGATCGGGCTCCTGATTGTAGGCCCTCATAGCATCCGGATTCAAGACCATGAGATCGTTGGGGCAGATGTACATACATGCTGTCTTCTCTCCACCCTTGCAACCATCACATTTTTCTGGGTTGACAAAGCTTGGCATAACATTACCTCCTATGTTTTTTGTTTATTGAACCACACTACAAAGGCTGGACGACATGAAGCCGGCCAGCCCAAATCAGCAAAAACTATTTTGGAAGGTCCTCGAAGGCACCCTTCTTGATAGTTACCTTGGTCTCGAGATTCTGATAGTAATCGCGCAGAATGGCAAGCACCTCTGGACGGCTGAACTCGGGCGGCACATCGCCACCCTCGCTCATAAGACGACGGAACTTGGTGCCGCTCACGACGATGCGATCTTCCTTAGTGTGCGGGCAGGTCTTGAGAGAGGCCATACCACCGCACTTCTTACACCAGAATGTCCAGTCCATCTTGAGGCAGGTCAGCTCAAGGGCGCCGGGCCACAGGGTGTCAAATATCTCCTGAGCCTCAAACAGACCATAGAAATCACCTACACCGGCATGGTCACGACCGACAATCAGATGAGAGCATCCGAAATTCTGACGGAAGATGCCGTGTAGCAGGGCCTCTTTTGGTCCGCCATAACGCATCTCAAGTGGGTATACACCCAAAACCGTGCGCTCCATATTGAAATAATTATCCAGCAGCGCTTTGTAGCACTCCATACGCTTTTCGCCAGGGATGTCGCCTGGCTTCAGCTTACCGACCAGGGCATGAATGAATACACCGTCCAAAACCTCCTGGGCGATCTTGCAGAGATACTCGTGAGAGCGGTGAATGGGGTTTCTGGTCTGAAAAGCGGCAACCTTGCTCCAGCCCTTGTCCTCAAACATCTTTCTGGAAACAACTGGATGCATGTACGCATCGCCGTACTTCTGCTTGAAATCCAGCTCGGAGAGGGCTTTGATGGGCCCGCCCACATAATACTTGCCGGAATTGAGCACCTGCTGTACGCCTGGGTGATCGGCCTCGGCTACCTCCCAGAAACGCTGGGAATCAGCGCCCTTGCCTTTGTAGCAGAGCTCGCACTCCTTGCGCTTATCGGGCTCCCAAATCTCCTCCACTTTCATGGTGGCCATCAGAGTGCCGGACTCCCTGTCATAAAGAGCCACTTCCTCACCTATCTTGAGGGTCTTTTTGGTCTCTTCATCCACAGACAGAGTCACAGGAAGCGGCCACATGGTGCCAGGATCGACCTTGCGCAGCTTCATCTCTTCGATGCAGCCCTCATAGTCATCCTTGCACATAAAACCATTGAGCGGGGTGAATGCGCCCATGCCGAGCATGAGAATATCACCTGACTCCTTGGAGCTGATCTGAACCTTTTTCATCTTCTCCGCACGCTTGGCCTCCTCGTCACGAGCAACGCCCACGAGCAGTAGCGGCATCAAGGTCTTTTTGGAACCATGGGGATTTACTAATGCCATTTGATTCGTTCTCCTTTCAGAATTTTGGAATTAAAGCCTATTCTCGACAGCCAGCCTTAAAATACTATTATCGGGCCAGCCGAATCAGCCCAACCAAAAACAACTATTTGCAAAACAAGCCGATTTTTGTACAAAAATCAGCCAAAAAACTACAATAAAAAATGAGCCACCAAAATCACTCTTACAGAAATTACAAATTTGATGAACCTGGCTCCTCCACTCGGCAAAAACTGAATAACGACTCATTTCTTTAATATGAGCTTATATTCAGTATCATGACGGTTGTCAAGATAAAAAATTATCCGAATCAACAAAAAAAACTGCGTCAATATGAGAAAATGCTCACAACTCAATGTTTTTCTTACAGGACATTCACAATATATTTTTCGTACGGCAATCATGGGAAACGACCTGACAGATTGCATTGGAGGCTAAATAAGTTACATTCAAAGAAACATCTCTGCAACTCACGAAAATTATTTATGGAACACAGAACATCTGTAATACTGGCCGGTGGCCGCAGCAGCCGTTTCGGCTCCAACAAGGCCAATACTGACTGGAATGGCCATACCATACTGGAGACCATTGTCACAACCCTCAAAAAGATATCCGACGAGATCATAATAGTGGCAAACGATTCAGCGGTATACAGCCATCTCGGGCTTCCCATAATAATGGATCGCATTCGAAATGCAGGCCCCATGGCCGGCATCCTCAGCGCCCTGTACGCTATAAAGGGACAGCGGGCACTATGCGTAGCCTGCGACATGCCACTGCTAAATGCGTCCGCACTGGACTATATGTGGGGCATTTCTACATGGGCGCCGGTAGTTGCGCCTGAGCACAACGGCCGCATAGAACCACTCCATGCCATATACCACAAATCCTTGCGATATCCCATTGAATATGCTATCAAGAAGAAATGGTTCAGTCTGCAACGTTTTTTTTTATATCTTCCGCTGCGCACCGTGTCTGCCGGAATATTACAGACATTTTGTGAAGACGGGCTCAATTGTTTCGCCAACATCAATACACAAGAAGAATATCAACGGTTGAAACTGCTCGTCAAAAAACAGAACCTGTCAAATCATAAATCAGGCACTGGTTCAGAAAAACTCAAGGTCACCTCTTGAGATTTTTCACTGGAAGATTCATAGTCAATTCAATCACCCGGCTAAATCCCGTATGAAAAAGGGCTTTGTGCCGGACGGGGTTTCAAAGAGGACACGATGGCCCATTCAAAGACCATAAAAAAAGAGATCGACAATGCCCTATCAAAGGGCAAGCTGGCAAACATCATAGACCCGGTTCGTCTGGAAAAGAACGACAAATTCTGTTTCCGCTGTCATCCAGGCGTACCGTGCTTCACGCTCTGCTGCCGCAACATGAACATCATTCTTACACCCTACGACATCATCCGCCTGAAACGACGTCTGGGCATGAACTCGGACATGTTCCTCAAGCTCTACGCAGTTCCGGAGATACTGGTCAAAACAGGAGTGCCAGTCGCCCGACTCAAAATGCTGGAGAAAGAAGGCGGCAAGTGTCCGTTTGTCACACAAAACGGCTGTCAGGTCTATTCGGACCGGCCTGTCTGCTGTAGATATTACCCCATCGGCATGGCAAGCCTCATTCAGCAGGACGAGGATATCAATAAAGAGGAATTCTTCTTTCTGATCAAGGAACCCCACTGCAAAGGTTTTCTCGAACAGACCGAATGGACAGTAAACGAATGGCGCGGGGACCAGGAGGCCGACCTCTATGACTCCATGAACAGTGGGTGGTTCGAACTGCTGCTCAGAAAGCGTTCCTTCGGCGACGAAACAGAGATGCCAGAAAAGGCCAGAGCGCTGTTTTACATGATCACCACAAACATGGAACGATTTCGGGATTTTGTGTTCGGTAGCCGTTTTCTGAATACATACGAAGTCCCTGAGGAACGGCTGAAAAAGATACTTGAAGACGATGTTGAACTCATGCAATTCGGCTTCGACTACCTCAAAAACGCCATTTTCGGCACCGAAACCCAGGAGCTGTCTCTAAAAAAAGAGATTCTTGAAAAAAAGGTCGAAGAGATACTAAGAAAACGCAGACACAAGGCAGGTCTAATGCCAACCTAACGCTCACTCAAGGAAGATAGTTTTATTCCAGCCCTGGGACAATCTCCTCCTTTAGCATACAGCAGGCGATTTTATTTACAGGACACCCCTCGGCATCATAGGAGATGTTTCCGGGCTGGAGAATGCGGTTGAACACACACCCTTCTCGAATATTCAACGGAAACAATTCGCGCTCCGTGATGGGAGGCCGCTCGTGCAGCACTCCGTCACGCATCTCCATGGAATGCATAGCATAATCCTCACACAGCGGACACCGGTACACACGGCCGTTAGGAAAAACGAAATAGTTGTCAGCCACCAGCCCTGCGCACTGAAACGGCTCGTCGGCATCGAGAAAGACCTTGGGAAAGGTGACGTGAATACCGAGAGATGCGGCATGTCTGGCCACCTCCGGCACCACATTCTCCCATTCCTTCCGCTCCACTTGCAACCCAGCCCCCTGAACACTTTTCCCCATTTTGCCGGAATTGCCGCGAATCCCCACCACCTGAATAAAAAAACGCCTTACCATCAGTTCATGCAGCAGCGCCGGCATATTAGGCAGGTCATGCAGATTCATACGGCTCACCGTGAAAATGGAACTCACCGCAACCCCGGCCTGAACAGCCCTTCGAATATTGCGTGTGCAGACATCGAAGACCCCTTTGCCACGAATAGGATCGTTGACCTCAGGGCAGGAGCCGTCCAGGCTGAAACTCAGATAATCCAATTCATTGGGTGAAAGACGATTCAAGAAGTCATGAAAGAGAAAACCGTTGGTGTCGATGGTGATGGAGGAATAGCCCAGTTTACGAGCGGCTCGAACCGCCTCCGGCAGCTGCGGGTGCATGGTCGGCTCACCGCCCAGAAAAATGACATTGGTCTCTTTCTCACGCCCACCGTGGAACTGTCTCAACCAGGCATCGATCTCCTCTATACTCAATATGTTGTTGCCGTGTTGTTCTCTATTTATATAACAATGGCGGCATGACAGATTGCAGGCCGTCAAAATGTGAAAGAACAGATTTCTGGCACCTGTCTTGAACTCCACAGTGCGCCTGTATGATTTCGAATTCTCCGTCATGGGCTTTAACGAGCCTCCAGCGTGTAGCGTTCCAGAAGGGTATTTCTGAGATAATCACTGCTCGATGACCGAAAAAACGCCTTGAACAAGGCCAGAGACTCTCTGCGCATCAAACCACCAACCGCGCTCCAACCGCCGTACAGCCCATTTTTTGTCAGACGGGTCTCTGCGTCAAGTTCGTTTCCGCTGTGGCTCCATGAACTCGCGGTCAATCTTTCGCAGATACCGCAGGCCCCTCCCATGACATCTTCGTAGGCGAACACTATTCGCCGCACACCGTTTATGAGCAAGGCGCCCAGACACATGAGACATGGCTCCAGAGTCACATATGCAGTAATTTCCCTTGTATCAAAGGATGTATTCGACAAATAATCCCCGCATGACATATCACGAATGGCCAGTATCTCCGCGTGATCCAGCTCGTTTGCAGCACCCTGACGGCTGTGCAATCTGGCCCCCCGTCCGACAATCTCATTTTCTGCCACCAGCACGGCGCCCACCGGAAACTCTCCATGCCTCAATGCCGCTTCAGCCAGTGCAACGGCCTCCGACATCCATTTTACATCCGATTTCACAGAGAATTCATGAGCCATTTTTTTATCGCCTCTTCCAATCTGAAGCCTGCATCCGTTTCATCCACAGTGGCCTGACTCAGCGCGATCACCGCTGCATGAGACAAAGCGGACTGCAACCGTTTGCAGATATAATTGACACACAGGGTGTGCCTGGCCTTGATCAAACAACCCTGCGGCCCAAGAAACCAACACCCATGTTCATTCCAGCGCTGAGCCGGAAGCGTTACGCCCATCAAGCGATTGATCAACAATAATGGCACATCGAAGTGGTCTTCTATTCCCTTACCGCAGCAACTTCCGCCGTCGTTGAGAGCGCAATCCGTGCAGTGAGACACCACGTCCAGAGACCGCATGGCGATCCAGGTGCGGGCGATGGCGTCATCATAGGCGGCCATCAGAGAGGCCATGGCCGGTACCTGAAGAATCACCCTGCCTGACATCTCATACAGGCGATTCGCCCAAAACAGTTTGAGCTCCAGTGAGTGGTACACACCCAGAGGCAGCCCTTCTATGGCAGATGTTTTCGAGTTATGCATGAAATGCCCTTGACTGACTTCATTACCATTAAGTATGTTACCTTTATATTACATCGTTCTCAAAAGCAGCCTGCTGCTGGCATATATTTTAGACACATTCCACAAATAAACAAGGAGGGCTCATGGACACAGTCAGAAATCTCACCATCGTCGGCAACAATGCCAGCGGAAAAACCTCGCTGGCCGAGGCCATGTTGTTCGTTGCAAAGGCCACATCACGGCTGGGCAAGGTGGACGATGGTTCTTCTCACATGGATTTCGAACCGGAAGAAGTCAAAAGACATATCTCCATCAACACCGCCTTTCATCGTCTGACCTGGAATAAAATAACCACCTATCTGGCCGATACCCCTGGTGAAGACAATTTTCTGGCGGAGACGAAAGACATTCTGCCGGCATTCGACACACTGCTCATGGTAGTGGATGCGACAGACCCCAAAAAGCCTCAACTCGAAAAGATATGGCCTCTCGCCAAGTCGAAAAACAAACCCGCCGTCTTCTACATCAACAAATTGGACAAGGAAAACGTCAATTTTCAGAACTGCATAGATACATTACAAACCCTGCTCAAAACCAAACTCATTCCGTTTTTCTATCCCATTATCGACAAAAACCGGCTCATCGGCATAATAGACATACTTACCGGCTCCGCTTTTCGCTTACCCACCGATTTCACACCGCAGGCCAAAGAATGCGAAATTCCAGCGGAATTGCAGGATACAGTCAACACGCTCAGAAACTCCATGATAGAGTATGCAGCCGAATCGGATGACGTCCTGCTGGAAAAATTTTTGGAAGGAAACGAGCTTTCCTTTGAGGAGATCACGACAGGCCTGAAAAAAGGCATCGCAAAAGGCGCTCTCAATCCTGCATACTGCGGTGCGGCGATACATCCGGCCTGCGCCACCTTACTGTTGAACTCACTCATACAATTACTTCCTTCGCCCGAGGACACACAACCCCTTGAAGGCATGAATCCCAAGACACAAAAGACCGTAACCCGCAAACCACTCACCACAGAACCCTTCTCGGCCATCGTCATAAAAACCACCATCGATCCATTTGCAGGCCGTTTATCTGTAGCACGCATCCTTTCCGGCACATTGAAACACGACACCAATATCTACAACTCCACAAAAGGCGTGGAGGAACGGGTAGGAACGCTTCTGGCCATTGAGGGCAAGGAACAAAAGACCATTCCGGCCGAGGCGGGGCCTGGAGAGATCGTGGCCATTCCCAAACTGAAAGAGACATCCACAGGCGACACGCTCTGCGATTCGGCCAATCCCATTTTATATAGCTACAACAAACCGGCACAGCCCGGCCTGACCTTTGCCCTGAAGCCCAAGACAAGAGGCGATGAGGAGAAAATCTCTCAGGTTCTGACCAAAATGCAGGAAGAAGACCCGTATATAGCCATTCAAAGGGACGCCAACACAGGGGAACTCCTGCTAGCATCCAACGGTCAACTGCACCTGGACGTCACACTGGAAAAGATGGCCAGAAAATACGGTGTGCACGTGGACATCTCCCTGCCCTCCATTCCATACAAAGAAACTATAAAAGGTTCACAAAAAGGCATAGTCTATCGCCACAAAAAACAGACCGGCGGCGCAGGCCAGTTTGCAGAAGTGCATTTCGATATCTCATCCCTGCCCAGGGGCTCAGGCTTCGAGTTCGAAGAGGCCCTTGTGGGCATGAACGTGCCGCGAAATTTCGTGCCTGCCGTTGAAAAGGGCATACACGAGGCCATGCAGTCAGGCCCGCTTGCAGGCTATCCGGTCGTGGATGTAAAGGTCAGGTTTTATGACGGCAAGTCCCACGAGGTTGACTCCTCTGAAACGGCATTCAAGATAGCGGCCATTCAGTGTTTCAAAAAAGGGGTTATGGATGCCAAGCCAACTCTGCTAGAACCCATGGTCAAAATGACCATCACCGTACCTGACGACTATGTCGGCGACGTGATAGGAGACATCAACTCCCGCAGAGGCAAGGTCATGGGCATGGACCCATGTCCAGAAGGACAAAGGGTCACGGCCATCGCCCCCATCGCAGAGGTACAGCGATATCTTCTGGACCTGAACGCCTTGACAGCGGGCAGGGGTAGCTTTACCATGGAACCCGCCCATTACGAGGAAGTGCCTGCATACCTGATAGACAAGATTGTGGCAAAGGCTGCTGAAGAACGGGCAAAACACGAAAAATGATGGCGTCGCAACAACTCGCCAACTGCTGTTTTGCGCTGCACTCCTCGTCACTGCGGCGTACATTAAGTACACCTCATTCCTCGGGCATTGCGCGCCTTGCATTCGGCGCTTTTTGCTTGGCCATCTCTCATAATGATTATTTAAGAGATCATCAAAAATGAGCTATAAAATTGGTGTGCTGACCATAAGCGACAGTTCATTTCGCAAAGAACGAGAGGATATCAGTGGCAAGACTATCATAAATCTTTTAACAAAAGATGGACTTGCCGCTGATAAAACCGCCATAGTTCCGGACGAAGCGGACATGATTTCCGAGACCCTTCTCCTGTGGTGTGCTGATGGCATGAATCTCATACTCACTACAGGCGGCACAGGCCTCTACTCACGAGATGTGACGCCTGAGGCCACACGCCGAATCATGGAACGGGAAGTGCCAGGCATTGCCGAGGCCATTCGCATGGAGGGGCTCAAAGAGACACCCATGGCCATGCTATCCAGAGGACTGGCCGGTGTTCGCGGCAGCACCCTCATCATCAACATGCCCGGAAGCCCGAAGGCGGTGCAATCGGCTATGAAAGTGATTCTGCCCGTTATACGTCACGCCATGGACAAACTGCAAGGAGACGCCACGCCTTGCCATATCAAAAGATAGCCGTTTAATCTGACAGTCTATGTAAAGAGGAATACAATGAAGATTACATTTATGGTATCGCCCGCTTTCCCTGAAGTGCTGTGGAATGCCTTTAGATTGGCAAACATGATGCTTGAAGGCATGGAAGACGTCACGATCTTTCTCAATGGACCGGCGGTCAGATATGAAGAATGGGATTCGACACAATTCCCATTGAAGACACTGGCAAAAACCTTCACTCTTTCAGAAGGACAATTGGTGGCCTGAGGCAAATTGATGGACCTTCACGGCGTGAAGGAAGGATACCATAAACGAGGAACCCAGAAAGACCTGTACAAACTCATTCAGGAGAGCGAGAGGGTAATAAGTTTTTAAGCACCTCGGTGCAAATCGGGTTTTTCATTTTTCGAGGTTACCAAAATTAATTTATCTGGAGAGGACGAATAATGAAGATTGGTATTATCGGTATGCCTGGAAGCGGCAAGACCACCATATTCAATGCCATCACAGGCAGCAGCGCCGAGGTTTCCGGCTTTCAGGGTGCTAAAAAAGACCCGAATCTGGCGGTAATCAAGGTGCCGGACGAGCGCCTCGACCGGCTCTCCGCCATGTATAACCCCAAAAAAACCACTCATGCCCAGGTGCAGTATGTGGATGTGGGCGGAGGAATGCCCAAGGGAGATGCCAAGGACGCCTCCACCGACGAATTGCTCAAGCTGTTGAGACCCATGGATGCCATGGTCCTGGTGGTACGCAACTTCGACCTGCCGGGTATGCCTGCCACACCCCAACAGGACGTGAACGCCTTCGAGGCGGACATGGCCCTGACCGACCTCATCACAGTTGAAAAAAGGCTGGAGCGACTGGAAAAAGAGGTCACAAAAGGCAAAAAGGGCGATCCAAAGGAGCTGGAACTGCTCAGAATGGCGCAACAGGCATTGAATGCCAATCAGTCCCTGCGCACTCTGCCAGAGATAGCCGATTCCCCTCTGCTCAAGGGCTATGCCTTTCTCACAGCCAAGCCATGCATCCTGCTTCTGAACACAGGAGACGACAAAGACATTGGAATTGCGGCCATAAAGCCGCCTTCAGGCGTACCGGTCATCGAAATAAAGGGCAGACTCGAGATGGAAATCGCTCAACTTTCACAGGAAGATGCCCAGATATTCCGGCAGGACCTGAATATGCTGGAATCCGCCACGCAAAAACTCATTCGCAGCTCCTACGAACTACTGGGTCTCATCTCCTTTTTTACGGTGGGTGAGGACGAGGTGCGCGCATGGGATATTCCAAAGGGCACGCCTGCACCCAGGGCAGCCGGCGCCATTCATTCCGATATTGAAAGAGGTTTTATTCGGGCCGAGGTGGTAGCCTACGACGATCTGATAGCGGCTGGTTCATATCATGGGGCGCAAAAGGCAGGCAAGGTCAGACTGGAAGGCAAGGAGTATATCGTGAAGGATGGAGACGTGATCAACTTCCGCTTCAGCATATAAAGATGCCCACCGACCTGACTACCCACCTTGCACAATTTCCCTTGTTTGCAGGCCAAGGCCCTGAGATGTTGCAAAAGATCGCTGCTGTCGCCCAGCTTCGCAGATATCAGAGGGGCCAGCGTATTTTTGATGAAGGAGATGCGGGGAACGGTTTTTATATGGTCTCAAAAGGCAGGGTTAAAATCTTCAAGCTCTCGCCAGAGGGCAAGGAACAAATACTGCATGTATTCGGCCATGGTGAACCGTTCGGTGAGGTGGCAGTCTTCGAGGGCAGGAACTTTCCTGCATCAGCCGAGGCCATGGAGGCAATGGAGGCCATTTTTATCGCAAGATCTGACTTCATAGAATTGATACAAAAAAATCCTGCGCTCACTCTAAAGATGCTCTCCATGTTGTCCATGCGCCTGAGGTTTTTTGCCCATCTCATTGAAGACCTCTCTTTAAAGGATGTGCCCAGTCGCTTAGCCAGATACCTTTTGCTCACCGCTGAAAAACAAAAAAACAACAAGACAATTCAGCTGGACATTACGCGCGGCCAACTTGCCTCACTGCTGGGCACCATTCCCGAGACTCTATCTCGCATCTTCAGCCGTTTGCAGACCAACGGCATACTCAGCACAAATGGAAATGCGGTGACCATACAGGACTTTCATATATTGGAGGCCATCGCAGAAGGCAGTACAAAACTGTAATGCACATATCTTTTCAAGGGCGAAACACCCCTATTGCACAACTAAATGATTTGCCAAGAAGACTAACCTCACAATATCCCATATAATTGCCGGTAATTATGCTTTCCATTCAACATCTCACACTGCAATACGGCGGGAAATACCTCTTCAAGGACGTCTGCTGTCGCATAGGCACTCAGGATCGCATCGGCCTGGTGGGCGTAAACGGCGCAGGTAAATCCACGTTGCTCAAGATCATGAGCAGCGCCGACGAATCCGGAGAAGGGGTCGTCACTCGAGCGAGGCATGCCACCATCGGCTACCTGCCTCAGGAAACACCGCCGGCTGTTGCGGGCCTCACCCTGTATCAGGCGGCAGAGACGGCCTTTTCAGGAGTGATCGCCCTGCAAGATGAACTTGAAGCCATTGCCGAAGAGATGAGCAGGCTCGATAGTCAAAGCGACGAATTTACGGAGCTCATGAAACGTCACGGCGAGATTCAGCACAAACTCGATCAATACGATGTATTCCAGATTCGCTCCCGCATCGAAAAGGTACTGACAGGTCTTGGTTTCAAAAAGACCGACTTCGACAGGGACTGCCTGTCTTTCAGTGGAGGCTGGCTGATGCGGCTGATGCTTGCCAAGCTCCTGCTCCTGGAGCCCTCCCTGCTGCTGTTGGACGAACCCACCAATCACCTGGACATGGAGACCGTCACATGGCTCGAAGGGTTCCTGCAATCCTACAAAGGGGCCCTGGTGGTGATCTCGCACGACAGGGCATTTCTGGACAACGTCACCAGCCTCACATGGGAACTGTCAAGAGGCAGGCTTATGGCATATAAAGGCAATTATTCCAAATACATAGCTGAAAAAGAAAAACGTATCGAGATTCAGAAGGCGGCCTACGAAAATCAACAGGCAAACATTCAGCAGACCATGCGTTTTGTAGAGCGATTTCGAGCCACGTCCACCAAGGCCAGCCAGGTTCAAAGCAGGCTCCGGCAACTGGAAAAAATGGAAAGGATAGAACTGGAGGAATCGGAACAGAATATATCCTTTTCCTTTCCGCCGGCCATGCACAGCGGCAGACTGGCCGTCTCGGTCTGTAATTTAACCAAGACCTATGACAACAAGCCGGTATTTAAGGGCCTTTCTTTTGATTTGATGCGCGGGGACAAGATGGCGGTGGTGGGTGTAAACGGCGCCGGCAAATCCACGCTGCTCAGGCTAATCGCCGGCCTGGAATGTCCTGATTCCGGAGAGATACAACTTGGGCACAACGTGAAAGTGTCCTATTTCGGCCAGCATCAGACGCAGGAATTGCATCCGGAGCAGACAGTGCTCGAAACCCTGCTCGAAACAGCCGACCCGGAAATGACCATCACACACATACGCTCGCTGCTGGGTGCGTTCCTCTTTCGTGAAGACGAAGTGGACAAAAGGGTCAGGGTCTTGTCAGGCGGTGAAAAGAGCCGGCTGGCGCTTGCCCGAATGATCGCCACTCCCGCAAATCTGCTGCTCATGGACGAACCCACCAATCATCTGGACATGCTATCCCAGGAGATACTTCAGGAGGCCCTGCGACAGTATGACGGCTCCCTCATCGTTGTATCGCACAACCGCTATTTCCTGGACCGTTTCACCGACAAGACCCTCGACATCAGAAACGGCAGCGGCTTCGTGTTTTCGGGAAACATCAGCGAATATCTGGATATTATGCAAAATAACAGGTCCAACACTGGCCTGACCGGACATGCGGTCTCTCAACAGGACGACGAAAGCACCGAAGCGTGGAAAACAGGCAAGAACAAGAGGAAAGAGGCCAGACAGGCTCAGGCACGGCTGATACAGGAAAAAAGCCGCGTACTCAACCCTCTCAAAAGACAAAACAGCACGATCGAAGAAGAGATAGCGGCGATGGAGATACGCAAGACGGAGTTGGAACAGGCCATGGCAGATTCGAACCTCTATACGGATACGAATGCCTTTATGCAATTGAACGACGAATACAAGAAACTCGAGGCCAGGATGGAAGAACGGTATGCTCTCTGGGAAGAAATACAGGCCAAAATAGAGGCGCTTGAAGCCGAATTCAAACAAAAATGCCTATAGGCTATCATACAACCTCAGATACCGATTTACCAGGTCTTCCTCTTTAAACCTTGATACCGCCGCATCCCTTGCCTGTCGCGCCAAATTCAGTCTCAATTCCTCATTTTTTGCCAACAGCCTACACGCCTGAACAAAACCGTTCACATCGTCCACCTCGCACAGAATGCCTGTCCTTTCGTGCTCCACCACCTCCGAAATGGCTGAACTGCGTGCAGCGATCACCGGCACACCACAGGCCATGGCCTCCAATGCTGCATAGCCGAACCCTTCGAATCGTGAAGGGAAAAGCAGGGCATGGGAACCTTGAAGTTCTTTTACCACATCCTCTGTGGAAAGCCTGCCGATACAGATCATGTTCGACGGCAGTTTCTTTGAATGGATAGCATCCCTTCCTGCGGTGCAATGCAGCACAAACTGCGGACCAAGTCTGCTCATGACATGAGGCAACAGGTCAAACCCCTTACGTCTTATAGAATTTCCCAAAAAAAACAGACGAAACGGCTCATCTTGCCGGCGCTTAATACCTTTTGCAGGCGAAAACTGCCCTGTGTCCACCCAGAGATGAATCACATCGCTTTGCCTTCCTTCAAATACCTCTGCAATACAGGCGGCGGTGAAATGGCTGATGGCTATCACACGATTTGCCTTTTCAAAGCTGTATGCCTCCCATCGCTTCACCAACAAACGGTGATACAGCCGCTGAAGAGCGGTCGCAAAGGGCAAATAGTGCCTGGAGTGCACCACGTGATGACATGTGACCACCAGGGGAATACCCTTGCGGTAAAAGGCCGGGCCATGCCAACTATTCACATGAATGATGTCCGTGCCTGGCGGTGGCCTCACATTACGCAGAAGATAGGGACACAGCTCAAAACCATGAGGAAACCAGGTAATCACTCCATCGATGCCGCGTTTTTTAATGGCCGCAGACAGACGCCGGACATACACATCGGCGCCACTTCCTGCAGCTATTGTGGGAAACCAGATACGCATTCTCAAATCCAATCCAACGGTTCTTCGCACACAGACGGCACTCTAACGCCTCGATATTCCACGAAAAGCCTGTGCCATATGGCAATCTGCATCAGAGACCAGATGGTGCGGGAGTCCCTTCTGACATCTACACCGGCAAGAAATGCCTTCAATGCCTTTCGGTCGAACCATGCCCTTATGCCCTCGTTAAACGGCAAGCGTTCCTTTAAGTCCCGCACAAGTCTTGGGGCCAGAACAGCCTCTATGGGCACATGAAACCCGCGTTTTTTGCGAAACAGATGGTCGTGAGGAATCTTTCTCTCGCCATAGTGCTTGAGCAGCCATTTGGCATGACCTGATCTCAATTTCAAATTATTCGGCAAAGAGAGTCCGAATTCCACAATACGATGGTCCAAAAACGGCACTCGGCCTTCGAGCCCAAAGGCCATGAGGGTTCGATCCACCTTGACCAGCAGATTGTCGGGAAGGGCGGTGGTCATATCTACATACTGGGCGCGCTGCATCCAGCTCCACTTTCCAGACGTTTGACTCCATGCCTGCACAAAGGGCTTTCTTGCCTCCTTTTGCAGGCCTTGAAGCTCAGCATTCAATATCTCGGAATTTGTCCACTGACTTCGAGTGCGGAATCCGCCCGAACCTCCATGTCGCAGCATCTTCAGCCAACGCACCAGCAAAGGCGGACTATAACGGTGGTATCCCGCAAAGACCTCGTCCCCTCCTTCACCCGTAAAGACCACTCTAAGCTCCCTGGCTGCGGTCTCGGCCAGCACGGAAGTGGGCAGTATGGCATAGTCCCGCATGAGCTCATCTGCCACCCAAACCGTATGGGGAATACGCCTTATGAGCATTTCACCTGTAAGCACAATGGATTGATGCTGCGTGCCGAAGAGTCCGGCCATAGCCTCCGCACCCGGCAATTCATCTTTGCTGGCATGTTCCCTAAATCCGATGGAAAAGGATTGAATGCGATTCTGCTGAAGCTCGTGAAGCTTTGAACAGATCACTGCGGAATCCACGCCACCGGACAGGAACAGACCGTAAGGTACGTCCGAACGCATATGCTCCACCATGACACGGCCAAAGAGGCCGTCAAACTCCTCCAGGGCCTGCGTCTCAGTCACCTGCCGAGGGATTACGGAAAGCGGACTCCAATAGATACCTCGCGTAACCGAGATATCCCGAGTGTCGATCACCAGGTATTCTCCGGGTAGCACCCGCTCGATGCCATTGACGATGGTCTTGCGGCCTGTGTTGAACTGGTTGTTCAGATATTCTGAAATTGCATGAGGATTTACTTGAACCGATGGCAAAAATGGTACGAGCGCCTTCAATTCCGAGGCGAAGAGAATACCGTCGAGCAATACGGCATAAAACAACGGCTTGATACCCAGACGATCCCTGGCCAAAATGAGCTGTCTTTTCTCTCTGTCCAACAGGGCAAAGGCGAACATGCCGTGAAGGTGCTCAAAACACTGAAGACCATACTGTAAATACGTATGTATAATGGTCTCACAGTCTGAACGGGTCAGAAATTGAGCGCCTTTTTTCTTGAGTTCGGCCATGAGTTCTACATAATTATATATCTCACCGTTGGCCACAAGAAAACAACTGTTTCGGGCATCGTGAAGTGGCTGCCTTCCGCCTTCAAGATCGATGATGGAAAGCCGTGTGTGCACCAGTCCCACATTCTCGAAACACTCCACACCAAAGCCGTTTGGGCCCCGATGACCGAGCAAGTCCCTCAATCGATTCAAGTCCTCCGGCGATGGCTGTCCATCTTGTTTTACAATGCCGGCTATGCCGCACATAATGGCACTCCTGGTGCAAATAAATTGAAAACCAGTGCATCATAAAAAAACCGTTCTTTCTTTTCAATTGAAAACCTATTAAATTTCATGACCATGATAAAACAAACACGGCGTATCGCCATTCTTGCATCCTTCTCAGGAGAAGGAGGTGTGGAACGCATGATTCTGAATCTAGCTGAAGGCCTCCTGTCCTTGGGCTGTAAAGTGGAACTGCTCTGCATTCGGCAGGACAGCCCGCATCTTCAAAACCTTTCTGCCAGCATTAAAGTCATTCCTCTCGGCGTAAGACACGCCCTGCAGGCGGTCATGCCTCTGGCGAGTTATCTGAAAAAAAACAAGCCTGACGGACTGATTGCAGCCAAGGATAGAGCAGGCCAGGCGGCTGTCATGGCAAGGCTCATCTCAGGCACTCACACCAGGCTCGCCATTCGCATAGGCACCACGGTCTCTGCGGCTATCAAAGGCAAATCCCTGTTTCAAAGATGGGCATGGTATCTACCCATGCGTATATTTTATTCTCGTACAGACCGCATCATAGCCGTATCTCAAGGGGTCGCGCGTGACATTTGCCGCATCACAGGCCTCAACGAGAAAAAAGTGACAGCGGTACCTAATCCCGTCATTCACCAGCGCATGTATGAACTGGCTCAGGAAAAGACAGGGCATAGCTGGCTGGACAGTCCTGACCTGCCGGTGATACTGGGAATCGGCAGGCTGACAAGACAAAAGGACTTTCAAACCCTGATTCGCGGTTTTGCGCTCCTTCAGGCTCACATACCCTCTCGCTTGGTAATATTAGGTAGAGGAAGAGATGAGGCCGCTTTACAAAAATTGGCTCAAGATTTGAATGTGCACGAACGAGTCTCCTTTGCGGGCTGGAGCGGCAATCCTTATGCATTTATGAGCAAGGCCAGCCTGTTTGTGCTCTCTTCCCGATGGGAGGGCTCACCCAATGTGCTCACGGAGGCCATGGCGCTGGGCATTCCGTGCGTGGCCACAGACTGCCCCAGCGGGCCTTCCGAGCTTCTGGCAGGCGAGTTAAGGCGGCATCTGGTACCGGTCGAAGACCATGAAGCCATGACAATGGCCATGCTCGACACCCTGAGAAACCCACCAGACGCCCAGCGGCTGAAAGAGGCGGTCAGACCATATGAAATGCAAAACAGCGCCAGACAATACTTGAATGCCTTATTTTCATGAGAATTTTAACTAAAATACAGCCATGTTCATCTCATACCGCTATAAATTCCTCTTTGTACATATAGCCAAGACCGGCGGCACCAGCATCCGTTCTGCCTTGAATACCCTGCGCTGGAAGGATACGCACGCCCTTCCCATGGCCATATTGAACCGCATCAGCTCTCTCTTTGGCCATAAATTGGTCTGCAAGTTTCCCCGTCACGCCAAGGCAATAGCCGCCTACGAGATGCTTCCCAGAGAATTTTACAACTCCCTTTTCAAATTCGCCTTTGTGCGAAATCCGTGGGACCTGCAGGTGAGTTCATATCACCATTTGAGACGGGAACGTCCTCACCTCATCGCACACTGCAAGGACTTCGAAGAGGTGCTCCGCTGGAAATTCGATCCAAAACGGCCATACCAATTCCACATAGATACATCCATTGAACTTCAATCCGATTATGTCATCGACATGCATGGCAATATCATAGTGGACTTCATAGGCAGGTATGAAAGGCTTGCACAGGACTTCAAAGAGGTATGCAAACACATCGGCATTCCTACTCTGCCGCTGCCCCATAAGCGCAAGGCCCAGGACAGAAAGGACTACCGCAGCTATTACACGGCAGAGACCGCTGAGCTTGTGGCCCAGCGGTTCAAACGAGACATAGAGATGTTCGGCTATCGATTCGACAAGCCATCAGCCTGATGGCATAATAGGGTCTTTTATCAGCCATAACCCTGAATATAATAATCGTTTGCCCTGAAAAGTTGCAGGATTTCTATTCTCAGGTCATCAGGAAGACCCTTATAAAAGTCATGGAACGCCCGTTGGTCGGCATTCGGGCCACACGCGAGCCTTTGAAAAGTCTGCTGATCCGCAGGCGCCATGGTACTCATTGACAAAATACGCTGAATATCGCCTCCACACAGATTCTTCAATGCAACACTCTTTTCATCGTGCTTTCCAAGAATGGCGTAGCCCTCGTATGTCCCCCTATCATAGTCACCCTGTCTCACGATCACAGAAGGGCTTGCGCAGGCATTCACAAGCACCGCTAACAATATCATACATAAAAATCCAGTCACAGACACATTGCGCATAATCTTTCTCCTGAATGCTGTATACCACCGACTATGTAAAACAAATTTTAATCAAAATTTAACCCTATAAATACCATTGTCAAGTAAAATATAAATATAACCTCGGTAATGACATGCCCGAAATACAACCTGTGGCCAAGGAAATCCGTAGAAACTGGCCCGGCACCTGCGGGTGGATTTTGGAATTGAATATCTCGTTGAAATAAATTATGTTAATTTCGTTGCAAAAACCGCCTCGGCCTGTCCGATGCGATCGATTACCACTAAATGACGAGTGAACACTCAGGTTCACCCCTACGGACGATGAAATCCACAGAAACATCACAGAAACCGCATCAAAGCACCAATATTATCTGGCATCACGCCACCATAAAACGCGAACACCGCCAACGTCAGAATGGGCATAACAGCGTGGTATTGTGGTTTACCGGGCTCTCGGGTTCCGGCAAATCCACCATCGCCCATGCCGTGGAAGAGCAACTACACCAAATGGGATGTCGCACCTATGTATTGGACGGCGACAACGTACGTCACGGACTCTGCGGGGACCTGGGCTTTTCCATAGAAGACCGGCGTGAGAATATACGCCGCATCGGCGAAATGGCAAAACTTTTCGTGGATGCTGGGCTAATCGTGCTGACCGCCTTCATATCGCCGTTTCGGGCCGATCGCAAAAGGGTCAGGGGCATCCTGATGCCTGGCGATTTTCTGGAAATCTACTGCAGATGCCCATTGGATGTCTGTGAGGCACGTGATGTCAAACAACTCTACAAACGCGCCCGTGCTGGCGAGGTGCCTGAATTTACAGGCATATCCTCTCCATACGAAGAACCGCTGGCGCCTGATCTGACCATCGACACAGCCGAACTCTCACTGGAACAATCTGTGAGTGCAGTGATGACCCTGTTACAGGAACGAGGGGTTATCACCTATTAAAACGAAACCAGGTCTCAATCCCGTTACTCGTCGTTAGGCTACTCGTCTTCCACCATATCCATGGGCATATCCATGGGTGTCAACAAGGCCTCCACCTCCTGCACAGGTAGTTCCTGAACATCCTTGAGCTTCCTGCTCACCGCCCTCGAACGGATTTTGGCCTTGTCTATGGTATCCGATGCCTGATGCAGCTTCTTCTGAACTGCATCCAATATCTCTCCATACTTACTAAATTCGGTTTTGACCGCAGCCAGCAGGTTCCAGACCTCACCAGAACGTTTCTGAATGGCCAAAGTGCGAAAGCCCATTTGGAGACTATTCAAAATAGACCAAAGTGTGGTAGGCCCTGCTATCACCACGCGATATTCACGCTGAATGGTCTCCACCAAACCCGTGCGGCGGATAACCTCGGCAAAAAGCCCCTCGATGGGCAGGAATAAAATGCCGAAATCAGTGGTGTTGGGAGGATTCAGATATTTTTTACTGATATCCGCGGCACATGCCTTGACACGGGCCTCGAGTTGTCCGCCGGCTTTTTCCACGGCAACGGCGTCGGAGGCCTCCTGCGCCTCGATCAACCGCTGATAATCCTCAACAGGGAATTTGGCATCTATGGGCAGCCAGACGATTTCATTCCTGTCCGTACCCTGACCCGGCAGTTTGATCGCAAACTCCACACGCTCACCTGCATCTTTGGTGGCCACATTGACGGCGAACTGTTCCGGATTCAATACCTGCTCCAGTAATGCTCCGAGCTGCACCTCACCCCAGATCCCGCGAGTCTTGACGTTGGTCAGCACCTTTTTCAGATCACCTACACCTACGGCAAGGGTCTGCATCTCTCCAAGCCCCTTGTGCACCAGTTCCAGGCGTTCACTTACCTGCCGGAAGGACTCGCCCAGACGTTTTTCCAAGGTCCCCTGAAGTTTTTCATCCACTATCTGACGCATCTGTTCGAGTTGTTTTGCGTTATCGGCTTGCAGATTTTGAAGCTTGTTCTCCACTGTCACTCTTACAGCTTCCAGTTTTTTCTCATTTGAGCTTGAAAGGTCGGCGATGACATTTGACATGGCCTCCAACTGGCTCTTCTGAGTCAGGGCCAACTCCCCCATTGTTCTGAGATTGGATTCCGAGATACCCTTCAAGCCTACGATGACTTCTTCTCTTAGATGTTTGGCTTGAGTGGCGGATTCGGCACGAATACCGTCGAGTTTTTCTCCGCTGGTTCGAGCGAAGGCGTCGAGGTGACCGGCGAATACATCGAGCTGTGTCTGCTGAGCAGCACCGAGTTCAGACAGAGTGCGTGTCACGGTTTCAGAAATAACGTTCAGGGTTGTCACGACCTCTTCTCTCAACTGCCTGGCCTGAGAGGAAAATTCAAGACGGACACCGTCAAGTCCTTCGCTGCTGGCCTTTGAAAAAGAACTCATCTGATCGGCAAAGCTATCGAGTTGCACCTTCTGCATAGCTGCTGCATCCAAAATCCGCTGCATCACCGCATCACTGAATATTTTGAAGGTTTCGGCGAGTTCCTGCCGCTGCTCCCTGGCCGCTCTGCTCAGCTCGTCCCGATTTCGAGCCACCTCTTCACGAACAGCACGCTCCATTCTCTCCTGCACATTTTCAAACAACTCCATGCGGGAAACAACGACGGCATTCCCCTGGATTATTCGCCTGAACAGCAGGATCAGAAGCGCCGTCACCACGACAAGCATCACCACAACGGCGACAATCAGAAGATCAGTCACAGCATACCCCTACGTTATTGCAAATCGTACAGGACCAAGACATGATTGATCTCACAAAAAATCATTATCGGTGCATGGATAGGGCCAAAAGTGCCAACTGTAAGAAGCATAAATTAATTTTGCATGTTAAATGCTGAATGTTTAATCGAGGTTAATTTACCATAATTAACCATTAAAAATTCAAAATTAAACATCTATAAGTGTAGTCGGCGAGTCTTTACGACGCCTCGGAATATGAATCAGGCGATCAGAGACGATGAAGCCCCCGCCTCATGATCGACAAGATTGTGCAACAATCGGGAGTCGGTTTCCGCCGCTGTTTGAGCAAGCATCTTTGCCACCAATGTCTTCTGATTGTCATTCAGAAAGGCTATGCCCATACCCCTTTTTTTGTTTTTTTCCGGTCTGGTCCGAATCCATCGCACCTCGCCAGTAAGCGCTATGGGAATATTTTTACCAATAGGGTATAAAAACAGCTCTATATGCGCCTTTACAGGTAACGGAGCTGGTGTGGCTATGAAAAGACCATCGAGAGATATGTTGTCCACCAGATCGATATAAGTACGTCCCTTATATTTATATTCGATCTTCATGATACTTTCATACCGCTGCGGCCGTTCACCATTCTTTTGATTAGAAGACATTTCATCCCTCCATTTTCAGAAAGCATGTGCGAAAAACACTTGCAAACGTCTTTTGATTGGGCTATAAAATAGCTCTCTTGATTACATACTTTTTATTGTCAAATGAATACTAAATTTTTATACGAAATCAAGATGATTTTTCATAAAAAATAAGGAGTGTTAATACCATGTCCATAAGATGTGAAATATGCGGAAAAGGCCCTTCTACTGGTTGCAATGTGAGCCATGCAAACAATCACACCAAAAGACGCTGGCTGCCCAACCTTCAACGCGTGCGGGCATTGATAAACGGCCAAAGCCGCCATGTGCGAGTCTGCACCAATTGTATTCGCTCAGGACGCATTATCAAGCCTTAATAACCGGTTAAACAAGTCGCCTGTTGTCATGCGCTTGACAATCATCTTGATGTCCTTTATAAATTGATGTCCTTTATAAAGTTTGAAAATATGCCGAGGTAGCTCAGTTGGTAGAGCAGTGGACTGAAAATCCACGTGTCGGCGGTTCAATTCCGTCCCTCGGCACCACATTATTTCTGCCGTTTTTCAGCCTCGACACACTCACGCTTTGAAGATTTCCATCGTAATTCCAGCATATAATGAAGCGAAAACCATCTTTCAAACCGTTTCCCGGCTGCGCTCCATGTATCCTGAGATGGAGATTATCGTCGTAAATGACGGCAGCACAGACAACACAGCCTCCGAGGCCGCACATGCAGGCGCCTGTGTGGTTAATCACCCCTACAACATAGGAAACGGTGCCGCAGTAAAGACAGGCATTCGCAGGGCATCGGGAGACATAGTAATCTTAATGGACGGAGACGGCCAGCATGACCCCAATGATATTCAGGAGTTGCTGAAACATGCCCCTTCATACGATCTGGTGGTGGGGGCTCGAGATG
Source organism: Dissulfuribacterales bacterium (assembly GCA_041287365.1). Classification (GTDB taxonomy): domain Bacteria; phylum Desulfobacterota; class Dissulfuribacteria; order Dissulfuribacterales; family DYLC01; genus JAQVIJ01. Next base: position 319,869 of record JBEULL010000004.1, on the reverse strand, counting down.
GACAAGGGCAGGCATCTATGGCAAGGCGCCTGGCCAATTGGTGCTTCAACAAGCTGGCGAGTTATGTGGCCAAGTTCGAGATTAAAGACCTGACCTCCGGATTCCGCATCTTTCACAGAAAAGAGGTATTGAAATATCTCTACCTGTTTCCCAATACATTTTCATACCCCACCACCAGCACATTAGCCTACATTAGAAGCGGGCTCACCATCAAATATGTCCCCATTCAAGTCAAAAAAAGGGCTGGCGACAAGAGCAAGATACACATTCTCGAAGATGGATTCAGGTTCATTATCATAATTCTGCGCATAGCCACCATCTGCTCACCGCTTCGCATCTTTATGCCCATGAGCCTCATTTTCTTTATGCTTGGCTTAGGCTACTACATTTATACCTACTTGGCATTTCATCGCTTTACATCCATGTCCATGCTGCTTTTCAGTGTATCTGTAATGATCTTCCTGATGGGGCTCATCTCTGATCAAATCGCACAAATGCGCTTCGATAGACTGGAAAACAACTGACAGACTCAAATCAGCAGACCGTTTTGTGCACCCTACACGGACTGATCATGGACCACTCGCAATGACAGCCGCTCAAAAATATATCTCCCATTTTAATATTTTTGATGTTTTGCCTAAAAGATATCCTTGAGCCAATTCTACTCCCAACTCTTTTATCGCATTAAATTCTTCTAATGTTTCTATGCCCTCTGCCAGCGTAATCACCCCGGAACCTGTCAATGAAAATGAGACATCTTTATTCATAAATTAAAGTAGTGCCTCACGGGTTTGATGGGGCAAGGCAATGGCATCGGTTATTCATGAAATTAAAGGAAAAAGCCTATATTTTACACAGCATATTTGCCTAAATTTATAGTACGTTCAGCAGGCTATGTAGCTTTTCAAAAACGACTAAGGCACGCCACAGTGACGATGAATGCAGTGCAATACAGCAGTTGGCGAATTTTTGCGACGCCATCAGCTTTTTCAATCCTTCGTATAGACCACGCCGGAATTCTGCGTTTCACAGACAACCACCTTCGAGACTCGAACAGATGTATGCGAGGCCAGTTCCTGCTCCACTCTATCGAAAATATATTGAGCGATGCGCTCCGAAGAGGGGTTCTGTCCCTGAAACGCCGGATGGTCGTTGATATTGGTGTGATCCAGCTCTTCCAATACACCATTGACCACTCGCTTCAGGATTTTGAAGTCGATACCAACGTCTATGGTATCCAGTTCGTTGGCCTTTACAAAGACATCGACATTCCAGTTGTGGCCGTGCAGATGCTCACAATTGCCCGGATAATCCCGAAGATAATGGGCCGCGGAAAAATGCGTTCTAACAAATATCTCAAACATATCGACTCCTTTATTTTGATCTTGCACCAAAGATGGCAGTTCCCACACGAACGATGGTTGCGCCTTCCTCTACCGCCACCGGAAAATCATGGGACATGCCCATGGATAATTCCGTCAGCTGCAACTCGTTAAACTCTTCCTGCATTCTATCCCTCAAGTGCCTCAACGCCCTATACCACAATCTAACTTGATTCAAGTCCTCAGAGTATGGTGTAATAGTCATGAACCCCCTGACAAAAAGATTGGAAAACGGCTGAAATGTCCGCAGAAAATCCTGCACAGTTGCAGGAGAAATACCGCTTTTGGCGGGATCGCTTCCCACATTCACCTGAATCAAGACATTCATATGAACACCTACGGCCTCACACCTGCGGTTCAGGCCGCGGGCCAGCTCCAGGCTGTCCAGCGTTTCCAGACAATGAAACCTGCCTGCCACCAACTTGGCCTTGTTGGTCTGTAGATGACCTATAAAATGCCATTCAATGCGTGAAAATAGAGTGTCATCCGCAAGAAGCCTTCTGACCTCCTCGATCTTTGCACAGCACTCCTGCACATAGTTTTCACCGAACAGAAACTGGCCAGCCTGAACTGCCTCTACTATTCGGTTTGCAGATACACCCTTGGTGACAGCCATCAGACGCACATCGTCAGTCATTCGGCCCGCCCTTAGCGCAGCCCGACGTATTCCCTCTCTGACCTCATTCAATCTTTCCGCTATCATAACAGCTATACCTGAATGACGCCCAGTTCTATCAGTCTCTGCACAGTTTCCGTGATAGGAAGCCCTATCACATTACTGACAGAACCATGTATCTGCTGCACCAGAAACATGCCCGCACCCTGCACCGCATAGGCGCCTGCCTTGTCCATGGGTTCTCCTGTGGCGATGTATTTTTTTAATATATCATGAGAGAAAAAACCCATATGCACCTCGCTGATCACAAAAAAATCCTCCACCCTGCCTGAAGACGGCTGCAGAATACAACAACCGGTTATGACTCGATGTGTGTTACCAATCAACTTCGAAAGCATGGAAAAGGCGTGTTCTGGGCTATCAGGTTTACCGAATATCTCTTCCTTCAATACAACTATCGTATCGGCAGCCAAAATAACAGCGCCTGAAAAGGCATTTTCCGCCACCTTCTCCGCCTTTTTCCTGGCCACTCTAACGGCATATGCCGCAGGATCCTCACCCACCAGGGGCAATGGTTCAAGGTCATTGGCAGGAACGATTCGAAACTCCATGCCCAAGGCCCGCAACATCTCCTGTCTGCGAGGGGAGGAGGATGCCAGAATCAAAGGGACGGCAGCGCGAAAAGGGCCTGTGCATTTCGTGTGGTGCATGAGGCCACCTCCTCTAATGTCAAACATTTGAGCCTTGCGATCTCTTCTGCTACATATCTTACATACCCGGGTTCGTTGGTCTTGCCCCGATATGGCACAGGGGCCAGAAACGGCGAATCCGTCTCTATGAGCAATCTGTCAAGGGGCGTGAATCGGACCGCTTCTCTCAGCACATCGGCCTTTGAAAATGTAACCACACCGGATACAGAGACATGAAATCCCATGTCCAGCACACGCCTCGCCATCTCCGTGTCTCCTGAAAAACAGTGAAGAACACCCGTCAAACCCCTGGCTGCGTACTCCGCCAACACATCGAGGGTCTGTCCATGAGCCTCCCTGTCGTGAACCACCACCGGCAGCCCCCACTCCAGGGCAAGTTCCAGATGCCACCGAAAGGCATGAAACTGCTCTGCACGAGGTGAATACTCCTTGGCGAAGTCCAGGCCTGTCTCTCCAATGGCCTTTATTTTGTTCGAGGTGTCCTGCAATCGAATGGCATTCAACTGATTTTGCAGCCATTCAAAAGAAGGTATTCGAGCGGCATCGTGGGGATGTATGCCGACGGCGCAAAAGACCTGGGGCCACATAGCAGCTAGTTCCATGGCCTTTTGCGAGCTGAGCAGGTCAACACCTATGGTCATAACCTGTTCCACTCCATTGGCAGCCGCCCTGTGCATCACATTCGACAGGCTATCCAGCAAAGGTTGCATATCCAGATGCGCATGTGAATCTATGAATCGCAATGTTTTGACCTTTCTGATTCTTTTATTCTGATATATAGTTGTCATTTACGCAATTAAGGGAACCTCTAAAAATTAGAATTTTTGTTCACTGGCGAGGCATGTTCAGCCGACAAATAACACAGCCAGTGGGCAACAGGGCAATTCTTCGAGGTTCCCGTAAAAGATACAGGAACTGTTAATCAAAAGAAAGGGCGCTATGAGATATTCCAAACTGTTTTTGTACACCCTGAAAGAAACCCCTGCGGACGCCGAGCTCATTTCACACAAACTCATGCTCCGCTCGGGCATGATTCGCAAACTGGCATCAGGCCTCTACTCCTATCTGCCAACAGGGCTTCGCTCCATTCAAAAGGTCATGGCCATCGTCAGAGAAGAGATGAACGCCATCGGTGCACAGGAGGTCATACTGCCCATGGTGCAACCCGCTGAACTCTGGCAGGAAAGCGGCAGATGGGAGCTTTACGGCAAAGAACTTCTGCGCCTCAAGGACAGACACGACAAATCCTTCTGTCTGGGCCCCACGCACGAAGAGGTCATAACAGACATCGTGCGTGGCTTCGTCAGGTCATACAGGGAACTCCCTGTCTATCTGTATCAGATTCACACCAAGTTTCGTGACGAAATCCGGCCCCGCTTCGGTCTGATGCGCAGCCGAGAATTCATCATGAAGGACGGCTACAGCTTTCACACAAACGATGAAGACTTGGGCAGGACATATCAGGCCACATATCAGGCCTATAACCGCATCTTCGAACGCTGTGGTCTGGACTTCAGACCGGTGGAAGCGGATACAGGCAGCATTGGAGGCCATGCATCCCATGAATTCATGGTAATGGCCGATGCAGGCGAGGATGCCATCGCCTGCTGCACTGCCTGCTCATATGCGGCCAATGTGGAACTGGCGCCATGCCTACCTGAGAAGACGAATGCAAACACCCCGCTTGAACCCCTACGTGAGGTCTCGACCCCGGACAAGAGCTCTGTGGAAGAGGTCGCTGCATTTCTTGGCAAAGGCCCTGAACAGGTCTTAAAGACCCTCGTTTATATGAGCGAAAAGGGTGCAGTGGTGGCCCTGATTCGAGGGGATTACAGCATAAACGAGGTAAAACTGCAAAGACATCTGGGGATAGACGAATTGCGCATGGCCACAGACGAAGAGGTGATGGCTGTCACAGGCTCTCCGGTGGGTTTTGCAGGCCCCATAGGACTCAGAGGTAGCTATACACTAGCAGCCGACCATAGCGTAACAACCCTTCAGAATTTCGTAGCGGGCGCAAACGCCTTTGAAAAACACCTCATAGGCATCAACTGGAACCGCGACCTGACCCTACCTGCCACCACAGACCTGCGCATCATCACGGAAAAAGACCCCTGCCCCAGATGCGGCGGTACCATCGAAATCCGCCGGGGCATAGAGGTGGGCCATGTATTCAAACTGGGCATTAAATACAGCAAGGCCATGAACGCCTGTTTCACCGATGACAAGGGCATGGAACACCCGATGATCATGGGCTGTTACGGCATCGGCATCGGCAGGACGGTGGCCGCCTGCATAGAGCAGAATCACGACGAAAACGGCATCGTTTTTCCTGCACCAGTGGCCCCGTTTTCGTGTCTCATAATCTTGATCAATCCGAGGGACACTCAGATGGTGCAAACGGCCGAAAGCCTTTACAAGGGGCTGCTCGAGCAGGGGCTGGATGTGCTGCTGGATGACAGAGACGAACGGCCTGGGGTCAAATTCAAGGACGCCGACCTCATCGGCATACCTGTTCGCATAGTAGTCGGCAAGGGTGCAAAAGACGGCATAGTGGAGATGAGTCTGCGCAAAGACAACAAAAAACTCACGGTACCCGTTGTATCATGTATCGAAACCACCTTGCGACTTCTGAGTTCATGACGATGTTTTTAGTCCGCCCATGATCCGTTTTTCAGACATACTCGATCAACTGCACACCTATCTGCCGGACGCCAACACAGGGCTTTTGGAAAAGGCCTATGTATATTCAGCCAAGGTGCATGCAGGCCAGAAACGGCTTTCAGGAGAGCCCTACCTGTCGCACCCCCTTGAGGTGGCCCACATCCTCGCCCAGATGAAACTCGACACAGCCAGCATAGCCGCAGGTCTGCTGCACGACACCATCGAGGATACCCTGACCACCCTGAAAGACCTGGAAGACATGTTCGGCGAGGATGTGGCTTTAATCGTTGACGGTGTCACCAAGCTCTCCAAGATACATTTCGAGACCAAGCTCCAGAAACAGGCAGAAAACATTCGCAAGATGATTCTGGCCATGTCCAGGGACATTCGAGTCATTCTGGTGAAACTTGCCGACCGGCTGCACAACATGCGCACTCTTGAGCATCAAAAACCTGAAAAACAGATGCTGATAGCTCGAGAAACCATGGACATCTATGCACCTCTGGCCAGCAGGCTGGGCATAGACTGGATCAAGCGGGAGCTGGAAGACCTCTCCTTCATGTATCTGTACCCCGTTGAGTACAAGGAGCTGAAAGAGACCATCGAGCAGAAACTCGGGCAAAAAAATACCTATATAGAAGAGATAAAGGACTTTCTGGCCCAAAAAATGGGGGAATATGGCTTTTCGTGCAAGGTCTTGGGAAGACCAAAACATCTTTACAGCATCTTTCGCAAGATGCAACAACGTCAGCTTCCGCTGGATCAGATATACGATCTCATAGCCTTTCGAATCATTCTCAAAAATACCAAAGAATGTTACGAGGCCCTTGGCATCGTGCATTCCTTATGGAAACCCATACCAGGCAGATTCAAAGACTATATCAGCCTGCCAAAGGCCAATGGCTATCAATCCCTTCACACAACGGTTATAGGCCCTGACGGTGACCGAATGGAGATACAGATACGCACGGAAGAGATGGATCTGGTGGCGCGTGAAGGTATAGCGGCACACTGGCTTTATAAAGAAGGCAACATCGTCACCAAAGAAAAACAGAAGGCATTCGAGTGGCTGGAACAGCTCATGGAATGGCAGCAGGAACTGCATGACCCCAAGGAATTCATGGAATCCGTAAAGATGGACCTGTTTCCCAATGCCATCTGGGTCTTCACTCCCAAGGGCGATGTCAAGGAGCTGCCGAAAGGCGCCACGCCAGTTGACTTCGCCTACGCCATTCACACTGACATCGGCCACCACTGTGCCGGAGCAAGAGTCAACGGACAACTCGTTCCACTCAAACACGAGCTGCAAAACGGCGATATCATCGACATAATAACCTCTCCGCATCACAAGCCCAGCAGGGATTGGCTCAAATTCGTAAAGACCAGCAAGGCGGTCACTCGCATTCATAACTGGCTCAAACAGGAAGAAAAGGAAAAGAGCATCACCATTGGCAAGGAGATCTGTTCAAAGGAATTCAAAAAACACCGGCTTGACCTGAACGATGTTCTAAAAAGACAATGGGACGAACTGTCCAGGGCATTCTCGGCTGTATCGGTAAAGACACCGGACGATCTGTTCATGGCTATCGGTACAGGCAAGCTGTCCGCTGTGCAGGTGGTGAAAAAACTCCTGAAAGAAGGCGCAGCAGACACCAGAGAACAGCCGTCAGCAGCAAAAACAGACTTGCAGGAGACCAGATACGAAGGCCCTGAAGGCCTGTCTGGTGTAAAGACCCCAAAAGAAAAGATAAGCAATGCCGTCATAATCGACGGCGTGGACGATGTGATGACTCACCTGGGCAGGTGCTGCAACCCAATTCCCAACGATGAAATCATCGGCTACATCACACGCGGCAGGGGTTTGACCATTCATCGCACCACCTGCCCCAACGTAAAAAATATGGACCCTGACAGAAAGATCGATGTCTCGTGGTCATCCGTCAAAAACAAGACTCAAAAATACCCGGCGCGCATAATAGTGGTCACTCGTGACAAACAAGGCATGCTCGCCACCATCAGCAACGCCATAAGCGCCACCAACACCAACATCCTGGATGGACGTGTCACCACAAACCCGGATCAGACAGCGGTCTTTCATTTTTTGCTGGAAATAACGGACAACAGCCATCTGCAAAACCTCTTCGCAGCCATAAAAAAATGTGATGGAGTGATTCGAGTAATGAGGGCCAGCAAATGACGATGGCGTCGCAAAACTCGCCAGGTGCTGTTGTTGCGGCTCAATTTTTCGCCAACTCGACGTAGGTGGACTACGCCTTGCTGAATGCCTGTCTCGCTATATCTTTCAAGCTGTGCCTGATATAACTCAGGTCAGGCAGTGCTGGGACGGATGGCAGTTGCTCCCTTGGATCGGACAGCTTGATAAGCCTCAACCCATCTTCCCTTGCACTTGAATCCGCTACCAGATTCTGCCCGAGGACACCCTCCAAAGCAGGGTCCCTGTCCATTGTCCTCAAAAAACTCATCATTTCGTCCAGAGAAAATCTCCTCTCGAAAAGGGCTATCTCCTCGTTTATGGTCGTTACCTCATCTGATAGCCCTTCGAGCCGCTCGTTGTACTCCTGAACATCCTTTTTCAATAATTCATAAGCGTTACATAATTCATTGAAAAACCGGTAAAATGCCGTGATACCCCATGAGGTCACCGGTTCCTGAAGACGCCTGGCGATATTTTTTGATGCAACCATATAATCATCGTAAAAGGGAAGCCCCTGCCAGTGGATAACCGACATAAAACCCTCTGACAGCTTTTTATCCTTCAACATGGAATAGATACGCAACAGGTCAACTCCGATTCTGAGATCATAAAAATCTCGAAGGACCTTATACTCCTGCTTCAAGGCCTCGATATCTTCCTCGATCACCTTACGGGCGCCAAAATACTGCTCGGCCATCTCCCTTTTTACTTGATAAGCCAGGGCCTTTGAGATATCATCCATATATTTCTCCTGTACGACAAAGAAGATGGGGGAAGAGCCATTACTCCAGACACATTCAAGAACCCCTGCCATACCGTTACACCATGTCTTATAAAAATAACATGTCCAGAACAATAAATATATTAGTCACCATACTCAGGCTCTGCGCCTGCCTTTGTGCCTGTCCTTATCTGCTTCTTTATGGTTGTGCAGCCAAGGAGGCGCCTCCAGCCCACATTACCGGCGTATCGACCACTCTCACAAACAATCTGCAAGAGAAGACTGAACCAGCCGGCATGCGCTCTCAAGTCATCGCCCAGATCATACTCAAAAACCGTCCTCAGCCCAAATTCAGAGCCGTCCTGACCTGGGCCAAGACACCAAACTCCTTGAACATGAGACTTACGGGCATAGGCGCCCTCGGCATACCCATCTTCGATTATCTGGCGATGGGTGGAAACGTCTATCTTTCACTGCCATCCGAGGGCATAGTCTATTGGGCGAACAGCGAACATGGCCTCAAGGGACAGGACATGCGCCTGCTGGCCACAGAGATACGGCTCGCCCTGTCCCCCTGGGAGGCATCGACTCGATGTGATACTCAGGCAATATCCTGCAACCGCCAAATGGACTCATTGCTACAACAGATGCCGCAAGACACCCTGCTTTGCAATACCATATTCTGCAACAACGGCTACAGGGACACGAGCGGCCTGACAGGTCTCTGGGCTGTGGACTCCGGTACCATGGCTCCAGCGTATTTAGGTTTGAAAGACATGGAGGTATTTTACAGAAAGCCGCAGGCAATTCAAAACGGATATCCTTATCCAACCGATATCACATTGAAATTGACAGGGTTCCCTCTGGAGATACGGATGGAATTGAAGGAGCTGGAAACAACTGGAGTGTTGCCAGAAGATCCAGCCTTTGACCCTACGCCATTTCTCAGCAGACCTGCATTACACATCGATCAGCTCATACGGCGCATAAAAGAATAAGGGTGAAAACCTCATCCGGCGGTGCTGCATGGGCTTCCACTGGACGAGGAACCACATGAGCAGGCAGGAACGGAGGCAGAGGTTTCATCCTTCTTTGCAGGGACCGGCGCCTCGGCCTCGGATGCCGCCTGGTTACCTGCATTTTTACCTGCATAATCAGTCACATACCAGCCGTTTCCCTTCAGATGAAAACTCGAATGAGAGATGAGCTTCTGCACTTCGCCTCCGCACTCAGGACATGTCTCCAAATTGGGGTCCGACATCTTCTGAATATGTTCGATGATTTTATTGCATTTTTTGCACTCGTATTCATAGATCGGCATAAGACTTCCTCCTTTACAAAAGCAATGTTGAATAAATGAATAACTATCTCAAATAACTATTAAACATCAGGCAAATCCAAAAAATTAAAAACCATGCGAGTAGGCATAGGTCTGCTTGAGATTTCCATAAAAAACAATTAAACAGCGCTCTTCGAGGGCGCCTCAAGAAAATAATCCTCATTTATATCTTGTCAAGAAACAGCCGGGGCTTTTCCTTGTATGGCCCATGAAAAATCCCTCTTGACCAGTGCCAGCTCGCCCTCCTTGTCCACAACCTCTCCATCGAGACGCGCGGTCAGAAGACGTGTGAGAATGGCTTTATACACCGGACCAGGGGCGATTCCCATGGCCTTGAGGTCATCACCAGTGGTCAATGGATGTTGGTCTTGAATATCCATGATGTAATGGCTGATGTATTGGCGCACATGCTCATGTCCTACCACCGCCAGCATGTAAAGAAGGTGCTCGATGGAGAAGCCGCTCAACATCAGATAAATCTCGCTGGGCCGCAGATTGTTTCTTCGAATCAGCATGCCGATGGTCTTCTTGGCGTTTATCCATTCACTGCTGCACAAATCCCTCACTGCGCCCGCGATCTGCAAGCGTTCCGGCACGGTCAGGGCATCCTTCAATTTCATGGACTCCAACAAGACAAGTAGATAGACCACCCATTTCCTAGGTTTTTGAGGCCTGAAAAGCAGTTCATACCAGGAAAGTGTCTCATAAACGGCTGTCAGACGTTGTTCATCGACCTCGGTCAATTTCAGATTTGCATGAATCAACTGAAGCAACCCCAGTTCCCACATGCGCCGAATGGCCTGTCTTGGATCGGATTCTTCCAAAATGAGCTTCAATTCCGTTAAAATACGTTTACCCGAGAGACCCTGAAACAACTGAAGTGACAAGGCGTTTTGAATGAGTTTGACCGTCTGTTTCGCAATGAAGAAACCGTATCGCGTCTCAAAACGAATGGCGCGAAATGCCCGTGTGGGGTCTTCCACGATACTGAGATTGTGCAGCACGCGAATGAGCTTATCCTTGATGTCCCTCTGGCCACCGAAGTAATCCAGCAGTACACCCTGCTCCTGAGGGGTCAGTCCGATGGCCATGGCGTTTATGGTGAAGTCTCTACGATACAGATCGAGCTTTATGGAGGAAAGCTCGATGGTGGGAAGAGCGGCAGGATATTCATAATATTCCCATCGTGCGGTGGCCACATCCAGCTTGAAACCGTTCGGAAATACGATGACAGCGGTCTGAAACTGCGCATGAGGTCTGACTCGAGCATGAAAGACCTCAGCCATGGCATAGGCAAACCGAATGCCGTCGCCTTCTATCACCACATCCACATCCAGTGTCGGCTTGTCCAGCAGTATGTCCCGCACGAAGCCTCCTACTGCATATGCCTTGTAATGCAGGCGTTGCGCCACTTCTCCGGCTGTTTTGAGGTAGTTCAATACCTCCTTTGAGCAGCGTTCTTTTACAAGGGACCAAATATTTCGGCATGAGGATTTTTCAACCAGAAGGGGTAGGGGCTTGAGGGAAGGGTCGTTTGTAAACAGTTGCAAGAGATCGGTTCTGGTGATCACGCCTTCCAGTCTGCCATTTTCCACCACCGGCAAAAAACGCTGCCTGGAATCAACGATTATCTCCTTTATGCGCTGTAAGGGCGCAGACGGAGACACCACCTCAAAATCCGTTGTCATATAGTGTGTCACAGGCAGATCGGCAAGCCCGTGTGAGATGGCCTTTTCCACAGTACGCCGTGATATGGCGCCGAGCATGCGGCCGTCCTGCGTCACAGGCAGCACCGTTATACCATAACGGGTCAACAGCTCGCTGGCCTCCGCAAGCGTTGTTTCAGGAGGCATGGAGATGACCGGCCTTGACATAAAATGCATAGCCAAAGGCTCCGGCCCAAGAGCGGTTTTGACGGCCTGCAGTACCATCTCTTCCGCCTCGTGCAATACAACACCCTTGAGGGTAACCGATGCAGCGGAAGCATGGCCGCCTCCCCCTAGTTTTCTCAATATATCGCCCACATTGACTCGAGCATCCCTGCTTCTTCCCACCACTATGGTCTGCTCCGGCATCATACCCACAAGAAATATACAGGGCAGCTTCTGCATGTCCATTATCTCGTGGGCAAACACAGCGAAATCCTCCACATACTGGTTCATGCTGGTTTTGGCTATGGTGATGGGGATGCCTGCTATGGAATAGGTACCGGCATGAGTGAGCAGGTCATTCAGTAAGCCGACATGTTCAGGTGTCAGGGCTCTGGTCAGGACATGCGATATCTCCTGCACGGATGCACCTTGTTCCAACAACCATGCAGCGGCCTTCAAGTCCCTGGAGGTGGTGGAATTGAAACCGAAAAAACCGGTGTCTTCATAGATACCTGCCGCCAGCAGCGTAGCCTCATCCGGTGTCAAAACCACGTTCCGTTCCATGAGATACCGTACTAGAATCGTGGTGTTCGCTCCAACATCATCGAAAAACAGCTTATGCCCTTGAATATCCTGAGGTGAAGGCGGATGATGGTCATAGACATGTATCTCCACTCCGTCCCGATTCAGCAGGTCGGCAAAGACGCCTATGCGATCCTTCTGTCTGGTATCCACCACCACCAGCAGGCGCACTACGTTCAAGTCGATCTCTTTAAGAGCCACCTGACAAGTCACTGTATTTGAATGCCCAACCAGAAAATCCCGAAGGCCTTTTTCTTGAGAACCAGGCAGAACAATGACAGAATTTGGATATAATTTGGATGCCGCCAGAGCAGATGCCATGGCATCGAAATCGGCATTGACATGAGTGGTGACAACAGTAAAAGGGGCAGCAGCTATTCGAGTCAAGTTTGATGTTCTCGTAAAAAGTCACTATAGGGAATGGCTACGGCAAAAAACACCAAATGCAAACGCGCGCGTCTTGAGGCAAGAGATACAGCCCAACACAGCACTTGGTGAATTTTTGCGACGCCATCAAGTTCGCGAAGTGATGAAAACACAAGGGGGACATGACCATCCCCCTTTTTTTTGCAAAATAAAAACTTAAGGCAAGTCCCAAAAATTAGGAGTTTTGTTGAATAGCAAGGCGCGAGAAGGCGAAAAATCGCAGCATACTCTCCGTATGTGAGCATTTTTCGCTGACAAGCAACGCAGCTATCAGGCAAAAGAACAATTTTTGGGACTTGCCTTACGATAGAATCGGTTATGACATTGACATGCACACGTTGTCAGGGCTTGATCTTATAAGGGTTGATCGTAAGAACAGGACAAGGTGCGGCCTTCACAACGCCTTCCGCCACACTTCCGAACATGGCCTTTTCCAATCCTTTCCTGCCGTGAGTACCTATGAGAATCAGATCGATCTTATTTGCGTTGGCATAACTTACGACCTCTTCCACGATGTCTCCGATGGTTACAAACGTTTTTACATTGGGCACATCAGCCAGATTGTCGTTTACAAACTGTTCCATGGCCTGATTGGCGCCGTCCATCACCTCTTTCTGAATGGATGTCCACCAAGCTGCTCCGAGCTCGAAACCAGCGAAATCCTCCGGCCCCCTTACCACATGAATAAGCGAAAGTTGCGCATTGCAAGCCTGAACAAACTGTTTTACGTAAGATACGATCTTCTGGGAGCTTTCCGTAAAGTCCACAGGGAAAAGAATGTGTTTAATGTTCATCATGGTGCCCTCCTGATAATGTTTTAATGGGCTGCACAATATCATCGCAACATATTGGTTACTAATTACATGTCTATGAAGAAATATTGCACAGCCTTTACAAAACAATATATCTAATCAAACAGGTTTGCAAGCAAATTAAGGATCAAAAGAGCCCCTTGACCTTGCCTGTCGCCGTATCCACATCCACCCTTCTGTATGCTGGATCCGAGCTTGTACCGGGCATAAGGGTAATGGCCCCTGCCACCGGTACCACAAAACCAGCGCCTTTATATGTCAATATATCTCGAACATGCAATTTCCAGCCCTTTGGAGCACCCTTCAGATTCGGATTGTCCGAAAGACTCAAATGGGTCTTCACCATACAGGTGCCGAGCTTTGACAGCTCCGCATCCTTTTCAATGGCCTCCGCCTTTGAGGCTGCTTCAGGACTGTAGGTGACACCATCGCCGCCATAAACCTCTTTTGTAATCATTTCGATACGTTGTCTGAGAGGAACATCCAAATCATAGAGGAATTTAAAGTTGCTCTTCTCGTTACAGGCGTCCATTACAGCATCTGCGAATTCAAGGGCGCCATCTCCTCCTTTGAGCCAGTGTTCGGACACAGCCACGCGGGCCCCTGCCTGTTCACACAATCTTCTAACGGCCTGTATCTCGTTTTTTGTGTCTGTATAGAATGCGTTGATGCACACCACGGGATTGATTCCAGCCTTTTTGACCGTCTCAATATGATGCAAGAGATTGGAGCAACCCGCCTCGGCCCAACCCACGTTTTCCTTACTGTATTCCTCGGGCATGGGCTTTCCAGGGACTGGAATAGGGGCACCGCCATGGCACTTCAGGGCGCGTATGGTCGCAACCACCACAGCGCAATCCGGCTTTATGCCGCTGAAACGGCACTTGAGGTTCCAGAACTTTTCAAATCCAATATCTGCACCAAAACCGCTTTCGGTCACCACATAATCACTGAGCTTCAAACCAACACGATCCGCTATGACAGAGGACTGACCGATGGCGATATTAGCGAACGGCCCTGCATGAATGAGACACGGCTGGCCTTCAATGGTCTGCATCAGGTTGGGATTCACCGCCTCCACCATCCATGCAGCCATAGCCCCGGCTACCTCCAGGTCTTCAGTGGTAATGGGCTTACCACTGCGGTCATAGGCCACCACAATATTCCCTATACGCTCACGCAGGTCTTTGAGGTCGTTGGCAATGGCGAGAATGGCCATAATTTCAGAGCTGACCGCTATATTGAAACCGCTCTGCATGGTGAACCCGTCCATCTTGCCGCCTATACCGATGGTGATATTGCGCAAAGCCTGTGCGCAAAAATCTATAATCCAGCGGAATTCCACCATTTTTGGATGTATGTTCAGACGCTTCAAGCCCCTTTTGGCCAGTTCCTCGTCTGAATAATTGGCCTCATGCTGCATACGGGCGGTCAGGGCCACCATGCCCAGGTTATGGGCATTCATGATGGCGTTGATGTCGCCGGTAAGCCCGAGAGAAAATTTTGAAAGAGGAATGACCTGTGCAAGACCACCACCGGCAGCACTTCCCTTGATATTGAAGGTAGGCCCGCCGGAAGGTTGCCGCAGGGCACCCATCACATGCTTACCGCGCTTACCAAGGCCCTCCATCAGGCCTACCGAACAGGTGCTTTTCCCCTCTCCCAATGGAGTCGGTGTGATGGCCGTGACATCGATATATTTGCCATTCGGCCTATCCTTCAGCCGCTCCAGAACCTTGGCATAGTCTATCTTGGCGACGTAGTGGCCATAGGGCAAAAGCTCATCCTTTTCGAGCCCCATCTCCTCGGCCAGCTGATAGACGGTCTTCATGTTCTCTTCGGCAGCCTCTGCGATCTGCCAGTCCTTCATAGTGGTGGGATCCAACTTCATAACTGCACTCCTTTCTTTTATTTGGCTACTTGATAACAACCTCAAAGGATATGAAAATAGCCAAAAATGTGCCAAGATATCAAATCACATTTTTTTCATAACAGGCATGAAAGTATTGTTAAACACTTCATCTTTTATTTAGAAGCACGATGGAATGCGTCTTATTCCAGACTGACTACAGGAAATTACATCGACTGAGAATGCGGTGAACGGGCAAAACACCCCCTTGCAGTGGGGCAAAACACCCCACAGTTCATCTCCACTCTCTTATTATGGAAAGCACCAATCGACAGCAGTTTTCCATATCACTCAACCGTATGAACTCGTTTGTGGTATGCACCTTTTCCATTCCAATCCCCATGACAGCGCAGACAATTCCCTTACCGCACAATATATTTGCATCGCTGCCGCCGCCCGTTCTACCCAAAACAAGCTCTTTGGACAGGAACGCCGCCGCACGCATGGCAGCAGTGACCACGGGATGGCCTCGATCTATGCGCAAAAGAGGATAATCGTTTTGTACAAAGGTCTCCAGCCTGGGCAAGCCATCCTGCTTTGGACAATCTTCTATGACCTTGTGCAACAGAGACAGTATCTCATCCTGTGTCTTACGCAACTTTTCTGAATCATGACTGCGCACCTCGCCATGTATCTCCACCAGATCAGGGATTATATTTGTAGCCTTTCCACCATGAATCACACCGATATTGGCGGTGGTGTCAGAATCGATACGGCCGAGGGGCATGGCGGCAATGGCCTTGGCCGCCAGTTGAATGGCACTGATACCGGCCTCCGGATTGGCACCTGCATGGGCCGCCTTTCCAATCACATCGGCCTTGAAACGCGTGGCACAAGGGGCATTGGTGATGAGCTTATAGACATTGGTGGCATCCAGGGCGTAACCTGACCTGGCCTTCAGAAGTGAGACGTCCAGCGCCTTTGCACCCAAGAGACCGATCTCCTCACACACAGTGAATACCAGCTCCAACGGTCCATGTGGTATACCGTTTTCCTGTATGAGCTCCAATACCTCCAAAAGTATGGCGATGGCAGCCTTGTCATCCGCACCTAGAATGGTGTTGCCGCTGGAGGTGAAGACGCCGTCATTGAATCTAGGCTGTATCCCGCGGCCAGGCTCCACCGTATCCATGTGCACACAGAAAAGCAGGGGCGAAACAGCAGAATCGCCGTGAATGCGCGCTATCAGATTTCCTGTGTTGGAACCGGTCACAGCCCGTGAGTCATCCTCATATATCTCTGCGCCGATAGCGGCAAGACGATTCCTGATCCACCGGGCCACTTGCGCCTCTTCTTTTGAAGGGCTGTCGATTCTCACAAGGGATGTAAAAGTATCGATCAGTCGTTGCGAATTTGGATTCATGTGCGTTACATCCTGTTCAAGAGGCTTGCAGGCTGATTTTATCCTTGAATACCAGTGGCAAAACCTCATTCATATGCTTGACCGGCACGAAGTTTACGGCACGCTTGAGGTAGGCGGGTAGTTCCTCCAAATCCTTCAGGTTCTGCTCGGGTATTATGACCGTCTCGATTCCATAACGCAGCGCGGCCAGGGCCTTTTCCTTCAGCCCGCCTATGGGCAGCACACGGCCTCGCAGCGTGATCTCGCCGGTCATGGCCACATTCTTTCGAACAATTTTGCCAAGGGCCGACGATATGATGGCGGCGGTAAGAGTGATACCCGCTGAAGGACCATCCTTTGGAACGGCACCGGAAGGCACATGCACATGCAGGTCTTTTTCTTCAAAAAATTTTGAATCGATGCCCAATTTCTCCAAAATGGACTTGGTATAGCTCAGAGCGGCCTGACATGACTCCTTCATGACCTCTCCCAGAAGCCCTGTGATCACCACATTGCCCTTACCCTTTACGAGCGCGGCCTCTATGCGCAGGACCTCGCCTCCGTATGGTGTCCAGGCCAGACCGGTGGACACACCGACCTCGTCCTCTTCCATAGCCAATTCGGGCTGATACCTGGCAACACCCAGATAGCGCTGAAGATTTTTGGGTGTGATTCTAAATGGGCCTTCTTGATTCTCGGCCAGTTTTTTGGCTATTTTTCTACATATCGCACCGATCTGACGCTCCAGTTCACGCACACCGGCCTCACGGGTATAATCTGTTATAACAGCTATCAAGGCATGCTCCGTGATTTCCATCTGATTCGGTTTTATACCATGCTCTTTTGCCTGTTTTGGTATGAGATAGCGCATGGCTATCTGCTTTTTCTCTTCGGCGGTATAGCCCGACAGCTCTATGATCTCCAGACGATCCAGAAGCGGAGATGGAATGGTGTCTGTGGCATTGGCCGTAAGAATGAAGATGACCTTGGAGAGATCGAAAGGCAGATCGATATAGTGATCCACAAAACTGTTGTTCTGTTCGGGGTCCAATGCCTCCAGAAGGGCTGATGCAGGATCCCCCCTGAAATCCGTGCCGATCTTGTCCACCTCATCCATCATGAAGACAGGGTTGTTGGTACCGGCCCGTTTGAGGCCCTGTATGATACGGCCAGGCATGGCGCCCAGATATGTGCGTCTGTGGCCTCGAATCTCTGCCTCATCCCTCACGCCGCCCAGGGATATGCGCACAAACTTTCTGCCTATGGCCCTGGCTATGGAACGGCCGAGGGATGTCTTGCCCACGCCAGGAGGGCCAAGAAAACACAGAATGGGGCCTTTAGCCTGACGATTCAACTTTCTGACGGCTATATATTCCAGTATTCTCTCTTTGATCTTCTCCAGATCATAATGTTCTTCGTCAAGTATGCGTCTGGCATAGACCACGTCCATCTTGTCACGCGTCGCTGACGACCACGGCAGATCGATGAGCCATTCGATATAGGTGCGCACCATGGAGGTCTCGCCGGAATCGGGATGCATGGCCTCCAGGCGGTCTATCTGTTTCATGGCCTCTTCATAGACATCCTGCGGCATTCTCGCATTCAAGACGCCCTCGCGCAATTCCTCCAGTTCATCCTCTTTTTCGTCGAGTTCTCCGAGTTCTTTTTTTATGGCCCGAAGCTGTTCGCGCAAAAAATACTCTCGCTGCGTGCGATTCATCTCCTCTTTGGCCTCGGATTGAATCTTGGCCTGCACGAATGATATCTCCAGCTCACGAGAGAGCAGGTCGTTCAAAACCTTGAGCCGCTCCAATGGATCGACGAGTTCCAGAAGATGCTGTGCATCTGCAAGCGCAAAACGCATGTTTGAAGCAATCATGTCGGCCAATCTGCCTGGATCGTCGATTTCGTTCAAAATGCCGGCCAATTCTGGATTCAAGACGCCCTTAAGCCCAAAAAGCTTTTCCGCCTGCTCCCTGACATTTCGAATAAGGGCCTCGATCTCGACCCCTGTTCCCTTGAGCGGTGTCTCTGGCAGGGGCTTGAGCCTGACAGCGATAAACGGCTTCTCCTGTACGAATGTCAGGATCTTGGCCTTCATTATGGCCTGGACGAGTATCTTGAGGCGACCATCAGGCAACTGAAGCCCCCTCATGACCACAGCGACCACTCCTATCTTATAAAGTCCCTCCTTACCCGGGTTCTCGTCAGCCGAATCCTTTTGCGTAACAAGAAAGATGAGTTTATTAGTGGCCATGGCCTCGTTGACAGCCGCCACCGATGCCCCCCTGCCTACAAATAACGGCACGATCATGGATGGATAAATAACTATGTCCCTTACCGCCATGAGGGGCAATTGATCCGGAATATCGATGGATTGCTGGTCTCCGAATTCGATTATACTGGTCAAGGTGTCAGATACTTCCATGGATTGAACCGCCTAATTTAAAGAATTGACCGACACCGCTATGAAAAGATGTCAAATCTGATAGCCGCACGCCGCATCGGAATTTTTCGTTCCAAATTACAGGATACCACGGCAGGCTGTCAAACCCTGATATGCGACCTGATATACAACAACACTCAGCGGATAACCTGCAAGGCCACTGCCCTATCTGCTCACCAGGTGATTTTGATGCCACCTGCCCACATATTTCTTACCGCTTGCATCTATATAAATGCCGTCGCCTTCCGCAACATTATTTTTGAATTTACCCATAAACTTACTGACATCCGAAAAGACATACACACCTTCACCAGCAAATCTGTTTTCCGACCATTCGCCCGAATATTTATGCCCGTTCTTGAAAAGATATGTGCCGTTTCCGCTTCTTAGACCATTTTTTATATTGCCGGAGTACCTGTCGCCATCGGGATATGTAACCACTACCTCGCCAGCGAATTCATTCTTTTTTATGGGGCCGGAGACCTTTATACCGTTTCCACACTCCAAAACGCCCTCTCCTGCCGGCAAATCGTCCAACCACTTACCTTCATAGCGGATTCCAGCCGCTGTGACATAGACACCCTGGCCGGTTTTTTTACCATGTTCCCAATGACCTTGATATATATCACCGTTCAAATACACCTGCTTGCCCTCACCATGAGGAATACCATTTTCAACATCGCCCTGATAACTGGTTCCATCCGCATATTTGAAATGTCCCTGACCATTTGGAAGGCCGTCGGCAAACTCACCCTCGTATCTCGTCTTGTCAGCCGTTACAAAGGCCCCTCTACCGTTTTTCACACCTTTTTTCCAGTCGCCATCATACACCGTTCCATCAGGATAGGTCATGATGCCCTTGCCTGATGGAAATCCCCGTTCCCAGTAGCCGTCATAACGCGCCCCATCGGCAAAAATTCGAACGCCTTTCCCGTGATAAAGACCATCAGCCATCTCACCTGAATATGAGCCGCCATCGGCATAACTCTGCTGCACCAATGCCTTTTCAGACGAGGCTGGCCTGACACCGGATGCCTTTACACCTGCCATGGCCTTGACACCCTCTGTGACAAGCACATCGTTTTCATAGGTCACTGCATGCCTGGAACCATCCTGCAATGTCAGATAGCCGTTTCCATTCCGGCTACCCCTTTTCCACTGCCCCTCATATTTTTCGCCGTTAGCGTCCACTGAAATACCGAAACCATCCTCCCTGCCGTTGACCCATTCACCTTCATAATATGAACCGTCATTATAGATTCTCTTACCCTTCCCATCACGCTTGCCATCCTTCCACTCCCCTAGATACTTGCTGTTGCTGTATTCAAAGACACCGTAACCATCCATACAATTTCCTTGAACACAATCTGCAAAAATTTCATTCGCCATATATATATTCAATACTATCAATATGCTTAAACAAATAGTCATTTTATTGAGCATGTCTTTCTCCTTTCATCCTGCTATTTACTGCCTGATGGCGTAAAATAGCTCATATCCATACTGTTTTTTTGCTTCATTTCATTGGCATATTTCTCTATCATACTTAATAAGTTCTTTTGTTTTTCTATATCATTAGCATTCAATGAACAAATTTGTTTCTCATATGGCTGCTGAAAACTTATTACAATATTCTCTATTGGTTTTTCAATCTCTTTTGGTGCCGGTGGTTCTTTAGATTTTATCTCCTGTGATTCAGGCATTTTCGCTGGAAATACTTCTTTTTTTGGTATCATCGGCGTCAATGTTTCCAATTCTTTGACCAATCTCTGATCATTTGGATTTAATCGCATGGCATTTTTATATGCATCAACTGCATCGGCATAATTGCCTGTATTTTTCAAAACATCTCCAAGCCCCACATAATATTTGTAATTTTTGCTATCTATTGATATGGCTTTTTTATAATGATTAGCAGCATCCACATACTTTCTCAATCGTTCAAGGGAATAGGCATAAACATAATTCCATTCAGGATCCTGAGCACACTGTCCGCTTGCATTTTCCAGAATTTTATTTTTCTCCAGTAATGAACTTACCGATTCAGCCTGACTGATAACAGCTTTACATTCAGCAGCAATAACGTCTGGAGTTGTTATATAAATGACAACTAAAAATGTATAAACTATAAGAATTATTTTTCTTAACATGCTTCCTCCTATAACATCTTCTGCATTTTATTTATACTGATTCTCAATCTATTTATGGATTTCGCCAGCTCAGATATCTCATCTTTGCCTGGATATACTATCTTTTCGTCCAGTTTTTCACCCATACTTATTTCCTCAGCCCGCTTGCTCAGATCTACTATGGGCCTTATGATGGTCTTGTTCAATGTTAAACTGATAATCAGAATGGCCACCAGTAAAATGGCTGCGCCGAGACCGAATATCTTGAAGGCGTTGTACCTGGCATCGATCAAGACCTGTTCAAACGGAATATAGACTATAAACATCGACAGCACATCATCCTTCTTCCAATTATAGCCATGAGTCGAACCGTATATTGCAACTTGATCCTTGGGGGCATCCACGGGAGAGCCATGGCATTTAAGACAATCGGCCTTCACCGGAATAGGCCTCGCCAAAAAATAAAGACGGCCTTTATTCTTCGATTCCATGAAACCCTTCTGTTGTTTCAGTTCGGATTGCGCCTTGAACTCCTGAATGATACGAGCTTCTTCCGGATTGGCTGCATTTTCCTTGCGCAATGGGTTCAGGCTGGCATATTTTATTTCATAAGCGGGCATATATGCCTTGAAATTTTCATGTATCCAGCGTGATGCAGCAAAACCTGACATGAGTTCAGGATAAAAACGATCCTTTTCCAATAGTTCCATGGCAAGAGGTATCTGCTTCTGCATAAAATAGTCAAGGGATGCGAGCTGGTACAGAAATATCAATTCGCCTTTCTCCTCGGCTGCCATTTTGGCATTGTTGATACTCATCCAATACGTGGCAATGCTTATGACTGTCAAAACCAAAAAACTGATCGCCCCCAAAAGTATACCGAAACGTTTGCCGATTCCCATACAGGTCTCCCCTTATGAAAATTGTTTTTTATAATAAAACAAAAAAACACAAAAAGACAATAGGATGTCGCAGTAAAACAGACTGGTGCCAACAGCCAGCCTTATATGAATAAATTATCACGGCCTTACAGATAATTATCTATTGCACAATCTTTTTTCCTATATTATTAAATCAAAAAGATATCGTCGGCACCGGACGGGACAACATTATTAAACCTGTTATATTGTCTGGCTGTCTTGCCCGGCGTATTTTTTGATTTCCTTATATACTGCAAGAATAACAAAGAACAACGGGGTGGAGGTGTGTCGAATGCGAAAATTCATGGTCAGTCTCATGGCGAGTGCCTTTCTGATGGCCGGCATGGATGTAATGGCCGCCGGTGATCAGGATTTATTCCTGTCCAAGTGTGGCAGTTGTCACAAAAAAGACGGTTCCGCTGCCGTAATCAACCCTGGAGAAAAGGCTGGAGCTGTATGGAAAAAATACTTCGAGAGATCACGACATCCTGTGGATATCTCAAACATTTCACCACAGGACATGGCAAAAATCGTAGATTTCCTGGTATCGCATGCAGCTGACAGTGAACAGCCTGCCGCAGCTATCATACCTAAATAATATAAGCGGTCTAAAGAATATCATTAGGCGGCACAAGATATATATGTTGAGTCTGTTGGTTTTTCAGTTTTATTATTGTTTATAAGAATTTGTCATATTAAGGAGGGTAGTTATGAACCGTTTGACGGTATCAGTTTTGGGATTGGCATCCGTGTTTGGGATTGGTTCGGCGATCATTCCATCGGTGGCAACGGCAGAGCAGACCGTAACCATACCTGCGGATACATATAAAGCGATTATCGAACGTCTCGATACTCTGCAAAAAAGGGTAGAACAGTTGGAAAGCAAGCCGAAGGAGGCAGCCGCTTCAGGGACTGTCAAAAAACAGATAGACGATCTATACGATGCCATGGATCGAGTTGAAACCAAAACCCTTAAAGACCGTCTCAATCTGGGCGCAGAAATTCGCACAAGGGTGGACAACTTTTATGATAAAAACTATATGACTCCTCTTGGAGAGACACGGGATCACAACGACAATCACTGGAGCAGCCGCTTCAGAATCAACATGGATGCTGAAATCTCTAAGGAACTCCTATTCCATGGCCGTCTTGCGGTCACCAAGAACTGGGCCGACAGCGACAACCCCTTTTTCTACACCGACTTCAATCGCGGTCATGCCGCCTCTTCTACAAACGTAAATTTCGAACGCGCCTATGTGGACTGGACAGTGCCCAACATGCCGGTACCTCTGGCCATCACCTTCGGGCGCCAGCCATCCACCGAAGGACCTCCTGTTGAATTCCGAGAAAATCGTCCTCGTCAGTCCACATATCCATCACTTCTTTTTGACGGCGAAGCGGACGGTATAGTAGCAACTGTCGGTCTTGAGCGTTATATCGGATGGAAAGACTCCGGCCTTCGATTTGCTTATGGCAAGGGTTATCAAGATGACGACGATTTCGCCAATTACAGGGATTCCGGCTGGGGCTTAAAGGATACAAATCTATTGGGCGTGTTTTTTGAAAGCCAGGTACCATCTCTTTCCAACAGCCTGATGGTTTTCAGCTATGTACGTGCATGGGATATGGTTGACATGCCCATGAATGCAAGCGTCAATCTCGGAGATATGGACATCTTCGGCGCCCACGTGCAGGCACAGGACATAATGAAATCCGGTTTTGATGCATTTCTGTCCTTTGGCATGGATGTCAGTCATCCAAACGGCAAAACCGCTTTGATAACCTTCAATGGTCAGCCGCTGTTCAGGGGTGGACTGCTCTCCAACGACGGTCGGGATTCCAAGACAGGCTGGGCTTTGTACGCCGGCCTGGTATATACGATGCCGTTTGAAATGTTGAACAACCCCAAACTAGGATTCGAGTACAATCACGGCAGCAAGGACTGGTTCTCATTCACTCAATCGAGCATAGAGTTCTACAATAAATTGGCCACACGAGGTAATGTATATGACTTCTACTACATTCAGCCGTTCAACAAGAACCTATTCGCAAGATTTGGATATACATACATAGATTATAATTATACATTCAGCGGTATTCATGTAGGCAGCCCGCAAAAGAGCGATGAAACATTGCAGGATGTTTACATGTTGTTGGACTGCAAATTTTAATGTCAATGCCACGTATCACAAAAAAGAGGATGTCCATGCAACAGGACATCCTCTTTTTTGTGGACAACTACCTTTTTGTTTGTTCTATACGTGTCACAAAATCTTTTTGACAGCCTTTCTGAAATCCACTATCAATTCTTCTTCATCCAACTCCGTACACAACATATCTGTCAGATGTGTCAAATTTTCCACCATAAGTGCATTGTCACGCGCCCACTCTTCCACATGACGTTTGAAAATATTCTTGGCAATGGGGCCGATAGCACGTACGAATGCCTTTTGAATCTCGTTTAATTGTGAAGCGAACGGCCCTACCATGATATCTTCATAAGAAAGCGAGGTGCTCCTGCGATCAAAATCCATGGCATCCACACTCGACAATTCCGTAGATGAGGCATCCTGAACCAGTCTGCCTTCTGACTCTGCCGCTTCATACGGTGATTCCAGTTCCTCCCCATTAGGCTCTTTCGGCAATTCCATCTCTTCATCTTTTTGACGGGATGCCTCCAGCAGCAAAAAGGTCAAAGGGGTATCGATATTTTTTTGCTTTTTGGGGCAGAAATTTTGAAATTCCAGAAAGGCATTGCCCCAAGATACTATCTCCAGAGCGGCTTCCTTACCTGATAACTGGCCTAATTTTGCGTCGAACAGCTCGCCGTTCTTGAAAAACAGTATGCCGGTTCCATTCTCTGACTTGACGGTAATGAGGCAGGTCTTGGACTCCAACTCTATCATCTGCAAGGCGATCTGTAGCGATACTCCGGAAATATAGCCTTTTTGAGTGGCCTCGATGGCCTCTGAAATGGCATTTTCCAATAGGTCTGGGGTAGATAGAAAACGAAAACAATCATACCGTTCAGCCAGTGTGGTCACAGGCATGTCTGTATCGGTGACCGCTATGACAGGTATGTCCGATTTGCTTTCCGTGAGTTTGAGAATAAAATTGAAATCATAGGTCTTTATGTCCGGAATACATACTATTATAATCTTGGCATCCTGCTGGGATATCTCATCTATAACATTCTCATGTCTGACAACTGAGACTACTCGATAATTATCATATAATGTTTTTATTTTATCAAATTCATTCAAACATTGCGTATCGTTTTCTATAATGAAAAGGATAGTATCCATGCCTGTCACTTAACCTCATTATAGATAAAATTACCCAGTCTATCTGTAAACTCGCAAGGCGGATTGATAAATTCGCAGCCGAT
This sequence comes from Dissulfuribacterales bacterium, assembly GCA_041287365.1. GTDB lineage: Bacteria > Desulfobacterota > Dissulfuribacteria > Dissulfuribacterales > DYLC01 > JAQVIJ01. The sequence goes on along the minus strand of JBEULL010000004.1, from coordinate 294,397 downwards.
AGCAGGGTGTTCGAAAAAGGCATTGGCCATAATCCACTTGACCTGTAATTGCAATCTGCCGCTGAAAGTGATCGGCAATCTGCCTTCCAGATGTGTAAGCATCAATATATCTCCGACATGCAGTTGGATATTGCCCACCAGCTGAAAGGCCAGACCGTTTATAGAAATATTCATAAGCCGTCCATGAAACGGCGGCTCACCCGATTTCAAGGGTTCAAATGTGGCCATCATCCAATCCGCTGGATCAAAGTATATCCGCCTGTATCGCCTGTTTTCCTTGGCACGCATGGGCATCCTCAATTTCCTCCAGTTTATACCATTTAATTGCAATATCTGAATGAGAATTCTTTAACACAAAATCTCTTGAATTGCACTCCGTCATTTTACAGAAACCTGCCATTGCATAACTTGCACATCCATGGCTACGAGTTTAAATTAAAAATAAACAATAAAAAATGCGACATAAAAGCGCTCATAAAATCCAAGACATTTAATCCGTGACAACATCGCACATCAATCGCCGAGCAATGGAGTCAATATATGAATGTGATAAAAAAAACAGGCTCATCATATTGTTGCTTATACTAATGGCAAACACAGCCCGAGCGGAAGAGCAAAACGGCGTCCTGATAGATGTATTGGCAAAAACAAACTCAAGCTGGAATGGCGCCAAACTACCTACCTATTCATCAGGCGTTCCTGAGATAACCATTCTGAAAATCAAAATTCAACCAGGCGTTCAATTACAGATGCATAAACACCCCATAATCAATGCAGGGGTGTTGCTGCGCGAAGAATTAACCGTCATCACTGAAAAAATGAGATACTCAATCTAAAAACCGGCGATTCCATCATCGAAGTTGTAGATAAATGACATTATGACAAAAATGAAGGCAATGAACCAGCCGAGCTCATCGTATTTTATGCGGGCATTGTTGACACGCCCATAACCCTCAAAAAATGAAGAGAGATTGAAATCATGCAACCATTAAACATCTGTATCGGAGGCGAGGCAGGCCAGGGCATTGTCACCATTGGAGAAATGCTGTGCAAGGCACTCATCAGAACAGGGCTCTTCATCCTGGTAACTCAGGATTATCAGTCCCGTATCCGTGGCGGCAACAACACCTTCACCATCTTAACCAGTGAACAACCTCTTCTTTCTCCTGTTCATTCCATCGATATCCTGGTTGCCCTCAATGCTGACACCATTAACCTCTATGGCAGTCGCCTGACACCAAGAGGCGTAGCCATATGCAGAAAGCAGGATAACCCCATACATCCCCAGACCATCCCTGTCCCATTTCAGGAATTGGGCAGGCCCCTCATGGAAAACACCATTGCCCTGAGTGCCCTTGCAGAACTGCTCAAACTCAACGACGCTATCTTCATTCAGCTCTTCGAAGAACAGTTCGGCAAAAAACACGCCGATCTTTTACAGGAAAATTCGATACCTTCAAGCGAACCAGAAACTGGGCAAAGGATGCCATATCTCTCAAAAAACCACTCACAATCCCTCGAGGTAGCGCTGCAAATCGTCTCATGCTGAACGGCAATCAGGCCATCGCTCTGGGTGCCATGGCCGCTGGCATGAAATTCTGTGCCTTCTATCCCATGACGCCTGCCACCTCCATCCCCCTGTTTCTGGCATCTCATGCCAAAGACATGGGGCTGATAGTGGAACAGACCGAAGACGAGATCTCAGCCATCAACATGGCCATCGGCGCATCCTTTACTGGAGCGCCAAGCATGGTGGCCACATCAGGCGGCGGATTTGCCCTCATGACCGAGGGGGTGAGCCTGGCAGGAATGACCGAAACCCCCATTGTGATCGTGGTTGCCCAGAGACCTGGACCTGCTACAGGCCTTCCCACTCGCACAGAACAGGCTGATTTGGAGTTCATTTTACACGCCGGTCATGGAGAATTTCCCAGGGCAATTATGACACCTGGAACACCGGAGGAGTGTTTTTACCTCACTTATAAGGCATTCCATCTGGCCGAGGCCAGCCAGGGGCCAGTTTTCGTGATGACAGACCAATTTCTTGCAGATTCTTATCGAGCGGTGGAACCCTTTGACCTATCAAACCTCAAGCACGTGCAGGGAGGAAACACCACTCTGAAAGGCATATCCATCCCGTATATGCGTTACCAGCTCACTAATAACGGTATTTCGCCAAGATTACTTCCTGGGGTTACGGACCAACTCGTAGTAGCCGACAGCGACGAACACACCGAAGACGGCCATATCACCGAGAATTTAACTATGCGCAAAAAGATGGTGGAAAAGCGGCTTGCCAAGCTGCATGTGCTCTTACAAGAGATTGTACCGCCTATCTATGTGGGAGAAGAAGGGCCAGAATATCTATTAGTTAGCTGGGGCTCCACCTATGGCCCTGCACTAATGGCAGGAAATTTATTGAGAGAACGAAACAAGGCCGTGGCAAATCTCCATTTTTCGCAGGTATGGCCTCTAAATGAAGCACAGTTTCTAAATAAGCTCTTGGCTGCAAAAGAGGTCATTTCAGTGGAAGGTAATGCCACAGGCCAATTTGCTCGTCTGCTGCGCAGAGAGACCGGCTTTCATATTTCAAGATATGTGCTACGTTATGATGGCCTGCCCATCACAGCGGAATATATTTTAGAGCGACTCAATATATAAACCACAACATAGGAGGCACTATGGAAAGAAAAGGCATTATCACCTTTCAAGGAAATCCCCTTACCCTTTTAGGACTCGAACTCAGATTAAACACAAAGGCACCTGACTTCAATGTATTGAATCAAGCTCTATCTCCTGTCACGTTAGCAGATTTTCCCAATAAAATCAAAGTAATAAGTGTAACTCCTTCACTTGATACTCCAGTATGCGACCTTCAAATCCGTCGCTTCAATCAGGAGGCAAGTAGTCTTTCACAAAATGTAGTGGTGTTGAATATCAGCATGGATTTACCATTTGCCCTGGCCAGGTTCTGCACCACCAACGGCATCGATCGCGTTCAGGCCCTTTCAGACCACAGGGATGCCTCCTTTGGCATGAATTACGGTGTGCTCATAAAGGAATTGAGGCTGCTTGCCCGAGCCATCTTTGTTTTGGACAAAAACGATACGTTGATCTATCAGCAGATAGTGCCGGAACTCACTCATGAGCCAGATTATGCACAGGCCATAGCCGCGATTAAAGGCGCTTAGTTGTTTATTGTTGTAGGGAAACCCTTTTTGAAAAAAGGGGTATCCCCACACCCCTTTCCAAAAACTTTAAAGTTTTCAAAAAGTTCCCCTTTGAGATAAATAACTCAAAGATTATTTTTTTATAGATTTGGCGATGGGAAAGGTGAACTTATGGTCAGCATAGAAGATTACGGAAACTTTGAAACCGCATGGTGCCCTGGCTGCGGCAATTTCAGCATATTGAACAGCCTCAAGAAGGCATTGGTGGAATGTAGGCTCAGGCCACAGGATATCCTCATGGTCTCAGGGATTGGCCAGGCAGCCAAGACCCCTCACTACCTGAGCTGCAACTGCTTCAATGGCCTACATGGAAGGGCCATACCTGTGGCCATGGGTGCCAAGCTTGCTCGGCCTGATTTGACCGTCATAGTGGAAAGCGGGGATGGCTGCATCTATGGTGAAGGCGGCAACCATTTTTTGGCCGCTATTCGCAAAAATCCCAACATTACCGTGTTCGTGCATGACAATCGCGTGTATGGCCTCACCAAGGGCCAGGCAAGCCCCACTTCACCCCTCGGCTTTGTAACCAAGGCCCAACCGGATGGTAACCGGGCAGTCCCATTTAACCCGTTGACAGTGGCAATCGTAATGGGCGCAGGCTTTGTGGCCCGTGGTTTTGCAGGTATGCCTGATCACCTTACGGCCCTCATGGTAAAGGCTATTCAATATCAAGGACTGGCCATTGTGGATATTTTACAGCCCTGTGTCTCTTTCAATAAGGTCAATACCTATGCCTGGTATCAGGAGCACTGCTACAAACTGGATGAATCCCATGACCCAACTGACTGGAAGGCAGCCATGGGAAAGGACATAGACACGGAGAACAAGATCCCTTTAGGCGTACTGTATGAGAGGCAAAACATTATAACCGACAAAACTACTTTATCATCCCCTCATGGATTACCATCACTGAATCTGGACAAATTTGAGAAAATAATGCATAGTTTCGCTTAAAATGCATTAAAAGGAATAAGAACTATGGACAACAATAATTCATCGATTCCCAGATGGGAGTTAGATGCCCGCAATCTTTGCCTGCGTATAGAACGCTTGCTCTATCTAATCGTAGGCGTGGGGCTGCTGTGCACCGCCATACTCTCCGTGTGGCATGCCGGCCTTGGCCTCCTGCACCTCTTCGACAAGGGCGCCACATTCTTCTCCGTGATCTTTCACTCGGTGGACAACCTGCTTCTAGCCCTCATGTTTCTGGAGATATTTCATACAGTGGAGGTGGTCCTGCAAGGTCAATCCCACATGGCCTGTATCGAGCCATTTCTGTTCGTGGGGATTATAGCAAGTGTAAGGCGTATCCTCATTCTATCCCTTCAGGTGGCACATGCAGAGACTCAGCTAACCCCTCAAGCCTTTCAAAATGCCATGCTGGAAACCGCTGTGCTTGGAGGGTTGATCATGATACTGGTCATCGCAGTCTGGCTATTAAGACGTTCCAAAAACGCGTCAACAGATTCATGCTAACTATTTGATATACAAGGGCGAGCCAGTGGCTTGCCCCTACAACAAACACAGACTGACTCAGAAGTTTTTAATTTGCAAGAAAATTCTTTATCTCATCCACTGTAAAAAGTTTGCCCGAACCCTTGAGCTTTCCGTCCACTACAATACCGGGTGTGGACATAACGCCATAGCCTACAATCTTGGCCATGTCGGTCACCTTGATAATCTCACAGGAAATGCCAAGGGCCTTTGCAGCCTCTTCGGTATTTTTTGCAAGCTGTTGGCAACGGGCACAACCCGGGCCAAGAATTTCGATTTTCATCGTAATCACCGCCGTTTTTTTTTAGAATTAAATTTATGCAAATTGATCTATGACTTCATCATTTCTTCCGCAATCTTGCGGACATCCGCAATACATCACCTGCCCTTGGGATTTTTGTGAACACAATCGCATATTCCACCCTTTTTGTTCTCCATGATGCGTTCCAAAATCAGAGAGCGACCGTGCTGCGCCACATCCTGACGTATGTCTTCATCCGTATAACCAAAACACCAGCAAATTCGTTCAGCCACAGCTACCTCCTACGCCAAAATAAAATTGAAAAGATAACCCACAAGAATAATGGCCACGGTTACTGTGCCAAAAAATATGGCCAGCAGTTCCTTTTTGAGCACCTGCGAAAGAATAATAGCCTCAGGCAAAGAAAGGGCGGTCACAGCCATCATAAAGGCCAAAGTCGTACCCAAGGGCAGGCCCTTGGACATTACCGCCTGCACCACTGGAATGACGCCTGCTGCATTGCTATAGAGGGGCACACCTATCAGTACCGCTATTGGCACTGCCAAAGGGTTTTCTGGCCCGGCATAGCGCAGCAGAAAGTCCTGCGGCACATAGCCATGAATCAAGGCACCTACACCTATGCCACCCAGGACATAGGGCCATATGCGGCGTAAAATGTCTGCCACATAACCCTTGGCATAGGAAATGCGATCAGACCAAGACATTTGCACCTCTTGAACCTCTTGCATGCGAATGCCCCAGACATAATCCTGCACATAGCGTTCGAGACTGAGCTTTCCAATGACGATACCAGCCACCACCGCTACCAAAAGGCCTGATACCAGATATAATCCAGCAATTTTCCAGCCAAATAGCCCAAAGAGCAGCACCAGGGCCACCTCATTTATCATTGGAGAAGAAATCAGAAAACTGAAGGTCACTCCCAGAGGAATACCTGACTCCACAAAGCCAATAAACAAGGGACAGGCAGAGCAGGAGCAAAAGGGCGTAACCACACCCAAAAGTGCGGCAAGGATGTTTCCCAAAAACAGCTTTTTGCCCGTCAGAAACCGGCGCGTCCTCTCTGGAGAGAAGAAACTTCGAATAATGGAGACAAAAAAGATGATGACCGTGAGCAAAAAAAAGATCTTGGTGGTGTCTTCTATGAAGAAATGCAGTGCCTCTGTGAGGTGCCTGCCCTTTTCCAGGCCAAGCCAGTCATAAACTATTAGGTCAGCCAATAGAGTAAAAACTTTCAACATATTGCCTGCATTGAAGTCTCACAGGCCTTGCCACGCACCGTCTTCAACTTTAAGCGCAGCCTTTCAATTTCTGGCTCACCTTCCAGCCAGCGAGCGACACAAGCGAACAGCTCTGCAGCTTCAGAATCAGGAGTTGCATGAATACGATAGTCCACACGCATGCCATTTCTTTCGGACTCCACCAGGCCTGCATGCTCCAAAATGCGCAGATGTTTGGAGACAGTGGGCTGAGCCAGGCCAAGGACTTCCGTCAGTTCACAGACACAGGCAGGTCCTTCTTGCAAAAGCTTAAGAATTTTGAAACGAGTACCGTCTCCAGCTGCCTTGAGATATGAAACGAATTTTTTCATAAATAGGAATATAGCCATATAGCTATAAGCTGTCAAGAGACAAAAAACGACTGCCTTTTATGCAGCATAAAAACAAGGTATTGCACCTTTCTTGCAAACCCATGACAAGTGGTATTTAATGCCGGTTGTCATGCTCAAGACAGGAGATATGCCATATGCCGCCCACTTCCATTTTGGAAAAGATAGGTAATACACCCTTAATACCCATAACCCGCCTCAATCCTTATAAAAATGTCCAGATATGGGCAAAAATGGAATCCTTCAACCCAGGAGGCTCCATAAAAGACCGCATTGCATTGGCCATGATCCAAGGGGCGGAGAGAAGAGGAGAGCTCACCAAACAAAAAATTGTTGCAGAGGCCAGCAGCGGCAATACGGGCATAGGTCTGGCTATGGTATGTGCGGTCAAAGGCTATCGCTGCCTCATAGCCATGAGCGAGGCCGCCAGCATCGAACGCCGACAGATCATACAGGCATTCGGCGCGGAGATATTGCTCACTCCGGCCAAACAGGGTACAGACGGCGCCATAGAGGCCGTCTATAACCTGGGCCGTGCGTATCCTGATCGCTACTTCCTTACAGATCAATTCAATAATCCCGATAACTGGATGTCCCATTACAACGGCACAGCCCTTGAGATATGGGAGCAGACTCGAGGAAAGATCACTTCCATCGTGGCCACCATGGGCACGACCGGTACGCTCATGGGCATCACCAGACGTATGAGGGAATTGAATTCAACGATTCGAATGGTTGGAATGGAACCATATCTCGGCCACAAGATCCAGGGCCTAAAAAACATGAAGGAATCCTACAAACCCGGAATCTACGACAAGAATCTACCGGATACCATTTTAAACATTCATGATGAAGAAGCCTTCGAATACACTCGGCGTCTGGCCCGAGAAGAAGGCCTGTTTGTGGGCATGAGTTCAGGTGCTGCCTTCGCAGCAGCCATCCAGGAGGCGGCAAGGCTCAAAGAGGGGCTCATTGTGGTAATCTTCCCAGATGGAGGAGAACGATATCTGAGCACAGGGCTTTTTGCGATATCACAAAAAAAAGAAACCCAACAGCAAAAGGGTGGCCTGCGATTCTACAACAGCATGTCTCGCAAAAAAGAAAAATTCGAGGCATTGGATGCTAAAAAATGCATAGGCATGTACAGCTGCGGCCCAACGGCCTATGAGGAGACCCATTTGGGCCTGTGCAGACGAGTCCTGGTCTCTGATCTGATTCAGCGAGTCCTGGAGTTCAGGGGCTTCGAGGTGGTGCATGTCATGAATATCACAGACATCGACGACAAGACCATCGGAGAGGCCATAGCGAATAAAACCTCCCTTTCTGAACTCACACAAAAATATATCCAAAAATTTATGGATGCTCTGGCAGCACTACGTGTGAAGCCGGCCACATTCTATCCCAAGGCCAGTGAACACGTGGAAGGGATGCTGGAGATCACAAGAAATCTCCTGAAAACAGGCCATGCCTATGTGAAACACGGCTCGGTCTATTTCGATATCTCCAAACTCCCCAACTACGGCTCCCTCTCCCGCATAGATCGCACGGGGTTAGATATTGGATGCACAGTGGACCTCGATAATTACGAAAAGGACAATCCCTCTGATTTCACTCTGTTTAAAAGAGTCACTCTACAGGAATTGAAATTTGGCATAGGCTTTCAAACGGAATGGGGGCAGGTCAGACCAGGCCTGCACATCGAATGTGTGGCCATGTCCAGAAAATACCTGGGAGACACCTTTGACATTCACACCAGCGACAAGAGCCTCATGTTTCCTCACCACGAAAACGAAATCGCCATTGCCATGGCCCTCACAGGTAAACCCCTTGCCCGCTACTGGCTGCACAGTGACCTGGTCTATTGGAAGGGCAAAAAGATCTCCAGGGCCAATGACAACATCATCACACTGAGAGAACTCCTGCAACAGGGCTGGTCAGGCCGTGAGATACGTTTTTTTCTCCTTAAAACCCATTACAGAAAGCCCATTCACTATTCCTGCAATGCCATGGAGGAATCGGTAAGGTTGCTTCGAAAGATAGATGAATTCTGGTATGCAATCGTGTTGGGCTCCCATCAAGAGGGAGAACAAGACCAAAGAATTCCAACAGAGAACACAGAAGGTGAAAAGATCTCAAGGTTATTATCAGGGATGCGGGAGGAATTCATCTCTGCCATGGAAGACGACCTCAATGTGGCCAATGCCATCACAGCCATTCTGAAATTGATCAAAGAGGTACATCTGATCAGGCGAGAACGAGGACTAACAGACGAAGAGAAGAAGACCATCTCCACCCTGATGCTGGAGATGGACAGCATACTTGGCATACTCGACACAAGGGTTCTGGACTCATCATACCTGTCCGAGGAGGCTAAAAACCTGTTTAATCAACGGGAACAGGCCAAAAAGGCAAAGAACTGGCCCATGGCCGACAGGCTAAGGGACAAATTACAACGATTGGGGTTCCATGTCATCGACACACTGGAAGGCTCCTACTGCGTACCCCATGCAACAGCCCATCAATGTGACTGAACACAGAACCGATGCCCAGAAACTGGCCCGATCAGCAGGCTCTGTGGGTGTGGCTGTATTTCTCTCCCGCATTATGGGCGTGGTGCGGGAACAGGTGTTTGCGTGGCTCTTTGGAGCAGGGATGGCAGCGGATGCCTTTGTGGTGGCATTTCGCATTCCCAATCTGCTGCGGGACCTCTTTGCCGAAGGTGCACTGAGCTCTGCATTCGTCACGGTCTTTACGGATTACGAAAAGAATCGAAGCGCAGAAGACCTGAAAAGACTGGTCAATAACGTCTTTACTGTGATGGGAGTGGTGGTTGCCCTTGTCGTGACCATCGAGATGCTGTTTTCTTGGGAACTGGTCCAACTCATGGCGCAGGACTTCAAACATGTAGTGGGCAAAATCGAGCTCACCACCCTACTCACCCTAATCATGGCGCCGTTTCTGCTATTTGTATCCCAGGCGGCCATTGCCATGGGCATACTGAACACCAAGGGCCTATTTTTCATTCCGGCCTTTTCATCAGCATGTTTCAACATCGGCTCCATTGTGGTGGGTGCGGGGCTTGCCATGATTCTCCCGCATTTTGGTATAAACGGTATCATCGGCATGGCCATAGGGACACTCGCCGGCGGTATCATGCAGTTTTTGATTCAGGTGCCCCTGCTCAAAAAACAGGGCTTTCACATAAAACCGGCATGGAACCTGACAGAATCAGGGCTAAGACGCATCTTCAGGCTCATGGTCCCTGCTATCATCGGGCTTTCCGCGACTCAAATCAATATCTTCGTAAACACCAACTTCGCATCCCAGTGTGCCGAAGGAAGCGTGGCCTGGCTCAATTACGCCTTTCGATTCATGCTCTTTCCCATAGGACTATTCGGCGTAGCCATGTCCGTGGCAAGTATGCCATCCATCTCGCGGATGGCCGCTTCAAAAGATATGGAACGCCTGAAAGGGTTACTTCATTCCAGCCTGATCCTGTGCCTTGGCCTGGCCATCCCTGCCTCTGTGGGGCTTTTCCTTCTGGCAGAACCCATCATTCGTCTCATATACGAACACGGCAGGTTCGTTCACCATGATACCATCATGACAGCCCAGGCCTTGGAGCTCTATGCCATCGGCCTTACGGCATACGCCGGCGTAAAGATCATTGCTCCCGTGTTTTACGCCCTGAACGACACCAGGTGGCCTGTGGTCGGTAGTTTTCTGGCGGTAGTTTTTAACATCCTATTTATTCTTGTCACCCTGCGACATCTGGAACACAGATCCATCGCCCTTGCCACATCCATAAGCGCCACAGCAAATCTGATGCTTCTGATGGGTATTTTGCACAAAAAGATCGGAGGATTCCAGTGGAAAAAGCTTGGAATAGCTGCATGCAAGATGGGAATAGCATCCATTGGAATGGGCATCGTAGTATGGCTTACCAAAAACGACTTGCATGGCTATGGATTCTGGAGACAGGGATTGGGTCTGATGGCATCGATAGTCTTAGGCGCCCTGTTCTATACCACCGCTATTTACGTACTGAATGTGCCGGAACTCAAGGTCGTTATAGCGGGGATTGGCCGCAGACTGATGGGCTCGGCTTCCTAAGCGTGCAAACCATCCCCCCAGACCAGACCTCCGTCAAGGCCATACCAATCGTTTCCATCACCTCCGGCCTTAACCCAGTCCGCCTGCTTCAAAATAGCTGCCAAGCCGTCCACGTCTTTGGAACGGAAAAATACACTCGGGGGTTGTGTGCTTCCTTGTGAACCTCCACCCACGGCATGCAACAATTCCCTATTTTTCAAAATATCAACAGACTGAACCAAACCGGAATCCGGTGCAGTGAACAGTAACTTGGTGCCATCTTGCAGTTCAAAGACCGTAAAGAAATCACTCCGTTTGAGATCACTGAACTCGCCGTTCACAGTGCCATCCACATCCGAAAGATTTACATGGGGATCGCCCCATATCACAGTGAATAACCTCGAGAACTTTTCATATATCTCCACGGTCATTTCATTTTTGAAGCCAATGAGATACCTGCCTGTATCCACAAGATTCGAAGCCAAAAGATTCAGACCGTGGCCACTGTAGCCTTCCACGCTGAGGGCTGAATATGAAAGATACTCTAAATGAATGGCTATACTGTCCTCACTAACTCAGGCCTTTCCCTGCATGGCAGAGGAATCCTGAAGCTCGACTCTGATATCGAGGAAGAGATATGAGGCCGATTCCGCTGTAATATCTTGAGGATCTTGTGCAGGGCTGAAAGATGACATAGATGGCCACATCTCTATGGAACCCCTGGTTTTTGGAAGCCTGCCGTTGTTCATAAGCCTGGCCAGTATAAGTTTTTTGAGGGTCAAATCCGGGTCATCTGAATGCAACGATGCATCACCCCCCTTCTCGGAAACACGCCGGAACATGGTCCGTGCCATGGTCTTCAGGTCATTCAAGGAGAGCACCAAGCCACCTGCTGGTGCTGCGTTTCGCATCGATGACACGGCTTCTACCTGGCGGACAGGGCCGCTTGCTCGCGATCCAAAATATTTTTCAGGCTCTTGCCCTGCCTTTCGCACAGAATGAGCCGATGTAGATTTCAATGAAGATGTGTTTGTGAAAGATTGAAAAACGGAATTTAATGAGTTCAGCATGACACGACCCTCCATGGCCGTAATAGTTTTTTATATTATCGACTCAAAATGCGATTAGCTTAAAAAGCACGGCCAGATAGGCGACTACTTATAGCACCTCCAACCCCACCACCTGGCGTTTACGCTTGGAAAATTTTATTCCGATGTGCACCGCCTCAGTCTTACTGTTCCGATACTTGGCGGCATAATCCCGCTCCAAAAGCTGCATCAACGCCTCGCCAGTTGAGTTTTTGTCATCTATCACTTTGGATTCTCTTAAAAAAACTAAGCTGATACAGGTAGAGGCGATTGGGATTTTGAGTCTTTCATAGTAATCTTTTCATGATTATAGTTGATTAAAAAAGAAGATAGATAAGGGAGACTGACATGTCCTGTTCCTCCATACTCGCTCTCATGGGTTCTCCAATGCCGGGCGGCAATACGGATATCCTGATAGACACACTAATCACACATGCACAAAAACAAGGCGCTACCACTGTAACACTCCGCCTCTATAGCATGAATTTCAGGGGGTGCATCGAATGTGGCGGATGCGACAAAACAGGTATCTGCATACTTCAGGATGATTTCACGCCTGTGTATGAGCGATTGCTCGAGGCGGATTATGTGGTGGCAGCATCGCCCATGTTTTTTTACAACATCTCCTCAGCGATGCAGGCAGCAGTGGAGCGATCCCAGGCGCTCTGGATGGCCAAATACCGACTAAACGGCATTATAAAGAGGCAAAAACCGGGGCAGGGCGTGTTTATCGGGGTAGGCGCCACAAAGGGCAAACTCCTGTTTGAGGGCGCTCAGCGGGTAATGAAATACTTCTTCGATGCCATAGACTTGAGATTTGCAGGAAGTCTGCTCTATCGTGGAATCGATGCAAAAGGCGAGATAAAGGGCCATGAAACCGCAATGAATGATGTAACAAGGCTGGCTGAGGCCATGGCAAGGGGAGAAGTGCTGAACCTGACATGAGGTCAACCATGCATAACCTCATGCCTGATCGCACCCACAAGATACAACGACCCTGCCACACAGATAAGACGATTCTGCTTTGTGGAAAGACAGGTGTTCAGTATCTCACGCCAATCACCAATATAGGTTATGCCCTGGGGCAGCCCAAGTGCCTGCCATTCCTCTATTGTCACAGGTCTTCTTGGTCCTGGAGGTTCTGTGACATAGATGCGCTCAAAAAAAGGCATCAGACTGCACAGCATCGCACCGAAATCCTTATCTTTCCCCTCATTTGAAGCCGCAAATAGCAGAGCTGACTCCTCTGGAGGATTTTTAATGTCTGAAAGCAGGGCACAGAGGGCCTGAATGCCGTTAGGGTTGTGAGCGCCATCTATCAGCAACTTTCTGCCGTCGGCCAATGGAATGCTCTCGCCCCTGCATGGCCAAATGGCTGCGGCGATTCCCTGTTTCATGGCATCTTCGCCTGTTTTGAACCCTTTTTCTTTCATGATTTCGCAGGCCGCCAGGGCCAAGGCGGCGTTTGCGTACTGATGCCTGCCGGCAAGCTGTGGTTTTATATCTTTTAAATGACAGTTGAGCCCGACGTATTCCATTTCGTCGTTCGATGCGCGCACTGAAAACTCCTGACCCAGCCGAAACACAGGGCTACTGAAAGATCCCGCCCGCTCCTCTATGACCAAAAGCGCCTCCGACTGCTGCACACCTGTTACCACAGGGACTTCAGGCTTTATGATTCCAGCCTTTTCAAAGGCGATTTTCCCAATGGTATCACCAAGATAGGACATGTGGTCAAAGTCCACATTGGTTATGACGGAACAAATCGGTTGAACCACATTGGTGGCATCCAGCCTGCCACCCAGACCCGTCTCCACTACAGCGATCTCCACAGACTGTTCTTCAAACCACTTGAAGGCAATGGCAGTGGTGTATTCGAAATAGCTCAGCTCAAAACCCCGCTCAACATAGCCCCTTATGCGCCCTATAAAACCTGCTAATTCCTGCTTCGAAATGGGCTGACCGTTAATGTCGAATCGTTCAGTCAGATCCAAGAGGTGCGGCGAGGTGTAACGTCCAACTTTATAACCAGCTTCCTTTAAAATGGAACTCAGGTAGGCGCACACAGAGCCCTTGCCATTGGTCCCGGCCACATGTATAACTGGATATGCCCGGTGTGGATCACCCAGGGCCTTCAAAATGGCCTCTGTGCGCTCCAACCCCAATTTGAATCCATGAAACTGAAAAGTGTTTAGATATGCTATTGCCTCGCTATAATTCACAAAAATCTCCTCATAGAAACTTTGATTAAGTCTCAAATGCCTATCAAGGATACTAAAAACCAGACGGCCCCGCAAATACAAAAGCAGGAACCAGTCCAATCCAATCAGGCCTCCATCATCCGCCTTGGCAGAGTAGCCTTTGATATAGACGGCGTGGTGGCGGACACCATGCGGGCATTCATTCACATAGCACGAGAGGAATACAACATAGACACACTGCACAAGGACATGATCACATCGTACTGGCTGGAAAGATGCCTGCCCATTCCGGAAGAGGTGGTCTTGAAGATAGTTCATCAGCTGGTACATGAACCGCTCTATGTGGCCCTGAGACCCATAATCCACGCAAGAGAGGGACTTTTGGCCTATGCAGAGAGATCGACGCTCATCTTCGTGACAGCCAGACCGGAACAGATGCCTATTCACCACTGGCTTCAGGAACTCCTGCCGGAATTACCGGCCTCACACATACAGGTCGTAGCCACAGGAGAACACAAGGCCAAGGCTCAGCTTCTGAAACAACTCGGCATAGAGACCTTCATAGAAGACCATCTGGAGACATGTCATCAGATACACCAGGCAGGTATCCAGGCCATAGTATTCGACCAGCCCTGGAACCAGGGAGAAACACCCTGCCCCAGGCTCCATTCATGGCAGGATTTCCTGAAATATCTGATGAACGAAAGAGGGAACGGGGCCGGCTAAAAAACAACCCTTCCGGCAACGCGTGAACCACGTGAAGCCGGCCACAACCGTGGGGAAAGATGACCGTCCTGAAAAATGGAAGCGGTAATGGTCTCTAAATTTCTTACACGCCATGCATTGAGATTGCGCATCAGTTTTTCCACAAGCATTTTATGAAGCGCATGACCGCTTTTGCAGGCATTGACTCGACCGATGATGGGCATACCTATGAGGTACAGGTCGCCCAGCATGTCCAAAATCTTATGCCTGACAAATTCATCCGAAAATCTCAGACCGTCTCGATTAAGCACTCCATTCTGCCCTATCACCACCGCATTTTCCAGAGAACCGCCTCGGGCTAGACCATTTTTCTGCAACGCCTCGATCTCGTGCAGGAAACCGAAGGTGCGGGCCTTGCAGATCTTTGTCTCGAACTCCTTGCTGGAGATACGAGTGGACAGGCTCTGACGCTGCACCGCCGCATGATCAAAATCAATAGTGAGAGAGATGGTCAGGCCGGCGTCATTTGAAGGGGTATCGCTGCAAGGATGAATGGAAATATATTTATCGCCCTGAGAAACCGTGACCTCATCGAGGATCTCGAGATAGTTTCGAGGAGCGGACTGGGCCTTCAAACCGGCCTTGTTCAGGAGTTTTACGAATGGATAAGCGCTGCCGTCCATGGCCGGAACCTCCGGCCCGTCTATCTGCACAACGGCATTGTCCACACCGAGACCAGCAAAGGCCGCCATCAGATGCTCCACGGTGGAGACAGAGGCGGAACTCTTGCCTATCGTGGTGGCTAAACTGGTGTTGGAAATATATCTGTAATTGGCTGGAATGACGACTCCATGCCCTGTATGATAAAAAGATATCCCTGAGTTTTCAGGTGCAGGCGAAATGGTTATGGAGACATCTTTACCTGTATGAAGCCCGATACCCCGGGCCATAACGGTATTTTTAAGAGTATGCTGGAATATATTCATTTCTGGCTTCTTTCACAAAAATTATCGCCACTGATAAAAGCAACAAAAATGCCAGAAATCTGTAAGAATAACTTGTGGAATACCAAATAGTTATAATAGACATCCGTGTAAGAAAAACACAACAGGACTTTCTTGTCACAACCACAATCCAAACATGTGACAAAAAAGTCTCATCACTCCAGCAACCCGACCTGCTTCAGGAATCTCTCATCCCGCGACCAGTTTTTGCGCACCTTGACCCATAGCTCCAGGGTTATTCTCATTCCCCAGGATGCTTCGAGTTCTTCTCTCACCATCTTTTTGATCTTTTTGATCATCGATGCATTGGCGCCCAGTATGATGCCCTTCTGAGAGTCCTTTTCCACATAGATAGTGGCATGAATACTGACCTGCTGTTTTTGCCGATCCTCTTTAAAATCCTCCACTTCAACGGTGGTAGAATAAGGGATGTCTTCATGGGTGAGCAGAAATATCTTTTCTCGAACGAGTTCCGCCGCCAGCATGTCCTTGGTCTGATCACTGATGGCTTCCGCGTCATAAAAAAGAGGGCCTTCAGGAATAAAACGCAGGATATCGTCCAGCAGCAGTTTCACTCCATCATTGAAGCGGGCCGATATGGGAATAATGGACGCAAAAGCGAAGAGCCGCTGCATCTCTTCAATCAAAGGCAATAGGCTGTCCTTGGGAATGAGATCTATCTTGTTCAAGAGCAGAGTGACGGGTGTTTCCGTCCTTCTGAGCATATCCAGAATGAAGAGCTCATTGTCAGGGCTTCTCTTCGCTGCGTCCACCATAAAAAGCACGACATCGATATCGATCATGGCCTGCCTGGCCCATCTGACCATTGCCTGATTCAAAAGCCGTTTGGAGTCGTGAATACCTGGCGTATCCACAAACACGACCTGATATCGCTCCGTCGTGAGAATACCTCGCACCAGCCGCCTTGTGGTTTGTGGTTTGGGAGTGGTAATCGCCACCTTTGTTCCGAGCAGTTTATTCAACAAAGTGGACTTACCTACATTGGGGGCGCCTATAATGGCTGCAAATCCTGATCTGAACCCACCCACAGTCCGGCTGCACTGCATATTCTGTAATGTGTTTGTCATACCACTATTTCCTGTTCCATCCCTCTGACATTTCAAAAGATACAGCGGATTGAACCATCACATCCTGCCGTGATTTACCTTGCAATAAAAAGACAAGGCGTTCTTCAATGCCTCTTTGGCCGCATTCTGCTCCGCCTCTTTTTTACTCTTACCAACACCCCTGGAAAGCAGCTCATCGTTCAGGTAAAGATTCACGCGAAAGGTCTTTTCGTGGTCCGGCCCTGTTGTCTCATCCAACTTATAAACAGGAGTGATTCTAAAAATTCGCTGTGTCTCCTCCTGTAACATGGTCTTGTAGTCTTGATCAGCCATTAGGGTCTCAGCATTTTTAATCAATTCCACAAAACATCTGCCAATGACCTCCAAAGCTGCCTCGTAACCCCCATCTAAATAGATGGCACCGATTACTGCCTCAAAGGCATTACCTAAAATAGAAGGCTTATGCAGACCACCACTCCTTGCCTCTCCCTTACCCAGCAATATATGTCTGTCAAGCCCTACACGCCTGGCCATATCAGCCAACTGCTGCTCATTGACCAGTGCGGCCCGCATGCGCGTGAGGTCACCTTCTTGATGGGTCTTGCCATAACGTTGAAACAACATGTGACTTATGCACAGATTCAGGACCGAATCCCCTAAAAATTCCAAAACTTCGTTGTCAGCAACACCCTTTCCGTGCTCGATGGCATAGGAGCGATGCACCAGGGCCTGTTGAAGCAATTCCGGCCTGCTAAACACATAATCCATGGCCATTACACACTCAAAGGCATTATCATGACAATGAATGGAGTTATTTGTCATGTTTAACCGTTCTTCTTCTGAAGCCATAAATCCACAATGACAGGAAATAAGCGGCTATCCCTGCCGGTATGGCCATCACAAGTCCGCCTGTAATCATACTGATACAAAAAGACCAACCCATGGCGACAAAACGCCGGCTTGCCTCCATGAAATCCGCATGTCGCACCATCTCGAGCAGTCCCTGCACATCGGTCCATGAGATGGTATTCCCTGTGACCAATATGCCGATCTTCCATGATAGATAGTAAATAGCCGGTATGGTGAGTGGATTGCAAACCAATATCCCTGCTCCTACCCCTGCCAATGGATTTGCACGAAGTAGCGGCGCAAAAAAAAGCGTTGCAACCGTATGAAACGGCAGAGTGGGAGTAAATCCGATAAAGGTCCCCAGGGCTATTCCCCTGGCTATGACGCCTGGATCACCGCTCAACCGCTTCATAAGCAGCCAATAATAACGGATGGTTCGGGCCAGACGCATCTTTAGAGAGGATTTAGGGCATGAGGATTGAGAGTAATGGCTGGACATGGCGCAGTATTATAATTTGGAGTACACATCCGCCTCTAAAGAGGCAGCCATGCCGGCATGAAGCTGATACATGCCGGTAACGGCCACCATTGCGGCATTGTCCGTGCAGAAATCCAGGGAAGGCAAAAACAACCGCAACCCCTCGGCCAGCGCGGCCTCTGCCATGGAATTTCTCAGTTTTCGATTGGCGGCAACCCCACCACATACCACTATATCTCTAATACCGTGTTTCTTCGCAGCCATCACAACCTTTTCAACCAACACATCCACCACCGCCTTTTGAAACGATGCAGCTATATTCTCGACAGGGACCGGCGTTGGACATTTCTCCCATGCCCTTACAGAAAGCATAACCGCTGTCTTAAGCCCGCTGAAGCTGAAATCCAGCGGGGCATTCTGCATACGGGCCTTGGGGTACGAAAATGCATTCTCATTCCCCTTTTCCGCCAACGAACTTATCACAGGCCCCCCAGGATAGGGAAGGCCCAATATCTTTGCCACCTTGTCGAAGGCTTCGCCCGCGGCATCATCACGGGTACAGCCCAAAAGCTCTGTTGAGAGATGATTTATGACCAGATAGAGACTGGTATGCCCCCCGGAAACCACCAGGCCCACAAAAGGGAACTCAGGGGATTCTTTTTCCAAAAAAACAGACATGAGATGTGCTTGAATATGATTTACACCCGTAAATGGAATACCATTTGCCATGGCAAAGGCCTTGGCAAAGGAAAAACCTACCACCAGAGAGCCTATGAGACCAGGGCCCTGAGTGGCTGCCACGGCGTTTATTTCATGGGGCTTCACTCCGCTTTGTTTCATTGCGGCCTGCACTACAGGCATTATGGCCTCTAAATGATGCCGTGAAGCCAGTTCCGGCACGATGCCGCCGTATTCGCTGTGGACAGCTATTTGCGACGCCACAACATTGCCCAATATCCTGCCATCCTGTAAGACGGCTGCGGCCGTCTCGTCGCAAGATGTCTCTATGCCTAAGATTATCATATCACCTCGGCTGTAATATATGTCGCCCTCTGATTTTGATAAGGTTATATAACCCTTTTGATGGCCGCCAAGTCCAGGTCTTCCAATCCATTGTCCATGGCTGTCTCGTAATAATCTGCCACAGCCTGTTCCACCTGTAGTCTTAAACCCTTTGCCTGAGCTGCCTGTAATATGAAATTTATATCCTTGGCCATGTGTTTTAGAGGAAACTGTGGTGGAAATTCATTTTTTTGTAACATGGGGGCCTTCAGTCTGAAAAAGTCACATGACAGAGGTCCTGAAAGCACCGTGTCTAAAAATAACTGTGTATCCAACCCTAATCTCTCAGCCATGACCACTGCCTCACTCAGGCCGGCCATCATCACGGAAAGCAGGAGATTTATGCTCATCTTCATGTCTGTCCCCCTGCCGGCATCTCCGCAATAGACCAGTTTCTTGCCCATGACCAAAAACATGGGCTCCATGGCCCGAACCAGTTCATGAGGCCCGCTTGCCAGAATCACCAATGTACCGTCTTCGGCTGGCTTTTTAGAGCCTGAAACCGGCGCATCTATAAAAGGTATGTCCTTTTCATGGAGTTTCGAGGCCAGCTCTCGTGTATAGGCCGGTGAGACCGTGCTCATATTGATAATTGTTGGCTTGGCATCGAAGGCACTTAACAGGCCGTCTGATCCGTTCAACACCGCCTCAATGGCCTCTGGGCCTGTGAGCATGAGGATCACGGCCTTCGCCCAATGGGCCAGTTCCCTGGGAGAATGCCCCAATTGGGCCCCTGCACCCACAAGCGGCAGGACCTTTTTACGGGTACGGTTATAAACCATCACCTCATGGCCAGCCTTCAGCAGATTTTTGGCCATGGGCTGGCCCATTATACCCATTCCGATAAATCCAATTCTCATAATCGCACCTCTTTTTTATCATAATATTCTATCAATACGGGAAAATCCTTTTCAAAAACTCCATGAGATTGCCACACCTGCCTGACGGCAGGCTCGCAATGACCATCGTTCTCGCCGTCGTTACGAGCAAAGCGAAGCAATCCCACCGCCCCCATTCTCGACATTGCAATAAGGCAAAACCAATGAAGCCAACATTGTGTTATTCAATGATGTTTATACGGCACTCACAATCCATGCAAGGATTCGATCTGATAAGAAAGGTAAATATCATACCGCATCTTAAGATGGCTTGCCATAGAGTTTAGCACTCTGATAACAGACAAAAAATGAGCGGTGAATATGGAATGTAGCGAAAAAAAGTGATATATTTAAAATTAGAATTCAATCACGATATTCAGGAAGGAGATACATCCATGAAAGTAGTCGCCTTTAACGGTAGTGCAAGAAAGGGTGGCAACACAGCCCAGATGATCAAAATCGTCTTTGAAGAACTGGAGCGGGAAGGCATCGAGACCGAGATGATCGAGCTGAGTGGCACGCCCCTTTCCGGCTGCATCGCCTGCTACAAATGTTTTGCAAACAAGGACAGGCGCTGTGCGGGGGTGGATGATGCCATGAACAAATACATCGAAAAGATGTTGGAGGCCGACGGCATCATCATCGGCTCGCCCACATACTTTGCAGACCTCACGACCAACACCAAGGCCCTCATCGAACGCTGCGGCATGGTTGCCAGGGCAAATGGCGACATGTTCAAACGTAAAGTCGGCGCAGCAGTGGTGGCTGCAAGGCGCGGAGGCGCAGCCCATGTGTTCAGCTCCATAAACTATTTCTTCCTCATAGGCCAGATGATAGTAGTTGGTTCCTCTTATTGGAACATAGGAATGGGCAGAAATCCGGGTGAGGTCATGAAGGACGAAGAGGGTATCAAGACCATGCGGGATTTGGGAATCAATATGGCATGGGCGCTTAAGCAGTTCCTGCCGTTGCCAAGGCCCCTGCTGCCATGACCCCAAGGCACGCATTGAATACGATGTCGATTTTATCCTGATATTTTTCGATGACCTCCAGATTTTCTGTCCCGGGCTGAAGCCATACAAGACGGGCGTCACACCGGACGGCATCCTCGAGTATGGGCTCTATGGCATTAGGCCTGCGAAAGACATTCACGATATCGATGGGCTCAGACACATTCAAAAGACTTCCAATCACCTCATGGCCCAAAATTTTCTTGCCGGCATGAATGGGATTCACCAGATATACCTTAAAACGATTGTAGGCAATGATGCGCTGGGCAATCATATAACTAGGACGCTCCTGATCCTCCGATATGCCTACCACAGCAATGACCCTGGCCTGACGAACCGCCCTAAAAATGTCATCTTGTTGTTCAATAATCATATAGACCTCTAAAAGATCGATTCTTCATTTTTTATTATAGCACCTATGAGATATAAGGACCGCCCGATACGGTCATAAATCTTTTTACCACAAGAACAAAAATAACATGTTATTTTTTAACCACAACTGGTCAAAAACATACATCCTTCAATAGAATCAAAATGCAGGATATGCAAGATACTATACACCATTGGAAAAAAAGGCTTATTTTTCTATAAAATAGAGGCTGACAATTGTAGCTGCGAGGCCAGCCGAAATACAAAAATGGTATGAAATATGCTTGTCATTTCAAGGTATTCAACTTCATTGAACGAGTCATATCTTGCCCAGAAGTTTGAATGCAACAGCATTCTCAAAAGGAGGCGAAAATGAAAAAAATAATCCTGTTGTTATTGGCTGCCATCACATTGTATGCTGTCAATGCCGCTCCGGTACTTGCTTGGAATCGGCATCACGGCGGTGGCGGCCGAGTATTTTGGCCTGTTGTAGGCGGAGTCGTGGTAGGAAGTCTGATCTATGACATCATAAGACCGCAGCCATATTATGCGGCTCCACCACCGCCGCCGCCAGTCTATCATCAGACAAATTATTACTCGTATTGCACTCCTCCGCCACCACCTCCACCGCCTCATGAGATCTGCTATGAGGTTGCAGAAGGAGAATGGCGGATAGATGCATATGGGTACCGCTACTGGTATCGATACGACTATCCCATGAGAAGACGAGTTCCCTGCAGATAACAAAAAACTTCCAAGACTGCTCACTGAATCGACAAGCGGCAAGAAAGACCCCAACGGTATCTTTCTTGCCGCTTTTTTATGACAGTGCTCCACATGGGACAATGCTGAATCGAGTGTCTATTCCACTGAAGTCGACTCCACATCTATCACATGTCATGCATTTTTGGCGATACCCCGCTTCAACACCAAACCGGCTGCACTTACTACCAATAATGTGATTATACCTCCGATTATGCCAGCCAAACTAGTACTCGGACTTACAGCAGGCCATGTTTCCTTCTTACTTTTCTCGGCCTCTGCATTTACCTCTGCCTTGGCATCTTTTGCCCCCTCTTCCTTTTCTTCAGGCAGCGAATAATCGGGCATAAAGGCCAATTTGGATTGCACAGTAGAAAACAGCCCGTGAATTCCGTCTTTCGCTGCCTCCAGCTCCTCCTTTCCTGCCACATTGGCTATAGACCACTCCAAACCATCCGGATGAGTGGAAGCGAACCAGGAGAAAACGCCAGCCGTCAAAAAAGCCACCACAGCAAAGCCTGCAAGCAAGGGTTTTGATACTCGAACCCGATCGTTATGACAATCGGAGGCAAAAAGCTCAGGCCGGACTCGATACAAAAAGCCCATCACCCCTGCTGTCACCACGCCCTCCACCACACCTATCGCCAGGTGAATTGGCTGCATGAAGAGCACAAAGGTCGTAAAAGGCAGCTCTGAAATACCTGAAAGCAGAGTCTCAAGCACCACACCGAAAGCCCCTATCTGAAGGGCAAGCATGGCAGCCGCAACCGAGCCAAAAAGCAACCGCAAGTTAGAAGGATTGGCCCCACCGGCAATGGGGCGGTATATCAGGGGATAGGCTATGAAACAGGCAGGAAATGCCATATTGAAGATATTGCAACCCAGGGCCAACAACCCGCCGTCCGCAAACAACAGGGCCTGTATTGTAATGATAGACGCCATAACCAAAAAGGCCGCATAAGGCCCCAAAAGCACGGCCAAAAGCAAACCACCGGTGAGATGACCGCTGGAACCAGTGCCGGGAATAGTAAAATTGATCATCTGGGCAGCAAACACAAAGGCGCCCAACACCCCCATCAGAGGCACGATCGCATCGTTCATGGTCTCCCTAAGGCGTCTGGAGCAATATGCGATAATCCCTGTTGAAACAACCCACATACCCCCGCCCACCAAAGGCGAAATCAGGGCATCCGACATGTGCATGACAGATCTCCTTTCATGTCACAAACAGTGCGTTCATCTGCACACATTTGTAATACGTTTTTATTTTTTTTCATACCATAGGAGGAACTTATCGTCAAGACGGAAGGACACAACAATTGTGTAGGGTAGTTGAAAAACGGAACTCATTAAAATTTATAATCGCCCTATCTGAAATATCACTCATGGCTTCACAACAGCACCTGTTTCTGTTTTACATTTACCATCGATATGCTGCTTTAGCCTTGACTCACACATTGAAGTTGTTTAAGTTAGATTCTAATGAGTAATAATGCAACGAGGACTTAAAATTACGACTCTTTCCAACTCACTTGATTTCCGCATTCTCGACCTACTTGCCCAGAAGGATACGTCTGTACACAGAACAAACCCTACGGCCAAACTCCTGACCACACTTATCTTCATTGTCTTCGTGACCTCCTATAACCGCTATGCCATTCTGCCCCTCATTCCATACTTCATATTTCCGATCACCATCCTGGTCATGGCAGACCTTCCGACACGCGTGATTCTACATAAAATCTTGTTAGCTGCGCCCTTTACCCTGTTTGTGGGCATTCTGAACCCCTTTTTCGACTCAACACCCATATTGCAACTGGGGAATATATACATCACCGGCGGGGTTGTATCCTTCATATCTATCTTTTTACGAATGCTTCTTTGCGTAACCGCCAGCCTTTTGCTCATAGCCACCACGCCATTTCATGAAATCTGTAATAGTCTTAGACGGCTGGGCATCCCTAAACTATTTGTAATACAACTCATGCTGTTACACAGATACATATTCATTCTTACTGAAGAGGCCGCAAAACTCATTCAGGCCCGAAGTCTAAGGAGCTTTAACGGCAGAGGCACCGAGCTACGTTATTTCATTCCGATGCTGGGGCAACTCCTGCTGCGTTCCATGGACCGGGCCCAACGCATCCACTCGGCCATGCTTTCACGAGGATTCACTGGAGAGATACATCTTTTGAAGCCTTGTATTATAAAAAATACCGATATACTCTTTGTGGCAGCCTGGTCCGCAATCTTCTTCCTGTTTCACACAGGCCTCCCATCCAATACGATCAGACGGATAGGGGCGTTCTTCCTGACATGAGTCATCACATCGTAGAGGTAAAGGACCTGCATTATCGTTATGCAGACGGCACCACCGCATTAAACAGCGTTTCTTTCCGTATAACACACGGGGAATCAGTGGCCGTGGTGGGTGCAAACGGCGCCGGCAAATCCACACTTTTAATGCACTTGAACGGCTATCTCACGCCCCAAAAGGGCCAAATCCGCATAGGCGACATGCCTCTTACCAGACAGACCATTGCACACATACGCCGCACCGTCGGCATGGTATTTCAGGATCCGGATGACCAGCTCTTCATGCCCACAGTTGAAGAAGACGTGGCATTCGGCCCCCTTAACTTAGGGCTTCCACTCGAAGAGGTCAACGCACGGGTGGAACAGGCATTGATACAAGTAGGTGCCCTGCATCTTAAAAAGCGTCTCTCCCATCATATATCCGGTGGTGAAAAACGCCGTGTGGCCATAGCCTCGGTACTGACAATGGAACCGGATATCCTGGTGTTGGATGAGCCAGGCACAGGTCTGGACCCGCGCGGACGCAAAATACTCATAGAGCTTCTGGCCTCCTTTAAGCACACCAAGATTCTGGCAACCCATGACTTAGATATGGCCATGGACCTCTGTGAACGCACAATAGTGCTACATAATGGCCAAATCGTAGCAGATGGCCTCACTCTAAACATATTTAATAATGACGAACTGCTGCAAAAAAGCCACTTGGAACGACCTTTACGCCTGCAAGGCTGCCCTGTCTGCAATCCCAAAATACACTTATGAACACGACAAATTCGACCGTTACACCCCCAGTCCCACAGCCCTTGCTCCATCTCACGAACTCACCCTTCAAGATACTGCTTCTTGCCCTGATACTTGCCCTATGTTTTCAAGGCACGCGCGGGCTCTTTGACGAAGATGAAACCAGATATGCGGAATGTGCTCGAGAAATGCTGATCACAGGCCAACTTATAGTACCTCAACGGGATTTTAGGCCTCACATTACCAAACCACCTCTTACCTACTGGGCCATAGCCGCCTCCATGAAGGTATTTGGCATAAACGAATGGGCTGCACGGCTGCCAAATGCCGTCGCCTTTGCCATTACAACATTCCTGCTGACGATTATCGGCACCAAGCTCTGGAACGACTACACAGGCAGACTGGCAGGAATGATCTACATGTCAAGCCTGATACCCTTTGCGTCATCCAACATCATCACCACCGACACCCTGCTCGTGATGTGGGAGGTGTGCGCCATCTGGGCCTTTGTAAACTGCTATAGGGCAAGTACACGCATGCAGGCCCGCATGTGGTCATATTTGATGGGGCTGTTCTGGGGCATGGCCTTTCTTACCAAGGGCCCGGCCATACTGCCGGTCTGGGCAGCAATCCTGATCTTCTGGTGGTTTCACAGAACGGCATTCAAGCTCTTTCCATTCGGCCCTGTGATGTTGGGCATCTTCGTGCTCACTGGAGGTTTCTGGTATCTTCTTCTGATTTTGGATGATTTTAGCCGATTACAGTTCTTCATTACCGAACAGGTCACGGGCAGGCTGGTTGGAAACGTGCATCATCGAAACAGCAGTCTTCTTGCCTCATTTTACATCTATCTTCCAACAGTCTTGCTGGGCACCATGCCATGGCTGGCGATCCTGCTCAAAAAAGCACGAGCTCATGTATTTTCCAGGAGTATCTTCAAAGACGATGGGCTATTTCTGACCCATGCCTGGTTTTTAGTGCCACTTGTCGTGTTTTCTCTGGCCAGTTCCAAACTTCCTCTCTACATCCTGCCGGTCTTTTCAGCCTTCAGTCTTTTGACCGCCAAACACCTGACAGAGGCGAATATCCCGCAAAGCCGTTTAACCAAATGGCTGCTTGTCTGGTGTTGCCTGATCATAATACTCAAAGGGATTGCAGGATATTTACCCTTTAATCAGGATGCGCGTAGACTTGCACACCATCTTACATCTTTCTCACTGCCCGACACACAGATATGGTCCCTTACCGATAACTTTATTGACGGCATTCCATTTTACACAGGCAAAAATATCCGTTACCTCAAATGGCGCACAGACAATAGAATAGCCGAAGCTGGTCTCGACGAGCAAATTCAATTGACCAGTCTGCAAAACAACAGGGTGATTTTACTGGTACCCAGGGCATCTGCACAGGACTGTACAGAGTTTTTGCAGTCAAACGGCATACAGGTCACTCAAAAATGGAATTACAGAAACTTGAAACTATTACAACTTGCAACCGATTAAAAAACTATTGACCTCATAAAAATAAGGTTTTAGGTTTAAGGAGACTAAAGGATACAAGTAATGACGATACCGTTTTTTACAGAGATACCTACGACTCTGCACTCCATCTTCAATGACCTGAGTCAATGGCCCGACTGGCGCGACGTATGGCAGCCCCTTGCAAGACTTTCGAAACATCTGACAGACACATTGAATCCCAACATAAAAAACAGGCTGAGGACAGGCAGGCCGCTGACCAGCACCCAGGTCTTAATGCCTGATGGCCAATGGCTCACAGAAGACGAACTATGCCAAGCTGGCCTTAAACTGTCGTGGTCAAAAAGAGGCAGGCCTGTCGTTCTGTCTTCCAATAGAGAGGTTATAAGTAATGCAAGCATTCTGTGCGCAGGTGCAATTTTTGCAGATGACCGCATTCAAATCGGCCAAGGTGTCACCATAGAACCATGCGCCTTTCTCAAAGGCCCCATAATTCTGGAGGACTATGTGGAGATTCGGCACGGCGCCTATTTGAGAGGAAATTGCTTTATCGGGCCTGAAAGCGTGGTGGGACACGACACAGAAGTCAAAAATTCCATCTTTTTACGAGGGGCCAAGGCCGGGCACTTTGCGTACATCGGAGACAGCATTCTGGGCTGCAATGTAAATTTGGGTGCGGGCACAAAACTTGCTAATTTTCGTTTTACATCGGGCACCGTACGGATTAAAATAGAAAAAATGATAATAGATACTGGCCTAAAAAAACTCGGGGCTGTTTTTGCCGATGGAGTACAGACAGGCTGCAACACAGTATGCAATCCTGGCACCATCATAGGGCCAAATACCGTGGTCTATCCCAATACCACGGCAGGTCCTGGAATATATAACTCACGCACCAAAATCTGCTGAAAGATCAGCATAAAATAAAGGAGAACAAATGAAAAAGACATCCTGGCTCAAACCCCTTACCATCTCTTGCACAGCGCTTATGTGCGTAGCCACGTTTTCAACTCATAGTATCGCATCGGACAAGAATGCGGTCTTGGCCGAGGTCGGCGGCAAGAAGCTGGAGGCAAAGGTTTTGGAGGAACAGATCGCCAATTTGCCGCCGCAGATGCAGATGATGCTCGCCCAAAATCCACAGATCAAACAACAGTTCGTGGCAAGATGGGTTGACACCAATCTGCTGGCCCTGGAGGCGCAAAAAACTAAGTTGGACCAGGATCCTTCCATCAAAAACAAGCTGGACGAGGCCAGAACCTTCATTCTCGCTCAAGAATATGTAATGAAGGAGATCGAAAAAAAGGTCAATGTAACGGATGCCGATGTAAAGGCATACTATGAGAAAAACAAGGCCGAGTTCAGTGAGCCCGAATCCGTAAAGGCCAGTCATATACTCATAAAGGTTCCACAAGACGCCGATGAAAAGGCATGGAAAGAGGCGGAGGCTAAGATTAAGGATATCAAAAAGAAGCTGGATGGCGGTGCTGACTTTGCTAAGCTGGCCCAAGAGATGTCCGACGATCCCGGCTCCAAGGCCAAGGGCGGTGATCTGGGCTTTTTCTCCAAAGGTCGCATGGTGCCGGAGTTCGAAGCAGCAGCCTTTTCTCTAAAAGTAGGTGAGGTCAGCCAGCCTGTGAAGACGCCCTTCGGCTACCACCTCATCAAGGTGTTTGAGAAAAAAGATGCCCATGAGAAGTCATTTGACGAGGTAAAAGAACAGGTGAAACAGAACCTCCTCAATCAGAAGAGGAGAGAGGCCCTGGACGCACTGCTGCTGAATCTTAAAAAACAGTACCCTGTCAAGATAAATGAAGCCGCTATCGATGAAACAGGTAAGCCCCCCGCATCGGCAGGAGCCCCAGGCACGCCGGAGGCAGCTCAATCGAAAGCGGCTCCAGCTCCTAAAAAGAAATAGGCATTGCAATGCTGTTATGACGATTGCTTTTCTTAACACCTAACCCATATTAATCATTAGGGAACTCTACGGTGATTTGAGGACTTTCCGTTTGCAAACAAAATGGGGCGCACTGATAATTACTTTTTGCGCCCCATTGCAGGTGACATCTTTCAGACACATATTTGCTGCGGGAGTCATTCTACAGCAATAACCTCGACAACTCGTAGTAATTTTTATCAAATCACAATAAAAAGGGCCTTTGAATGAACAAAGACAAAAAACGGTTGATCTTTCACGCCATTTATTGGGCCATAGGCCTATTCATAATCTTTGGCCTCCCTCAACTGTGGCTGCATTCCCAGACCCAGGAAATCTCATATTCTCAATTCAAGACGTGGCTGAAGGACGGCCGCATCCTGAAAGTCAAGATACGGCCGTCGGATATTCGTGGATTGGCATATAAAGGCCCGATGGAAGGGCTGCCGAGCATCAAAAGCCTACTTAAAAACATCGAAGACAAACAGGATGTCACAGCCATTTTCAACTCCATCAAAACAGGCTCTCTTCAGGACTGGCTGAAGGAACTGGACGGCAATAAGGAAAAGCAGGCCGGAATCATTCTGTTTCAGACAGTCAAGGTGGAAGACCCAAAACTGGTGGAACTGCTGGATCAGAACGGCATAGATTACTCAGGCGCACAGGAGAGCCTGCTCGGACAACTTTTCTGGGGGACCCTTCTGCCCATAATGTTCTGGGTGGGGCTCTGGTTTCTGATTCTACGCGGCATGGGGAAACCCGGAGCAGGGCTGTTGTCCATAGGCAAGGCCAAGACCAAGATCGATGTGGAGCAGGATACCGGAGTGAGATTTGAAGATGTGGCAGGCTGTGAAGAGGCCAAGGAAGAGCTCAAGGAAGTGGTCCAATTCCTGAAAGAACCACAAAAATTCCAGGCATTGGGTGCTAAAATTCCAAAAGGTGTGTTGCTGCTCGGCCCTCCGGGTACAGGCAAGACGCTTCTGGCCAAGGCCCTTGCCGGTGAGGCAGGCACACCTTTTTATAGTATATCAGGCTCTGAATTTGTGGAGATGTTCGTGGGAGTCGGCGCGGCCCGTGTACGAGATCTGTTCAATCAGGCCAAACAGAACGCCCCCTGCATCATCTTTATAGACGAAATAGACGCCATCGGCAAATTCAGAAGCGGAGGCATGATGGTAGGCGGCCACGAAGAACGGGAACAGACATTGAATCAGCTTCTGGTGGAGATGGACGGCTTCGAACCCAATATCGGCGTGATTCTTCTGGCAGCCACAAACCGTCCAGAGGTGCTGGACCCCGCACTCATGCGACCAGGTAGATTTGACCGACAGGTCATTTTAGATGCACCTGACGCCAAAGGCAGAGAGGCCATTTTGAATGTTCATTCCAAAGGCAAACCCCTGGCGTCTGACGTCAACCTGAAGGCCATTGCCATGAGGACACCCGGCTTTTCGGGTGCTGACCTGGCCAATGTGGTCAATGAAGCGGCTTTGCTGGCGGCTCGTGAGGGACTTGCCAACATACATCAAAAACACATGGAAGACGCCGTTGAAAAGGTCATGGCAGGCCCTGAAAGAAAGAGCAGGCGCATCGGCGAAAAGGAACGAAGACGCGTGGCGGTGCATGAAGCCGGACATGCCATCGTGGCATTCAATTGCCCAACAGCACCTACGGTTGCCAAAATATCTATAATACCAAGGGGTAGGGCTGCCCTGGGCTACACCCTTCAGTTGCCCGAAGAAGAACAGTTTCTGCTTACTAAAAGCGAGATGCTGGACAAGATATGTGTCAGCCTCGGCGGAAGAATGGCGGAAGAAGTCATATTCAACGAGATCAGCTCCGGAGCGCAAAACGACCTGGAGGTGGCCACAGAGATGGCGCGCGGCATGGTCTGTCGGTTTGGCATGAGCGAAAAGATCGGTCCGCTTTCTCTTTATCATGAGACCAATCCATTTCTAAAACTTCAGGGCATGCCCGGTCAATCAGAGGCGATGAGTCCTGATCTGGCCACAGAGGTTGACAAGGAAGTGAGACGTATCTTGATGGAGCAACAGGAACGGGCCAGAGATATCTTGACAAACAGGAAAAACTCCCTTGAAATTGTCACGGAAAAATTGTTGCAGCAAGAGGTAATGAGCGCCGAGGAATTCAAGGAGCTGGTTGCTCAATAAAAAGAACAAAGTGGCTATCGTACATAAAGTGAAAAGGCTTTGTGTTTTTAACAGAGGGAAAGGCAGGAGGACGTTTTTTATACCTTCAAATTCTCAAAACAGGAGGAACACATGGCAATGATTCAAACATCACAGGCGATCAACAAGGGGTATGCAACCAGAAAAATGACGTCAGGCGTCAAAAGCGGCTTTTATCTTCTGCTCACACTCATGGCGATCATTCTGCTTCAGGGCCAGACAGCGCTTTCCGCCAATCTATCGGACCAAGACCTGGCCTTGCTTCAACGCACATCCAAGGCATTTGCAAGTATAGCGAAGGACGTGACGCCAGGCGTTGTGGCCGTGCAGGTAGAAAAGACGGCAGGATCAGCAGACATGATGCAGTTCCATGGAGGCGATCCATTCGGTTTCTTCGATGATCCACTCTTTGAACACTTCTTTGGCCCACAGATGCGGCCAAAACGTTCTCCTCGCAACCAACCCAAATCCATGGGTCAGGGATCGGGCTTCATCATATCAAAGGACGGCTATATCCTCACCAATAACCATGTGATTGACGGCGCCGACAACATCAAGGTCAAACTGGCCGACGGACGCGAGTTCAAGGCCAAACTCATTGGAGCCGATCCACCATCGGATGTGGCGCTCATTAAAATCGAGGGGAACAATTTTCATGCCCTACCCCTGGGGGATTCAGACAAACTGGAAGTGGGTGAATGGGTCATAGCCGTCGGCAATCCATTCGGCCTACAACACACGGTAACAGTTGGCGTAGTCAGCGCCAAGGGCAGAAGCCGCATAGGCATCAACGATTACGAAGACTTTATTCAAACGGATGCGGCCATCAATCCAGGCAATTCCGGCGGGCCACTGGTAAACATACAGGGAGAGGTCGTGGGCATGAGCACCGCCATATTCTCCCGAAGCGGCGGTTATATGGGCATCGGGTTTGCCATTCCTATAAACATGGCAAAAAGTATCAAGGATCAGCTGCTTGAATCAGGAAAGATCACGCGTGGCTGGCTTGGCGTTATCATTCAGGAAATCGACGAAAATATCGCTCAATCCTTTGGGCTTAAGAGCGCAAAAGACGGCGTCTTGATCGCTGAGGTCGCCAAGGATTCACCTGCCGAAAAGGCCGGTCTCCGGGACGGCGATATCATACTGGACATGAACGGCGTGAAGACCACCGATGTCGGTGAATTGCGCAATAAAATTGCTCTGATGCATCCGAATACAGTAGTAAAATTCACGATTCTGCGTGATGGCAAACAAATACCGGTATCTGTAACGATAGGGGAACAAAATCCGGAAAAGATGGCCAAACTGGATACCCCTAAACTCATCAAAAATATCGGAATAACCGTGCAGAATCTCACGCCGGAACTGGCTGAACAATTCGGCTACAAAACAGGACAAGGGGTGATCATCACGGATGTCGAACAAGGCAGCCTTGCGGATCAGGCAGGTTTGAGACCAGGGCAGCTCATCGAATCCGTAAACCAAAAACCGGTTAAAAACCAGGCGGATTTCCATAAGGCCATAGCATCATCAGACAAAAACATCTTGGTATTAAAGATACGGGCCGGCGCCATGAGCAGATTTGTTGCCATACGGCTGAAATAACTACCTGTAATCGAAAAATCCGTTAAATCCTATAACAACCGCCTGGCTCGACTTTGTCCATTCAATGATGACAAGAGCCAGGCGGATATAATTTACATTTAGGATAATTATATGCTTCCGATACTTGAATATGCTACAACAGAGGCCGATACAAGGCTTCGTCAAATTAAAAATCGCTCGACTGACCTGCCAAAAGACATGGAAGCAAAGGTAAAAGAGATATTGCAGGATGTCAGAAATAGAGGTGATGAGGCGATATTATACTGGGGCCGCCAGTTCGATGCGCCTTCGATATCCCTTGCAAACCTGATGGTGCATGAGAAAGAAATTCAACAGGCATATTCCGAGGTATCTCAGGAGTTCCTACAATCATTGCGCAAGGCCATCTCCAACATCCAAGAATTTCATAAACATCAGACACAAAACTCCTGGTTCATGACCAGAGAAGACGGCGCGGTGATGGGACAGATGGTTCGACCGGTTGACAGTGCGGGTATATATGCGCCAGGCGGTAAGGCCGGCACCACTCCGCTCATCTCCACAGTACTCATGTGCGCCATTCCGGCCAATATAGCAGGTGTATCGAATATCGTCCTCGCATCCCCCCCAAAAAAAGATGCCACACTCGATGCACACCTGCTGGTGGCGGCCAAGGAATGCGGGGTCACACGAATATACAAGATGGGAAGCGCATGGGCCATAGCAGCCATGGCCTTCGGAACGGCCACCATTGAGCCGGTCGATGTCATTGTCGGCCCTGGCAATATATATGTCGCTCTGGCCAAAAAGATGATCGCAGGCATGGTTGGCATCGATATGGTTGCGGGTCCCAGCGAAATATTGATCATCGCCGATGAATCAGCCGATGCCTCTTTTGTGGCAGCCGATCTGCTCTCTCAAGCAGAACATGATCCTATGGCCAGCTCCGTTCTAATTACAACATCTCTTTCACTTGCAGAGGCCGTCCAAAAAGAACTGGAGAAACAATTAAATGACCTCACGCGAAAGGACATCGCCATGCAGTCCATCTTTAAAAACGGACTGCTGTTGCTTGTAAAAGACCTGCATACAGCCGCCGATATATCGAACCACATGGCACCCGAGCACCTGGAGATACTCACCTATGACCCATGGAGTATTTTACCTCATCTCAAACATGCCGGCTCCATATTCCTCGGTCCATGGACACCAGAGGCCGCCGCAGACTATATCGCAGGCCCCAATCACGTCCTGCCCACCATGGGCACCGCACGTTTTTCATCGGGTCTCGGAGTCACCACTTTTCTCAAACGCTCCAACATTTTATCTTATACGCAACAGGCCATGGAAAAGGACGCTCAGGACATTCTCCGCCTGGCTACAGCAGAAGGGCTCGACGCCCATGCCCGTTCAGCCCTACAGCGTGTAAAGACACTACAATAAATTTCTATTTCCATAACCCCTCCATTCGGAGCTATTCAACTATACCGATTAAAAAATGGAAAACCGCCTCAAAGAGATGGTGAATGCCTGCCTCTTACGAAAACAGGCCAAGGCTGATGCCAATGACTCCATTCTTAAACGTTCCCTGAACCACGCCTGTCGGCGCATGTACTACATGAAAAGCGCGGAACGGCTGATGCCCTTGGCCAAGCAGGCCATTCTGGACGCCGAAGCAATGGGTGCAAGCCTTCCATCAGGATCTCTCTGGATAGCGGAAGAACTAATTGCGGCAAAAGGCCGCATGACCAGACAGTGGTGGTCACCAAAGGGCGGTATCTATCTGTGCATTGCCATTCATCCAGTGTTACTGCATAGAAATTGGGCGCATTACAACCTTGCCGTAGGCGCAGGAATTGCAAACGCCTTGCGTAACCTGGGCATAACTGCCTTTGTGAAGTGGGTAAACGATGTCTTTCTGAATGGCAAAAAACTGGCCGGTGTCTTGAGTGAAACCGTGCGCTCTCAAAACGAAATCTATCTCCTGTTCGGAATAGGTATTAACGTAAACCAGCAGTCATTTCCTGCGAATCTGCCTTTTGCCACCTCTCTACTGTTGGAAACAGGTCAAACATGGGACATCACAGAGTTGACCGGGGCTATCCTCGCTGAAATATGCTGGCTTTTTGGCGCAATAGAAGAGTGGGAAGCGGAAAACCTGATGGAAGACCCGATTGTTGCAAGTCACACCAATCCTGTATTGTTGAACTGGCAGGCCGTGACCGATACCATCGGCAAAACCTGTGTATATGGAAATGACGCCCTGAACCACCCTGAACTGCGAGCCACTGCCGCAGGGATTGCGCATGATGGGAATCTGCTACTGGAAACCGAGGACCATCAAACAATCAATGTTTCTACCGGTGAGATATGGTATCTCTGAAACATTACTCATTTAATCTCGCATGATGCCGTAATGAACTCTTTCAATGACTTCGCCAATGGAGAAAGCGGCCTTTTTTCATGCCAGATCAGATAGAAACTCCTTGCCAATTCCACACCCGAAAATTGCGGAGATGCCATGGAACCGTTACGAATTTCTTCTTCCACTGCACGCTTGGATAGAATGGAACACCCCACTCCCTCTCGAACCGCCTGCTTAACCGCCTCAGAACTGCCCATTTCAGCGACGACATTCAGGTCTTCCAGGCGGCGCAATCCTGCCTTTTTCAAGGCTGACTCCATGATCCTTCGAGTCCCTGAGCCCATCTCCCTGATCACAAAAGCCACATCCGTCTCAAGTATGTCATGCAATGTCACTGATTCCCTGTCAGCCAATGGATGACCCTTAGGCGTTACAAACACAAGCTCATCCATGAAACACTCCTGGCCGGCCAGCCAGCGCTGTTCCTGAAATGCCCCCACTACACCCAATTCTATTTCCCCTGTCATGACCTTTGCGGTTATGTCCGCCGAATCACCTATTTTTATGACTATGTGAATACCAGGCCTTGTAGCCTTGAAATGGCCCATGAGCCTGGGCAGGATATATTGCCCAGGAATGGTGCTCCCACCTATCTCAATACTACCCTTCTGTTGATCCCTGAAAAGGCTCAACTCCTTGATGGCCTGGGAGGTCAGGGAAACTATCTGGGACGCAAACGGGAACAAAACCATGGCAGCCTTGGTGGGAATCACTGATTTTCCTGTCCTGTCGAACAAAATCACTCCTAAAACATCTTCAAGTGTCTTGATGTGACCACTGACAGTCGGCTGTGTGATATATAATTGTTGCGCCGCTTTGGAAAAACTACGAGTCTTGAAGACGGCCACAAAGACCTGTATGTAACGATTTTCCAACATATTCGACTCCACAAAAAAGGCTGCCCATGGGCAGCCTTTCAAAAAGAATACATATGACATTACATGAAAAAGCGATACATCACATCATGCGATCTGCTGTTCCTCACGGACGGATATGGCTATCTTGTACAGAATCGTCAAGACCAAGGCACCGATGGCCCATATGGCAATAGAAATAGCGATCTCAGGAAATGTTGGGTAATACTCGGTCACGGTCTCGAACGGATTGGGAATAAAACCTCCTATAACAAGACCTACACCTTTATCAATCCACGTAGAGAGAAAGATCGAGGCACAACCCAATACCAGATAGCCCGTCTGTTTTCTCAACGGCGGAACCAGCAGAATGAAGATACCAACCACTGCGAGGAATGCAGATGTCCACATCCATGGCACCAGTCTGTCATGGCCGTGCAAGCCAGCGAAGAGATACTGCAAACTGTACATGTGACCCGGAATATTGCTGTAAAATGCGGTAAAGAACTCCATGCACAGAAAGAATACGTTGATAATCATTGCATAACAGACCGTCTTGGCAAGGGACTGAATGGCCTCTTTGCCAGGATCGAATTTACTCACGCTCTTCACCAACAAGAGCAGAAGAATGAGCAGTGACGGACCCGATGCAAAGGCCGATGCCAGAAAACGAGGAGCCATGATGGCGGTAAGCCACAGATGACGGCCTGGCAGACCTGCATACAAAAAGGCTGTGACTGTGTGAATGCTGGCGGCCCATGGTATAGACAGGTATATGAATGGTTTGACCCAACCTGGGGATGGCACGTCTTTCTTGTCAGCCAACAAAGTATTCCACCCAACGATTATATTGATAATCAGATAGCCGTTCAGCACTATCATATCCCAAAACAGAATGGAATTGGGGGTTGGATGCAAAAGCACGTTCAAGACACGGGCAGGTTGACCTATATCCACAATTATGAACAGCATACACATGGTAACGGCCGCAATTGCCAGAAACTCGCCAAAGATAACCACATTGGTATATTTTTTATAATTGTGCAGATACTTGGGAATAACCAGCATAACTGCGGACGCTGCCACGCCGACCAGATAGGTAAACTGCGCAATATAAACACCCCAGGATATATCCCTGCTCATGCCAGTTATACCCAAACCGGTATATAGCTGATAGATATAACAGACAAAACCAATGCCTATAAGGAGCAGGAGCAGACCCACCCAGCCCCAATATTTTTCACTTCCCTTCAATGCCCTTTCAATCATATCGACCTCACACCAAGAAAAATACCGAAGGCTGTGTGCCTAACTCGGGTTTACGGCGAATAGAAGTTCTCTTTCTGAGTATCTTTCGCACCTCAGACTCAGGATCGTTCAGATTGCCAAAAATCAGGCAGTCAGATTTACGTTTTTTACATGCCTCCACGCAGGCCGGCTCCAATCCCTTTGCCAATCTTTCAGGACAGAAGGTGCACTTTTCCACTACACCTTTTGTGCGGGTGGGCTGCTCAGGATTCAACATGGCCTCCTTGCCTTCGAAATACTTGCGAGGATCCCGCCAGTTGAAACTACGTGCACCATAGGGACACGCCGCCATACAGAAACGACAACCGATACACCTATGCATATCCATCATGACAATGCCATCAGGTCTTTTGAATGTAGCCTTTGTGGGACAAACCCGTACACAAGGCGGATGCTCGCAATGGTTACACATAACAGGAAACGTTTTACCCTTCAGCCCCTCATCCACATACTGACTATGCTGGTCAGGGAAAAGGTGTTCAAAGGTATCTTTCCATATCCACTTGATCTCTTCCTTTGGATTGCCAACAGTTGGAATATTATGAGTGGCATTGCAGGCCAATACACAATCATTACAATCCTCCTGCAGAATACACTTGCGGACATCGATCACCATTGCCCATCTTGTTGCTGCATGAACGCCTTCAGCAGCCTCGCCATGGGCAGTTCCATGAGCAACTTCTGATGAGGCCTCCAATGCCCCAGGCGTCAATAACTCAAAGGCAGCATTGGCACCCAGACCAAATAGGGCCGAAACCCCCGCCAATTTCAAAAATTCTCTCCTGGATGCTTTCATCACATAGACTCCTTTGCAGCTTTCGGTTCAATATGACAGTCCCAACAATAAGGCTTTACACTTGCATATGTATGGCAACTGTCACAGAATTCTTTTTTGTTGGAATGGCATTTCATACAGGTATTCTGCAGACTGATATCATATTTTTTACCGTTCAACTTGCTGTTATAGACCCTTTGATCGTCTCTGACGGCCTTATCCCTCCAGTAATTCAAAAACTGCATGTGCGAGGTCTTCATGAAATGTGTATCTTCAACACACTTCTTGTCGATGAGTTTTTGAATCTCCGGAGTATCCAGCTTGGGCTTGGGAACAGGCACAGCAGAACCCATACCGTATAATATAGGAAAGGTAAAAAACAGCAGAAATATCGCCAATCCTACCAAAATCTTGTTTAGATCGTACATATCAACCCTCCATCAAATCGGCTATTTCTTCGCCGCGAAGATTGGTGGTGCGCTCCTTTTCTCCTTCCATGATCAGGGCGTTGGCTACCAACTCGCTGACACCGGCCACCCGTATACCAGGCACCCAGTAATCCATGGATGCCGGCAATACCGCCCTGTCGATAGCACAGACATTGGCCAGTGTGTTGACACCATACTTTTCTTTTACGTACTTGACTGCATTCGCCCTGGGGAATCCCCCGCGCAATCTCAACTCCATATTTTCACTGGCATTCAGACCCGAACCACTGCCGCAGCAGAAGGTCTGCTCGCGAATGGTATTTTCAGGCATCTCATAGAAATAATTGCATACATTCTTGATGACATAACGAGGTTCATCCAACATACCCATGGCCCTCGATGGATTACAAGAATCATGGAAGGTAACCTTCAAATAATCATTCCTACTCTTGTCCAGCTTGAGTTTGTTGTGTTTTATAAGATCGGCCGTGAACTCGGTGATATGCACCATTTTTGAGCTCTTGGCGTTCTCGAACTTGGTGCCGGTTATAGGCGAGACAGGTTCCTCCAGAAAATCGGCAGGCCCGTTGAATGTATCCATATATTGATGGATGACACGCCACATATGGCCGCATTCGCCACCCAGTATCCATTTCACACCCAGTCTCTTGGCCTCAGCATATATCTTGTAATTCAATCTCTTGGCCATTTCCAGGGATGTGAAGAAACCGAAGTTACCGCCTTCAGAGGCATAGGTGCTCCATGTGTAATCCAGACCGATATGCTCGAAAATCATGAGATAACCCATCAATGTATAGATACCTGGATCAGCAAAGACATCACCAGACGGGGTTACAAAGAGTATCTCCGCTCCTTTGCGGTTAAAGGTCGGATTGATACGAATACCCACATTGGCCTCTATATCATCCAGAAGAAACTCGATATTGCCCTTATACGTGTGAGGCTGCAATCCCAAGTGATTACCGATTCTGTAGCAGTTGGAAACAGGTTCCTGTATCCAATTGATATTCAAACCAAGAAGATTTAAAAGCTCGCGACCGATGATGGTAATTTCAGCGGTATCTATACCATATGGGCAGAACAAAGAACAACGCCGACACTCTGTACACTGAAAGAAATAATACCAGAGCTGCTTGATTACCTCCGGCGTGAGCTTGCGGCCGCCAGCCAATCTGCCGAGTATCTGCCCTGCCTTGGTAAATTCACCACGATAAACGGAACGCAACAATTCCGCCCTGGCCACAGGCATGTTTCGAGGGTCACCGGATCCAAGAAAGAAATGACATTTATCTGCACATGCACCGCAGCGCACACAGATATCCATGAATATCTTGAAGGAACGATGCTTGTCGAGTCTATCCCGCAAACCCTCAAGAAAGGTCTCTTTCCACCCCTCTGGCAGATTCCAGTCCTCGTTGGTAGGCGCCCATTCATGGGGATTGGGCATGCCAACATCTATAATCTTCTGTGGTTTGGCAGGATGGCAAAACATGTCTGGCTTGATTTTGACAGGCTCTTCCAGCCAACCAGGCCCAGAAGGATTCAAATCTATTCTGAGCATCTCTTGTGGTTTAAGATTCTTAGCCATTGCTACTCCTTCTCCACCGGAATGCCGGCATCTTTCATAAGATCTCTAAATTCATTCTCATAAGCTTCATAGGTATGCACCTTGACTGGATAATTCCAGGGGTTCACATGCCTGACCATACGATTGTTGTTGGCAAGATTACGTGTGGGACTAAGAAACACACCGCCGAAGTGCATGAGCTTACTGAAGGGAAAGTACGCCAACAAGACGCTGACGAATGCCACATGTACAAAAAATATGGCACCTATACCATCAGGTAAAGTGGGATGGAATGTGGCCAACCCTACCAGAATGCTTTTGATGCCGACAATGTCCACTCGCACAAAATAACGCATCAGAATGCCTGTTACAGCGATACCGAGTATCAGAAACAACGGAAAATAGTCGGCGGGAAGTGAGATCGACCTCACCTTGGTATCTAGAAATCTTCTGCCCAGCAGAAACAAGACAGCCAGGGTAAAGAAAACATCCGTAAGATAGAGAGGCGGAGCGCCCACCTGAAGAATACCGTCCAGATGGTCAAGTAATTGCACAAAACCAGGCACCGGCTCCATAAACAGCCTGAAGTGCCTTACAGCAATGACAAAAAACGACCAATGAAAAAGCAGGGCAAAAAACCACAGCCACTTACTTGGGCCATAGACCAAATTGCCGCTTCTCAATTCGGCCTTGGTATTCCGAAAGAGCGACCGAAACAGAAAGACCTCGAAAAACATACGGCCAAGCACTCCAGGCAAGGTGCTGGGGTTGTCCAGCTTGGCTTGTTTGAACCAGGGCAGACTGAACTCCTGACCGGCAGTCGTAGGAATACGAAACGGTACCGGAGACTTGGCCCAGTACAACACCCTCCACACAAAACCCACGAGAAACGTGGCAAAGGCAGCGTATGGCAGAAAAATACCCAACACATACTGCAACCCTTTGACCTGGGCCCCGACCAAGGCCGCTACGGCAATGGCCAGAACCACACCAAGAGAGAATTGAATTCCCATTGCACACCTCTCAACTTATATTGTTCTTATCCGCCTGTCTGCCAAGAATACCTTTCTTGAGCAGATATGATGGACACATACCAACCTCTGCAAAAAACGGCCGATGCATGAATTCGTTATATTTGATCTCCCACAATTTTTCCCTGCATTTCATGTAGGTGTCGAAGGCGATGAGCTGCAGCCTATCCACCAGACTTGAAAGCTCCATCAAGGCATCAGAGGCACTTAACTTCTTTTTGTCGATGAAATGAACCACGGCCTCCTTTAATAACAAAAAGACAGCCACGGCCCTGGACGGTATAAAGTCCTGCACCGCCCTGATATGCATTATGTCATCTATAAGGCCGACCAATTCCTCTGGCGCCTTGCCATTTGCAAGACCATCCAGTATTCCCATCATGCTGCTGCGAAAGGTTGAACCGACCGGATTGGCGAATTGATCCTGCTGACTCTTCAGAAACTTGGCCGTCTCCTCCGGATAGGTTGCAACCACCAAGGCATACCAATGATCGAAAATATCTTTTTTATGATTGCTCAACAATTCGTTCCAGTTCATTCTAATGAC
Organism: Dissulfuribacterales bacterium; assembly: GCA_041287365.1. Lineage (GTDB taxonomy): Bacteria > Desulfobacterota > Dissulfuribacteria > Dissulfuribacterales > DYLC01 > JAQVIJ01. Next base: position 253,031 of record JBEULL010000004.1, on the reverse strand, counting down.
CTATATGCAAGCCCCGCAATTTCTGAACAGACATTCAGTTTTGTCATGTATAAACTCGATACAAAAACCTGTCAAGTCCCAAAATAACACTTTGACCATCATAACTTTCCCATCAGGCCCTTCAAGCCCGATGCTCCTGCCACACCAATGCGTCTGAGTAGGCGCATTCCACGGCTACGAGCCAATAGCCATCTTCGGCATCAGGCGAACCCAATTTCATTCGTAGGGACTGACTGACACCATGAGACCCTTCGATCAGATTATAAAAACGGGAATCTATACCAAAAAAACCGTCCACCATGTGTGCTGTCACATGGAACAATTTGGAGACATAACCCGTAGGCAACCCCCTGATATCATCCATGCTGTGAAAACCTTCATCCGCCAATTCCTGAATGAGCGTCTTCAGAAAAATTTCATTTTCCTGCACCACTGCATGTAATCTCTCATAAAACTCAGGGTGTTTGCAGAAAACGGACCGTGCTTTCAAAAGCTGAATACGCTCATAAGACACAAGAGTATATCCTGTCAGAAAACGATATACCTGTTCATAACAGTTTTGAAGCGCAGCCCCCTTCACCAGAAAATCATGGTAAAAAAGCCCCTGTATTCCACCCATTTATGCCGCCTAAAAGGTTTTTATACGGGCTGCCACCTTGTCTATCACCCAATCAGGAGTGGATGCCCCACCTGTGATACCAATACGACGAAACCCCGTGAACATATCCTTATCCAGATCGTTTTCGGTCTCAATAGCTATGACCGAACGGCCTTCCTCCCTAACAATCTCCACAAGCCGCCGCGTGTTGGCGCTGTTCTGCCCGCCCACTACCACCACCGCATCCACCTCCGCGGCAATACGCCTTGTCTCCGACTGCCGCAGATGAGTGGAGTCACATATAGTATGAAATACGCGACCGTTTGGATGCCGAGCCAGGATATCCCTTGCCATAGCCTCATATCGCGCCTCATCCTGCGTAGTCTGGGCCAGCACTATGTATTTTCGGCCATCAGGCAGGTACGGAAGATGCATTTCATCTTGATAGTCAGAAACCAGACAACCCATTTCTCCTGCATAACCCATAATACCCTTGACCTCAGGATGCCCCCTGTCACCCAGCAGAACGCACAGATATCCCTTGGAAGCAAAGTGCTTGGCCAGCATCTGCACCTTTACCACCTTTGGACATGTGGCATCCACCACTCGAAACCCTGCGGACAAAAGCATGGTTCTTTCTTGAGGCGGCACTCCATGTGCCCGAATAATAACGATACCAGTACCCTTTTGGGGCATCTCGTTCAATATATCGACACCTCTGGAGGCCAACAATTCTATGGCAGAAGGGTTGTGTATCAACGGGCCATAGGTATATACAGGACCCTGTGACCTTTCTGTCATGGCCAAAGTGATCTCCATGGCCCTCTTGACCCCCATACAAAACCCTGCGACACGAGCCAACTCTATATCCATATACGTTGCTCCCTGTATTCATGGACAGATTTCACAAAATACATATCTCAAGTGCGCAATTCATGTTAAATTAGAAAATCATGAGAATGTGAGGAATAAAAAATGTCTTTTTCTATGCCTCGAATCACCATAGTAGCCACGCGGGGGGGCTCTGGCAAGACCCTTCTCTCCCTGGGCATCGCAAGGCACCTGGCAAATAAAGGGATTAAAGTGATTCCATTCAAAAAAGGGCCCGATTACATCGATGCAGCATGGCTTGCCAAGGCATCCAGACAACCGTGCTACAATCTCGATCCATACCTCATGAGTAACGAGACAATCCTTGACTCATTCTGTATGAGGGGGCAAAAGGGCTCTTTTTGTCTGGTGGAAGGAAACAGAGGGCTTTTTGACGGAGTAGATGAAAAGGGCAGCCAAAGCTCCGCTGAACTGGCGAAACTGCTCTCTTCACCGGTGATTCTGGTTATGGACGCCACCAAGACCACGCGGACCATGGCCGCCCTCGCACTCGGATGCAAAATTTTCGATCCGGACATGAACATAGCCGGTATCGTGCTGAACAATATCGCCAACACACGGCACAAAAGACTGACCACCACTACTATAGAACAAACCACGGGTATTCCTGTCCTCGGCACCGTCCAACGCCTCAAGGATGACCCCATGCCCATGCGGCATCTGGGCGTAACACCATATAACGAATACGAAAACGCAGAAAAAAATCTGGAATACATCGCATCTCTCATAAATGAACAAGTGGACATGGAAGCCATTCTGAAAACAGCCAACTCAGCGCCAGCCATAAAATGTCCATCAGCATCACCGCCTCACATGCCCCACCCCGTAAAAGACCATCTGAAAATCGGAGTACTGAGAGACGCAGCCTTTCAATTTTATTATCCTGAAAATCTAGAGGCGCTGGAAAAAGGAGGGGCCGAACTGGTCTTCGTGAATGCCATTTCCCAACAAACCCTTCCACCGCTCCATGCGCTTTACATAGGCGGAGGTTTTCCGGAGACTCAGGCCGTAAAGCTATCGCAAAATCTGTCCCTTATGAAACCATTGCGCATGGCTATCGAAAACGGGCTGCCCGTGTATGCAGAGTGCGGCGGTTTGATGTATCTTGGCAGACACATACATTGGAGAGGTACGAAACACTTGATGCTGCAAGCCATCGACTGGGATTTTGTGCTGGAAGATTTGCCTGTAGGACATGGTTACTGCACTCTGGAAATCACGCAGGACACTCCATTTTATAAGGCAGGTGTCACACTTAAAGGGCATGAGTTTCATTATTCACGACCTGTTCCATTGCAGGGAAATAATTCGGGACGCCTCAGTGCCAGAGTCGTGCGTGGACATGGTTTCGACGGCAAATCCGATGGGTTGTGCCACAAAAACATCTTCGGCACATATCTACATATCCATGCCTTGAGCCACAGCGAATGGGCGCATGGCCTGCTGCAAAAGGCCTCGGATTTTGCAAAACAACCCCAACCCTTCTTTTGAAATACGTACCGCCTCAAAATTTATAGAGCAAAAGCTCATAATAGTGAACATAATATGTTGTTTCAAAAGGTTTTCCAGCAAATCATCTGAAAATACAGAAAATTATCGCCAGCCGTTTTTTTTAGTTGACAAGCTCCAACTCTTCGGTCTATATGAAAAGCATTCAATAGCCTAAAGGCAAAAAAACAACTAAGGAGGAAAATATGTTCCAGATTACTATCGATTACGACAAGTGTCAGGGCGACGAAGAATGCGTGAACGCCTGCCCAGCTCAGGTCTATGACTTCGAGGATGGTAAGCCGGTCCCAACCAGACAGGATGACTGTCTTGGCTGCGAGACCTGCGTCGAGGTCTGTCCTGTTGGAGCCATCACGGTGGAAGAGGTATAGAAGTCTTTACAAGACGCCAAATTTTCACACTGGTCGCTATGGCATAAACATTTTGCCCTTATGTAATGAGCATAAGGGCAAAATTATTTACGGCATAATCCCTTCCACACACCCTCTTCCAAGACCAGGTTCATGCGACAGAATCAGGCGGGCACTTTCGATATCCCTGCCTATCTGCATTCTCAGTTCATCCACGCTGTCGAATTTCCGCTCGTCACGCAACCTTTCCACCAGATTTACCTTGATCTCTTTGCCATATAGCTCACCGTCGAAATCCAAAAGATGTACCTCGGCAAGCATGGTCTGACCATTGAATGTGGGATTTACACCGATATTTAATACCCCCCAGAAACAACTGGACAGGCAGATCACCTGAACTGCATATACACCAGAGGCAGGGCTCAGATAATCCTCCTCCAGATGCAGATTGGCAGTAGGATATCCCAAGAGCCTTCCTCCTCGGCGATAACCATGTTTCACTTCTCCACGAATCTGATAGTACCTGCCCAACATATCGTAAACCATGCGGACATCACCTCGAGCAACCAATTCCCGTATTCTCGTACTGCTGACCACCATATGATGCACCATGACAGGCTCTACCACATGCACACTGAAACCATACTCCTTACCCTTTTGCCTGAGAAACGGTATATCCCCTTGCCTGCCCTTGCCGAATGCATAATCGTAACCGACAATAAGATGCTTAACCCCGATCTTGTCGCACAGCACATGCTGAACGAAGACATCCGCCGGCGTATCGGCCAGTTCCTTGTTGAATGGCAGTATGATCAGGTGCTCTATACCTGAACGCCTGATCATCTCTATCTTCTGTTCCAGAGTGGAGATGCGTTTAAGCCCTTTTTCAGGCCTCAAAAAAACCATCGGATGCGGTTCGAATGTCAGAGCCAACTTGTCTCCGTCTCCAGCCACCTCCACCACTTTCTGAAAAAGCGCCTGATGCCCCAGATGCACGCCATCGAAATTGCCTATTACCAGCGCAGGTTCATGAAATGGCTCGCATATTTCGTGCAATCCGTTATATATTCGCATGTTCCTTCCTTTAACAAACAAAAGATGGTAAAAACAAGGAGTCCAAGGATAACCTTCAGAAAATTTACATCAACGACTTGACAATGGCAAGGTAATACAATTAAAATAGCTGATTACCGTTGCCGAAGTGGCGGAATTGGTAGACGCGCTAGGTTCAGGGTCTAGTGAATGCAAATTCATGGGAGTTCGAGCCTCCCCTTCGGCACCAGTTTTATTTTTATTGTCTCAGAACAGGAGCAACAAATGGAATCAACAACCGCCTCTACAAATAACGACCTGTTTTTCAATGGCATGCTGTGCCAGGAAATCATCGATAAATGCGAGGGATGCAGCCGCATCACAGTTCAGTCCGAAAAAAAATTATGCTCAGTTTATTCAATGCCTGCGGCCAAATGGCGTAAAGGCCTTTGTAATTTTGCAACCCATGTAAAGGTGGAGGTCGCAAAAGACGACAAGGGCAAAAAGGTCAACCCGCTCAAAGCAGCCAAGAGGGCGGCAAGAGGCGGATAGACTTTTACCGCTGGTGCAATCTTATTTATTTAACAGTCAAGCACCATCTCTGAAAACTATCGGCTGAAAACTATCGACAGGAGCCACTGGGTGTTATCCCTGTGGCTCTTTTATTTTGCTTCATCTCAGGGCAGAGACGGCATAATCAGGCCTTCAGCCCCTGCCGTCACCGTAACGGGACACCAGGCATTTTCTTTCCACTCCGCCAGCACATTGGTCTCCACAACAGATTTCTTGTGAGCCCCTTTTCTGAAACCGAACCTGCCGCTAACGCCTGTAAGCGTCTGTTGCAACCCCTCGATGGCCTCAAAAAACCAATTTCTTTCCTTGTCAGTCCCCCACTTGTTCGACGGAAGGCTGCATTCCTGATGCAATGCCTCTCCCACGAGCCGCACTGCATCCCAAAGAACAGCGCTGTAGGAGAGCTGCATCAAATCATGCTCGGCCGTATCATCCTCCATGGCCAGAGAAAATTTCATGACAGCCATTGCACATGGATGCTCCTGCGGCAGATTGGCTGCCACGGCAACCGGAGGCAAGGAAGCCATCAGTCTGAATCGTCCTCCGTATCTATCCAAAAGGCCCGAATCCAACTGTGAAGAAGGCATGAACAGAATGGACCTGATATTCGCATCCTCGGGTATAGCTGCAAACAATACTCGGCTTGGCAAAAAACTCACCACCGCAGTTTTTTGAAGATTTCCATGCTGTTGGGCTGTTCTGGCCTCAAATCCACGGATCGCCTTGTAAACCGATGGAATTTTCACGACGGCATCCTTATCGTGCGATGTATCGTTCACATTAAGACCGGACTGACCGGCTGCCGGTTCAAAGAAGAAGAAAAGGTTCTTCAGGCCTGTCTCTGTGGCATAACCCCGCAAAAAAACCTCTGCCTCGCGGGCTTCAGGTGTATCCTCCAACAAAACCAAAACGCGTTCCAGATTGGGCCCCATGGTCTTCAAAAAGGCCTTGAATTCATGTACCGGGTCGAATGCAAGGCTGAAAACCCAATGCCCCGGCAAGGTTTTTACTGAAAAACCGGTGTTGTCCGTCAAAAATACCGGCACAGAAGCAGATTCGGCATAATCTGCAAAAGACTGCGCCAGGGTTGGATTGAAAGGCCCTATCAAAAGGGTGACACCGTTCTTCTCGGTAAGGGCCTTGGCCTCGTTCAAAACCGTCTGCAACTCCGGCTGAACACAGCGCAACATGGGCTTAATCCTGCATTTTTTACAGGATTCACTGGCACACACACCTGCAATGGCCTGATCCAGAGTCTTCTGAAGCAAGGGGCACAGGGTATTGTTTTGATCTGATGCCACGATTACGCCCACTTGCATCTCTCCTCTGCCGTCATCTTTTGCGGCAAGTCCCGTGATATCCGCCAGATCACGTTCAGCATCGACATTGAACGCCACAACAAACAACATACAGACAACCGTCAGTAAAAAAGCCGTAATCTTCACTGTAAGTCTCCATAAAACACAAAAGGCGCTCTAAAGCGCCCTCTTTTTTTATTTGAATTTGGCCAGTTCTTTTTGTGCCACAGGTGCCTGTTCACTCTTGGGATATTGTTTCAGCAACTTTTCATAAAGGATTTTAGCACTTTGCTTATCCCCAAGCTTTTCAAAAGACATGGCCTGTTTGAGAAGGGCCGCCGGCGCCTTGGGGCTTTTCCCAAATTTACTTATGACCTTTTGATACTCCAAAATGGCCTCCTCATAACGTCCCATTCCGAACTCACAATCCCCCAACCAAAAATAGGCACTGTCGATCTTGTCTCCATTTGGGTTCTTGTCGATATAGGCCTGAAAGGACTTTTTGGCCTCCTTGAAATCCTTTTGCTTGTATAACTCCACACCCTGTTCATAGGGATTGACCTCTTTTACAGGAGCCGGAACAGTGGCCACCGACGGCGCAGCTCCTTGGACCACAGGGGTGGTGGCCTTGCGGCTGTCAGCCGGTATCTCGGGCCCCACAGGCGCCATGGCCTCGCTCATCGTCTTGCTGCGCTCGTTGATCTTGTCTATCTGTTCCTTGACCTCGTTGGCGAATCGCATAATCTCCTGCTTGTCCTGCTTGTTTCTGTACTCGATCTGCTCGATCAGACCATTTAGACGCAGTATCTCCGCCTCCACCTGCTCCACCCTGTTGTATAAATCCGCCTGGCCGCTTCTGATGGACATGGTCTGCTCACTCTGCATGGCATTGATCTTCTTGTTCAATGAGGCATTCTCCATTACAAGACCGTCGATCCTACGTTCAAGCATGGAGACCTTATCCTGAGGCGCACAATTAGCCAGAAAAACCGGCAGACAAATACCCATAACACCCAGTAGCTTTTTGTTTAAGATGAGGGACATGGACATACTCCTATCACTTAAAATTTGAATATTTCAAACGCCAACAATTTTATAATACTGTATTTGAAGCAAAACACCAGCCACAAAACACACGATAATTGAATCATCTATTTTCGTTGGGGCCCCAGGTTACATGAGTGACCTCGCCGTGCAATCGCATCAAAAGCCTCTGGTTTGAACCATTGGAATGCATCACGAACAAGGCCTTTTGTCCCAATCGACTGGAAATGAAGAGTATCTGACGACCGTCTGGGGACCACACAGGGGCTTCATTATTTGCGCCATCCGTCAGTTGGGTTGGATCTCCACCCTCAGGGGAGATGGTGCATATCTGGAAATGCCCATTGATTCTAGCAACATAAACGATAAGATTGCCCTTGGGCGACCACTGGGGATCGGTATTGTAGGAACCGGAATAAGTGAGTCTGCGCACCGAACGACTGACCATATCCAGCACATATATATTTGGAGAGCCACCTCTGTCGGAGACAAAAGCCAATTTGGTGCCGTCTGGAGACCAGGTGGGTGACACATCCATTCCAGGCCCGTGTGTCAGCTTCTCCAGGACATTGCCTGCGGTGTCGATCAGATATATACATGGACTTCCGTCTTTACTGAGCGAAACGGCTATTCTACGGCCGTCAGGAGACCAGCTGGGCGAGATATTGAGGCCTGGGTGGGCGCTGATCTGCCGGGCATTATCCACACCCAGGTCCTTCAGATAAAGCTGCGGCTTACCGTGTCTGTACGAAGTATAGACCAACTGCCTGCCATTTGGAGAGATACGAGGGGATATGGCCAAAGAACGCTCGAAGGTCTCTCGTCTAAGACCTGAACCATCGAAATCAGCGGAATAAATGTCTTTCAAACGCCCTTCCGTAACAGAAAAGGCGATCTTGGACAGGCTCAAGCCATGCTCGCCCGTCAGATAGAATACTATTTCGTCGCAGAATTGATGTGCCACCCGCCTGAAATCCGCTGTCTGTGTCTTGTATTGGCGGCTCAACACCACACTGTCGGTCAACACATCCAGAAGCTGGTAATCCACTACCATATTCTGGCCACTGACATAGACCCCACCCTTGGCCACGTAATCCAGACCAAAAGACTTCCAGTTGGCATCATTCCTGCCGCCGTATTCCCTCTGGTCCAGCACCGCAAAAAAACCATGAAAATTCAAATCGTTGGACAATACATCAGATATCTTGCGGCCCAACGACTCCGCCTCAAAACCGGCAGGGACGGCAGTAAGCGGCGGCGCAGCAATCGGAATCTTTCGCAGACCAGGAGATGTGATATCCACATATATCTTTGCATTTGCACTCACAGCACAACACAGGGCTACAAACAAGAGCAGTAATCTCGACAAAATTCTATTCATATTCATCACTACACCTCTTAAAAATACTCACTTGTACATACTTATGAACAGCACATATTTTTCAGGCACTATGCCCAGCCAACAACCCATGGGTTATCGAGCCACACCCGTGGGTGTAAACTTGAGCTCAATCCCCTCCAGGGCATCTTTCACCAATGCCTCAGGCGGCACAGGAAGGGGGTTGGCAGCCTGAACAGCCTTTACTGCGGTCTGATCGAACAAGGCATTTTTAGATCGTTCTATCACTCGCACATCCTTGATGGAACCATCTCTGGTGATCTTTACTTCCACTACACAAAAAAGGCCGCCTTTTTGCTGCAGATCATCTGGCAGCGCCCAACGCCTCTGCACAGAATCTGCAATGGCCCCCACATACGCAGCCAGCACGTCAGCTCCCCGAGAAGCAAAACCTGTCTGACCTTTGGTCTGGGCCTCGCCCATCTGGCCGGATCTCGCACCTGCCTTGGCCTCAAGTGCTGCCAATTTGGCCTGCAGGGCCTTTTCAGCCCTCTGCCCCTCCATTTCTTCAATCTTATTCAGCACCTGCTTTTCCCTGGCTGTATTTTCCATCTGTTTCAGCTTATTTTCAAGCTGCCGTTCCTGGTTGACCTTCTGCTGCAACTTTTCTATCTCCTTCGCCACATCCTTTGAAGGCGGTTCAGGCTTGGGCTCTGGCTTCGGAGCAGGCTTGGGCTCTGGCTTCGGGGGTTCCAGCTTTTTGGGCTCAGGCTTGGGTGCAAGCGATACATCTTCCTTAGGCACAGGCTTTGGGGGTTCTGGCTTAGGGGGTTCTGGCTTAGGCGGTTCAGGCTTGGGCTCCGGCCTCGGAGCAGGCTTCGGAAGTTCCGGCTTCGGCTCTGGTTTAGGGGGTTCCGGCTTCGGAAGAGGTGGAGGAGCAACCTCTTTGGATGGCTCGACCTTAGCCTCCTGCTTTGGCGGAGGCGCTGGACGTTCCTCTACCCTTGGCTTTACAGCCTCACCCTCTTCCGTCTTGTGATCCAAAATAGGCCCTTTCTGGGCCTGAGGCAATGATGCCACATCAAAAAGCGTCACATTCTGCACCATGGGCACAGTAATCGTGCGCTTCCAGAAGAAATTCAACGCCACCGATATAAGCACGATAAAAACATGAATGAAGATGGCGCTGGCCAAAGCCAGATACCAGTCTTCATCTCTCCGTCCGAACGCCCTTCGCGTCATAACGCTCCCTTTTCAGATGCTCCGTTGGATCCGTAACCAGACCCATATCCTGTATGCCAGCTGTCCGCACGGCAGCGACCACAGAGGCCACCAGACCATATGTCACATCCTTGTCCGCACGCAGCAAGACCTGTGAAGTGTCGCCTCTGGCCTTCATCTGGGAGAGTCTCTGCACAAGACTGGCCTCGTTCACCATGTCCTTGTTCAAATATATCTGGCCGGCGGCATTCAATGTGATAACCACAGGGTCCTGCTTCTGAGGCAGGGGCTTGGCAGTGGCATTGGGGAGCTTTACATCCAGACCGGCTGTCATCATGGGCGCTGTAACCATGAATATGATGAGCAGAACCAACATGACATCCACCAGGGGCGTCACGTTGATCTCCGACATATAGGAGCCTCTCTTGACAGAAGACGACATGGCCATGATTATTCATCCCCTGTCTGGCCCTGTGCGGCCTGTCTGGAGGTGCGTGGCAACAGCCTTCTCTCCACCAGATTTATGAAATCACCGGCGAACCCCTGAAGCTTGCTTTCGAGCCTGGCCAGTTGGCTCATGAACATATTGAAGGCAATGACAGCCGGAATGGCAGCTGCAAGGCCGGTAGCAGTGGCCACCAGGGCTTCTGAAATACCGGGGGCCACAGTGGCCAGATTGGCGGAACCCTGAGCGCCTATGTCGTGAAAGCTGCGCATGATACCCCAAACCGTGCCGAACAAACCAATAAAAGGACCTGCATTGCCGATGGTAGCCAAAATAGGCAGGGAAAATTCCAGATTGGTCAGTTCTTCCTTGATCCCCTTCTGAAGGCTGCGCTCCAGAGAATCTATCCATATCTTATGGCTCAGATTGATTCCCAGATTTTTGGCCGTGTCCTGAAGGTTCTTGAGTTCCTCATATCCTGCCAGAAAAACTCCGGCCATGGGCGCAGCCGACATCTTCCTGGCCTTGGTCTGTATCTGGGGCAGACTGTCAGTACTCCAAAAGATGTCTTCAAACTCTTCGTTCGCGCTGTTGACCTGCCTGAACCGCCTGATCTTTGCAAAAATGATAGTCCAGCACAAAAGTGAACAGAGAATAAGCGATATCAAAACCCCCTGCACCACTGGGCCTGAACCAAGAACCATACTCCAAATACTTGCTGTCGCCTCAACTTGCATATATATTTACCTTTTTAAAACAAGATATCTCCTGAATAATTACGCCATAAACCCAAATCGTTCCCCAGATGCACCAGATACTCTACGGCCTTTATGCCTTCTTGATTCAAATCCACTGTCCAGGAAGTCACATAAAGACCAATATGTTTTTCCATGACATCCACATCCATCTCCTGGGCGTGGCGCCGAACGAACTCCATGGGCGCTGTTTTTCGCTCCAAGGCATATAAAACACTTATTTTAAGCACCTCGTTCAAGAGATTCAAGGTAGTTCGCCCTAGATTTCTTCGGGCCACTATTCCGCCCAAGGGTATGGGCAGCCCTGTCTTCTGTTCCCACCACTCACCCAGGTCCACCACGCACTCAAGCCCATAGCTGCCATATGTAAATCTGGTTTCGTGTATTATGACTCCGGCGTCCACATTACTCAAAGAAACCTCCCTGGCTATTTGATCAAAAGGCATACTCACAGCATGAACCGCTCCATTCATATACAACCTCAACAGCAGCGCAGCTGTGGTATGCTCTCCTGGAATCGCAACCCTTAAACCCCTCAAATCATCGAGTGTCAAGCGTTTTTTTGCCACTATCAAAGGCCCGCAGCCCCTGCCAAGGGCGCTTCCAGAACGCAGCAGTACATAATCCTGCAAGATATTGCCCAAAACGCCAAAAGAGACCTTGGTCATGTCCAAACGGCCTTTCAGCGCCCAATCATTCAGACACTCCACATCCGCCATGTGCGGATCTATGACAAAAGGCATCTGTATCTTGCCGTTAAGCATGGCATAGAAGCTGAAGGTGTCGTTAGGACAAGGAGAAAGACCGAAAGAAATAGATTCGTTCATCAGACAGCGTTTAACCTGCGTATAAAACAAAGGATAAAATCACGCAATCTGGCCAGGGCAGGCTGAATACGCCAGCGCGTTTTATCACAATCCCCCGCCCAATTACTGACGGCCCTGACCTCTAGAAACGGAATACCATAGACGGCACAGACCTGAGCAGCGGCAGCGCCCTCCATATTTTCGGCCGCCACACCCCATCGCATGGCAATAGACATAGCGCGCTCCTGATTGCAGGAAACACAACAAACCGTGGCCATATCCACCATTTTGGCGCCCGTTTCGACAACGACATCCTCGATGCAACCGAACAATGAGGCATTCCAGTACGTTAAGAGATCAAAACGCAACGACGTAGTCTCTTCAACGATTTCGATGGGCTCAATAACATTTCCTACACACCGGCCAAGGTCTGCATACACCTCGCTTTCAGCCACGCAGATATCACCTACCTGTACCTGACTGCCTGAATAAGCCCCGGCCAGACCCATCAGCAATATCATGTCGTAATCGCTGCGTGAAAACCTCTGTGCAAGAAAGACTGCGGTTGAAACCGGTCCGAATCCACAGACAGCGCACTCAAACCCATGCCCAACATCTTGCCCTGAATCTTGTAATGACAATCCTACACACTGCATCTCCATATGAGTCGGAGTGAGCAGAAGTACCTTCTTAAAATGCTTCATTAACTTTGCGCCGACACACCCACCATGGATCGTATCTTGAGCCTCAGGCCCTGTAACCGAATAAAGCCCTCGGCATCCGCCTGGCGATACACATCGTCCTCCTCAAATGTGGCGAATTCCGGACGATAAAGGGACTTGACCGCCTTTCTACCCACCACCATACAATTGCCCTTGTATAGTTTGAGCCGGACAATGCCTGTGACATTGGCCTGCGTCTCGTCCACTAACCGCTGAAGCATTTCGCGCTCCGGAGCAAACCAGAAACCGTAATAAACCAGCTCTGCATAACGGGGAACCAGGCTGTCACGAAGATGCATGACCTCTCTATCCAGGGTAATGGATTCCAGAGCGATGTGGGCCTCACGCAGAAGGGTACCGCCCGGCGTCTCGTAAACCCCTCTGGACTTCATGCCAACGAAACGGTTTTCCACAATATCCCTGCGACCTATGCCATGACTCGCACCCAATTCATTCAAACGGGCCAGAAGGCCGGCAGGAGACATGTGTTCACCATTTATGGCCACCAGATTGCCTTGTTCAAACTCCAGCTCCACATATTCGGGGCTGTCGGGCGCAACCTCGGGAGAGCTGGTCCAAACAAACATATCGGCCGGCGGCTCAAACCACGGATCCTCCAGAATACCGCCTTCATAGCTGATATGCAGCAGATTGGCGTCCATGCTGTAAGGTCTTTTTTTGGTAACCGGCACAGGTATACCGTGCGACTTGGCGAAATCCATAAGTTTTTGCCGGGAGTTCAAATCCCATATGCGCCATGGGGCTATAATATGCAAACCAGGGTTCAGTGCCATATATGTCAGTTCAAACCTGACCTGATCGTTTCCCTTACCGGTTGCGCCATGACTTACTGCATCAGCGCCAAACTCCCTGGCCACCGCCACCTGCTCCTTGGCGATCACAGGTCTGGCAATGGAAGTGCCCAGCAGATAGGCACTCTCATAGATGGCATTAGCCCTGAACATGGGAAATACAAAATTCTGCACGAATTCATCTTTGAGATCCCGAATGACAACATCGGAGGCACCTGTGGCCAATGCCTTCTGGCGCACCGCATTCCAATCTTCCTGCTGACCGATGTCGGCGGAATAGGCCACCACAGGGCATTCATAATGCTCTTGCAGCCATTTGAGAATAACCGATGTATCCAGCCCCCCTGAATAGGCCAAAACTATCTTTTTAACATCCTTCGATTGAACACTCATGATTTTTTCTCACAACTCCTTCTATCTATCAGATAATTGCTGCCAGGCATGGATTTGACCTTTTTCTTTAACTGAGCGGCAGTCGCAGCCACCTCTCCATAGTGTTTATAACGATTTGATATGCAAGGAATCACAGCGATGGAGAGACTGGTAAGGGGAAAGGTCTGCTTGTTACCCTGGCGGTCTTCGGACAAGAAACAGCCGTGCTCCAGATCTTCTTCGTCCAGAAACAGACGTATCAAGGCATCGAAATTTAGCAGCACCTTTTGGCATACCTTTTCAACACAATCGGTCGGCGTCAAGAACACGAAATCGTCACCGCCCACATGCCCGACAAAACCGTTGTGACCGGCTATTTCCTGCACGGTGTTCACCAAAATGCGGGCTACCATGCGAATGACTTCGTCACCCCTGGAAAAGCCGTATCGATCGTTATATGGCTTGAAACTGTCGATGTCCACATAGGCCACGGCATTAGACTCATTTCTATCCAGAACCCCTTGAATATATTTCAGAATCGAGGAATTTCCAGGCAGTTTGGTCAGCGGGTTGTTGTCTCCCACCCTTTCCATCCGCTCGAGGGCCAACTCCACACGGGCTATCTTCTCCAGGACATTGGCATTGGCAAAGACCACGTCATCCACGGCATATATCTTCCAATCAAGCGTGGTAAGGTTGCAGTTAGAGGGCACGGAAAGGATGATGGGCATAAGGGCCAGTTGCAGACTGGTCTTCATGGCCTGAATGACCATGCGATCCAGGGAATTATCCAGGTCTTTTTGAACCACCAAAACCTCCGGTGGGTCAGCAAGGATAATTTCCATAGCCCTGGACAGGTCAGACTTGGCCATGCATCTATGTCCTCTGGCCTCTACGAGTGAAAGCTCCTCGATCGTGAAAAACGGCTCTGCAGCTATGATGGCTATATTGGCCAAGATGCACTCCCTCAACCCAAATTCTGCATCTCGGCAGAAAAATCCTGTAACTCTATGAGTTTTTCATCCAGTTCCACAAGCAATTCCTTCATCTCGCTCTTGGAGAACTTGATGCGCTTCCACGCAGATGAGTCCAATGCGGGTACCCAGATATCTCCCCCAAACCCAAAACCCACCGCTCGAATCAAAATATCCGAAAAATGCAGAATGGCCGTCACATCCCTGTGATCAGGGGCATCTTCAGGCCTGTGATGCCAGGTAATGGGCAAAACGAGCCGGTCAGGCAGATTCCACTGATGCACTAGCCATCCCCCTATCTCTGAGTGAGAAACTCCCAGCAGTTCCTCTTCCGCCTCTCGCATGGCAACACCTTTCTGCTCCACGAAAGCCAGCAGGGCAGCATACTCGGACGGCAGTTCAGCCCTCACCACCACCTTGCCCAGGTCGTGCAACAGGGCCGCTGTGGAGACCTCTTCAGGATTTTTAAGTCCCTTCTTCTTGGCGATAAGACTTGCCGTGGTGGCGCAACCCAGGGAATGCTCCCAGAGCCCCACGTCTGACGTCTGCATCATCTCGAAGATGGAGGAAGTGACAATGAGGGTCTTGATAACATTGATACCCAGAAGCACGATGGCATTGGCCACTGTGCTGATCCGCTGGGGAAACCCGTAAAAAGATGAGTTGACCATCTTCAACAGTTTGCTGGTCAGTACCTGATCCCGCTCGATGACATTTCCCAGCTGATTGGCGGTGACATCCTCGTCCTCCACCATCTTGTTCAGCTTGGCGGCTATGGGCGGCAGGGTGGGTAGAGACTGAATTTCCCTGAGTCTTCGCCTGATTTCCTGTCTTTTAGCTTCCTTCTCGTCAGTCATAACCGGTTGTTATCTCTGCATCTCCTGCTCGATCATATGTTCTGCGACAAGCTTCATCAGAGCACGCAAAACAGGGTCGTCCTTTACCTTGCCAAAACGCTGTTCCAATTCGATAATCCGCTGAGCCAATGGCTTGTCATACGGAAGTTCCACTGGATGCCCCTCCACAACTATTGCATGCACATCCGACTTGTAAAGCTTGTCGAGCAATACCTGTGTCAACTCCAGACCAGGACCGCACAACACCTGGCCATCGGACGTTTTGACCTCCTTGGCTAGTTTCATACCAGGTTTTGCGGCATTGAGGGGAATACGTTGCATATCAGGGCTCCGGCCAGTTCCTAATCTCACCCACAGACTGTTCCAGATTGTAGGCCACTCTGAACAGATTGTCCTCCCTGAAGGCATCGGCCATGATCTGCACACCTATGGGCAGGCCGTTTCCATCGAATCCGCAAGGCATGGAGATGCCTGGAATGCCGGCCAGATTCACCGGAATGGTGAATATGTCGTTCAGATACATCTGAATCGGATCTGCTGTCTTTTCACCCATCTTAAAGGCAGTTGTAGGGGCCACGGGCGTTACAAGCACATCGCATGCATTAAATGCATTGTCGAAATCCCTTTTGAACAATGCCCTAACCTGAGAGGCCTTTTTATAGAAGGCATCGTAATAACCTGCGGACAGGGAATAAGAGCCCAGCATAATTCGACGCTTCACCTCCGGGCCGAACCCAGCGGAACGGGTCTTTTTGTACATATCGATAAGATTGGCGTATTCAGTTGCCCTGAACCCGTATTTGACTCCATCGTAACGGGAAAGGTTGGATGATGCCTCCGATGTAGCCACGATGTAATAGGTGGCAACTGCATAGGGTGTATGGGGCAGGCTCACCGGCACTATTTCACATCCCATGTCCTTCAGAGCTGAGATGGCCTTTTCCACCGCCTCCCGCACATCCTTTTGAACACCCTCTATGAAATACTCCTGAGGAAGCCCGACCCGTACTCCTTGAAGTCCATTTTGCAGATATTGTGTGTAATCTACGTCAACACCTGCAACAGAAGTGGAATCCCTTGAGTCATGACCGGAGATCGCATTCATGAGCAGGGCGCAGTCCGTCACATTTCGAGTCAAAGGCCCCACCTGATCCAGGGATGAAGCAAAGGCTATGAGGCCGAAACGGGAAACACGGCCATAAGTGGGCTTGAGCCCCACCACTCCGCAATAAGATGCAGGCTGACGTATGGAACCGCCGGTATCCGAGCCCAAAGAACCGGCACAGAGACGCGCCGCAACAGCGGCGGACGACCCTCCGCTGGAACCGCCAGGCACACGGCTCAAATCCCAGGGGTTGTGCGTACAGTGAAAGGCGGAATTTTCAGTGGATGAGCCCATGGCAAACTCGTCCATATTGAGTTTACCAAGCATCACGGCACCCTGATTGTTCAGTCGTTCGATCACCGTGGCATCATAGGGTGGAACAAAGTTTTCCAGCATACGGGATGCGCAGGTAGTCCTCACTCCTTTGGTACACAGCAGGTCTTTGATGCCAAGGGGGATGCCTGTAAGGGGAGCGACTCGATCGCCTCCGGCCTGCAATCTCCTGTCAGCATCTTCAGCCTGCTGCATAGCCAGGTCAGCAGTGACCGTCAGATATGCCTTGACACTGGCATCGACGGAATCGATACGATCGAGATATGCACGAGTCACCTCAACTGCGCTGACTTTGCGTTCTCTGTAGGCATCGTGCAGATCTTTTATGGATAATTTTGTCAAATCAGACATTTATTCTTCTCCGAACCGTGTGAATCTTTTATATAATCTTGGGCACCAAAAAAGCACCCTCCTCCTTTTGTGGTGCATTGGACAGAGCGGCTTCGTTAGGAAGGGATGCAACCGGCTCATCTCCCCTGAATACATTGGATATGGCCAGAGGATGAAACAAGGGATCAACACCCTCCGTATCCACCTGCTGCAACTGGGCGACGTACTCCAAAATGGCATTCAAATGCCCTGTGTACAGCTGCAATTCATCCGCAGAAAAAGAAAGACGGGCCAGATGCGCCACATGTGCCGCTTCATCGGCTGTTATTTTCACTTGAAACCTCCTGTAAACGTTCTGCCAACATCGAAAATATCAAGAAAAAACTAAATAATATTATTACCCATTCTAACAAAATTCAATAGATAACAGACATACGGGACAGATAACTAAAAAAGCCTATTCTGTCTCGGCCGCCTCCCCTTTCCTGCATACTTTTTCTCTTCCAACCTTGCATAGGGAAGCATTTTATCAATAAACCTGCTTTGCCGGCCCTGTCCATTCAAAACATGATGACTCTTGCGCCTGTTACACCAACTCACATACAGCCGCTCTCTTGCCCGCGTCATGGCCACATAACAGAGCCTCGCCTCTTCCGCCTCGTCAGACCCTAACAAGGGAAATCCTCCATCCTCCATGCCCACCAAAAATACCACCGGAAACTCCAATCCCTTGGCCGCATGCATGGAAAGCAGAGAAACAGATTCCAGATTTACTCCGTAAAGCTCACACATAGCCGTATTCGAGTAAGAGAGGCCTGCGGCCAGTTCCTGCAACCCATCCCAGCCGGATAGCCCTTCTGCCAGTTGCAAAAAGGCCGAAAGTCCTGAAGAGGGCCGTTCTATGCCCAAAATTTGCAACAATTGGTGCAGATAGACCTGCAAATCCAAAAAACGCTCGCACTCATTCCGATCTAACAACTGCAACAGCCGCTGCAGGTCCGGTTCATCAGCGGCGCTGGAGCAATAGGTGTATGGAATACCCTTTTCATGCAACCTATGCCGAATCAGCTCGCCGACCCTGTGAGTCCGGTATAGCACCGCTACATCCGCCAGACTCCGCACAGCCATGCCATGACCCGTCCGCTCCATATAAAACCCGCCTGCCAATCCCTCTATCTCCTGTGCGATCCACTCCGCCTCCTGAAACGCATCCTCAAAGGAACGAAGCTGTATGGGGCTGTCCTTTTCTACTTTAGAAACCAGCACACGACCCGAACCACTGGGCAGCACTGCCTGAGCAGCGTCCAAAAAGGTCTGGGGGCAGCGATACACCTCTTCAAGACCAATGGATTGGGCCCCTTCAAAATCCTTCAAAAATCTCGTCATGAAATGGGGAGAAGCCCCTCTGAAGCCGTAGATGGCCTGATTGGAATCACCTATCACCGTTAGTTGCGCACCTGCAAGGGCCATTTGCCGCACCAGCTCGTATTGAACGGCGTTTACATCCTGAAACTCGTCCACTAGCACATGAGATATGCGATCTGCGAAAAAGCGCATACCCTCCAGCGATTGCAGACATTGCAATGCCTTGAACAGCAAGTGGTCGTAGTCACAATACCCCTGCTCGTTCAAACGCCTTTCGTATGCCTCATACAAAGTCTGCACATTTACATCGGAAAAGGAAAAAGGCCAGTGTTGTCTGGCCTGTGAGATAAGTTCATACCAGTTTCGTTTTTTATCCAAATCAAGAGCGACAGCAAGCTCGTTACAGATGGCAACGGCTTCTTCCTCACTCAAAAGGGACAGGGGCCGGAAAACAGAACCATCATCACAGGCATGTTGCCAGCTTTTAAGAAAATCATAGGCCCAGGCATGAAAGGTGCGGGCATATACGGAAAGGTCACATGCAATCTGCACTCGCTGAGCCAGCTCATGGGCGGCACGACGCGTGAAGGTGACGGCCAGAATAGAGTGATGCGGGACGCCTCTGTCTGCAATTAAATGTACGATTCTGCACACGAGGACACGGGTCTTGCCTGTGCCTGGCCCGGCCTCCACAAGCAGATGAGGACATGCAGCAAAGACAGCCCCACGCTGGGCATCGTTCAAGCCGTCACAGATGTTCATTACACAACATGCATACTATATCGACATGACAGATTATGACGGCCTCGCAACAAGCCACTGCCAATTGAATCACATTGCATTCTTCGTTATTGCAGACCGCATTAACTATTCAATATAATTGGCTATTGCCTCAATTCAACATTCAGCATTCAAAATTCAACATTGTTTTTGCGACGCTATCGATTATGGCCCTGTGATCACGTCCATACCATCCATATATGGAATAAGGGCATCAGGCACCACAACCGAGCCGTCTTTCTGCTGATAATTCTCCAAAATGGCCACCACGGTGCGACCCACGGCAAGGCCAGAACCGTTTAAGGTATGCACCAGCCGTGTCTTGTTTTGGCCTGCCTGACGATAGCGGATATTGGCCCTTCGAGCCTGAAAATCCTCGAAATTACTGCAGGAAGATATCTCACAATAGCGGTTCTGACCAGGCAGCCAGACCTCGATGTCATAAGTTTTGGCAGATGAGAAGCCCATATCGCCGGTACAGAGACAGATGACGCGATACGGCAGGTTCAAAAACTGCAATATCTCCTCTGCATCCAGCAAAAGCTCTTCCAGCTCCTCATAGGAACGCTCCGGCATGGAAAACTTCACCAGTTCCACCTTGTTGAACTGGTGTTGCCGCACTATTCCTCGCGTATCCCTGCCGTGAGCGCCGGCCTCGGAACGAAAACAGGGGGTGTATGCCACATATTTGACGGGCAGAGCCGATTCATCCAGCACCTCATCCCTGTGCAGGTTGGTCACAGGCACCTCAGCGGTGGGAGTGAGATAATAACGAAACCCTTCCAGCTTGAACAGGTCTTCGGCAAACTTGGGAAGCTGGCCCGTGCCCCGCAAAGAGTCATCGTTGACGATAAACGGAGGCAACACCTCTCTGTAACCATGCCGTTTGGTGTGTACATCCAACATAAAATTTATAAGGGCACGCTCCAATCGAGCACCCGCACCGTGATACACGCAGAAACGTGCACCCGTGATCTTAGCGGCCCGTGAAAAATCCAGGATACCAAGGCGTTCTCCTACATCCCAATGTGGAAAGGGCTCGAAATTAAAGGACGGCCTGTCTCCCCAAAGCTTAACCACCTGGTTCTCGGTATCATCCTTTCCGACAGGAACCGTTTCATGAGGTATATTTGGAATACTCAAAAGTCCATTCAGAACCTCCTGCTCCAGACCTATGAGGTCGGCCTCTATCTCTTTTATACGACTGTTTACAGCCTTCATGCTCTCCATCAGCTCTGCGGCGTCCTGCTTGGCCTTTTTGAGGCGGCCTATGGTCTCTGACACGGTGTTGCGCTGATTCCGGAGGTCTTCTATCTCCTGAATGAGCGCTCGACGCCTGGCATCCTTTTGAAGAAATTCTTTCAACTCAAAAGGGTTGTTGCGGTCTTGAAGGGCCTTTTCCACTTTCTCCGGATTGTCTCGTATGAATTTGATCTCTAACATAACTCACTCACTGGCTGAAAAGGGATTTGAGGACGGAAAATCTGGCGGAGAGGGTGGGATTCGAACCCACGGTGGAGTTACCCCCACAACGATTTTCGAGACCGTCCCGATCGACCGCTCCGGCACCTCTCCAAACCTCTGTATAACTAACTGGTCAATAACACATTTTCAAGCGTTTCTTACGGAAAAAAGCCTGCATAAGCTCACGGCATTCCTGCTCGAGGACTCCGGTCGTCACCTGTATTCTGTGGTTGAGCCGAGCATCCTGGACTATATTGTACAAACTTCCGCAAGCACCGGCCTTTGGATCCATTGCACCATACACAAGGCGCCGAATGCGCGCAAGCACACAGGCCCCGGCACACATAGGGCATGGCTCGATGGTCACAAAGAGCGTCGCACCAGTCAACCGATAGTTCCTGACGCGACTTGCAGCCTTTCGTAGGGCCGATATCTCCGCGTGGGAAGTGGGATCGTGCAAAGAAATAGGGCTATTGTGTGCTGCAGCCAGTATCTCACCGGATTCAGACACAGCCACGGCCCCCACAGGTACTTCATTCAACTCAAAGGCCTTTTGGGCCTCTTCGATAGCCAATTTCATGTAATAGACATCGTCCTGAAACATGAATGAAAGGGGCAAAACACGATTCTATGCAACTACTGCAATACAGAAAGAGGGGGCAGAACGGCCTTGATGCTGTGACTGAACGGGGGTACCAGCACGCCTTTTTCCGTAATGATGGCGGTTACGAGTTCATTTGGTGTCACGTCGAAGACAGGGTTATAGATATTCGGAGAAAAGGATGGATAGGAGACCACTTCAGATGCATCACGTTCCTCTATGGGGATTGCCTCGCCTGAGACAGTATTGAAATCTATGGTGGATGTGGGGGCTGCCACATAAAATGGAATGTTGTGTGCCTTTGCCAATACCGCCAGACTGTAGGTGCCGATCTTGTTGGCCACATCACCGTTGGCGGCTATGCGATCCGCTCCAACGATGACCGCGCTCACCTTTCCCTGGCGCATAAGCGTGGCCGCCACCGAGTCCACTACAACCGTAACAGGGATTTCATCTTTCATGAGCTCCCAGGCCGTAAGCCGCACACCCTGAAGCCATGGCCGAGTCTCGTCTGCAAAGACATGCACCGTCTTTCCCAACTGTTTACAGGCACGAATCACACCCAATGCCGTACCATAGCCACCAGTAGCCAATGCTCCGGCATTGCAATGTGTAAGAAAGTTAATCTTGGAAGGGCAAAGACTCGCGCCCATGCGGCCCATGAGCAGATTGGCTGCAACGTCCTCATTCCAGATGGATAAGGCCTCTGTCTCGAGCAGTCCTGGCAGATCCATGCTATCCATCTCTTTGTGGGCCGAGAACACGTTTATCATGCGCCGAACCGCCCACATGAGATTTACGGCCGTAGGCCGCGCTGACTCCACCAAGCCGGCGGCCCTAAGCCATTGCTCCTCAAAGGTATCACTCTCTTCTTCTTGAAGGGAATACGCCTCTAAAACCAATCCGAACGCCGCCGCAATTCCGATTGCAGGCGCCCCGCGTACCACCATGGAGCGAATGGCATCGGCCACCTCGGAGGCATTGGTGTAAGACAGCCATATCTCTTCTTCGGGCAATCTGCGCTGGTCCAAAAGATACAAAAAACCGCCTTCCCAACGCAAAGGGCACACTGTCGAGCCACCTTCATTCTCCAACACAGCCATAGGAGAACGCAATTCAACTGAAGCTGCACTCATCATGGTGCAAGCATCTCCTTTAACAATTCATTTACAGCTTTGGGGTTGGCCTTACCCTTTGTCTCTTTCATGACCTGCCCCACGAAAAAGGCCAGGACATTGGTCTTGCCGGCTCGATACTTTTCCACCTCCGATGGATTGACCTGAATGATCCTCTGTATGACAGCTCTCAGAATCGACTCATCGGTTACCTGAGAAAGCCCCTGTGCCTTGACCAGTTCAACAGGGTCTTTTGCCTCCCGATAGGCCTGCTCCAGCACATCCTTGGCCATCTTACCACTGATAACCCCGTCTTCCAGCATCTTAAGTAGTCCGGCCAGCCCCTTGGGGGCCACAGGACAATCCTGTATCTCCCGCTCGTCTGCCTTCAAGAGCCTCAAGAGCTCCACCATAATCCAATTGCTGACTGTCTTGGGCTGCGGAAAAATACGAACAACATCCTCAAAATAATCGGCCAGTTCGCGAGAAGCCGTCAGCACATCCGCATCATAAACGGGAATACCATACTGCTGCACGAACCGTTCCTTTTTGGCATCTGGCAATTCAGGGAGCGAGGCCCTAACATCATTCAGCCAATTCACAGTGATTTGAAGGGGTGTGAGATCCGGCTCAGGAAAATAACGGTAATCGTGCGCCTCCTCCTTGCCTCGCATGGACACGGTCACACCTTTTGCAGGGTCCCAGAGCCGCGTCTCCTGCACAATGTCTTTGCCGTCCAGAAGCAGGGCGGTCTGACGCCGAATTTCATACTCGAGGGCCTTCTGCACATGCTTGAAGGAATTCATGTTCTTCAGTTCGGACTTGACTCCAAAACGCTGCTCTCCCACAGGCCGCATCGAGATGTTGGCATCGCACCGAAGACTGCCTTCATCCATATTCCCGTCACTGATGCCGAGATAACGCACCAGTTCACGAATCTTTTTGAGATAAAGGGCCGCCTCTTCAGGTGAACGGATATCGGGCTCACTGACAATCTCGATAAGCGGAACCCCGGCTCTGTTCAAATCTACAAAACTCGTAGGCTGCACCGTGCTGTGTATCAGTTTGCCGGCGTCTTCTTCCATGTGAATACGCGTAATACCTATTCGCTTGGTCTTACCGTCGAGCTCCACATCCACCCAGCCGTGCTCGGCCAAAGGCAATTCATACTGGGAAATCTGATAGCCCTTTGGCAGATCAGGATAAAAATAGTGCTTTCTTGCAAAACGATTCACGGGATTTATGCGGCAATTGACAGCCAAAGCCATACGCATTGCATAATCCACCACCTGCCTGTTCAAAACCGGCAGGACGCCTGGCATACCCAGACACACGGGACAGACATGGGTATTGGGAGATGCACCGAATTGCGCCGAACAACCACAAAATATCTTTGTATGGGTCTGAAGCTGACAATGCACCTCCAAACCGATTACCGCTTCATAGTTCATTCGTATTCATCCTGAATTCATACATTCAAAACAACACCGGGCACATCATACAGCTATTTCTTCTTGCCACCCTTGACTGACTTGGTCTCCGATTTGGGAGAGATGCCTTTCTTTTCAAGGAACTGAAAGATAGGATTGGGACGCTTGAAGCTCTTCTTGGGTAAATCCGTATGTTTGCGCAGATCGGTTACAATCTTGGAGACCTGAAACTTGCTTATACCTCTGGTCTCGGCTATTTCGCTTGCGGTCATGTTGGCATAGTTCTCAAATACGAACTCGACATCTTCTACATTGTAAGGCCTGCTGCGTCTTCCTGGCATAATGATACTCCTCCTTAGATGAATAAACTACAACTAAACTATACAAAAAAAATAGCGATACACAAGAGGGAAAAAGAAAAACAATTATTGGACATTTTTAGATTTCAACATACAAATCAAAAATATCCCTGCTTCATAGCTCAAAACCATAGGCAGCATTAACAGAATTTGTGAAAAAATATCATCAGGCATTATGAAAATAACTACCAAATACATCAAAATATAACTTATCTTTCGATGGTTGCGCAAAAAATTTACATCAAAAAGACCTAAATGCACCGCAAGATACAGCACAAGGGGCAACTCAAACAACAAGCTGACCATCAACAATGATTCCATCACAAACAGAAAATAACTCTGAAGTCTTGGTAGAGGCTCTATCCCATAATGCGCAATACGGGAAGCCAATGTCAAAAGCCTTGGAATAACAAACCAATATGTAAGGCAGACACCTATTCCAAAACACAACAACGCCCAAAACAATATTTTAAGGATAGCACGTTTTTCGCGAAGATATAACCCTGGAGAGATGAATCGCCATATCTGATACAGGGCAACCGGCAGAGAACACCACAGCGCAAACCAGAAAGAGACCTTCAGATGCATCATGAATCCTTCCGGCAGGGCTGTGAAGACCATATCTGTGCCCGTGGGAAAGGCATGGGCTATGGGACGCATAAGAATTTCTATGAGATTACCGGAGACAGCATAACAGACTGAAAAAAAAACAAGCAGGGTACAAACATATATAATGAGCCTGGAACGCAGCTCTTTAAGATGAAGCATCCATGGAAAATTATCGAAGGAGAAAGGCATGGCTGGAATCGATCATTTTTTGTCGTCTATAGATATCTTAGGCAGGTCGAGCTTGGTTTTCAGATCTGTTTTCAACTCCCGTATCTCGGAAAGCGGAGTGTCGAGATTTAATTGCCGCTTGAATTCATCGGCCGTCTTTCTGGCCTGGCCGAGCCATCTGCCTATAAAAGACACCACCTTTGGAAGCTGTTCGGGCCCCAGCAGAATCAGGGCCAATATAAATATCAACAACAGTTCTGGCGCACCTATTCCAAACATGGCATCACCTCGCTCAGCATATCCTGTAATACGATGTCCAATGGTCTGTCTGCATCGATACGCCTGAAAAACGGAAAATCCATGGCATCGAATATGGCAGCCACTCTGCGCAGATATTCCAATGATTCAAAATTATTCGGAGTGTCGCCTCTCAGCTCCTGTATCCTCTGCAATGCCCTTTCGGGCTTCAGCCGAAGATAAAATACTATATCCGGCACCGGCGCAACTTGTTCATTCTGAACACGGATTTCATTCACATTCGCCCCTCTGGCCCCCTGGTAGGCCATGGTCGAGAAATAATACCGATCGCAGACCACCAATTTGCCATTGCGCAGGGCGGGCAATATGACATGGGCCACGTGTTCCTGTCTGTCCAGCAAAAAGAGCTCGCACTCCTCCTTCAGGCCAAGCCTGGCGCTGGCAAGGAAACTCTGGCGTATGCGGCGGCCCCATACGCCGTCTGAGGGTTCTCTGGTCAACTCCACTCCATGCCCTGCTTCTGCAAGCCTCTCCGCAAACATTCGCGCCAATGTGGTCTTACCTGTGCCGTCTATGCCTTCCAGCACGAACAGATGTCCTTTTCTCAAATCAGCTCCTCGTCTTCGTTCTTCTGGCCGGTCTCTGTCTCAAAAGCACATAAGTAACACCGGGCCCGCCGTCCCATGAGGGTGCGCTGGAAAAGGCAATAATATACCGCCGATAAGGCCCTGAATGCAACCAATGTATGACCGTTTCCTTTATAACAGGCCTTCCCTTGGAGGAAAGCCCCCTTCCATGAATAATGGCCACACAGCCCTTGAAGGTATCGATGGCGTCCTTCAAAAATTCCTCGCAACGCTCCATGGCGGATAACAGGTCCATACCGTGCAGATCACAATATGCCTGCACGGAAAACTCCCCTTTGTGCAATCTCTGAACCAGCAGCCTGTCCGCTCCCCAGCCTATGCCCTCGACAAATTCGGGCGTTGCTGATACAGGGACATCGGCACTGCCTGACACAATGGCCTTCAACTGTCTCATTACAATCGTCTGTTCATTTTGCATCTTATTCAAATTCAAATCAGGCGCCGCTGCTTCGGCATGAACTGGCCTATTTTCGCCATTTAGAGGAGTCACCTCCCGCATAGCATCACGGAACAATGCTTCTTCGTTCGATACAACATCCATTGAATCAGCCCGGCTCGCCTCATTCCCGCTAAAAGACGGCGGTGCGGAAGATAGATCTGAACGCCCCCTTTGAATGGAAACGCCTCTTGTAGTTAGCCCTGAAACATTACGTTTCACCTTCAAACGCTTCTCCAGACCATCAAACGGCCTGTAAGAAAAATTCTTCTCTTCTGTCATAACACACCAGTTAAATCAGTATTTATTACCTTTATATCCCTTTATAAAACATCAAAGGTACTTTACAATAACAAAATATGAAGACCTCGAAAAATTACTCGGTCGAGTCAGGACGGCCCCGAGGATTTTTGATTTTTCAAGGCCCCAACAGGACCAAATTCATTTAGGCGATCAAATGTTGCAGGAAATATATCTTGAAAACTTTATCCTCATAAAACAGTTACGCATAGAACTGACTAAAGGGCTCATCGCGCTCACCGGTGAGACAGGGGCCGGCAAATCCCTGATGATTCAGGCCATCAAACTGGCCATGGGTGAAAAGGCCCAGCCTCAACACATCAGCACAGGTGCGGAACAGGCCGTCATTCAGCTGGCTTTCGAGGCAACTGATGAGATAAAAGGCGTTCTGGCGGCACAGGATATCCCTTGTGACGAGGATTACATCTCCATTCGTCGCATTCTACAAAAAAACGGCAAAAGCAGGATCTATATAAATGGTGTACTGGCTCCGCTTACCTTGTTAAAAACCATCTCTTCGTGTCTCATCAGTATCGCGGGCCAGCACGAATATCAGCGATTGCTGAACAGTGAAAACCACTGTCTCTGGCTGGACACATTTTTACAACTCGAGCAGGAACTCGGCACCCTCAAAGACCTGCATGCACAGACTGTAACCGCACAAAAGGCCCTGAAAAAGGCTCGGGATGCCGCA
This sequence comes from Dissulfuribacterales bacterium, assembly GCA_041287365.1. GTDB lineage: Bacteria > Desulfobacterota > Dissulfuribacteria > Dissulfuribacterales > DYLC01 > JAQVIJ01. The sequence goes on along the minus strand of JBEULL010000004.1, from coordinate 225,439 downwards.
CAAAACGCGTCTCATGAACTGAGTGAAGCCTTGCGGGTGCAAAAGGAGTTGAACGCCATAGACCCCAAACCCAACGAAGACGAGGCCCTGGAACGGGAGATAACCGTCCTGAAACAGACCAATGCACTGCGGGAACTGGGCGACGCTGTATATTCGACGCTATACATGGAACGAAACTCCGTCCAGAAATTGCTGCGTGACTGCATTCAGCGCATGGAAAAGATGTCGGCCATCGACGACAGACTCACTCCAATAACCGATGCGCTGAAAGACACGGCCTATCGCGCAGAGGATGCGGCGCTGGGTATTCGAGACTATCTGGAAGGCCTGCACACCGACTCCAGTAAACTGGAGGCCATGGAAGACCGCTATCACGCCCTCAGGGAACTGAAACGCCGCCACGGCCCGACTCTTGAAGATGTGCTGACCTTCAGAAAAGACCAGGAGAAACGCATCTTCGAACTGGAGCACCTGCAAGAAGATACACAGACTCTGCAAAACACGTTCGAGACCCTGGAAGCCAAATTGATTTCACAGGCAAATCGCATCTCCAGGCTCAGAAAACAAGGGGCGCACCTGCTGGAGACCGCCATTTTGAAGGAACTGGCTCACCTGAAAATGGAACAGACCCGCTTTAAGATAGAGATACTGACCCCTGAAAAACCCACCCTTGCCCATATATCAACAAATGGTATGGATGAGGTGCAATTCCTCTTCAGCCCGAATGTGGGAGAGCCACTTCGCCCCCTGACAGCCATCGCCTCGGGAGGGGAGCTGTCACGTGTCATGCTGGCGCTGCGTGCGGCACTTGCCCGCAACACCGGAGTTGAGACCATAGTATTCGATGAGATCGATACAGGTCTGGGCGGCGAGGTGGCTGAAAGGGTGGGGCAAAAACTCAAGGCACTGGCATCGCAAGGCCAGGTGATAGTAGTCACACACTTTCCACAGATAGCATGCCTGGCCGATCAGCACCTGCTGGCCTATAAGAAAACCGCAGACGGAGGCACTGTCACGACCATTCACAACATTTCCAACGAAGAACGCATGGAAGAGCTTTCACGCATGCTCGGCGGCGGAAAAGAGGCCGCAATGCGCTATGTGGAGCACCTTGTTTCGCAGACACAGCAGAATACCTGACAAAATTGATGGGTTAGTAAAAAGTCATTTGAGGGCATGGCTACGGCAAAAAAGGCCAAATGCAAGGCGCTCAACTCGATGCTACATGTTAATTGCTGAATTTTGAATTAAGGGAAGTCCCAAAAATTGTTCTTTTGCCTGATAGCTGCGTTGCTTGTCAGCGAAAAATGTTCACATACGGAGAGTATGCTGCGCTTTTTCGCCTTCTCGCGCATTGCTATTCAACAAAACTCTTAATTTTTGGGACTTCCCTTAAGGTTAATTTACCACAATTAACCATTAAAAATTCAACACTAACCATAACCAGTTATAATTGCGGGCAGCGGGTTTTTGCGACCCCATCAAAGTTGCTTTATAGAATTGGGATTGCAAAAGGGCTCCATATGGAATAATTTCCGTTTGTTTTTCAAAAAAATCGAGGAGAACCACACTATGCTGGATTTCATGCGCAAAAATGCCTCTTCAATGGCAGTCAAATTCATATTGGGCGCCATTGCCCTGGTCTTCGTATTCTGGGGTATAGGCACCTTCCGCTCACAAAGACTGACATCACTAGCCACTGTCAATGGTGAAGATATAAATTACGAAGCATATCGAATGGACTACATCAATACCATAGAGAGATACAAACAGCTTTTCGGCGGACAAATGCCTGACGGTTTTCTTGAAAAACTGAATATAAAAAGTCAAGTGCTCGACAATTTAATCAACAATTTGCTTATCAAACAAGCTGCATCCAAACTCAAAATATATGTATCAGACGAAGAGATTCAGGAAGAAATATTGAGAATACCGGCCTTTTTTTCCAATGGGCAATTCGATAAAAATCTCTATGAAAGATCACTCAGAGCCAATCATATGACTCCAATAGATTTTGAAGGCAAATTACGCCAGCAATTACTGCTTGAAAAAGTATCAAATCTATTGACAAACAGCATAATGATTCCAGAATCAGAAGCAAGAGAACAATATAATTATGATAACGAGAAGAGGGAATTGACATATATTACATTAAATATTAATAACTTTGCAAAAGAAATTAAAACAACAGATAATGAACTAAAAACATTCTATGAAGCAAACAAAGAAAAATATAGAACACAACCAAAAATAGCATTAAATTATATCGAAATCAAAAAGACTGATGTACTAAATAGTATTAACATATCAGATCAAGATGTCAAGTCATATTACGAAGAGCATCAAAACGATTATAACACCAAAGAACAACGCCGTGCTCGTCACATACTGATCAAAACCGACCAAAACGCCGATGAAAAGGCAATAGAAGCAGCCAAAAATAAGGCGGAAGAACTGCTATCAAAGCTCAAGAAGGGGGAATCCTTCGAAGCATTGGCAAAAAAATATTCCGATGACTCGGGAAGCGCCTCCAAAGGGGGTGAGCTGGGCTTTTTCAGCAGGGGTATGATGGTCAAACCCTTTGAGGAGACGGTGTTTTCCATGCAACCTGGTGAACTCGCCGGCCCTGTAAAGACCGACTTCGGCTGGCACATCATAAAATTGGAAGAAATCCAGCCCGCAGGCCTGAAGCCCTTTGATGAGGTAAAAGAATCCATCATCGTAAAACTCAAGGAGGAACGCTCCAAGTCCAGCCTTTTTGAGCAGGCGAGCAAACTCTATGATGACATAATCGCCCAGGGCAGCCTGACATTATATGCCCAGAAAAAGGGCATCTCCCTTGTCAAAACAGGCCTTTTTACAAAAAATACGCCTCCCATCCCCTTGAGCAAAGAGGCCCTGAACGAACTATTCGAGTTGGGCCAGGGCTCCTTGAGCTCGATCATCGAACTTCCTGACGGCATGCTCATAGCAGAGGTCTCAGAGAAGGTTCCGTCAGGTATTCCACCTCTGGAAGAGGTCAAAGAAAAGGTGAATGCCGATCTCATTCAACAGAAGGCCACCGATGCCGCCAAAAAGAGGGCGGAAGAACTGATATTGGAGATTAAAGGCAAGGACATCACAGCCATTGCCAAAGAAAAGGGACTCACACTCATGACCAGCAAACCCTATTCCAGATCCGAAATGCCCCTCGCAGCCAAGGAACTGCCCCAGCCAGTGCTGGAAACAGGGCTTACCCTTACCAAATCCAATCCCATCGCTGAAAGGCCTGTGGAAGTCCAAAATAGTTTCTACATAGTGGGGCTCAAGGACATCACGGACGCAGACATGAGTGGATTCCCTGCGCAACAAAAGACTATAACGGACAAACTGCTCACGCAAAAAAAGAATTTGGTGATGGACAGCTGGCTCAAAGACCTGCGCAAAAACGCCAAGATTCACATAAACGAAGAACTGTTGGGAAGGTAGAAGACATGCAAATCGTTCCAGTCATTCTATGTGGCGGTTCTGGCACTCGGCTCTGGCCCCTTTCTCGAAAGGCCTATCCGAAACAGTTTCTGAGGCTCACAGGCCCCTATTCCCTTCTGCAACAGACCTTGATGCGGGCTGCAGCAATGGACGGCGCCACGGCTCCCATGGTAATCGCCAATGACCACCATCGGTTTCTGGTATGGGAACAGGCCGAAGAAATTCAACAGCCTTTAGAGGCCATCATCCTGGAGCCCGAAGGCAAAAACACGGCTCCTGCTGTGGCCTACGCCGCATTTCACCTGTTGAGCCATGTGCAACCGCCATCGGCCCCTGATAGTTCCGCCACAGATGATACAGACGGTTCCGACGCCGCCATCTTTGGAAACGACGCGGTGCTGCTCATTCTACCGGCAGACCACGTGATTCAGGGAAACACTGCCTTTGAAAAAGCGATCAAGCACGGAAAAACAATAGCTGAACAAGGTCATATCGTGACATTCGGCATTGTGCCTACCGGCCCCGAAACAGGCTATGGCTATATAGAGGCATTTCTGAACGATTCATCCGCACAGCACTTTTCTGTCCGTCGTTTTGTGGAAAAACCATCCAAAGACAAGGCGGAAAGTTATCTGAAACAGGGTAATTACTTCTGGAACAGCGGCATCTTCATGTGCAAGGCCACCACATATCTTGAAGAACTGAAGCGCTTCAGACCCGACATATATGAAATATGTCATCGCGCTATGCAAGGACTGCGAAAAGACCTCCATTTCCTGCGGCTTCCCAGGGAGATCGTTCACACCTGCCCTGCGGATTCCATAGATTATGCCGTCATGGAACATACGAACAAGGCGGTGGTCATTCCATTTGCCGAGACATGGAGCGATGTAGGCTCATGGAACAGTCTGAAGGATGTATCCACTTGTAATGAAGACGGAAATCTAATCAGTGGGGATGTACTGACACAGGGCTGCAAAAACTGTCTGGTTCGCTCCGAGGATCGGCTGGTGGCCGTGATGGGCATGGAGGATACCATCGTTGTCGAAACCTCGGATGCAGTGCTCATCTGCCACAAGGATCACGGTCAGGCAATCAAGGACGTGGTTTCAGCCCTCAAAAAACAAGGCCGCAAGGAGGCGGTGGAGCATCCGGTGGTCTATCGGCCCTGGGGGCATTTTCAGACCATCGAATCCGGTGACAGATTTCAGGTAAAGCGTATTACAGTAAAATCCGGCGGCATTCTTTCCAGCCAGATGCATCACCACAGGGCAGAGCATTGGATAGTGGTAAAGGGCACGGCCTTGGTGACGCAAGATGACAAGGAATTTCTGCTCAAGGAAGACGAATCCGTGTATATACCTTTGGGTGTGAAACACAGACTTCAAAACCCGGGCAAGATCCCCCTTGAGCTCATCGAGGTGCAGACAGGAAGCTATCTCGGCGAGGACGATATCGTAAGATTCGAGGACATCTATGGCAGAAACAAAGAATAGCCCGTTCAAGGCATACGATATTCGTGGTCGTGTCCCCGAGGAGTTGAACGAAACCATGGCGTTTCACATCGGCAAGGCATTTGCAGGGCTTTTGAATGCCCAAAAGGTGGTCATCGGCCATGATGTAAGGGAGAGCAGCAGGCCGCTCAGCCTTGCCCTGGCCCAGGGGTTGGCATCGCAAGGCGTAGGGGTCTTCGATATAGGGCTTTGCGGCACAGAGGAGATATACTTTTCCACCGCTCATTACGGTCTGGACGGCGGCATCATGGTGACAGCCAGCCACAATCCTCAGGAATACAACGGCATGAAGCTGGTTCAGCGGGAGAGCAGGCCCATAAGCGGCGATTCCGGGCTAAAAACCATCGAATCCATGGTGTTGAGCGACAACGAGGTATTTTTGCCTTCAGAGACTGCACCATGCAAACCCCTTCAGCATCGCAAGGATTACATTCAACATCTGCTGAGCTATATAAACGTTGCAAACCTCAAGCCAATCAGAATCGTAACCGATGCAGGAAACGGCTGTGCCGGGCCCATAATAGACGTATTGGAGCCCTTTTTACCATTTGAATTCATAAAGATATGCCATGAACCCGACGGCCGCTTTCCCAACGGCATTCCCAATCCACTGCTCTCCGAAAACCGTCATCGGACGGCACAGGCGGTGCGAGAAACAGGTGCAGACCTGGGTATAGCCTGGGACGGCGACTTCGACCGCTGTTTTCTCTTCGATGAACAGGGCGGATTCATAGAGGGCTATTATTTGGTGGGGCTTCTTGCCGAGGCCTTTTTGCTCAAACACTCAGGCAAGTCATTGAAAATCGTTCACGATCCACGGCTTACATGGAATACCATCGAGATCACGAAGGCCTTGAGCGGAATCCCTATTCAGTCCAAGACCGGACATGCCTTCATCAAGGAACGCATGCGCAAAGAGGATGCCATATATGGCGGCGAGATGAGCGGTCATCACTACTTCAAAAAATTCAGTTACTGTGACAGCGGCATGATTCCATGGCTCCTGATTACAGAACTGATGTGTGTGAGGGGTATGCCCCTTTCTCAAATGGTGATGGAGCGGCAACGACGCTTTCCGGTAAGCGGTGAGATCAACCGCCGAGTCAAAGACATTCAGCAGGTTCTTGCATTCATCGAGGAAGCATACAAAAAAGAAGCGGCACGTATAGATTACACAGATGGCCTGAGCATGGAGTTTGAAAAGTGGCGCTTCAATCTGAGAGGTTCCAATACAGAACCCTTGTTGCGACTAAATGTGGAAACCAGAGAAGACATCGCACTGTTACAGGAAAAAACCGCTAACTTGCTTCAACACATAGAAAAAATGGGTTGATAGTTGTCGGGGCGATTGGACAAATAAATAGGACAATCACATTCCCCATAACACGAAACCATGAAGGAGGTAAAAGATATGCAGCAGCCCATTCCCATATTGACCATAGCAGGCTCGGATTCAAGCGGAGGCGCCGGGGTTCAACAGGACCTGAAGGTCTTTACCCTGCTTGGCGCCTATGGTTGCAGCGTAATCACCGCGCTTACGGCTCAAAACACCCTGGGTGTCCACGATGTATCCGCCACTTCTTCAGAGTTTGTGACAGCACAGCTAAATGCGGTGCTTTCCGACATTCGTCCCAATGCCATCAAAACAGGAATGCTTGCCAATGCGGAGATCATAAAGGCAGTGGCAGATGCCCTGAAACGCCACACCTTTAATGGCATTCTGGTCATAGACCCGGTCATGGTGGCCAAGGGTGGGCATCCCCTTCTGGAACGTGAGGCGGTCTCGGCCATGAGAGAACACCTGTTTCCATTGGCGGACGTGATCACCCCCAATATTGAAGAGGCATCGGTCATTCTTGATCAACCCATTCGCAACCGTCAGGAGGCAAGGGATGCCGCATTGCGTCTTAAAGGGATGTTAAAAGATACTGTTTCCCCTGCATATCGTTCACCACTAAAGATGGTGGTCTTGAAGGGTGGCCACCTGCCAGAAGGGGATGCTGTTGACCTCCTTTGTTGCTGTAACGGAAAGTTAGAGGAATATTCCATGCACCGCCTGAATATAAAAAACACTCATGGAACAGGCTGCACCTTCTCTGCCGCGCTGACCGCCTATTTAGCCCAGGGCAAGCCCCTTCAGGAGGCAGTGTACATGGCCAAACACTTTACTGCCAAGGCCATCGCTGCCTCATTCTCGTTAGGGAAAGGCATCGGGCCAACCAACCCCTTATATCTTCTGGACAATCTTCATGCAAAATATGAGGTACTGGAAGCACTGGAACAGGCATGGAGATTTTTACAGGGCTTCAAGTGCCGAGAGCTCGTCCCTGAAATCCAGACCAATTTAGGATATGCCCTGCCCTGGCCCGAGCTTTCATGGCCCGAAGGCCGCATGGATGTGGCGGGATTTCCGGGCCGAATCGTGGGCCTTGAAAAGGGAGTTGCAAGGCTTTCATCGCCTCGATTTGACGCATCCAGCCATGTGGCGCGCATCATCCTCACGGTCATGCGTTTTGATCGCGCCAAGCGCTCGGCCATGGCCATTCGCTATCGACCTGACTTTCTGGAAACCGCACAAAAGCTTGGCTATTCCATAGCGGAATTTTCCAGACTCAACGAACCTGAAGATTCTAAAAATCGCGAGGGCTCTTCCCTCATCTGGGGTGTGACCGAGGCCATCCGCACAACAGGTTTTGTTCCCGACCTCATCTATGATTTAGGCGATGTGGGCAAGGAACCCGTGATTCGAGTATTAGGAAATCATCCCATGGAGGTGGTCAAAAAGGCGCTGCGCATCGGAGGCTTCATACTAAAAGACAATGACTAACTTTGAGCAAGAAATCATAGAAAAGGTAGCCGACCTGGTTCGCAATGCCAATACCATACTGCCTGCACATGTATTCAAGGCCATCTGTGCGGCAGCGGAGCAAGAAAGCAAACCCCTTGCCCGCTTTATCTTGAATATATTGACGAAAAATGCCGAGCTTGCGGCTCAAACAGGGCTTCCCATCTGCCAGGATACGGGTATAGATGTGTTTTTTGTGAAGATGGGTCGGAATCTGCCCATGGAATCGGACATTCACGAGCTCATCAACAGAGGTGTGGCAAAGGGCACCAAGGAGGGTCTGCTCAGGGCATCGGTCTGCGACCCCCTGACCCGCCAGAACACTCGGGACAATACTCCGGCCATCGTCCATGCCACCCCTGTCTCCAAGGACAACTATCTCTCCATCACCGTACTGCCCAAGGGGTGCGGGAGCGAAAACATGAGCGCGGTGTTCATGCTTCCGCCGTCTGCAGGGACGGCTGGAATCATCGATGCCGTGTGCCAGCAGGTGCAGAAGGCAGGGCCCAATCCATGCCCACCAGGGATAATCGGCATAGGGGTAGGAGGAGACTTGGAACGGGCGGCCATTCTTGCCAAAAAGGCCCTGCTCCGGCCCATCGGTGCGTTTCATGGCAGGGAGGACGTCGCCTCACTGGAACGGGAAATCCTCAAAAGGATCAACGCCCTCGGAATCGGCCCCCATGGTTTTGGCGGCGACACCACCACTCTGCACGTGGCAATGGAGGTCTTTCACTGCCACATCGCCAGCCTCCCTGTGGCAATAAATATTCAGTGTCATGCGGCCAGGAGTCAAAAGGCGGTATGGCAGAATGGCGGATGGCAGCTCGATGAGACCAACCTTCAAAACCTACATTGCCATGAAACAGTAGGGGCAAGGCATACCTCGCCTCTCCACACAAAGATATCCCAAATGGTGCCAAATAACCAATTGCATTTCAGGCCCATTCATCTGCCTTTCACTCATCAAATCCTACAAGAACTGCGGGCAGGCGACCTGCTTCTCCTAAACGGCATTCTCTACACAGGCCGTGACCAGACTCACAAAAGGCTTGTTGAGCTTCTAAACAGGGGGGAAGGCCTTCCCATAGACCTAAAAGGCCAGCTCATCTATTATGTCGGCCCATCGCCTGCACCAGAAGGCCTTGCCATCGGTGCTGCAGGCCCGACCACCAGCTATCGTATGGATCGCTACACCCCCCGCCTGTTGGAATTGGGCTTAGCTGCCACCATGGGTAAAGGCAAACGATCTCCTGAGGTAAAGGATGCCATGAAGGCCCATGGTGCCGTGTATTTAGCCACCATCGGCGGTGCCGGTGCCTATCTCTCCCGCTGCATTCGCAGCTGCGAGGTCATCGCATTCCCTGAATTGGGCACAGAGGCCATGTATCGCATGGAGGTGCAGGATCTCCCAGCGGTCGTGATAAACGACACAATGGGTGAGGATTTTTATGAGAAAGGCATGATATTATAATGGACTTACTGCTTCAATTCATCGACATCTTTTTACACCTGGACAAACACCTCAAAGAACTCATAGAGCAATACGGTTTCTTGACCCATTTCATCTTGTTTGCCATCATCTTCTGTGAAACAGGGCTGGTGGTCACTCCATTTCTGCCGGGTGACTCCCTGCTCTTTGCAGCCGGTGCCTTTGCAGCCCTCGGCGCCCTGGATTTGAGACTCCTGTTCCCCCTTTTGGCCATTGCGGCCTTCTGCGGAGACAATCTCAACTATTATTTTGGAAGCAGGTTGGGCACACGGGCATTTTCTATGAATCTGCGTTTCGTAAAGCCGGAATACCTGTGGAAGACCAGGGCATTTTATGCCAAACATGGCGGGAAAACCGTGATAATCGCCCGTTTCATTCCCATTGTGCGCACATTTGCGCCATTTGTGGCAGGGATAGGTGCCATGAAATATCACAGATTTATCGGATTCAGCCTGTTTGGGTCGTTTCTGTGGATGTCGATCTTTCTGTGTGGAGGCTATTTCTTCGGAAATATCCCCTTGGTGAAACGCAACTTCACCATGGTGATATTAGCCATAATCATCATATCGGTCATGCCCATTGTGATCGAATATCTGAAGGGCAGAAAGGTCCGGTAAGGGCGAGGCATGCCTTGCCTCTACATATCATCCAAAAGGAGATTCCAATCAAGCGGAGTCCCCCTTTTGACATCCTTTCTGACCCTTTTGCCTAAGCACAGCTCATAATACTTAGGCGGAAGACCAAACCCAGGCCGAATGGAACGCAGATTTTGAGGCCTAAGCACATCCCCTGCCTTCATATCCTCAGTGATATAGAGGGAACGACGGAACTTGAGTGCGCGCATCTCTGCCTCGGTACGGCCGTATCGAACCTCCCCCAAGGCCTGCCAGGCCCGCTCAGTCTCAGCTACCAATGCGGCCATCTCCGCCGGCTCAAGGGAAAAGGCGGCATCCACTCCGCCATCACTCCTGAAAAGCGTGAAATGTTTTTCGATCACAGTGGCGCCAAGGGCAACAGAGGCAATGGCCACACCGATTCCTAATGTATGGTCCGAAAGCCCGACCTCGCAGCCAAACATTCGGCACAGATGTGGAATCACTCGAAGATTGCTGTCAGTTGGCTCTGTGGGATAGGAACTGGTGCATTTGAGCAGAATCAAGTCCCTGCAGCCGGCACCCCGTGCAGTTTCCACCATCTCCGCAAGTTCTGCAAGGCTTGCCATGCCTGTAGAGATGATCAAAGGCTTACCCGTGGAAGCGACCTTTCTAATAAGCGGTAGATCGATGTTTTCAAAGGATGCGATCTTGTAACACGGGACACGGAGTTCTTCCAAAAAATCCACGGCAGTAGCATCAAATGGAGTGCTAAAGGCGATGATGCCCAATTTTCTGGCGTACTCGAATATGGGTCTGTGCCACTCCCATGGCGTATATGCCTTCTGATACAGGCTGTAAAGAGTCTCGCCCCGCCACAGGCTCCTTTCGTCCCGAATGCAAAAATCCTCGGAGTCACAGTCGATGGTGAGGGTATTTGCGGTGTAGGTCTGAAGCTTGATGGCGTGGGCGCCTGCTTTCTTAGCGGCGGTCACGATCTCAAGGGCCCGCTCTAAGGACTGGTTGTGATTGCCGGACATCTCAGCAATGATAAACGGCGGGTGATTAGGTCCGATTTTGCGGTTTTGAATGATTATCTCAGTCAATTGAGAGCTCCTTTTCAAAAATAAGGTCACGCAATCTATCCTTATTGGCAAGCCAGTCCGACTGAAAGAGTGCCATCAAGACCAAATCAATATACTCTCCATTTCGGAATATCTGTTGCTTGAGACATCCTTCCTCCTGAAACCCAAATTTTTTATTGATATGCAGAGAGATTTTATTGGTGGATAATATATCGCTACATAGTTTGCGAATATTTTCCCTTTCAAAAATCCTTTCAAACCCCAGGTAGAGCATGGCCGAACCAAGACCTGTCGGTGCGTTTTCCTCTCCAATATAAAACCCTAATCTGGCTGTGCGATTTTTGTTATTTATTTCTTTGATATTGAACTGCCCCATGGGAACACATTTGTATTCAAATATCCAGACCTTATTCTTGCTGGACTGCAATATGTAATTGAGCCATGAGAGGTGCTCATCCCTTGAGATCAATTGGTCATTGAGCATGTTCATTCTCACTCGATCAGAATTACGCCATTTTAGAAGCAGATCGCAATCCTCTGAATCAGGAACGACAAATCTCAATTTACAATCATAATAAAATGGTTTTACTCGCTCCATATCAAAACACCATTCACAACATCTACATGGGTATCTTATTCCCAACCGAGACATCGATCTCGTCCCTTAAACAAAATCAGTCCCTTTTGGCCGCTTTTGGGACTTCCCCTAACATAGTTCCGATATAGAACTATTTGACATTGTCAGCCACTCAAGCATGGCATAGAAGCCGTCTCTATTCGGCATCAAGGCCATTGCCTGCTGAGACAACTCTCGGAGTTTATAGGGCATTTGGGCCAACTGGGCAAGGCTATCCGTAAGTTTTTGTCTGATGAGCGCCCGTTCTTCCATTTCGGCATCACCCACATACACACATGCACCACGAAATGCAACCGCCCGAGTTATCTCCACCTGATTTGCTGCCGTGGTGATGACCAGGGCAGGAAGGCCCAAGAAACACCGTTCCCAGTGGCTCGAACCACCTGCGCCAATGGCCAGGTCCGATTCTCTCATGAGCTTTGCCATGTTGAAGACCTGTTCGTGATAGACAAAAAGAGGGGAAGAAATGGTACTACACAGCCTCGTTAGTTTATCTTTATGGGGATTTGCCACGCCAGCCACTACAATGATTTCAACATGTTTTCCCGCAAAAACCTCATTACATGCCTCAATGGCAATACTGGTCGCATCGTTGGCGTCCGAGCCGCCAAAATTCACCAGAATCCTTCGTATCTCTCCATTTTTGGGGCTCAAATGCCGCCGTTCTTCCTCAAACTCCCGCCGAAGCAGGGCATATTCCGGCCCCAGAAATAGCTTACATTCCGCGGGGACACGACCTTCATACCGCCTCTCCATCTGTATATGAAAATTTTGATCCAGCAGGCCATCACAATCATGAACCCTTGCCAAGTCATCAGTGACAAAGAGCCGTTTTGTCACTCCACGCACTGCCCTCTCCCATTTTGCATTTAAGAGGTAATTATCCACGATCAGACAATCACAGCCACCAAGCCCTTCGACTATCCTTGTTGTCTCTTCAGCATCCCGCTTCAGCGAAAAACCAACATTATCAGGCTTCAGCAGCTTTACCTCAAACCCCTTGTTTTCGATCAGCTCGGCCACATGACCGGAAAGCCGTCTCGAGATAAAGGTGACCTCTGCACCCCTTTCGTGCAGATAATCCGCAAGAGCCAGGGAGCGCATCACATGGCCTGTCCCTATCTCAATCGATGCATCGGCTCTGATCATGAATTTCATAACATTTCAACTGACAAATACTTTGCCTAATAGTTGGTTACAGGCAATCCACAGCATTTCGATATGTTTCAAATATTGAAATGCACCATTCATTGGTTGCCTCCATTATCACAAGGTTAACGGCTTCAGTAGCGTATCAGAACATTATTTTGATGCAATGCACGGTTCACCCGCCTAACCCATCTCATTCATCTGTTTACCTCTTTTCCATCAAAAACCAGGTGATATCATCCTGCGGAAAATTTGAATCCCCGTGATACACAAATCCATAATCCACAAGCCTTATCTGCGGAAACTTCTTCATGAATTCGCCCGCAAAATCCCGCTTGAAGAGTCTGTTTCTGTGCCCCCTGTAAGGAATTTCCACGGGTGTTGGATTGTAATACTCTGCAATCAATACATATTTTGAGCTAGCGTCATAGAGAATCTGATACACCTCCTCCAAAAAATCTGGATTTATGTGAATGAGCACGCCCTTTACAAACACCAGGTCCCACAGCCTCTCTGGCTTGAAATCCAGAATCGAAGCATGGAAGACCTCCCGGGCACCACCCCATCCCTTCAGCTCCTGCACCGCCGCATCGTTTATCTCCACAGCAGAAAGGAAGACTTCAGGAATCAGGCATTTTATAGCCATGAGATTGAGCCCTCGATTTGCCCCCAATTCCAGTACCGACCGCACCTCTCTGGTTCTACTCAAAATCTTTGCAAAAAAGGCTGTATTTGAGGCAAGCAACCGCTCCCCCTGATTACGCGCCGTGTATTCCCTACCGAACTCACCACCCCAGAACTCCTCCTGCTCTGTTTTAGCCGGCATCCTCTTTCTCCTTTTTTCTTTTTATAGCCTCAAACATGTATTCCGCCACATCCCAGTCCTCCATGGTGTCTATATCTTGCACCAAATAGCGAGGAAGCCTCACTCCTACCGAGTGCGCCGAGAACAGCGGAAGTTCTTTCAAGAATGCATCTGCCCTGCCCCAGTAAAACTGACCGGCATCATAGAAGGCATCCTCTAAATCCTGAGAACGGGTCATGGCATGCTCTGGATAGAACATCTCAACGCTCATGTCGGGCTTAAGTCGAAGCGCCCTCTGAATACGGGATGGGAAAGAGGTGATAGAAAAGGCGAAGCTTTTGTGGCTCTCCATGAGCATTTCATAGCCTTTTTTGATGTAATGTGGCTGAATGAGCGAGGCGGTGGCATAGATGCAGCAAACATAATCAGGTGGCCTTCTATCATTGGCCATCAGCCATTCGATGGCATGTTTCACCACGGCATTCGTACCTGTGAAGTCATCGGCCAGCTCTTTTGGTCTAATAAATGGGCATTGGGCCCCGTATTCCTGCGCAATCTTCGCTATCTCTTCGCTATCTGTCGAGACAATAATGCGCTCAAAAAGCCCTGTCTCACACGCCGCCCTGATGGACCATGCAATCATTGGAAGCCCTGAGAAAAGTTTGATATTCTTAAGAGGAATACGCTTGCTCCCACCCCTTGCCGGAATCACAGCCACATTCATGCCCATCTTACTCACCCCTTATCTTCAACCTTATATGAGTACCTTAAAAAAATCAAAAATAACTGGAAGCGGCCCAACTTACTCCTGCATCAACCTTACTAAATTCAATGTTGCCACATTAGCAATTAAGAAGTTTCCTCCAAACACTAAGTTAGTATCTCTTGAAAAATAAGGCAAAAAAGGGACAAGCTTTCTTTGATGCTGTTTTTTAGCAATTCTCTATAGTCAGCTTCAGCACTTTTCTGTCGTCCTGTTGCGTTTTTTTTGAATTTTATGACAAAATTTGCAAAAAATCATCGAAATCAACTGTTATAGACTATATTGAGACATTTTATGACAGTCAACGCCTTCATTCGTCTTAGGTTTATCTGATTCATAATGACTTTGAAAGAAATTTTGCTCAGCAACACATTGCTTAATATGGTATCTGTTTTTACTTGAGCGGATCATTTTTTTGTGAGGGGGGGGGACGCACAGAGCGGGGGAATACAGTCCCCCGCTACATCAATACCTCAAAAAGGGAAAAATTATGCCGTCTTCATCACCCAAATTCCGCACGGACATGTATCCGCGCAGAAACCGCAGGCAATGCACTTTTCGTCATCCGAGACATATTCATAGCCGCCATCCGACAGGGTCTTTCTGGAAATAGCCTTGGCCGGGCAAATCGTCTCACACAAATGACAATCCCTGCACGAACCGCAGCTCAGACACCTGTCGGCCTCATCCGCTACATTGATGCCCTTACTCGAGGTAGGGCAATAATGTGCAGTGGTCAGGGCCTTTTTGTCGATCACCCGTTGTTTGAACGGCTGATACTCCTGCCCCTTCAACAATGCTACGATACATTCGGCTGTACGTTTACCTGCACCCAGGGCATGGGCGATCAACCCCGGCCTTTCCACGTCACCCACTGCAAATATCTTTGAATCGGAGGTCCTGCCCACCTCATCCGTCTTGATCCAGCCTCTGAAACGCTCTATGCTGTCCGGCAAAAACGGCAGAGCCGGGACATCTCCTATGGAGATCATCACGGTATCTGCCGGAATCACCTCGCCATCAGCCAGCACCAGACCCTCCTCGGTCACCTCTTTGGTATTTACAGGCCACCGGAATACGGCACCCAGTTTTTCAGCGGCCTCGCGCTCCTTACCGAAGGCCAGAGGCTTCTGAATATCCACCAGAATCACTTGCTCCGCGCCGTTTCTATACGCCTCACACGCCACATCACAACCCACATTGCCAGCACCGATGATCACCACGCGCTTTCCGATCTTCATGGGCTTGCCGCTCTTTACAGATTTCAGAAAATCCAGGGCGGTGATGACTCGCTCGGAACCCGGAAATGGAATACGCCTTGGCTCATGCGCACCCGCTGCAACTATGACATATTCATATTCCTTCAAAAATCGCTCTAAATCCTCTTTCGTGACCGTATGGCCGAGGTGCAACACGATGTTGGGCATTTGAAGAAAACGATCTATCTCCTTTTGCCAGATGGCTATGGACAGACGCTCCCACGGAATGACCTGTTCGATCTTGCCACCCAATTTCTCTTCCCTTTCGTAAATATGCGCCTCGATGCCCTCCTGAGCCAACTGCCATGCAGCACTCATTCCGGCAGGCCCGCCGCCTATGATGGCCACCTTCTTGCCTGTATTCGGTTTTACCGGTGGGAGTTTGGCATCCAGAACCGCCCTGCCGAGCATAGCGATGTCGATGCTTGTATCCACGTCCTGACGCGAGCACTGCTCCATACACAGATTAGGGCAGATAGCACCGCAAACAGATGCAGGAAATGGGGTATAGCGCAGTGTCAATTCGTAAGACTCGTCTATTTTCCCATCCCGAATGAGACGCAGACGATCCACGGTCGGAATGTGCGTCGGACAATAGAATGTGCAGGGAGCGGCATTTGCGCGATTCGCCCAATAAGGCACACGACGCCTCAGCTCACCTGTGACAATCAAACCGATAGGACTTCTGTCCAGACCAGGGGCGAGGTCCCTCAATGGATCGCCTTTGAAGGCGGCCTCCCACACCTTGGTCCTGAAATCCTGCATGGACATAGAACCCAGATTCAACAGGGTCTTTTCCTGAGGCGTCAGCGCTATCAACATGCGCCACTCCCCTCTCTTGGACAGAGATGCGAGATGCTCCGGTTGTCCTATGGCCTCCAGGAATTCCGGAAGCCGCGACAACAGCCACTGCCACTGTTCGTCATTGGGAACCGTATCCTTCACATCTCCCTTGGAAAAACTGCCGTCCGTCTTACCGCGATAGAATATCCATCCGCCGACCATACCCACACAGGGGCGGTATCCCATGACATTTTCAGGAGTTTTGGGATTTATACCGCAGACCACGCCTATTCCGCCGCAGTTGAACTCAGCGAAAATATCGCCGACGGACCCCAGCACCCAGAGTTCAGGCCTGGCATATTCCGGATTCCATTTGCTCATAGTCAGCCCACGAGCACCTATGGAGCCGCCTATCATCACCCTGCCCTGAGCCATGGCATTACAGACACCGTCTCCAGCATCGCCCTTCACTATGATATCCGCCCCGATGTTCAAATAGCCCACATCATTTGAAGCGGAACCTTCACTGACGATGGTGACACCAGGTCTGGCCATACAGCCCAGCCTCTGACCCACTGGACCCTTCACAACTATTCTGTATCTGGCATCTTTCTTGAAAAGACGGCCGCCGATATTGTGCTGGCCGTATGTGTGCAGTAAGAGATGATGCGACCTTTCAGCCGCTGCCTGCACCATCTGCTCGAACTCCTGTGAGCTGATGCGCTGGCCGTTTTCCTTCAATCCATTTATCACAATCGTATCGTTTGTTTCAGACATGGCGTTTTTCTCCATCAACAGATATAGCGAATCTTGAGCCGCTCGGCTGCCGCAGCATCACCGATGCCGATTGCATCCGACATACCTATGGGCAGGCTTTGAGAACGGCCCAATGGCGCCATGATCTTCTTCATCTCCGTACGAATGGAGGTAAAGACCTCCACCACACGCTGGGCCACCTGATCAGGATCGAGTCTTCTGTAAAGTTTTGGATTCTGGCTGGTGATTCCCTTGGGACACAGACCTATGTTGCACACATTGCAGCGGTTTCGCTCACTGCCAAGACATCCGGCCGCTGCCTGCATAATGTATTTGCCCATGTGCACACCACTTGCACCGAGCATCACAAGGGCCATGCCGTTCTGGGCTATATTGCCGTTTTTACCTATTCCGCCGGCAGCAAAAAGGGGTATCTCGTTCTCCCGGCCCTGCGCAACCAAATCCAAATAACATTCACGTATGTTGGAGGCGATAGGATGCCCCATGGAATCCATGCTGACGTTATACGCAGCGCCTGTTCCACCATCCATACCGTCTATCAACATGCCTGCTGCATAGGGATTTCTCACCAGATTGTTCAACACAGCCTTGGCCGATGTGGAGCCGGATATCTTAGGATACACCGGCACCCTGAAACCCCATGCCATGGACATGGTCTGAATCATCTTCATGACACTTTCTTCAATGGAATAGAGGGTCTGATGCACGGGAGGAGACGGCAGATCCACACCCTCCGGCACACCACGCAGCCTGGCTATGAGCTTACTCACCTTGAACCACATGAGCAGCCCGCCATCACCGGGTTTGGCGCCCTGACCGTATTTGATCTCGATAGCGGCAGGATCACACTGCATTTCAGGAATAGCGCGAACGATCTCGTCCCAACCGAAATAACCAGAAGCGATCTGCAGAATGATGTATTTCAAAAACGGGCTCTTCAACACCCATGGCGGACAACCACCCTCACCGGTGGCCATGACAACGGGTATCTTCAGCACCTCGTTGAGATACGCCACGCCCTGAAGTAAACCCAACCACATGTTGGGCGAAAGGGCGCCGAAGGACATGGAGCCTATGATGAACGGGAATATCTCACGAGTCGGGGGTATCCACTCACCCTTAGCCTTTTTTTGAATGAACTCCTCAGGCGGCAGAATACGGCCCAAAATGGTGTTCATGAAAAACTCATGCCGCCCTGCATCCAGGGCAGGGTCGGTGAGCATGGAGATGCGTGTAAAGATTATCTTGTCCAGCAGGCTGTCTCTATCGTTTCTGCGGCCACCGCGCTTCCAGGCGTCTCCACCTTGATTCATGTGAAATCGCAGACGAGCATCGTTGGGATTGGGTATGGGCCGAATGGCCTCGTTGGGGCAGACCATGGAGCACATGCCGCATCCGATGCAGCGATGGGCCACATCGGTCTTCTGTTTGATGCCATAAAGAGTCCGATAGTTGACTGAAGGGTCATTTTTACCCTTCCCCAACATACCGAGGCCGACTATACGCTGACGTCTGTATGTGAGCTGAATGGCCTGCACTGGACAGACCGCCGTACATTTTCCACAAACCGCACACCTGTCCTCCCTGTGCTCTATGAGCCAGGGCAGGTCTGCATAGGTCAGATCGCTTGGGGAAGAGGTAATTGATGAAACTGCGACCATATCTTGTAGTCCTTTCTGTCAGGAGAAACCACCACCGTGTGTTCTCGCATGGGCTGAAAATCCAAGGAACGATCCCTGTCCGGAACCATTGCATCCACTCCACAGAGCTCAGATGCCATGGCCCACACACCAGGCCTGCCGCCAACGGCCCCTGGACGCATCTTTTTGTGGTCCATGACCATAAAACAGGTCTCATCTGGCAAGGAACCAATCACACAATTGGGGCCGTCGATTATAAGCCTGCGGCAGACATTGCGCAGTCCTTTGAGAAACTCACCTTGGGGATGACGGTCCAGTTCATCAGTTTTTAGTGGTGTTATCACATGTTTATACGCCTCGAGCGGCAGATTCAACCGATTGATGACATAATGCAAAATATGAGTGAAGACTTCGCTGTCGCTCTGATAACCTATATAACCCGGAAACCGCCTACCCATGAGCCAGTCACGAATGGGCACGAATGCGGTATTCTCGCCGTTGGTCATTGTGGCTATGCCCTGAATGAAAAACGGATGACAGGCATAGAGGTTGATGCCCCAGTTGGTATTCTGCCTGCCCTGGGCCATGACCAAGCGGGCCAGAATGCGGCCGTCCTGCAATCCAAGGGCAGCACCCACCTCCAGCGGCCAACCCACCTCCTTTATCATGACCACATCAGGCCAAAAGGAAAAAGACGTGAAATCCCCACCGTGCTTCTCTCCGTCATAACGCAGGGCAAGACGGACCATCATCAGCTCATATTCCCGTTCTTCCTGGCTCAGCCTGGACCATGAATCAGGCATTTTATACACACGGACCAGATACTTGTGCCTGTCTTTGGCCTCTATGCGAGACAAGTCCATAGCAAACTGATGGTCGTATTTGAGTAAAAATCCCCTCTCTTCCATGAACTTGTTGAAGCGATGCAGGGCCTGTTCGGTGTGGGCGATGCCGGAAAAGATGGGATCGGTGAAAGAGTAATTGAAATCAGTGAATTTGACGCCACGCAGCAGTAATCCGAGGCCGCTGCCGTCATATCCTTCTCGCATGGACTCCATTGCCTGAAGCACTTCATGTGGAGAAAAGGGTATGGAGGCCGTTTTAAGGGCTAAACGACACATGATTCCCTCCAAAAAGATTGCCCCCGGCAGGAATCGAACCTGCGACACCAGGATTAGGAATCCTGTGCTCTATCCCCTGAGCTACGAGGGCGCATAAAATTTTCCTATATAAACAGCATTTCCCTCCCAAAATCAAGGGCGAAAACTGATCCGGTCAAGTAAAAATGGATATCTTAAGTAATGTGTTTCTGTACGAAATTTTTCTCAAAGTCATTAGGAGGTCATACAACCCAAAGACGAACGAAGACGTTGACTGTTATAAAAAATCAACTCACTCCTGCTGCCTTGAATCCAACGAATCCCGCAGCCCCTCACCCAGCAGATTATATCCCAACACAGTTATCAAAATAGCCATACCCGGAAAAAAGGACAGCCACCATGCGATCTCCAGATTGTCTTTCCCCTCTGTCAGCATATTCCCCCAGCTGGGGGTAGGCGGCTGAACACCTATGCCCAAAAAACTCAGGGCGCTTTCCACCAGAATGGCTGAGCCGATGCCCAGGGTGGCTGACACCAAAACAGGTGCAGCCGCATTGGGCAGGATATGGGAAAAGATGATCCGAAGATGGGATGCACCTATGATTCGGGCCGCCAACACAAAATCCCTGGTCTTGAGGCTTAAAAATTCCGCCCGCACCAGCCGGGCCACCCCCATCCAGCCGGTTAGGCCGATGACGACCATGATGTTCCAGATGGATGGCTCCAGAAAGGCGATGACCGCCATGATGAGAAATATGGTAGGAAAACAGAGCATTATATCCACAAAACGCATGAGCATGGCATCGATCCAGCCGCCATAAAAGCCGGCCAGTGCCCCGAGCACAGCGCCCACGACCGTGGCGATACCCACAGCCACGATGCCCACCAGAAGAGAAATGCGGGCGCCGTAAATCATTCGGGACAGGCAGTCCCTGCCCAGAGAATCTGTTCCAAAAATATGCGTTGAAGAAGGCGGCTGAAGGATGTTCCATGTGTCGATAGCTTGAGGGTCGAAAGGGGCAAGCCAGGGGGCAAAGGCCGCCACAAAGAACAGAAATGATACGATGGCAAGACCTGTAAGGGCAGGTCTGTTCTGTTTGAATCGCTCAAACCACATGTGGTTTTATCCTCACAAGGCACAAAAAAAAGGGCGCTTATCAAGGCGCCCCTTTTGAAATACAAACAAAAACTCATCAGCCCATATTGTTGAGCACATCTTTCATGACGGCATTGGCAAGCTTGGCATTGTCCACCGTATAGGTACCGCTCTGGACCTGCTGCTTGATGGCTTGAACATAAGCGGCACGGCCTGCGTCAGAGGATGAGGCCTGAACATTATTCCGGACATTTCCTGTGTTGCGCTGAGCGCTCAGGGCCTTTGCCTGAGCGGAAAGCTCGACTCGATCCGCGGTGCGTGAAGACGTAACCGGTGCAGAAGAGGTGTTGTTCCCAGCGGTCTGCCCTGATTGGGCCACATCGTTTGCAATATTCTGGGGCCTCTGCGCCCGATTGGCATTAAGCCGATTGGCATTAAGATTGTTTATATAGCTATTCAGAGGGGCCTTTGACACAGATTGGATTGCCATATCTGACCTCCTTTCAAGGGATTTCAAGTGAATGATAACATCTTTTGGTGAAAATTCCATAGGTATTTTTTAATAAAGCGCCTTCGTTATAAATACTGTAAGATTAAGACAATGAAACGAGCTTGAAGCAAACTCGAAAAATCAAAAATCTCTTTTAGTTATATACAATACCAGGTACCAACCGGTTTATGTGCTTTTTTTATCGGCACTACACCAAAAGGACTTTAATTTGGACGCACAAAAAACACGAAAAAACGCTGAACCCTCGGCCAAACCTCAAAAACCCGCAGCCATGAACAGCATCTGGCTTGGGCTCATGGTATCAGCCATTGTGATAGCGACCTTTTACGGCAAGGCCGCTGAGATCACACGCGCCTCCTTTGATGCAGCCAAATCAGCCGTGGAACTGGCCATCGGGCTAATAGGCGCCATGAGCCTTTGGCTTGGGCTCATGCACATAGCTGAAAAGGCAGGGCTCATGCAGACCATCGCCCTGAAGCTGCAACCCCTGATGACCAAGCTCTTTCCAGACATTCCAGCCGGCCACCCTTCTCTTTCAGAGATGGCCATGAACATGGCCGCCAACATACTTGGACTGGGGAACGCCGCCACACCCCTTGGAATCAAGGCCATGCAGTCCTTGAACCGCTTGAATGCTCGACCAGGCGAGGCAACCGATGCCATGTGCATGTTTCTGGCCATCAACACCTCCAGCATCACACTTTTGCCTCTGGGCATGATGAGCGTTAGAGCCGCGGCAGGAAGCCAAAATCCAGCGGCCATACTCATTCCCACTCTCCTTGCCACCTCTTGCTCCACTCTTGCTGCCGTGACCACTGTATTTCTTCTAAAACGGCTATCCAAGGACTTCAACCCCTCCATGAAAACTGAATCAGAAAACAGCCCTGATATGCCCCTCGACGATACGACCACTCGCCCAACACAACTTGACTTCACTACCACTCACAAATCCTATCTTGTACCAGTCCTGCTCATAACCTGCTTTGTCTGCGCAGCCATCTGGAATCTGCTGCACTCCAACGCTCAGTCTCTAACAGACCTGTTCGTACCAGCCCTCATGCTCTGCCTCTTGGCCTTGGGCTACGCACACAAAGTGCCGGTCTATGAGGCAGCCATAGAGGGAGCAAAGGAGGGTTTTCATGTAGCAGTGCGCATTCTACCCTTTTTGGTGATGATTTTGGTGGCAGTGGCCATGTTTCGAGCCTCCGGGGCATTTGACCTGCTTCAAACCCTCATAGCACCCATCACCAACAGCCTTGGCATTCCAGTAGAGGCCGTCACAGTGGCCATTTTGCGCACTCTGTCCGGTTCAGGGGCATTTGGACTGGTAAGCGAAATAACTGCACGAGACCCCAATGGCTTTACCGCATTTCTGGCAGCCACCATTCAAGGCTCCACAGAGACAACCTTCTATGTACTGGCGGTCTACTTCGGAGCAGTGGGAGTCTATCGGCCTCGCCATGCACTTCCTGCCGCGCTCATGGCTGATCTGGCAGGTTTTTTGGCATCAGTGGCTGCATGCAAGGCATTTTATTGATTTTTTAACTCTTCATTGAATACATCCTCTGGCATCTGCTGCAGAGCCAGCCAAACGCCTAAGCGACAGAGAGCTTATAGAAGCCCTTGCAGAACTCAAGGCCGAGCATAAAACCTTGGAAAAGCGCATGGACTATTTGGAAAAGCGCATGAATAGCCTGAATAAACGCATGGACGCACTGAAGCGCAGAATGGAGACGCTGGAAAATTCTGTCAACCGCCGTATGGAGGCACTACAATCCATGCTCATGTAGTGCATGGGTATCATGGCCACAGGCATGTTCTCCATCATCGGCTTTGTGCTATGGGACAGGCGAACCGCCATCAATTCAGTGGTTCATACCTCCAAACGCCTGAAAGCTGAACTGGAAAAGAGAAAAAAACGCCGCAAAGAATTGAAAGAACGTGTAGCCGACCTGGCAAAGGCATTACAAGAATACAAAGAGACATTCACCGCAGAAGTGCGCTAACCGGCCACTTTGCGCACAGGGATGCCGTGATTCAGCAAAAAGTCCCTGCACTCAGCAGGTGTCTGTTCAGTGAAATGAAACATGCTGGCCGCTGCCACGGCACTTGCACTCCGCTGAATGGCCTGAAGCATATGAAGTGGACTGCCTGCCCCGCCTGAGGCGATGACCGGTATTTTGACCTCATTGGCCACTTGTTGCACCAACTCCAAATCATAGCCCAGCATTGTGCCGTCTCGTTCCATGGAGGTAATGAGCAATTCGCCTGCCCCCAATGCCTCGCAGCGCTTGGCCCATTCAGCCGGCCTCATGCCAGTAGGTCGTTTACCGCTATGGCTGTAACACTCATAATCGCCGGTTGAAGTCTTGCGCGCATCTATGCTCACCACTACACACTGAGAACCAAATCTGTTGGAGGCCTCAGAAATGAGCTGAGGCCGTTCATAGGCAGCGCTGTTAATGGCTATCTTGTCTGCGCCACACTTCAACAGCCTTCTGATCTGCTCCAAATTTCGAATGCCACCGCCTATGGTCACAGGCACAAAACACTCCTGCGCCCAGTCGGCAATGGTCTCATAATCCGGCTCTTTGCCCTCGTTCGTGGCAGTGATGTCCAAGATCACCAGCTCATCCACTTCTCGCAAGTTGTAGACCTTGATGGCAGGAAGCACGGTGCCCACTCGACGCCAGGAGTCAAACCCCATGCCCTTTACAAGACCTGTACCCTTCCAAAGAAGGGTGGGAATGATACGCACCTTGAGCATGTCACTTAACCCTTAAAAAATTTTGAATCAACTTGAAGCCGACCTTTGAGCTCTTTTCAGGGTGAAACTGGGTTCCAAAGACCTTTTCATTGGCCACAACAGAAACAAATGACTCGCAATACGGAGTAGTTGCCAAAACATATTTGGGCTCATCAGGTATAAAATGATAACTGTGCACAAAGTAAAAATCCGTACCGTCGGCGATTCCATCAAACAACTGATGTGTTGTAGCAAAATGAACTTCGTTCCAGCCCACATGCGGCACACGTTCCCTGACATCTTTGGGCTCGAGCCTCACAACTCTGCCAGGCACCAGGGCCAGTCCATGAGTCTCTCCGCCTTCTACACCACTATTCGCCAAAAGCTGCATACCCAGACATATGCCCAAAACCGGAATGCCTTCATTTAGCACCGCCTCTCTTATGGCGTTTACCCAGCCCTTTTCACTTAAAAGCACCATAGCATCATGAAATGCCCCAACTCCTGGCAACACCAGGCGTTCAGCGTCTTTGATCTCCAACGGATTATTGGAGATGAAGACACTTGCACCGCATTCCTCAAAGGCCCTGCGCACAGAGGCCAGGTTTCCCATTCCGTAGTCGATAATCAACACAGACATGAGCAAACTCTATGGATTGTCGTAGTTGATCTTGGTGAGATTGCCATATTTGTCCTTGACCAAATTGCCACGGGCATCGGTCACAAACAGCTTTTTATTGGTAAATCTGTCACATATCTTTATGAATTCATCTATCGTCAAATCCAGTGGCTCCAAAATCTTCTCCAGAGGTTTGCCCAGATATGTCCATGGAAACTTGCCGTCATGGCGTTTTACAAGGGCAAGACCCTCCTCTCGTGAAATTCTACCACGCCGAATGTGCAGAGAGGCGATGTCAGTGGCTCGGCCAAAGCCGAATTTTAAAAACTTGAAATAATCGTGTATGCCGGTCTGGTAATTGTCCAGATTTTCATAATTGACCACAGAGCCCTCCACTGTAGTATGCCAGGTGTTAAAACCAAAACCCTGCGCCAAAAGGGCATTGGAGTAGCCGTCCCATGGCAGATAATAGCCTAAAAACAGCCCGGTAACCCCCACTCGCCTCAATTCTTCGTCCGATGGATAGGTAAAGGGAATAAGGTGTTTTTTTTCAATGCCTTCTACGCCTACAAGATCAGAGACTCGCAGTCCTAAAAGCCCTCCGAACTCCTCCAACCAGCGGCGATCCAAGATATTGTTTTCAGTGTCAGAGGCAGGGCCGCCGTATTCATTCTGTGAATTTTCTCCCCAAATAATGAGCGGCACATTGAATTGCACTGCAATACGTACTGGAACAGTAAAGATGGTGACATGTTCAGGCCAGGAGATATCCCCAACCTGTGTAACCCCGATACGATTGAGCTTTCGTCTCACCACTCGATTGGTGGTGACCTCGATGTAATCCACACCCAATGACTTGAGATTTTCGATGTTTCTTCTGCCTATATCCGAAAGATCACAGGTAGTACCTGTCACACAAAGGGGATTCATACCCAGTTCGAGCATCTTGAGTGTCTGAAAGTGGCTGTCTTTTCCGCCACTTACAGGAATTATGCAGTCCCAGTTCGAGCCATCTTTAGAGCGATAGCGATTCAGAATCTCGCACAGCTCCTTTTTGCGGACATTCCAGTCAATTGTCGAACGCCTCTCGAAATTTCTACAGGCATTACACACGCCCTCTTCGTCAAAAGAAAGATCGGGTTTGGTTTCAGGAAGTAGACATCTTGTACAGTAACGAATCATAGTTTCCCTCTCGCGCAATCATGGTCTGCCACTCATTGGCAAGTATTCCATACTCTATAATGTTATAAAATCTTCCGTGTTTAAAAAATGCCTCTCGCTGTACACCTTCTCTTTGCATTCCTAATTTCTCACATATTCTCTGCATGGCAATATTGGCATCAGAGGTATAACAATATATTCGATGCAGTCTTAAGGCCTGGAAACCATGTTGAATCATAAGACCACATGCCTCCGTCCCATAACCCTTACCCCAAGAAGTTCTATCGCCAAGAATAATGGCCAACTCAGCATTCGCATGAATATAGGTGATAGCTTGTAATGAGATATTACCGATATGAAGGTCAGTCTGTTTATCAATTATTGCTAAAACCACATCCGTCTGAGAACCACGTACGGCATCTATATAAGCCATAGCCTGTTCCCTCGTATAGGGGAATGTCTGATGTCTATTTTGGCTACAAACCTCCGGATCATTTAACCAAGAAGGATAAGTGCCATCTGCATCTGAAAGTTCAAGCGGACGCAAATAAATTCTTTCCCCAATCAAAAAAGGTGATTGCATACTTAACTCTCCATTCCATATAACTCATGTCGATTTTCCCATACCTTCCAGAATGCCTTTATAACGTCATTCAAATCAGCCATTGTAGCGGGAGGTTTCATAAATTCATGAGTTATCAATGTTTCAAAGTGAAGTCGTTCTGTAACAGGACAAAGTCCTCGCCTATAATTTAATTGTATTTGAGATAAATTGAATGGATATCCAGCCTGACCAAAAGCAATCTTGTATTGATAAATAGGCTGAAGATAAAGTGGTTTTACATATCCACAACTCAACTGCACTCCTTCCTTTTCCCGCATCTCGGTAGGAGCAAGCTCGGCTTTTACTGCCTTTATAAATAAATCTCTAGAAACACCAGCTAATTCACTATCAAAAAGAATGGGATGCACATAATATACATGGGCAGAACCAGGTCTTTCTGAAGCAGGAGTGAAACAAGGTATTTCAGACAAGGCCCCTTCAAGATATTTGATATTATTTCGTCTCTCCTTTACAAGGCCATCGAGTTTTTTCAATTGACATCTGGCAATGGACGCTTCTATCTCAGTCATGCGATAATTAAAACCGACCATATTGACCAGCTCATCTTGTGCCTTTATCCCTTTAGCATCCAAAACTGCCTCTGCATGATTACGTATCAATCGCAGTTTCCATGCAAGCTCATCACTATTAGTGACAACCACACCACCTTCACCACAGTGTATGTGCTTGTGATAATTCAATGAATATACACCGATATCGCCAAGAGTTCCGGCAAAACGCTGATTATATGTAGCACCTGGTGCCTGGGCACAATCCTCTATGACGCAAATACCATGTTTTCGAGCAATAGAATTTATAGTATCGGCATCATAAGGAAGCCCAAAGATATCTACAACGATTATGGCCTTGGTCCTCGATGTGATACAACTTTCCACCGAAACAGGATCAAGGCAGAAATAATTCGGCTCCACATCTGCAAAGACCGGAATACCTCCATAAATCAAAGCAGCTGTGGCAGATGCACTCATGGTATAAGGCGATACGATCACCTCATCTCCAGGACCTACTCCACATGCCCCAACTGCTGCATAAAGACCTGAAGTCGCCGAATTAACAGCGATGGCATGGCGCACACCAAAATAATCAGCCCACTCCTGTTCCAAGGCTCGCACTTCTGTGCCACCATAAAAGTCATCGTGCCATGTACCGAGATAGTTGGACAATTTGCCACTTCTCAAGACTCGTAAAACCGCCTCTTCCTCCTCGGCACCAATGGTGTTGTAGGCCGGAAATTTTTTATTTCGTATCCTTGCGCCTCCATTTATGGCAAGCACAGCCATAAAAACCTCCTTAACTCCAGAACAAGTTATGTCACAAGCGATCCCTGAGATTTAAAAGCCGCCTTGAAAAATCCATCTGCCTTGAAATCAACTGCACTCGTCGCGTATCGTCCCTTAACAAGTTCAGAACACATGTAATGGAATTAATTCCATAATAACTTAATGTATCGGGTAAAACCCTTTTTAACATAAGCTCTCTATAACCAGCAAAAATTTTAGATGGCGCAGCCTCATAAATCTCTATGCGTCTTCCAAGATCAATAAATTTGATTCTGCCAGACTCTAAAATAACATCCAGTTCAAAAACACTATACCTATCCCCTGATGTATTAAAAAGAGTTCCTGTCACTCCGCAGGAAGTTTTTACAACATAAGCTCCATACAAATCACCTCCTATTCGACCACCGTCAAGCACCTTAACTTCTGTTATTACACCGAATAAGTTTTCAATAAATGATAGTAAATGGGAACCATTGTGATACAAACCTTTAGTAAATACACCATAAAATCCAAGAGGAATGCCCAAAATATTTGACTGAATTACTGACAAGGCCTCCAAATGAGATGGGTCAAAACATCGTATATAATTTACAGCAAACACCTTAGAGCTATTTTTTATAAGCCGTTCTACCTCAAAGAATTCATTCAATCCATCAACCAAAGGTTTTTCACAAAGCACCGCTCGTATGAAAGGATAATTATATATTGTTTTGATATTCGAGGCATGATGACTTGTTGGAGTACATATTGAAACTACTTCAGGTTTCTCACATTCCAGCATGGTTCTAACATCATTATAGCCCCGAATATCTTTCCCCCATTTATTTCTGAATCGTTCTATGGCTGCGTCATTTGTATCAACACATGCCACAAGTTTGCAGCTTTCGTGACAAAGATAACCATGGGCATGCGTAAGGACCATGTGGTCATCAGGAGTATCTAACCCTCCTCCGATCATACCACAACCTATCACAGCAGCCTTCACTTGTTTACAGAACAAACAATCAGCCTTCACTTGCATGTTTTTGACGGATATCGCGATTTATCATGGCAATGGATGGCTCAGCCCTCATCAAGAGAATCACATCCTTTGTAGTAAAATAAGGATTTACACCGTAAAGCCTTTCATAGATCATTTTTATCACCTCATAGTCTTCCTGGGTATCCATAGTAATACGCAAGTCAGGGGCAAACTCTGAAGGCAGTGCAGTAACAGAATTCAACTTAAAAACATGCGGATTTTTGTAAATAAAATAAGTTACATGAACCTGATCTATGGGGTCATTGGTCAGCTGCGCTGTCTTTGCCAAGGCATCGCGCCACAAAACCTCCACTTCTATTCCAATGGGAAATGTCCTGTTCCACAAACAGGTGGAGGTATAATCATAATCACCCGCCAAATGCGAGATGATGGTCCTGTCTATTACAAGAGGGTCGATCAAGGGACAATCTCCCGTAAGCTTACAAATTAGATCTGCATTAGCCTCAGTAACCGCACTCAAAACCCTTTGAAGGACGTTTTCTTCACTGCCTCGAAAAAATCTGACTCCAATTCGTTCACAAAGCTCGCAAATGGCATCGTCAGCTGGCTTTGTAGTAGTAGCGACTATGATCTTTTGAACATACTTAGACCTGGACACACGCTCACACATCAAATCCAAAGATGCCCTGGCCTCCATTCGTTGAGTGCTTTGACAAAAGGCTGAAACAGGCAAAAGCACCTTGCCAGGAAGCCTGGAAGATGACATACGCGCTTCAATTGTGGCAACTATTTTCACGTCGTTGTTCCTCCAAAAAGGTCAATAACTCGTCAAGTTTCACACCTCCTAAAAATCTTGTATCAAAGGCAGCGTTATCTTCACAACGCAGATTTACACCTAAAAGACCATTCATGTCTGTAACTTGACAAGATGATGGTATAGGTACTGCACATTTTAACTTCTTGGACGGTATAAATGAAATAACAGGTTTGCCCATCAAATAAGCATTAAAAAGCGCCATACTTGTAAATCCAATCACAAGCCTTGCTGAAGCAATATCTTCTATAAGCGAGCTTTCATGAGCAGAATGAATCGTTAATAGTTCAGGATATTTTAATAATAATTCAGAATAGTTAAGGGCATTCTCCGATGGATGAAGCCTTATTAGCAACCTCTTGACTCCAAAATGTTTTTCAATCAATGTGAATTGATTCAATATAGATTCTATAGTAGCCAGCTCCGAAAAACCCCAATATGCTGCATCTCCATAAAGTTTTTGTGCACCTTCTGATATGGGTTCAGAAACAAAAACACACAGATCAGAAGTACTAACCTGACATCGAGAGGAAAATGTAGCAGCTTTTTGACGCATCTCATCAAAATAATAATTTTTTACATATAACAAATGGGGTAACTCCAGTTCTGTTGCCAACTTCAAAGCTATTTCATCACCAACAGCTATCCAATCGGGCAAATTTCTTTGCCATCCCTTATTGGGATAGCCAAATCGTTCTCTGTAATTGACCCAATGCTCAAGAAATGCCACAGTTGTCACCGAATTTTTCTTGGCCCATTGTAAAAAGCCATCCTCAATTCTAATCTGCCAGCCTGTGCTATAAAAGAGATAATCAGGAGAAATAGCAGCCATAATACCACTGACGCTGTCTATATCTTTTAACGTTATCCAAAACCGTTTCAGACCCTTACGTTCAAAGACAATTTGAGCAGGACTTGCATCTTTACCGATTACATGCCACTTACACCTGTAAGTGTTTGCAGCTATCATTGCAGATAATACTTCTGCTCCTCCGGCATCATGACAAACTACGACAACTGTCAGCATAAAGATATAATCGCCTCTTTGACCTGCTCAAACACACCTTGCCAATCTCCTCTGTTCTTCTGTCTAAAGAGTCGCATATTATCATACCAGGGCGTGTTTTGAGTATGGAGCCCCCATCGCCAGTCCGGCAAATAAGTCAAAAGTGTCCAGACCTGGCACCTCTTTTGGCCATTTGGCGGCACCACCGCCCCTGCCAGGTGTGCCATGGAGGTATCCACAGTGATAATCAGGTCCAGATGACAGACAAGGGCAGCGGTATGAGCAAAATCAAAGAGATATGGCGCCAGATTCACCACATTAGGCTCCATGACTGGCAATACGTCGCTCTGATATTGCAGGCTGAACCAGGCAGTATCAGGCAAGGCAAAAAGGGGCTTGAACATCTCGAAACTCACGGAGCGCTCCTTGTCGCGATTGTGTTTGGGATTTCCCTTCCAAACAAAACCCACTTTAAGCCTGTGGACAAATGGCTTAAAAAGGCCTTCAAACCTCTCAAAAAGCCTTGTATCTGCCGGCAAATAGCCATTAGTTGCAGGAAACGGCTCATGTTCTTTTTGTAACAGAGTGGGCAGGTTCAAAAGGGGCACATGCCAATCCATCTCATGGCAGACAACTGGAAGATGTGTCTTTATCACCACGCGATCTACACTCGCCATGCCCTGAAACAGCCAGGCCAATGAGGCATCACAGGCCAGAATCACCTCCTTGCCCTGCTTTTTAAGTAAAGGCAGATACCGCACAAACTGAATGTTGTCGCCAGCCCCCTGCTCAGCCCAGACCAGAATTCTGCCTGACTGCGGCTCGCCATTCCAACGGGGAATAGACACCGGGTCCTGGCTTGCCGCCTCCTTTCTGCGCCAGCGCCAGAGATACTCCTGAAAGCCCCTTTCGATCTGGCCTGTCAATAGAAACACATGGCTCAGATTCCAATGGGCCTCCACGAAATTTGGCTCAAGCTCGATGGCCTTGGTGTAGTATTTGATGGCTTTGGGCATGTCCAAAAGCTCCTGGTAACAATTACCCGTGTTGTAATAGGCTCGCGCCTCGTCAAAGTCATTTCGATGGGCATAAAATTTTAAGGTATGTTCAAAACACTCGATGGCCTTTTGAAAATTCTGCTCATATTCCTTATAGATATGCCCTAAATTGTTGTAGGCAGAGGCATAGTCTGGTTGAAGCTCGATAACTTGAGATAGAATCGCCTTTGCCTCTTCATATTTATCATGCTCCAGATACAGGCAGGCCAGATTGTAAAGCACATCTACGTTCTTTTCATCGTGTTTAAGAGCCTCTCGAAAGGCATTTTCCGCTTCAACATGCCGTTTTAGAGCGCTTAAGGCCACACCCATGTTCATCCAGGCAGAGACATGCTCTGGAACCAACTGAACCGCCTGCTTGTAGTTGGCCACAGCCTCCTCCAGTTGGCAGTTTCTTTGCATCTGTAGGCCGTTTTGAAATAGGGCCTCGGCCTGCTCCAGAGCCTGAGCAGACAAGTTCTGCTGCTGAAACCTCTGTTTAAATGCCTCATAAGCGGTCTTGGCGGCCTCCACCTGCCCCAACTCCAGATAGCAGTCTCCCATCTTTTTCAGAAGCTCGAGCTTGGCAGGCAATGCCACGAAACAGCGCTCATAGGCAGCTATGGCGCCCTCATAGTCCTGAGACTCCACCAGGGCATCCCCCAATTCCTCCCACAACGTGGCTGTCTCTGAGTTTAATTTGACCGCCTCGCCCAATAAACTGATACCTTTGGCCATATCGCCATATTCCAAAAGCACTCGAGCCACAAAGGCCATGTGGTCTGCATTGCCTTGAGCCTCTTTTTCAGCCATCTCAAGAAGTTCTTGAATCTCTTGCACATTTTCGCGATGATAGGCCACCTTGAGCTGCAACAGGGCATAACCACTTAAGGTCTCTAAAAACCCTTTCGAAGCTACAGCCCGCCAGACACTCAAAATCGTCTCGGCCTTTTCCCAGTGTTCCTCCTTCAAAAGCCTTTCCAAGCAAGCTTTATATACAGGCCAACCCTCTTGTACCAGCCGATTTGTGGCCTGAGGTAAATCCACCTTCTGAATTCTATCTATCCATTTTTTAAGTAGATGAGGGTATTTTTCGCCCCACAACAGGTATGCTCCGTTTTTTTGTGAGGACGTATCCTTATGAAGGACCAGAAAAAGCCATGGCTCCACAGCCTTTTCCTTCCAATGAACCGCCTGTGCCTGCATCTCCAAAGAAGACCTCGAGGCATGCTCAAAATACCTGTTTGCCTCATCAAAATTCAACAAACCCGCCTTTACATACCCCAAAAGCAGATGCGCCTCTGCATCTTCAGGCCTCAATTGCACCAGCTCCGTCAACACAGGCAAGGCCAGCTGCAGGTCGTCCGATTCCACATAGAGTAGAGCCAGGCTCAGCTTTAATTCATAAAGCTTGTCCGGCTCCCTTGTTCTGTCAATGGCCTTGAGCAGCCTGTCCTCTTCCTCCAACCTGTTTACCAGCCGCGTCAAAAGCTCACCGTATTCTTGAAGCACGTCACTGCGCCTCTGTTGCACATTCAAAAGCCTTAAAAGTTCTGCCTGAAGCCAAGGCAGATACCCCTCTTTTTCTTTAAGGCGCTCGTTTTGCGCTCTGCGCTTGTCGTTTTCTTTGAGCATGTCATAGGTGAGCTCCAGGACCTGATTCCAAAACTCTTCATAGCCATCGGTCTGTTCGTTCAATCTGTGCGCCTTGAGCAACTCGTCTTGCAATCTCGATGGCAGGTCATGAAGACTTGATGGCTTTCTTCCTTTTTTCAAAAGCCCTTCCACCTCTAAAATGGCCTTTGCCAAAATCTTGCGGGCCTTTTCCACCTTGTTCAAGACATCTTTTAAGGTCAGCAGGGATTTGAAGGCATGACGAGAGATCTGTGTATTTTGCCATGGCCTGTGCGCCTCTATGGCTCGATTCAACACAGAGTTTACATTTACCTCTTGAGTCATAAAACGCTCTACCACCTCTTTTAACTGCATCACCTCCGTGCCTTCTATATGGGCGCCCATGGCAGAGGCATTGATAACTGGCACAGGGCTTTGAGCCACGATCTCCTCGAACTGCTGTTTCAGGCTCAACAGGCCTCGATCAGTGGGAATCTCGTCTCCTGCAATGGATTTGACATAAAATATCTCTTTATCCTTGGGCAGACCCTTTTCATGAAAGATGACACCAGAGGCATGATCCGAGCCCACTGCCTTGGTATAGGCCAGGTCTTGCCCCACCAGCACCAGAGGCGATGCACCCATGAGATGGGCCATGCCTACCGAAAGATGTGCCACAGAGAGCAGAGTGGGAAGCAAATGTTTGATGCCCAACTGCCTTATGACCCACATGTGCGGCAAATCTTCATTAAAGGCATAAAACATGTGTCTTGCAGGAAATCGCTTGGGAATGAGAGAGGAGACCTTGATGGTAATGACCAAATTGGCAGGGCACTCACCGTTCAAAAACGAAGCGAGCTTTTCGAAATTGGCCATCTCCATATCCAGAGCAGAGATAAAGTCAGGCACTATTCCATGGCGCATCAGCGTGTTTACCGCAGAATCCACTGCAAAGATGATGCACTTACCTTGAGCGCGCTGAATATCAGGAATGCTCATATCCAGAGATGGACCTGCTGCAACCAAAAGGGCTGGTACACCCTTAAAGGCATCCTTTAATATATCTGTATTAGTGGCACAGCGTATGTTGGTGAGATTGGCCAGCCTGTTTTTTACAAACATTCTGCCATAGGCCCTAGTGGTGCTGCCCATGGTGTTGATCTTGTTCAAAAGCTGAAATACCTGCTGATTTACTGCCTCATATTCTTTGGTCCGCCAGGTAAAGCTGGGCATATGCTTTAAAATATAGGTATCGGAAATGGCAACCTCTCTTGCCAGCTCCAATTCCATGCGTTCCAGATTCGGTTCACCGATATAGAGATGCAGGTTTGAAAGCCTTAGAAGCGGCATCAAATCCACATGCCGCAAGGCCAGACAAAAGACATCCAGGCTGGGCTCTACAATGACTATCTTTGTCAAGTCCGGCCGTTTGTCTGCCACAAGCAGGGGCCCATAGCCCATACCTATACCGATAAAAACGGCAACACCCGTGGCGTCTTCAGGCACTATGTCCAAATGAACTGCCGCGCTTTGCCATGGGTCCTCGTTGTCGTAGGCCAGAAACTGTGCGCCAATTGTCAAACGATAGCGCAGGTTTGCCATACCATTGGCGCTTTGAATCACCTCACCGTCAAAAACCGGTTCATAGCCCGCCACCATGGCATAAATATGTGGAAAATTTTGTTTAAGCAGGGCAAGATTTGCCTCAAATATGCTCGTATTCTCTGTAACTTCGCTGGTTGCCACGAAATTCATGCATTCTCTCCCACATTGAAAATAGATTGGAACATTGAAATGCAAAAAGGATACCGTAAAATTATGTGCCATGACATTTCAAGCCATTAAAGTTTTCTCAAGGTCGTGCCGATAAGTAAACCAAAAGAGATTCTCCAACAGAGGAAAGGAGGTGAGCTACTCGCTACTCTGTCGTTTACATTTAAGTCTCTCTTTTTAATCAAGAACAACAATTCAACAAGGCGGCATGAAGGCTGCCTTCAAAAACTCAAGGAGGATTTACTATGGCACTTCGTATTAACACCAACATTTCGGCCCTCAATTCCCATGCGAACCTGCAAAAGAGCGACGCGTCTCTGAGCAAGTCCCTGGAACGGCTCTCATCCGGTCTGCGCATCAACCGTTCGGCGGACGATGCAGCCGGCATGTCCATAGCCAACCTGCTGAAATCCCAATCTCTCGGTCTGGGGCAGGCCATCAAGAATGCCAACGACGGTATCAGCATCGTGCAGATCGCAGATGCAGCCCTGGATGAAAGCGTGAACATTCTGAATTCCATCAAGCAGAAGGCAGTTCAGGCAGCGCAGGACGGCCAGACACTGGAATCCAGAAAGGCCATTCAGGCGGACATCAACAAGCTGTTGAAGGAGATGAACGACATCGCTCAGACCACGGCCTTTAACGGTATGAAGCTGCTGTCCGGTAACTTCATCAACAAGCAGTTTCAGGTGGGTGCGTACAGCGGTCAGACCGTTGATATCAACATCGCCTCTGCCGAGACCACAAAGATCGGCCATGTCACTACCGCAGACCTACACCTCACCAACAGCACCGGCGGCGAAGTGCGGCTGGGCATCTACTCCGCCCTGCGTGACGCCACCATTCAGGTGCAGTCAGTGAACCTGGCCTATGACAACACCATGGATCACGGAATGGGCGCCCTGGCCAATGCCATCAATCTGCAATCTGACCAGACCGGCATCACGGCTCAGGCCTTTGTAGCCTCCACCAGCAACTCTGCTGTCATGGCCGGCACCACCGGCAGTGACTTTGCCATAAACGGTGTAGTCATAGGTGCAGTCAGAGTATTGAACAACGACGCTGACGGCTCCTTGGTAAACGCCATCAATCAGAAGTCCTCTGAGCACGGCGTCACCGCATCTGTGGATGCACAGGGTTATCTGAGGCTCACCTCCAACGACGGTCGCGCCATAAAGGTCACAGGCGACACAGGCACCACTTTGGTGGGTAGTAACCTCAACACCTTTGGCTACATTCGTCTGTTCCAACAGGGCGCAAACGAGATCAAAATCACTGATGCCACCGACATGGTGTCTTTGAACCTCACCACAGACATGGACATCTCGGCTGCCATGACCACCAATGTGGACTCCACTCTGACCAAGGGCTCTGTGATTGGTTCAGGTTCCATCATCAAGGCCGGCTCTGTACTGGGCGCCACCTGGGGTGCAGCCAATATGGCTGGCAATGTCACCACCACGCAAGACAGCCTGTTAAAGGCCGGCTCCATACTGGGCACTGCCTCCACCATCAAGGCCGGCTCTGTACTGGGCGGAAGCGCTCAAAACACAGGCGCTGTCACCACTACTGCAGACAGCCTTCTGAAGACCGGCTCCGTACTGGCCTCGAGCACGGTATTGGCAGCAGGCACCACTGTCACCACAAACATAGTCACCACAGTGGGTACCATAGCTGCAGGTACCACTCTGATGAGCGACTATACGACAACGGGCTCCAATACACTGCTGAACGACATGGTCATCAAGGCCAACTCCAGCTTTGCATCGGATAGCACCTTCTTCACAGGCTCCTATGTAGGTGGAGACATGAACTTAGAGGCTGCCATGACGCTCACCGTTGGCATGACCCTCAAGGCCGGCTCAGTGATTGTAAACTCTGGCTCAACAACCTCCATACTTCAGGGTTCCACCATAGGAGGAGATATCTTGGTATCAGGTAGCGCCCTAACCCTTACTGACTCCATGACCGTCAAGGCAGGGTCAACCCTGGGTGCAGACTCCACACTGAAGAAGGGCTCCACCATCGGCGGCTTGGCCACGATATCTGCGACTGTCACGCTGGCAGGTGACATGACTCTGGCGGCTGGAAGCGAACTGGCGGCTGGAAGCACCATCAAGAAGGGCACAGTGCTCACAGACGATATAGTGGCTGCAGGCGGCATCGTTTACAAGGCTGGCACAGTGCTCACAGGCGATATAGTCACAGCAGGCACCAATAGACTCGACGCCTCCATGACACTTACTGCAGGCTCGACACTTGTCAGTGGCAGTATCTTGGCACCCACAGCCACCTCTTCCACAGGTTCCACAGCCACCACTGCCTTGGAAAATGTCACCAAGCAACGGCTTTCTGACATCGACGTAACATCCCAAGAAGGTGCGCAAAAGGGCATCTCCATAGTGGAGGCGGCTATAGTGGCCATCAACAAGGTGAAGGCGGATCTGGGTTCTGTGCAAAATCAGCTCACCAGCACCGCGGCCAACCTCACCACCACGAGACTGAACGTGACCTCGGCTGAAAGCCAGATCCGTGACGTGGACTTCGCTGAAGAGTCGTCCAACTTCTCGAAGATGCAGATATTGATGCAGGCCGGCACATTTGCAATGGCTCAGGCCAATGCCAGCTCTCAGAACGTGATGAGACTGCTTCAATAAACTGACTTAAACATTCAACCCCTTGGTGGATGGCAGTAATGCCGTCTGCCAAGGGCATCACGGCGCCTCTGAAGAGATAAAAACCCTTTGAGAAGGCACCGGTTATCTAACAAGGGGAAGATTATGGCAGGCACTATCAGCTCTCTTGGGCTCGGTTCCAACTTGGGGCTGCAAAATATAATGGATCAGCTTCGAAAGGCAGATGAGGCGCCCCTTGATACCCTAAAGGCTACTCAGACCGTCCTAAAAAGCCAGATCAATGCCTTCGATGCCTTGAATCAAGGCCTGATGGAGGCTAAAGCCAGTGCTATGACATTGGCTCTGGACTCCACCTACATCGCTCGAAGCATCAGCTCCAGCGACGAAAAGGTACTCACGGCCTCTGTTTCAGATGGGGCTGTAATCGGCTTCCGCAATATCGAGGTCACACGTCTGGCCACTGCCAGCTCATGGGAAGGGGCTTCTGTGGCATCTATCGACACAAAAGTCAACACATCGGGCACAAATCAGACCTTTTCCTATTCCTTGGGCGGTAAAACTCGCAGCTTGACTGTGGCCAACAATACCACGCTTCAGGGCCTTGCAGATCTGATCAACAACGAAACAGGGAACCCTGGGGTTACGGCAAAGCTGGTGAACGACGGCTCGGCCACACCCTATAAATTGGTTTTGACCGCCAACAATACGGGCGAAAACAATCGAATAATCATAAGCAGCCAGTTGTCAGGCTATACACTCACAGAAAAAAATGGAGCAGGCGGTGCCTCGCTGAATGCATCCATAAATGTGGACGGCGTCACATATCAACGCCAGACCAACGACGGCATAACCGACATCTTGAACGGCATCACTCTCAATCTCAAAGGCACAGGCACAGCCGGCATCACCGTTCAGCAAGACAACTCCAAAATGACAGACGCCCTAAAGGGCCTGGTGAGCAAGCTGAACAACGTTATCACCAGTATCAAGAGTCAGGCAGGATACGACAAAGACGGCAAACCCAATCTGCTTCAAGGCAGTGGAGCGGTGAGGACAATGGGCTATGACCTGATCAATCTATTGGGCACAAAGGTCAAGACAGGCGGGAGTATCGCCTCCCTCTATGATCTGGGGCTGGAGGTCAACAGAGACGGCACCATCGCACTGAACGAAACCACGCTGAACAAAGCCATAGCCACCCATCCGGCTGAAGTGAGATTGTTTCTGGAAGGCGACAGTTCAAAAGGCATCAACGGACTTGCCCAGACAATAAACGACAGGCTGCGCGTCATGACCAGGCCCATCACAGGCACACTGGCCAGCGAGCAAACGGCAGCTCAGGAGCGCATCTCTCGAATAGATGCCCAGATTGCCAGTACCACAGCCAGGCTCGACAAGAAATACGACATTCTGGCCAAACAATTCAGCGAGCTCGACAAATTCACCAATTCCATGACATTGCTTTCCACCTATCTGACCGCGCAGTTCAAGTCGTTGTCAGGAAGCTCGTCGAGTTCCAACTAAATTTTAAAACAAAAAACGAGAGAAAACCATGAACACACAGGCTGTAAAGGCATACAAAAGCACACAAGTCATGACAACGGATTCCAACAAGCTCATTTTGATGCTGTATGATGCCTGCATCAAAAACCTGTTTCTGGCACGGGATGCCGTGATGGAAAAGGACATAGTGCGCCGCGGAGAGACGATAAGCAAGGCTATCGACATACTTTCGGAGCTGTTCAGCTCAGTGCGTGGCGAGACAGAACAGGCGAAGTTCTTGAGGGGTCTTTATAGCGCCATGATGCTGGAGCTACCCAAGGTCAATCTCACCAACGACACCAGGACACTTGACCTGGCCATCAAATATGTGGCTCAACTTCGAAGCATCTGGAAGGAACAGGTGATGGCTGGAACGAACTCAGCCGATGCAGGCCTCTCAACTCAGCGAAATCCACAGAAAGGCCCCAGCCCACACGAAAACGGCGCAAACTTGAAAATCACCAATGCAGACATGGGCGGCCGGGCTGCGATGCAACAGGCCTGCTACAAACCCTTTGCGTGTAAATTTTAAGGTAGCCGCCATGGAAAAGACATTTACACATTCCGATATGCAGCAGGCGTTGGCCCGCATGGTCTCTCTACAGGACGATATCCTCGCGAAGATGCGCACAGATGCTGCATGGATCACGGAACTGCCTGTCTGGACGGATCAATACACACAGGCCGCCCAGCAGCTCAGAAATCTGCTCGAGGCCTATCAGCATGACGAACACAGACAGGAATACGCTCAACGCGTGCAGTTTCTCATAGAGCAACAGGAAAACATACTGACCATGCTGCAGAAGCAGCGCGATGAGCTCGCCATACACATGCGGCAACTGGAACAGGGCAAAAAGGCCATTCAGAGCTATAGTTCATGCAAACCCTGCGAAAAGCAGGTATTTTTAAGTATGGATACTTGAAACCATGTTGATACAATCGGCTTCCACTCAAATAGACGACGCCTTTCACCAGGCGCCTGTAACGATACGGGAAGAAGCGGTAAAAACAGCCGGCAATCAGGAAATTTCGGCAAAAGAGACCGCACAAAGGGAAGCTGCGGCCTTCGACAAGGCAAGAGGTACCACTGAAACCGGCCAAACCGCCGTCAAACCCGATGAAGTCACCATAAAAGGACAGCAGGCCAGCACTGCCAACGAACGTATCAGAACCGACACTACAGAGAAAAAGACGACGGCCTTCAAAAACAACAGGGCCGAGCCTCAGAAAAAACTGACACAGCAGGACATTGAAGACCTGCAAAAGAAACTGCCTGATACCCCTACCACGCGCTTTACATTCAAATTCGATGAAAAGAGTAAGGAAATGGTGGTACAGGTCATAGACAAAAAAACCGACAGGGTCATAAGACAGATTCCGCCAGAGGAATTTCTGAAGATCAAGATGGCCTTCAAAGAGCTGATGCGAGGGACATTGCTCGATAAAAAGGCCTGATAGTCAGAGCGAATCATTATCCGCCCTGACAGAATGGAGAGATGATTATGCTTACCATCGATGCAAGGATGCAGACAGATATAACGGCGAGCCAGGCCAGACCTGCAAATCCAGAACGGGACTCGACTGCAGCAAACCCACACCACCCAACAGACAAAACCGTTTCACAAAAGGCAGAGAACATGGCAGACATGACCGCCGTCGCTGAATTCAGGGGCAAAGTCGGCCTGAAGGAGACGGAAGAGGCAGTCATGTCCATTCAAAAGGACATGGAGCTTCTGAACACCCGCATATCCTTTCGTGTGGACAACAAAAGCGACGAAATCGTGGTGGATGTGATCGACAAAGACACCAACAAGGTCATAAGGCAGATTCCTTCAGAAGAGATGCTGCGCATCAAAACGGCCTTCAAAGAATTGATGAAAGGCATTCTGCTGAATGTGACCGCCTGATTATTTGAGCAACCACATGGGGTTGCCTCTACAAACTATTCAAAATATCCTCATATACCTTCAGATTGCCTTGCACCATTCTTTCGATAGAAAATTCCTCGCACACCAGCCTGCGGCCTGCCTCACCCATTGCCAGTCGCATTTCCGGCTGGCGCAGCAGAATCCTTATGGCCTGCGCCAATTCATGCACATCACCAGAAGGCACAAGCAAACCGGTCTTTTCATGCCGCACCACCTCCGGCATTCCGCCGGCACGGCAGGCTACTATGGGCACTGCACAGGATGCCGCCTGAAGAAGCGAGACACCCAGGCCCTCCATTAGCGCAGGGTGCACCAAAATGGCCAGATGGGGCAAAATACGAGGCAAATCCCTGCGAAAACCCGCAAAAATGAAGTATTCCTTCAATCCCCTGACATGAACCAGACGTCTGATCTCATCCTCCAGCGCACCCTTGCCGAAGAGGAGCAATCTGAGATTCGGAAACTCGGATACAAGGAGAGATACCGCCTCCACCAGGTATCTGTGACCCTTGCGCTCTATGAACTGCGCCGACATGCCCACTGCAAGCTGCTCACTGGTCAGACCAAACTCATGTAAAAACCATGCCCGCTCCCCTTCCATGTCATCTTCGCAAGGCACATAGAGCTGCGTGTCCACAGCGCTGAGCACACATACAACTCTCGATGCGGGCACACCCTCATTTAGCAGCACTTGCTCTATACCATGAGAGATGGCCACTATGCGCTGATACAAACCATATTTGAATCGTGCAAGGGCAGAAAGACTGCGACCTTTCTTGCCAAGCAAAGCAGGCTCCGGATTGTCCACTCTGCGCGTTAAAATGGCAGGAATGCCGCAGAACCACGCCGCAAGACCTGCCTGAATATCCGCCCCCCGACGGCTGTGCACATGCACGAGATTCGGCCGCTCCTGACGCAAAACCTTCATGATACCGCCCAGCAACCGAAAGTCCAGCTCTCCGGCAAAGGGCCTTTCATACACAATGACATCAGCAGGTACAGCGCCCGCTATGGCCGCATTCACAGGACAGACCAGCAGGTTCGATATTCCATGCCTTGTCAACCCCTCCAGCAGATACTTGACCTGCAAGGCCCCGCCATAAAGACTGCGCCCTGTCTCCACGTGCAATATTTTTATGTCACTTTTCATGATAAGATTATATAGCTTAAATTCATAACCATGATTAAAATAAACTCACCAGAAACTACTTGATGAAATGTTTTTGTGTCAAGAAAAGGTTGCTCGACAACAGTACCCGATGAGTTGACAAGATATCACAACGGAGGCTCACAATGGAACGAGAATTATTGCTTGACGAGGTTACACGTGCCATAGAACGCGACCCACTGGTACGCAATACACTCGTTCGTATGCTCAGTGAATATTTTATGCCAAAACCCGTGACAGAGTCCAGATTTGACCAGATGATGGCTGAACTTCAGCGAATGAGAGAAGAAAGCGATAAAAAATGGGAAGAAAATAATAAAAAGTGGAAAGAAAACGATAAAAAATGGAAAGAAAATTGGGCTGCCTTAAAAAAACAATGGGAAGAAAATAATAAAAAGTGGGAAGAAAGCAGAAGGGAATTTGACAAAGTCCATGACGAGATAATGGCTGTCAGCAAAAAGATTGACAGGACTATCGGAGCGCTGGGCGCCAGATGGGGCATGCAAAGTGAAAACACCTTCAGAAAGGCTCTGGCAGGGATTTTGGAAGAAAACTTTGGCGTCACTATATTGAATGTAGTCGAATATGATGACACAGGGTTTGTTTTTGGAAAACCGGATCAGGTGGAACTGGATGTTATCATCAAAAACGGCACGTTGATTCTATGCGAGCTGAAATCTTCCATGAGCAAGTCAGATGTGTATATTTTTGAACGCAAGGCCCGCTTTTATGAAAAATTACATGGGAAAAAGGCAAACCGCTTGATCATAATATCACCGATGG
Organism: Dissulfuribacterales bacterium; assembly: GCA_041287365.1. GTDB lineage: Bacteria > Desulfobacterota > Dissulfuribacteria > Dissulfuribacterales > DYLC01 > JAQVIJ01. The sequence goes on along the minus strand of JBEULL010000004.1, from coordinate 182,208 downwards.
TGGATAAAAAAGCTATGGAAGCAGCGGAACACCTTGGAATAGAGGTCTTTTCGGATTCTCTGGAGATAACCGCATTATAATTCACATTGCGCAGGATACTGGTCGCGTTACGGTTGGCATATCATGATGCAGCTACCGCATTGAGGCATATAACCATGAAAACCATTTTTAGGTATTCACTCATTGTATTCATTCTGATTTCCTTGTCTTTTTATACGCCGGTCCTTTATGCCTGGGACAGAGGTGTTATTCAGGGAAATCATGGGCAAAATACCGTCTCTTCCGAGAAAGGGCCGACAGACGATGATGAACAGAAAACAGACATGGTTCGCAAAGGGCATTCGACCAATACCCCTGTTTATAATGTTGAAACCGCCAAACCCCTTCATTCACCCGCTATCGAACAGCAACCAGTTCCACCTGTGACGATAAACAGGCCGGTGCAACAGGAAAGGCATTTCCGGCCTGCCGATGTAACTCAACCTCAACCGCGCGAAGACTTCAGCGGAAACAGACCCGGCCTGCTGGAGAGGACGCCACACCCTGACAGGAATGCATTCCAGCCACAGCCATCCATTGCCGACAGGGATATGAAGGATCATCGACCCGACAGGCCGAATATCTCCAGCAACAACCCATTCGACGCCAATAGAAACGACAATACCCTGATAAAACCTGCCTTTGAACCACGCGACCGGCACATTCAGGAGAGAAGGGAGATCAGGTATCATGAAAATATCAGGGATGACCGCGGAATAGATCGCACACCACTCCACAGACCACCAAACAGACCGATTGTAGGCGAAAGGATATATCCGACTCGCGGCATGAGCTTTTACAGGGAGCTGCCTGCCGGGCACAACAGGGTTTTTGTAAGAAATCAACTGTACTTCAATCACGAAGGCCGCTTTTATAAAAAGATGCGCGACGGGTTTATTTGGTTTGTCCCGCCTCCTGGTATCGTGGTAACCACACTGCCTTTCGGTTGCACCAGCTTCATGTGGGAAGGGGTGGAATATTACACATATGCCGGCATCTACTATCGCCCCACATATGGAGGTTACGTAGTTGTAGAAGAACCGGACGACCTGCCTTCTCCATGGGAAATGGACGCCCCTCCGTTCGATTTTGTCATTGTAAACACTGAGTTGTTAAATGTAAGGTCAGGCCCGAGTGAGGATTTCCCTGTCGTTGAACAGGCAATGTATGGCGAAAGGCTGCAAGTACTCGGCACCTACCAGGACTGGTATTACATTCGGCTTCCCAATGGCAGAAAAGGTTGGATCATGGCCTATTACACCTACCCTGAAGGCTCAGGCTAAATCAAGAGGTTAAAGCTGCCCGAGATACCGTAAACATTCAAATGCGATGTATGTGTTTTCCATATCGGCAAGGGCGCCTGGCACACGGGCAAAACCTCCTTTGCCTGTCTGACATGTCAGAATATACCGCAAAAGGACACGTTCGTATCGCAAACGCTCCCCAAAAAAATGTACGATATGCAATCCTGCCCTCAACACTGCAAGGGTGGCATTGCTGGCCTCGGGTGCGAGGGTGAAACCGAGATTTTCATTCTCGCACATATGCGCATACTTCAACATAGAACGCTGTAATTTCCAATGCAGCAACGCGTAAATACGAACGATCGCTTCTGTGTCAAGCAGGTTTGCTCCAGGCCATCCATAACCACCGGAAGGCCATTGCAGATTTAGGACAACCTGTCTCAATCCATTCAAATTGCAGTCAACTCCATACAGATTACACAGTTCCAGAAGCCTGCCCATATCCTTGAGCGCACCAGACCACTCCATTTGCCTGCCGTGCGTCAAGGCATCCTCCAGACCACGCATTTCATCGTACAGCCATGCCCTGGGCGAAATATCCAACGGCTCATTCAACAGCCTCATGGCATTCAAAAAGCACCACCCGCTTGTAATTGAAGGGAAACAACCGTCCGAAGGTGCAAGGGCATGCAAAAATCTGCTTACCAGGTCTCTATTAGGGATAGTATGGCCGGCAAGCGACAACGCAGCCACGGCCATAAAAGGTATCCGGAATGTTGGATTCGCTTATCCCCCAGTCCTCATAGCGATAAAAACAAAAACCCCCATCGGCATTTTGACGACTTTCGACATATTTTACAGCGGCCTGAATCTGTTGAAGCAAATGGGACATATTGATCTCCTGAAGCGCAGACACTTGAGCCGGAATGCTTCCCATCAATTAAAAAATCTATTAAGATGCCGTTTTATGAGATTATATTCAAGATTTTCAGAATACTTTTAGACTATTTCACACTTTCAATACCCATTCAAGAGATCTATGTCCATATTCCCCAAAAAATATGATGTAATTGTGATAGGCGCTGGACACGCGGGCTGCGAGGCCGCCCTGGCCGCTGCAAGGCTCGGTGCAAGCACCCTAATTTTGACCATCGATCTAAACAAAATAGGGGCCATGAGCTGCAATCCTGCCATCGGAGGCCTGGCCAAGGGCCATCTGGTCAAGGAAATAGACGCCCTTGGGGGTGAAATGGCCCGAAACACCGATGCTACAGGCATACAATTTCGCAGGCTCAACACCTCCAAAGGCCCTGCCGTGCGTGCCACTCGGGCCCAGACCGATATGCTGCGCTACAGCCTTCGCATGAAGTCGGTGGTGGAGAACCAGCCAAATCTCGACTTATATCAGGCCATGGCAGGCAGAATTTTGGTAAAAGACAACAGAGTGCAAGGCGTGGAAACCACTATTCACGAAGAGATCTATGGAAAGACAGTGATAGTAACCACAGGTACCTTTCTAAACGGCCTGATTCACATAGGCCTCGAGCGATTTCCAGCAGGCCGTATGGGAGACCCACCCTCCAACCGTCTTGCCAGGTCTTTGAAGGACTTGGGATTTGAAATCGGTCGGCTCAAAACAGGAACCACTCCTCGATTAAATGCCCGATCCATTCGCTTTGACAGATTGGAGATACAATCAGGCGACGACCCATCTCCTACCTTTTCATTCTCCACTAGCTCCATTGAACTGCCCCAACGGCCTTGCTATATCACCTATACCAATGCCAGAACCCATGAAATCATCCGTTCCAACCTGGACAGGTCTCCCATGTTTGCTGGCATCATAGAAGGCATAGGGGCCAGATATTGCCCCTCCATCGAGGACAAGGTCTTTCGTTTTCCGGAACGGGAACGGCATCAGGTATTTTTGGAGCCGGAAGGGCTGGACACTGTGGAGATATATCCCAATGGCATTCCCACCAGCCTGCCCATCGATGTGCAATGGCAAATGGTGCGCAGCATAGAAGGATTGGAGCAGGCTGAAATAATGAAACCAGGCTATGCCATAGAATATGACTATTCCAATCCACTACAGCTTAAACCGACCCTTGAAACCCACCTGGTGCACGGCCTTTTTTTTGCCGGCCAGATAAACGGCACATCCGGCTACGAAGAGGCAGCCGCTCAGGGGCTGATGGCGGGCATCAATGCTGCAGGGCTCGTACAAGGGAAACCACCGGTCATCCTTGACCGCTCTCAGGCATATATAGGTGTACTCATCGATGACCTGGTCACCAAGGGCACCAAAGAACCCTATCGCATGTTCACGTCCCGTGCTGAATACCGACTGCTGCTGCGGGAAGACAATGCTGATCAGCGGCTCGCAACAATAGGAAGGACCATAGGCCTGCTGTCCCATGAGGCATGGTCCGTCTTTGAAAAAAAACGCAATCGATGCGAGTTTGCACGGGCTATACTGCAAGAGCTGCATCTCACACCCCGCGAGATAAATCCATGGTTGGAGACAAAAGGAAGCCCTGCCGTATCTCAGGCAATAAGACTGGAAGACCTGCTCAGGCGGCCTGAAATCGGTATAACCGAGGTTCTGGAATTGCTGTCATCCAAATCCGACCATGCTGCTGCATTGAAAGACATGGGCGCCGATATCCTGGCTCAACTGGAGATAGAGGTCAAATACGCAGGTTATGTCAAAAGGCAGATGGAGGAAGCCGAGGCATTTCGCAGATGGGAACACCTCACCCTCCCTACCGACCTGAATTATGCCGAGATACCAGGACTTTCCAGCGAAATACGCCAAAAACTCACCAATCAGAAGCCCGACAGCCTGGGCAGGGCGTCCCGTATATCCGGCGTGACACCGGCGGCCATCACCGCCATTCGCATTTATCTCAAAAAACATGGACTGCACTAGGAGCTTTTAAATGAAAATCGGTCTTGCGCAGATCAATCCCACCATAGGAGACATGGAAGGAAACGCACAACTCATACTTACATACATTCAACGCGCCAAAGAATATGGCTGTGACCTGGTGGTGTTTCCAGAACTCTCCATCTGTGGTTATCCACCCATGGACCTACTGTATCAGAAGGGTTTTGTGCAGGCATGTGAGCACAGCCTGAATAACTTGGTGAACGCAGTGACTGGAATCGCCGTAATCTGCGGCTGTCCCACGATCAATACTGAAGGAATCGGAAGACCATTCAGAAACAGTGCCATCCTGTTCCATGACAGGTTTATTCAGGCTACAGTCTCTAAAACCCTTATGCCCAACTACGATGTCTTCGACGAGGCACGCTACTTCGAACCAGCGGAGTCCACAGCCCCTCTTCTCTTAAAAGGGCTGCGTATCGGACTCACCATCTGTGAAGACATCTGGAACGATGTTAACTTCTTTCAGCACAGAATGTATCGGACCGACCCATTGGCACAGCTTTCCAGTACATCGCCCCACATCTATATCAATATCGCAGCCTCTCCATTTGACTATACAAAACCCGAGTTCAGAATCAGGCTGTTAAAACACCTGGCTCACAAATACTCGAGGCCGTTCCTCTATGTGAATCAGGTGGGCGGCCAGGACTCTCTGGTCTTTGACGGCAGCAGCATGGCGGTCTCTCCTGACGGCAGCATTCACTGTCATGTCGGCGAGTTCAAAGAAGGACTGGCGTGTGTTGAAGTGAGCTCACATGAACCCTATCTGTTGTCAGCACCTGACACGAAGATTGCCATATCCATAAATACGGACGAAGTCATATTCAAGGCGCTGGTATTATCACTGCAAGACTATACTGCGCGCTGCGGCTTTAAACGCGTTGTCATAGGTCTAAGTGGGGGCATAGATTCAGCTCTGACAGCAGCCATTGCAGTGCATGCCCTGGGGCCACAAAATGTCCTGGGAGTCCTCATGCCATCGGAGTTCACATCCAAAGAGAGCATCGAAGATGCTACGATTCTGGCAGAGAATCTCGATATCAAAACCATTACATTGCCCATAACCTCTGTATTCTATGAATACAAAAACACACTTGCACCTGTGTTTGAACTCGGCCCAAAGGGCTTGGAGGAAGAAAATCTACAGGCCCGCATTCGAGGGGCCATGCTTATGGCTGTATCAAACAGACTTGGCCACATGGTACTTGCAACAGGAAACAAGACAGAATTAGCGGTAGGCTATTGTACACTCTACGGCGATCTGGTAGGCGGATATGCACTGCTTGCAGATCTGCCGAAGATGCGAGTCTATAGCGTGGCAAGGTATGTAAACAGCCTGGGGCGACCCTGGGCGACAAACGGCTCAAAAAACACTCCAGTCATTCCAGAACGCATATTTACCAAGGCCCCCACAGCGGAACTAAGGCCCAATCAAACAGATCAGGACGACCTGCCGCCGTATGAAATCCTGGATGCCGTTCTGAAAGAATACATAGAGAAACAGACATCCATGGAAGAGATAATCGCCAAGGGATTTGATGCAACCACGGTAAAACGCATCATAACCATGCTGCACCGCAGCGAATACAAGAGACGCCAGGCACCATTTGGACCAAAAATAAGCGGCAAGGCATTTGGATACGGCAGAAGATTCCCTGTAACTCACAGATATTCAGATAAAATAGAAAGATAGCCAGGCACCCCCGCGGCACACAATACTTACTGCTGCCGTTGCTTCCTTCCGGACCTGGCGGAGTTCACAGGGTATTGTTGCGCGGGACCCGGCTACCAAAATGAAATAAAAAACATAAACGAAGATGACGAATAAGAGGCTGGCGGAGAGGGTGGGATTCGAACCCACGGTACGCTGTTTAGACGCACACACGATTTCCAATCGTGCCCCTTCGGCCTCTCGGGCACCTCTCCAAAACATCAGCGGTTAAATTTATTACAAATTCCCTCAAGATGCAAGGAAATTTTTCTTCAAGACTTCTCCACGAACTTGTCTCCGCTGAATATAGAAGAGATCATGCCCTCAGGTGCCATATTTTCATTCCAGACCACCAGGTACACATGAATCATCGCAAAGAGCATGAAAAACCACATAAATATATTATGCAAAAACCTGGCCTGCTGCTGAGTGCCAAATAACTTGAGTCCCCACGTCTGCCAGAAAACGGATTCAGGATACAACATATAAAAACCGGTGATGATCTGACAGATAGCCACTAAAAATACCACTACATAAATGGTGAAAGCCAGGGCGTTATGCCCCAATCTATGGTCTTTTTTACCGATGTAGAGATAAAACGCTATCGTCTTGAAAAAATTTACGATATTTGAAGGCGTAATAGGCGCTGCATTCCAGAATTTCTCTTGCCTGTTGCCAAAAATCAACAGATAAAATCTCACCAGCAGGGCCGCGGTAAATACAAACCCAGCCAAAAAATGCAGATAACGTACATATGCCATGGGAAAGGTGCGCACAGTCTCCAGCTGCGTACTCGTCCATGGTGCATGTATGTAAAGCCCTGTCACCACCAGAAACACGATGGAAAGGGCAAAGGCCCAGTGATAAAACCGTAAAAGCACACTCCACGCTTCTCGTTTTTCGTACAGCATAGCTGCCTCCTTTCTGGCCTATAACACCTTGACTCGCGACACCTCACCCCTTTCTGGCTCCAACATGTGAACGGCACAGGCAATGCACGGATCGAAGGAGTGAATGGTGCGCAAAACCTCCAGGGGCTTTTCTGAATCGGCCACAGGGTTACCCACCAAAGATGCCTCATACGGACCTAACAGGCCTTTTTCATCCCTTGGGCCTGCATTCCAGGTAGAAGGCACCACACACTGATAATTCTTGATGCGACCGTCCTGAATCACGATCCAGTGGGACAGAGCACCTCGCGGGGCCTCATGGAAGCCAAAGCCACGCTGCTCTCCCTTTGGGAATGTGGGAGGATTGAAGATGGCCAGGTCGCCCTTACCGATATTGTCAACCAAAAGCTCCCAATGTTTTAAGGCAAGGTCCGCAAGCATAGCGGTGCGAACTGCACGCGCCAGGTGTCTTCCCGGAGTGGAATGCAGGACATTCGGGCCCACCTGTGTGCCAGCCAATGTGCTGACCCTGGACAGGGCATCATCCACATATTTTTTGGTAAGTTCATGACCTACGGCATAACCCACCAACACCTGTGCAAGCGGCCCCACCTGCATGGGATGGCCCTGAAAACGCGGGGCCTTGAGCCACGAATATTTGCCGTTTTCATTGAAATCCGTGTAGTTGGGCACAGTGTCTTCTTCAAACGGATGCTTGGTCCAGTCGCCCTTATACCAGGAGCGTGCTATGCATTCCACCACATTATCCTTGAAAAATGGGTCATTGAAGCTCTTGAATTCCTTGACCGATGCCAGATTGGCATTGAATATCACTCCTCCCGGCAGGTCGAAACGCTCGCCCTTGGTATCCAAAGGCATATCCGGCACCGCCAGATAATTTGTGACACCGGCCCCGTATTGCAACCAGTCCTTGTAAAGGGCACCCACTGCTATTACATCCGGCAGATAGACCTGCTTCACAAATCCGCTTACCTCCTCCAGTAGTTGTTTCACCCAGTAGAGCCGCTCCATATTCAAGGTCGCCTCATTGGCTGGATTGATGGCAGCAGTCACGCCACCCACGGAAAGGTTTTGTATATGCGGGTTTTTGCCGGAAAGAATAGCCAGTGCCTGAGTGGCCTTTCTCTGATAATCCAATGCCTCTAAATAATGAGAGACCGCCATCAAATTGGCCTCCGGTGGAAGGTGCATGGCAGCATGTCCCCAATAGGCATTGGCAAACGGACCCAACTGACCGCTGTCCACCAGGGCCTTGACCTTGGCTTGTACGGCCTTGAAACGCTCTGGACTGTTGTTGGACCATTCAGAAAGAGTGGATGCCAAGGCAGCGGTCTTTTTGGGGTCTGCCTGCAGGGCGGAGACCACATCCACCCAGTCCAGTGCGGAAAGCACATAGAAATGCACTATGTGGTCGTGAAGTGCATGAATAGAAACAATGAGATTGCGAATATACTGGGCGTTTAGGGGTATCTCCATGCCCAGGGCGTTTTCCACGCAGCGCACCGAAGCAAGGGCATGTACGGTGGTGCACACGCCACAGATGCGCTGAGTAAATAACCACGCATCCCTTGGATCCCGGCCCTGCAGTATATTCTCTATGCCACGCCACATCTGACCTGATGACCATGCGTTTTTTATCTGTCCATCAGCAACCTCTGCATCGATGCGCAGATGCCCCTCTATTCGAGTGATTGGATCGACTGTGATCTTTGTAGCCATATTTCACCTCCTCATTCCTTGCTCTTTTCATCTGAACCCTTGAGAGAAGAAGCGGGCTTGGCACAACAAGAAGCCCCACCCTTACCCAATCTCTTGCCGATACCAACGGCAGCATGTACGCCTATGGCAGCTGCCGCTACACCCAAAATCGTCTTGCCGGCGGACTCTGCGCTGGAAACAGCGCCTCTGTCTCCAGGTATAGCCACACTTGGCAGCCTTTCATAAAACGGTGTCATGGTATCCCAGAAATTGGGCTCCGTGCAGCCAACGCAGCCATGACCAACACTTACAGGCCATACGCCCACATCGTTAAAGCGCACAGCAGGGCAATTGGCATAGGTTTCAGGGCCTTTACAGCCCACTTTATACAGACAATAGCCTTTTTTATGGCCCTCGTCCCCGAATTGCTCTACAAACCTGCCTTCATCGAAATGGGCGCGACGCTCACAGTGGTCGTGTATCTTACGGCCATAGGCAAAAAGCGGCCTGCCCAATTGATCGGTTTCGGGAAGACGCTTGAAGGTGAGGAAGTGCAGAACCGTGCCCAGAAAATTGATGGGATTAGGAGGACAACCGGAGATATTTATAATGGGCTTGTCATGTATGATACTGTTAACACCCACAGCACCCGTGGGATTTGGAGCCGCTGCCTGAACACCGCCATATGTAGCGCAGGTGCCTATGGCGATGATGGCAGCCGACTTGGGCGCCACCTCTTTGAGAATGGAAAGAGCTGTGCGGCCTCCGATCTTGCAATAGACACCGCCGTCCTTGGTGGGAATAGCGCCTTCCACCACACAGACAAACTTGCCGTCATACTTGGTGATGGTATCGTGCAGACAGGTCTCGGCCTGACGTCCTGCCGCAGCCATGACCGTCTCATGGTAGTCCAGCGAGATGATATCCAGAATCAAACGGGCTATGTCCGGATGCGAGGCGCGCAACAGGGCCTCGGTGCAGCCGGTGCACTCCTGAAAATGCAGCCAGACCACAGGTGGTCTTTGCGGAGATGCAGCCGCTTCCACGATTTGAGGGACCATCTCGGAGGAAAGACCCAATGCAGCGGCGGCCATGGTACAGGCCTTGAGAAAACTGCGTCTGTCAAGGGTGGGATTCAGGTCGGAGAGATAAAGATTGCGGGACATGATGCCTCCTTTCCGTCTCTGAACGAGACTATGCGAAATAAGTTACGAGCATGCCACTATAAAAACTCTTAAAAGAAAGTAACACTCGTTGACAGCAATGTCAATTAGTTCTACGAGGAGGCTCAAAAAAATGAGAATTTTTCTGTATTACCTATCTACAAACTCCACAAGAATATTATTCGGCCGCTGGCTCAGATTGGTGAGATTGACGGATGTCTCAAAATACCCCTTTGTGCCATGGGCGAATGGAGCGCCGCTGTTAACGGATGTTTCCAATGCAAGAATCACGTCTCCACCTTTTTTGAGATAGATTATCACATATCCCTTGGCCAGACTCTGGCTCTGGTTTTCCACGTTTCCACTGACGGTCAAAATTGTCTTTTCCGAGTGGGCGTATGCAGTGAGATCCACTATTGCAAAACGGGGAGAAGAAAAGGTCAGGGGTTGTTCATATACACCTGCTTCGCCCCACATGAAGTAAAAGGGTATCACTGCACATACAGCAAACAATAACAGTACAATATTGCGCATAATTACCTCCCCTTTTTACTGGTTGCGGTCTTCATTCCGTAGCTCGCCCGTATTGTATTGCCCTGCACCTCGCTGATTTTAAGGAGAGGCACAGAGGTAGAAATAATCTCTGCCAGTCTTTGTGTATTGCAATCCTTCCAACCTATAAGCAGTTCCGCCCTGTTCTGTAAAAAGCCTTTTTTATTTACGCGGGAAACACCGCGCAAGCCGGACAAACCGGCCTGAAGCGAGGCCACTTCATCGAACGAGATGTTTTCCACTATCAAAGAAACCTCATGCTCGTTGTAACAGGCATCCAACCAGACCTTCACAACCTTGGACGAAAGATCATTTGCCAGTTTTTTGGCTGCCTCCTGAGAGGCTTTGAGCGCCCCTTGAGCAAAACTGATGTTGGGCACATTGGCATCGGCGGATGCAGTGGCCAACATGCGTCCTGTACTGGTCTCATAGAGCTTGGCGGTGAGAAATGCGCCATAAGAATGAATGCGCGGATTATACGGAGCAGGGCCGTTGTCCTGCATAACCAGCTGGCATGTCACCATGAGCTGGGCCAGATGAGAGGCAGCCTCTCGTGCCTGTGCAAGGACGCCTGCACCGGATTGAGCAGCCATGGCCACCTGCCGCAGCCTTTCCGCCTCAAGGGCCGAAGGTTCCGCAATACGAAAGCCCTTTTCACTCAAAATCTGAACTATAGTCTGCTCCGCTGCCCCTACATTCAACTGCACACCTCCCATCTCGCTGGTCATGGCCTTTTGTGCAACCGTCACAACCATGCTGGGATAATTCATGCGAGGCAGCACATGGGCCAAGGCAGATATATCGTCGGCCAAGGCCATCTCCTCCCTCGGCATAGTCATAGACCTCACCGTATATCACCTTTTTAGCGCCCAACATACGTCCCATCTCCACAGCCGTCCCCTGATCCACCATCCCGGCTGAACTCATCCACTGCCGATTCATCACATCTTTGATAATCTCCGGCTTTTCTTTCACAAATGTAAAACGATTGCTGTCATACATGGCCTCCACCACCATGTTGTGAATACCCATACCCACAGACTTGTCCAAAAGACGCGGATAGCGTTTGGCCGCCTGTTCCGAAAGACCGAGGGGTAACACAGCCACAACCGTCTTGGGCCCGCTGTAGGCAGATAACGGTGTAGTTACCAACGCAGGTTGTGTCTTGGATGTGGAATCGTCCTGCACATAGGTGGCGGCACAACCAGACATCAGAAACAGCCACACAAAAAACGGCCATAACGCTGTGATTTCCCTTATTCTGCCGATATCTCTAAACACAATTCCCATATTCTACTTATCCACCTTGCATAGATTGACCACCGCCTCTCTGACGGCCTTTTGAGTGGCCTGGCCTACTGTGGTCTCGTCAAACGATATACGATTTTCCCGAATCTCAAACATGGCAGCCATGGCAGTGGTAGTGCCTTCGCCCCTGCCAACGCCACGATAAAATCCGCCATCCCTCTCCTCCACAGAGACCTCCACATTCAACCCTACGGTAGTACTACCACCTGAGATAAAACCGATGCTGCGCACTCGACGTTGCTTGAAATTCTTCACGACCACTCGAGCCACTGCGTCGCAACCAAAGCGTTCAAACAAAGACACCGGCCTTTCACCTTGCGTACATTCCTGGCTTGTATCTTTTAACTGCCCATTTCGCTTGTCCGTATCACTCGATTGACCACTGGCCTCACTACTCGATGCCTCGGCTGACGCCTTAACTGTCTCTCCTTCTGTCAATTTTGGTGGTTCGGCGCGAGGGATGTCATTTACAACGATATCGGCGCCTTTATTTAACCAACTCAGTGCCTGAAGATCGTTTAACTCCCGCAATATCTCGGGCTTTTCCTCGATGGGCGCATAATGTCCCGTGTTATAAAGCTCTGTGGCCACCAGATTGGCTATACCCAAGGCGATCAATTGATTGCGCCAATCAGGACTTCCTGTCTCGTCACGCACCTCCAGAACCACCAATCGCTTGGCCGCAGCCAAGGAATCGGAGACAACATCTTCAGCCATGACCCAAGGGGCAATCAAGCCCCAAAGGCAACACGTAAACACAAAACAGAGCTTCTTTAACACCTCATTCCTTCTAACGTCACCAAATGTGCCTTTGGGGACAGGTCAGTTGACGCATCTCTAAAGGATCGGCATAACAAAATCTGAAAGGATTATTTATTGCAAACGGTTGGCGGCTTTTTACAAGATCGTCATCATTTATTCCGGCTGTCTATCTCTGCCACACACTTTTGCACCAATCTCTGCACCATGGTATCCAACGTCATAGTCTTTTGCTGAGACTGAGATATGCCCAAAACGCTTGTGGAACCGGCATTCAGCTCCATCTTATCCTCAAAGTAACCTGTGGCCACCTGTTCACTGGTATTGGCATTCAATATCTTGTAGCGCATTCCTATAATCCACACACCTGCTGCATCCTCGGCGCGAACCGATGAAACCGATGTATCGGTCACTGCGCCTCCCCTGCCGCCTATCAGAGCGCCGGCAATAGAACCCAACACAGCGCCGTTAAAACCTTGGGAAGCCTGGGCTACGGGCTCGGCCTTCAAAATATCGAATTTCACGAACCATTGAGTGGATTTGAACTTACCCTTCTTGAACTTCTGTAAGGCATTGGGGTCCCCCATATTCACGGCCAACCTAATCTCATCCAGCATAGGCCCAAGGTCAGCCCGCTCCAATATTTTGAAATTGGCCTTACCCAGCTCCAACTCCGCATAATCAGCAACATTGTTGCTGCTCACCTTTTGTGTAAACGTAGCGTTATTGCTCTTGATTTCGCCTGGAATGACCACAAGTGCAGGGCCTGGTTTCGATGCATTGACGTAGGAAATGGGCTGATACATCATTTTGTCCGCCTGCTGATTGGCCGTATCCGAGGCTGACTGTGGCGGCACACAACCAGCCAACAACAACGCCAGACAAATCCACAAAAAAACTTGCCTTTTTCATAACACTTCTCCTTGGAATAAAATTTTGGGTCAACAATGCTCACTATAATAGCTTTAATCACATCAAAAATTCTTCACTGCATCCCTTCCAGAACCAGACGCTGCAGGCAGTCCACTCGAGACCTGAGCCGTCAAAGTCTCCACTTTCTTTTTGGCATCAGGAGACTTCGCCACCTCCTTTAGACGCTCCGGACTAGCCTGCACAAGAGATGCAGGCGGCATCTCTTCCATGGCCTTCAAAAGCTCCTGCTTGCCCTTGCCGGCATAGGTAATCTCTATGACATCACCATGGGAGGAAGTAAGACGAAAGGTATTGGCACCCACCTTGGCATTTAGAGGCTTGACGATGCCCTCGTTCACCACTGTATTGAAATTGCCGCGCAGACCAGCAAACTCGATCTCGAAAAGCGATGGCCCATTGGCCTGAAAGTTTCGAAAATCCACATTCAGTATGTTGCGAAGCCCGATAAACTCCTTCTTAAAGAGTTCGGCTGTATCGTAATCATGCAGCCCGACAAGCTTCAGCTGATAGATACGGCTGGGCTGCTGCAGATGCTCCGCAAAAAAAATCCCTGGAAAATTCAGAGCCGATCATTATGCCTATCTCCTCGACAGCAGCATCCTCGGAATTCCAACTCTTTTTCTGAGGAACTTTATTGTTGAAATATATCTCCTCACCTGTATGCGTATTGATACACTTGACACTCCAGGAAGTCAGCACGAACTTCTCTATTTTCACGCCGGATGCAGGTAATACATGACTCAACTTCTGGAATTTAGCCTCACCTTCTATGAGAAAATCGGACTGTTTATTCATGGAATTGGTATCGTCTGACCATACCGTGTAGCCGAAACCCTTTATATGTTCCTTCAAGACATTTTCAGTCACACTTGAACGTTCTTTGATATTGTCTGCACTTCTTTCAGCATCCTTGACGAAAATACGAACAGCTATCTTTGGATTTCCTTGTTCTTTGATTATTGATATACGACGCTCTTTTGACAGATCCTGAATGGCACTTTTAACATCACCTATATACACCTCAGCCTTCATCAAAATATGCATAAAACCATCTTTACCCAGCCATGGTTCACTTTCTTTTATTATTTCCTTGATTAAACCCTGACTTTTAGATAGCACTCTATCATTGATTAACGTGTAATTTTCTACGAGAGTTGAACTATCTACATATACACCAATTGCCTTTTCTATAATTTGACGTCTTGCATCCTTTCTGAGATCGTCTATCATCAATCCCTTGTCTTTTTTATATATCTCAGCATTGGCATCCACCAACCCCTCAGCCGATACAATTATAGTTTTGGCATTCTCCTTTGACTTCGTCTCCGAATTATTTTTTGTTGCTGCAAAGCCTATATATGTAGAAAAACATAAGATTATCAAAAAAATAGCTGTAATGGGCTTGTTCATATCATTTTCCCTTCTTTTTATGTGAAGCAGGCAACTCGGGTTGACGACAATAGTCATGATACAACTTGGCTACCACCTCGTCGGCCTTTTCATTGACCAATTTCAGGGCAGTGCCTATCACATCGCTGCCTGAATAGGATTCAGAAGAAGTGGTAACCGATTACCCTGGTACTCTGAGTGGTAGGCCTGGCAGAAGCCGGCTGAGGAGCAGGGGCTGCCGCAACTGAAGCCTGACGAGGCGTAGGCTGTGAAGCTGCCCGGACTGCAGGTGGAGTAGAGGCCTTTGAAGCCGTTGCAGCTGCCGGAGCTGAAGCCGAAGCCGGAGCAACTGCCACTGACTGCGGCGGCACTGATACAGGGGCAGGAACTGGCGCAGCCTGTGCCTAAGGCACCACATCAGGCATCACTGCAGGCCCACCCGCAGGCACCTGACCTCCTGCGAGCATCAGCCTTCTTGCATAGGCGTTATTATCTATGGGGATACTCATGTATATTTTTGTCGCAGTCTCAATATCCACCGATGGACCGGCATTGGGGTTGAAAGCACGAAGGGCGTTCAATGTCCTTTGATCCATAACACCGTTCACAGGAACATCATGGCCATGCAAAAACAGCCATTCCTGCACCGCGGCTATGCGGTCCGGCTCGGACATCCTGTAAAAACTCTTGGCAAAAGCAGTGGTCACCACCTCATCAGGCAGGGCGTCATCACCGAGCAATCTCCAGTAAGGCAGCACTAGATGCTTGCCAACAATCTGAATCATACTGGCCTCCACCAGCAGACGAACGGCTGCATGGCGGCCCTGAACCTTTTTGATGGAACCTTTTCTGCCAAAAGACGCCCCAAAAATGGTGATGCCCAACTCCTTCTCCGCCATGGCCTTGTGCACCTCGATGCTGTTGGTTGTGTTCATGCGGAGAATACCTACCATGGTCTTGAAATTCACGAGATTGAAATCCAGAGTAATACGAGAAAGGCCTGTCTTGTCCTCATCTCTGTAATCAAACCCCACCTTGCTTGAAAGATGCTTGGACACGTTGAAATCCGCCTCCATGCTGGCATCATTACCCTTCCCTCTTGTTTCAAGTCCTCTGTCAAATTCGGTGATGCCACCAGTTACCACTACATCAGGTATCATCTTGGCATCAAAACTTGAGTAACCTGTAACCATATTATTTTGAATAAAAGCGGGATCATAAGGTATATACAACACGTTACCTCCCATGGCGTTCAATGAACTCTTGATCATCTCCGTGATGTCACGAGGTATCTCGCCGCCGGTGGAACCAGATGTGCCTGTGTTATCTCCAATAGGGTTGGACTGTATCTTGAGCGCGCCGGTACCATAAATTTCAAGACATAAGCCCCAGGTCTGACAGCGCCTTTGTATATGAAGTGACCTTTACCTGCGGCCCTGTCTCGGACATCTGCACATCTACCTTGGCAGGGTCTTCACAAGACGCCAACAGAAAAAGCAGACAACACGATTAACGGCCAAAACCTTCTCCCCTTGTTAAAATACATCATAACGCCCCTCTTGTTTATTATTTATCCGTTACCACGGTCTTCTTCCCATGACCTTCGTCAATTATATATATATCCCTGATCTTTGAACCAGCCCCCACAAGCACACTATTTATATTACCGCCTGTTGCAGCAGCCGTATCTGTAACGCTGGCCTTACTGCCGCCACCACTACTGGCAGCCCCTTTTGCCTTCATCTTTATAAAACTGATATTCTTTTCGTTCTGGAAGACCTGATCGCTTTTACTAATGGAATCATCGGTATATTTGGAGATATTGTCGTCGAAATCATCAGCCAAACAAAACGAAGAGGCTACCGACAAAACAAAAAAAGACACTAAAACAATAAACGCCTTCATTATGGTCTCCATACAGAACCAGGCAAGGGCCCTCACAGACCCTTGCCCATTTTTATCACACTAAAATTGCAAAAAAATCGCTAACAATCCGTTACTTAACGTCAACAGAGGCCATATCAGCGGTATTTGCTATACCCATAGCAACGTTCGTCGCACTCTTCACCGTAGCATCATTGCTGATCTTGCCCTTGACATCGGAATTCTCGACATTCACGGAAGCCATGTTGGCGGTGTTCGCTATACCCATGGCAACGTTCGTCGAACCCTTTATGTTGGCATCGTTGCTGACCTTACCGGATACCTTGGAATCAGTCACGCCCACAGAACCCATTCTCGCCTCATTGGCGATACCCATGAAAACATTTGTGGAACCATCCACATTGGCCTTGTTATCGATGGTGCCCTTTACATCGGAAGCTACAAACGCCATAGAAGAACTCACCAAAAGTGCCGCCAAAACAAGAATCATCTTACCTTTCATTTTCATGCACTCCTTTTTTAGTTTTTTTGTTAATAAAAACAACCACTGCCGCCCCTCCATCGCATCCATGTATTCGTTGGACCGAAAACAGATATCAAGGACAACCAGGAGAAAATGTATTAAAATTGATGCAACCAAAAACAAACCTGCTCCCCAAAACCTAAAAAAGCTACGCCATGCTTCTGTTACCCCTTACCCCCTTTCCAGTCCCGTATTATAATTAAACAAAATTCAAAAAGTATCTTTAATTTTGTTTAGGTATAAAATAACAAGATAAAAAAATTGTTAAAGAGTATTTATAATCCTGCTAAAAAATAATTTATTTTTATTAGCTGAATGTCAACCAGGTGTGAAAAAATCTTAAAAATTAATTTGACAACCTCCTGCGCTTATGTCAAGAAAAAAAATAAAATTGGAGTATTATGAATATGCTGACCATCCTCCAGAGAAAAAGTAAAGCAATTCAACGAGACAACACTCCATTCTATCAGCTGCTTCAGGAACTGATGACAACGGATCGGCACCATGCCATCTGGCAACAGACAGCACGTGACCTGCTTTATAAGATCATCAGCCACATAGCTATCGAAGAGGGGATAAATGCCTTCAGCTCACGAGAGGATGAAGAAAAACTAAAAGACCATCTGCCTTACGCCATCTCTAACGCTATAGACGAGCTATCACAGACAATATTGGGACTTTCCAACACCGGAATCGATATCTCTACTCAAACAACAGTCCTGTTTCTCTTCTTCATGATTGTGGAATGGTTTGGACAAAACTACAACAATCTGTGTATCTACGGGGAACAGCCGGATAACACAGGGATTAGACTGTATAAAACGTGCAGGCACAAAGTGGACATAGTAGCAGAAAAGGATGATATCTGGCTTGAAATGGACGCTGTCTTTCAAAAATACGGCTACAAAGGAATTCTGGAAGACTCTACCTACGGCTGCAAGACATATTCGGCACAGGCACTGTTGAATATTTCTTACAATATTTTTTTCAAGCAAATCCATTTCCCCCCTGCTCTACAAAAACAAAAAAACATCGAAATAAACATAGTAGTTGCAGCGATCACCAAGACCACCGATATTACATCAGTAGGCATTTGTTGTGACCCTGCCGGAAAAGACACGCACGACCATGAAATTTATGCCAAATTAGAGAAAAACATCCTGCACTTTCTAAAGGAAAAACTCGAAGGCATGCCATAACATAAAACGGGTTGTGTACGAAACTTCTGCACACAACCCGTTATGCAACCTCACATCGAACAGATCAAGAATCAGACACAACCCTCACAAGAAACCTTGCAAGGGGTATCTGTACACTGCAAAGAGGACATCTTCTCGAACTTGACCTTGCAATTCTGACGTACCTCGCAAGGACAATTGGCGATCTCCCAACATGGCACCAGACCTAAAAGGCGTTTCAAGCCCGGCATACTTATGCCTTCATCGTGTATCATGGAGCGCAGACAGGCGATCCAATCCATATCGTTTTGTGAAAACAACCTTCTGGGCCCCACGTATGAAGGCTTTATGAACCCTTCGGCCTCATACAGCCGAAGGGTTCGAGGGTGTACATTCAGTATGCGGGCAGCCACTCCAATTGGATATATGGGCGTAGATGGGTCAGGGGTCGAGCCGCGGACTCGACTGGCCGTATCGGATTTAGATATGTCTCGTTCTCGTGGCTTCATCCTCAGTTCACTCCTTTATTGCCTGATCTTACTCCATCAGCCGCATGACAACCGACACACAGAACCATAGCGCCGATGCAGTGTGTGTTAATGGGACTCAGACACATGGCCTCTGAAGAACTTTTCTCCAATCAAGAAGGCCATTGCGCACAGGCTGAGACCGCTCAATGTAATCATGACCTCATGCAGAGAAGGAGAGTATGAGAAGTAATGAGGAATACCAACCAGATCACCTAACTCATGGAAGTGGGGAACTATCTGGCCGACAATTACCAGATCATAACGCATGATGAAGATACCGACCATACAAAGGGCGCCAGCAATAAACATGGCCTTCATATCCTTGGCCTTCACCAGAGAGATGATAGCAAACGGCAAAAGCATGCCCAACAGAACCTCGCCACCCCAGAAATTCAGGGCGTAATCGCCGGTCAAAATGGCCTTCATCGCCTCAAACTTTCCTGGAGGTTCACCTGCCACACCTGAAAGCACCTTCCATGTGGTAAAGAACATTATGATGACCATCAACAGGGCGCCAAGTTTGCCGGTGGCGGACAAGGCTTTTTTCATGGAATCGCTCATCTCCCAACCGTTGGACTTATAGGCAAGCCATGTAAAGAACAGAATGGCTGCACAGCCGGACATCATGGCAGAGGTTATAAAATAAATAGGCATATACGGGCCGTGCCAGAACTCCCTTGCACCGAGAAGGCCGAAAACCGCACCGAGATTGCTGTGCGCTGCTACACCAGCCACAACCCCCATAAGGCCGAACATAGCGGCCTGTTTGTACCTGCCAATCTGCAACAAGGCGAACTCTATGAGCATGAAGAAGAGATATGCACCGTACAGAGTACCCATCCACCAGATATTTGAGGTGAGATTAGGGGTCAGCACATTGTAAATAGCCATACGCCAGGGGCTTTCGATCTCAAAGGCTATCACCATAAAACCGCTTACAATTGTAGCGATGGCCAGAAACACGGAACGTTTTGCGATAGGCATGAAGGTTTCATTACCAAAGACGTGACCTATGGAAGAAACAAGGCACAGGCCAGTGGACGTAACGACGAAGAAGACATATGTGGAAATAAGAAGACCCCACGGCACCTCACGAGTAACTCCGTAAGTCTGTTCATGACCTGCAAAAAAGGCATGAATGCCGAAGGCCACACCGACCGCAGTCAAAAAACCAAAAAATGCAATGGCTGCGTTGTAAGATTTGGACGCTGTGGAGACCAAACCACCTTCTAATACTCCTGTTTTTACCTCGGACATAACAAAAAATCCTCCTTTAATAAGTAGATAAAATAGACTTAAGGCGGAAAAATGAACTACTTAAATGTACTCACCCCATTCCTTGGCTTTCTCCTTAAGAACGGGCTTGATCTTCAGGTCATAAAACGTATGAAGAGCAGTACAACTAATCCACAGGACGAAAAAGATTATACCTTTCATTTTCAACTCCTTTCATCACCAGTAGCGGCTGGTTCGAAGGTACACAACAAACAACATGTCATTCTTTATGGCCGGCGAGAAACTTCATGAGTCCATGGGAGGCTCCTCCTTTATATGACGAAATATTTTCCATGATTTTGAAAATAAATAGTGAAATTGTAATTGTCAAGAAAAAAATAACATACATGCTCTCCAAAAAATATATTTTCAAATTTTACGCAAAACCAGCTATCAAAATGACGCAAAATACGTCTAATAATAATGCCCACTATCAAAATACTTACAGCCCAAACCGCGCAACGCATCCCATAAAAAAGGCAACCCATTCAACAGCATCTTTTAACAAGACGTTAGAAAAAAGGGTCAACCTATTGTAATTGAAGCAACTAATTACAGAATAGCCATATTTTGTTACAATTTGAAATCTCTTGAAATAAGAACAAAAAACATTAATCACG
The DNA here is from genome assembly GCA_041287365.1 of Dissulfuribacterales bacterium. Taxonomy (GTDB): domain Bacteria; phylum Desulfobacterota; class Dissulfuribacteria; order Dissulfuribacterales; family DYLC01; genus JAQVIJ01. Next base: position 161,538 of record JBEULL010000004.1, on the reverse strand, counting down.
ACATTACGCTTTTTACGCCATCTCTATAATAAATATAGGCTAATTTTAAGCCCATGTTTTTTTATATTATCTGCTTTATATTATTAAAAAGATACCGGCAGTACGGCATGGACGAAACGCAACTATGAGGTTTAATTGATTTAATTCAAAAAAGCCTGTTTCAGTTATAAAACTGGCACATTGATTGCTTTATTTAACTGCATATAAACGGAAATATTGCCTCGGACAGCAAACTCCGTTTCAATACAGGACGAAAACATATGAGGACAGGTGGCGGCCTGTCCTCATCTTCTTCAGTTTTTCCAAAGATAGCTTGAAGCCAGGCTGCATTTTCCATGCAATACAATTACAGCGGAAGGGCATCTTTTCTATTGTTATTCGGTTTATTGAGGCGCGATATAAAGGTATCGGCCATCCATACCAGCAGTATCCCCAATTCATAAAGCAGAATCAGCGGCACCGCCATCAAGATCTGGTTCACTACATCAGGCGTAGGCGTCAGAATCGCAGCCGCTACAAAGGCTACAAGGATTGCATAGCGCCGCCATTTTTTCAGCCACTCAGCCCTAACAACACCCATCATCCCCAGAAGCAGCATGAAGACAGGCAATTCAAAGGCCAGGCCGAATGCCAACAGCAGGTGTATGGCAAACGACAGGTATTCCGTGATGTTGGGCATGAGCTTAAGACCCGAGCTACTGTAGCCGGCAAAAAAACCGAAGGCCGCAGGAAAGACCACAAAATACCCGAACACCCCGCCGCCGATGAAACACAGGCTGGAAACAAAGACCATAGGTAGGACAATACGTTTTTCGTGGCTGTAGAGGCCAGGGGCTATAAATGCCCAGATTTCATAGAGGATTATCGGAGAAGACAGAAATATGGCGCAGACGAATGCAAGTTTCAGATATGCGAAAAACCCCTCTGAATACGCCGTGAAGATGATACTTGAACCCTCCGGGAGCACCTGCTTAAGCGGCCTTGCAACCGCATCGAAGATGGGATCGATAAAATAATAAGCTACAGCGAATCCAGCAGCCAATGCCAGCAAAGAACGAATAATTCGCTGCCGCAATTCGTTCAGATGTTCGTGAAGGGGTAAACCCTGTTCCGGTTTCACCCCTGTTGAATCATTCTCCGCAGGCGACGGCTGCTCAAAAGTCATAAAACCACTGCTCCCTGCTCAGGATACGAACACCGGACTCTTGCACCACGACCATGTTCTCCAGACGTACTCCTCCTTCATTGGGAAGATATATGCCAGGCTCCACGGTCACCACCATGCCTTCTCGCAGATGTTTCAAGTTCCTTGGAGAAAGTGAGGGCCGCTCGTGTACGGCCAGACCCACGCCATGGCCGAGGGAATGGACAAAATACCTACCATATCCAGCCTTTTCGATCACCTGTCTTGCCAACCCGTCGGCTTTTTTGGCCGTCATACCTGCCTTTATGCCGGCCTGAGCAACCAGCTGTGCCTGTCGTGTCACTCTGTATATCTCACGCAATAAAGGCTTGGGCTCACCTATGAATATGGTTCGCGTCATATCGGAACAATAACCATTCACCTTGGCGCCCATATCCACTATGACGGCGTCACCTACTTTCAGCACCCGTTCTGTGGGCTGTGCATGAGGCAGGGCTGAATTTGGACCAGAAGCCACTATGGGCGGAAAGGAAGGGCCGTCACCGTGTCTCCAGAGGCCGGCGATGATTTTGGCGGCTATCTCTTTTTCGGTCATACCAGGCCGCATAACTGCATGAATCCCTTCAAAAACCCGCTCCATGACACGCACGGACCGCTCGATGGCGCATATCTCTTCCGCAGACTTGATGCTGCGCATGGCCTCGACACGTCCGCCGAATTCTACAAAGGATATCTCGGGCAATGCCTTGCGCATGGCATTCATGCGTTCACAGGTAGTGTATTCAGGCTCATAGGCAATATTTTTAATACCGTTCCTGACCACAATGTCGGGCAGAATCTGCATCAGGCCCTTTTTATAGACGAACACATCGAAGTCTCTGGCCTGTTCTCTGGCCTGTGTCTCGTAACGACCGTCGGTCAACAACACCTGCCCCGTTTTGAATATGAACAATGCCCCTGAAGACTCCGTCAAATCTGGATCTTCTGCGGCAAATCCACTGAGATACCTGCGGTTTTCCGGAGAAAGCACCAAAAAACCGGCCTTACCCAATGCGCGGAGCTGCGATCGTATGCGTGTCAAACGATGTAAAAACAGACCTCTGTCTTCGGCGTTCAACCCATCATGACTCATGACACCATCCTCAACAGACCCATTGCCGAAAGCAGTCGATATCCATCCTACTGACCCTATTGCCCGTTCTCAGCCTGTTTCTCGCCTTTTTCACTTTCTAATGACTTGGCAGCCTGAGCCAGTTCCTCCAATCGGGCGTCCACGCGGGCGAACAAGGAGTCCTTTGTCCATGTGCCGTCATCCTCCAATCTGCCAGCCGGTAGACCTGTAAGGAGTAACAATCCCTCTTCCACGGTGGAAATAGGCCAGATATGAAACCGGCCTTCTCTAACAGCGTCCACCACCCGCTGTTTCAACATCAAATCCTTTACATTTGCATCAGGAATCAACACACCCTGTGTTCCGATCAGACCACGCTGATCGCACAGATCGAAGAAGCCTTCTATCTTCTGATTGACTCCGCCTATGGGCAGCATCTCGCCCTTCTGGCTCACAGCGCCGGTCACGGCCTTCCCCTGATCCACAGGCACATCAGCCAGGGCGGACAACAACGCAAAAAGCTCCGCCCCTGATGCCGAATCGCCGTCCACCATGCCATAGTTCTGCTCGAAACAGAGGGTAGCCGACAGTGTAAGGGGTCTTTTCCGTGCAAACCGTGAACGCAGATAGCCGGCCAAAATCATGACCCCCTTTGTGTGTATATTCCCGCTTAGAGATGACTCCCGTTCGATATTGATCACTCCATCCTTGCCAAGTGCGATGTTGGCAGTAATACGGGTCGGCTTACCAAAGGTGTAATCCCCCAGGTCATAGACCGCCAAACCGTTCACCTGACCAGTCACACTGCCGGTAGTCTGAACCTTCAAGACATCTTTTAGCAGCAACTCCTGAATGCGATCCTCCACCAGACATGACCTGCGAATCTTTTCATCTATGGCCTGCTGAACATGGATATCCCGCATTTGAACTGCATTATTCTGTCTTGCCCAAAAATCCGCTTCCCGCAAGAGATCGGATAATTCCAGCGTCTTGAGAGTCAGCTTTTCCTGAGAACCTGCCAATTCCAGTCCATACTCTATCAGACGGGCGACGGCCGTATTATGGAGCGGCAAAAAAACGTCTCCATCCACTATTTCACATAAGACACCGAGAAAATCCTCCAGATTCTCCGTTGTCAGAGGCATATCGGTCTCCATGTGGGCCTTCACCTTGAAAAGACTGCGAAAATCCTCGTCATAGTTGTAAAGAATCTGATAGAGATACGAATCACCAACGAGCACTACCTTTACCTTCAATGGAATGGAACCCGGCTTGAGGGTCTTGGTGGTGAACAACCCATACTGCTCTGCCGGGTCTTCGATCTCCAGTTTTTTGTCACGCAAGGCCCTTTTCAAGGCCTCATAAGAAAAAGGCCATTTGAGCAGGTCGATGGCCTTCAGAATCAGAAAACCGCCGTTGGCCCTGTGCAGTGCCCCTGCCTTGATCATGGTAAAATCAGTAAAAAGGGCGCCCATCTGAGCCCGTTTTTCCACTGCGCCAAACAGATTCGGATAACTCGGATTGCTCTCTATGATCACAGGCGCACCACTGGTGGCCTCATTATCCACTATGACATTGACCTCATATTGAATGAAAGACGGCGCCATGCCTGGAAATGGAAACGGCGTATGTGCCGCGGCCTTCGGCCTGAAATCATCCATGTTTTTGATCACGTCTTCCCTACAATCCGCCAGATAACCAGCCAGCACCTCATGTTCGCCATATTTTTTCAGCAAATCGACCATCACTCCGTCACAGGTCTGGCCCACCAGTTCCCTATCCAGATCTCTGAGTCTCTCACTTACACCCTGCTCCAGTTGGTGCACCCTGCGCATGGCGGCGCCCATTTCCTTATGCAATTCCTGCGAGATATCTTTGAGCCTTTTCTGCTCCTCCTCCGATAGCTTGGCGATATCCTCAGGAGTCATGAAACTTCCGTCGGGGTTGTTGGGAATCACCATCATACCCGACTGATCGGCCTGAAGACTGAAGCCCCTTTCAACGACCTTTTTTTCCAGTTCCTCAAATATCTGGTTTCTCTCCTGATTGAAACCCCGTATCACATCCTCTTTTCTTGTGAGATAGGTCTCTCCCTCAAATACCTTCGGTATGTGCAAGCGCAGGTTTTCGAGAAAATCGGCCATCTCTTTCTTGAAAACCTTGCCCATACCTTTAGGCAAACGGACGGCAAGAGGGGCATCCGGATTCTTGAAATTATAGACGTAACACCAGTCATACTGCTTCTGGCCGTCACCTTTGGCCACATTTTCCACATATTTTATGGCCATATCCAGCAACCCTGTCTCCTTGGGCCCAGCTATGTAGATATTGAAATCAGAGTGATTCACTCCCAATCCGAACTGCAATGCCCTGGCAGCCCGTTTCTGCGGCAAAACCGGCCTGTCTTTTCTAGACCATTCCTGAAGGGTTTCAAAACCCAGCGTGGATGGTTCGATCTTCAGACGCAATTCTTCGGGCGCCAATACCCTCGGTATATTCTGTGATGACATTTCGTTACTCCTTCAGTTTTCCCAGATGACGATACGCCTGCTCGGTCGCCATTCTACCCCTTGGCGTGCGATGCAGATAACCTTTTAGAATCAAAAAAGGTTCATGCACTTCCTCGATGGAGCCCTTTTCCTCTCCAACTGCGGTGGCGATGGTTTCCAGACCCACAGGCCCGCCTCCGAAACGATCTATGATGACCTCCAAAATCAGACGATCCATACGGTTCAGCCCTTCTTTGTCCACATCGAGAACGGTTAGGGTGGTCTCGGCGACATTTCGAGTGATGACACCGTTTCCTCGTATCTGCGCAAAATCACGCACCCTTCGAAGGAGACGGTTGGCTATGCGGGGAGTGCCGCGAGAACGCCGGGCGATCTCCATGGCTCCGTCCGGCTCGATCTGAATACGAGAGATGGCCGCGGAACGCAGTACAATCTCACAGAGTTCCTCATCGGAATAGAACTCCACACGCATGGAAACCCCAAAACGATCCCTCAAGGGCGGAGTGAGCAGACCTGCCCGAGTGGTGGCCCCAACCAGAGTAAACCGAGGCAGGTCTATCTTGAGAGTGCGGGCGCTCGGCCCCTGACCGATGACCAGATCCAACTGAAAGTCCTCCATGGCCGGATACAATATCTCCTCGACCGTCGAGGACAACCTGTGTATCTCGTCTATGAAAAGCACCTCGCCCGGCGCAAGATTGGTCAGGATAGCGGCCAGATCACCGGCCTTTTCTATCACCGGCCCGGATGTGGAACGAAAACCCACTCCCATCTCATGCGCTATGATATTGGCCAGAGTCGTCTTGCCGAGACCTGGATGGCCATGCAGCAGAACGTGATCGAGGCTTTCCCCTCGAGCCTTTGCCGCCTGAATAAAGATGGAGAGATTGTCCTTGAGCGACTTCTGCCCCACATACTCGGACAGCCGCCTCGGACGCAGCCCAGGCTCCACCACACGGTCATCGTCCAACAGATGGGCATCGAGTGAGGATGGTGTCAATGCTTCCATATCGTCATGACCTTTTCAGGGGGGACAACAGATTGAGCGCCTTCGTCAAAATCCCCTGAATGTCTGTTTCAGGGTTGGAGGCCACAACCTCCATGACCACTTTGGTGGCATCGGCCTCACGATAACCCAGATTTACGAGTGCTGAAATCGCATCGTTCACTGTACCTCCGGCTGCCTGAACCTGAGGCGCAACATGAATGGTATCGAGAAACCGCTTGGTCCTATCCTTGAGGTCCAGGCAGATACGAGCGGCGGTCTTCTTCCCTATACCATGAATGGCCTGAAGACGCTGGATTTCATTGTTCGCTATATGCAGAAAGAGCTCACGGGGCGGCAGAATGGATAGGATACTCAAGGCCATTTTGGGCCCGACACCGGATACGGAAATGAGCATTCGAAAGGCATCCCTCGCCTCTATCGTGTCGAAACCATAAAGGGCTATGCCGTCTTCTTTCCATGAGAGATGCGTGAAGATCACGGCTTCCTCACCCGTACCAGGCAATCTGGACAGGCTGGAAGCCGGCATCTGAAGCTCGTAACCCACACCGTTTACATCCAGTGTCAGGCCCTGGTCCCAGTATCTGTGCACTCGGCCCCTTATGAAATCGAACATGCACACACCCCCACGACATTTTCACATGCGTTCAACGGCCTGGAATTGGCATGGCAGATGGCGACTGCCAGGGCATCGGAGGCATCCTGGGCCATGGACTGCTGAGTGCCAAGAATCAGCCTGACCATCTGTCTGACCTGCTGTTTTTCCGCCCTGCCATACCCTGTCACTGCCTTCTTGATGGCAATGGGCGTATATTCATAGACATGCATGGCTCCGTGCACAGCAGCCAGCAGGGCCACTCCCCTCACATGGCTCAAGACCAGGGCAGAACGCACATTCACGGACTGGAATACCGTTTCCACAGCCGCATCCGTGGGATGCAGCCGCTGAATGATTTCCTGCAGGGCTTTATAGAGCCGTTCCAGTCTTGCAGCGAGCGTGGCATTCGAGGCAAGACGTATCACTCCTGTCTCCACACAAGACAGTCGATTGCCCGAAACCCGTACCACACCATATCCGGTTGCAAGGCTGCCAGGATCTATGCCAAGGATGAGCCCATTCTTCAATCAGCCGCCCACCTTTTCCATGATGGCATCAGGGATATCGAAATTGGCATAGACATTCTGCACATCGTCATTGTCTTCCAGGGCATCCATGAGTTTTACGACCTGTGCGGCCACGTCTTCATCCTCGATCGTAACGGTCGTGGACGGCACCATGGTGACCTTAGCGGAAAGCATGGGAATACCCTTTTTTTCGATGGCCTCTCTGACGGTCTCGAAGGCCTCCACGGATGTATGCACCTCCCATTCAGTACCAGCGTCCTGCATGTCGTCGGCTCCGGCGTTCAGTACCAGCTCCATAAGGGTCTCCTCATCCACTCTGGACTTTTCAATGATGATAAGACCTTTTTTAGAAAACATCCACGCCACACTGTTGGGCTCACCGAGGCTCCCACCCCTTTTGGAGAAGATGTGCCTGACATCGGCTACGGTCCTTTGACGATTATCGGTCATGGATTCCACCAGCACGGCTATGCCGCCCGGGCCATAACCCTCATAGGTGATCTCTTCATAGTTCGAGCCCTCCAGGCCGCCTGAACCCTTTTTGATGGCCCTTTCGATATTGTCCTTGGGCATGTTCTCGGCCTTGGCCGCCGCCACCGCCGCGCGCAATCTGGGATTGGCCCCTGGATCCCCTCCACCAAGCCGGGCAGCTACGATGATCTCCTTGATCAGCTTGGTAAATATCTTTCCACGCCTTGCGTCCTGAGCGCCTTTTTTGTGCTTGATAGTACTCCACTTTGAATGCCCTGACATGAAACAACCTCCATTGAAATAAATCTGCAATCACTGCGAAAAAATGTCATATTTCTCTATCAATCTCACGGGATAATAGGATAATTTGGCCTGTCGCAGGCCGTCAACCCCTAAATCCTGCTCTCGATTTACATATCTGTATCCACCTCCGTCGCGGCACAAAAACTCCCAATTTATGGCCTGATACAGGCCCGACACGCCGGACACGGCCTTTTCCACATGAATGACCAGCGTATTCGAATTCAACGCCTCCGCCAGCGTCAGAGCAACGATCTCACCATTCATACGGATAACGCCACCTTTCAGGCCGAGCACATGGAAAAAAGCCAGCATTCGAGAGACAGCGCACTCCTCACTGGAAAGACTCAAATCCTTTTCGCACTCTTTTTCGTTGCACCACCTGTCCACAAAAAACTGGCACTCCCGCAGAAACTCCAAAGAAGTCTGAGGCCCAAGGGAAATATATTCGTAATCATGGGCCTTGATAAAGGCGTTCAGATGGTGTTTTTTTCTGTGATATCTCCTGCCGCTCAGTTCAACCAGAGCCTCGATCTCATAGAGATAATCGAAATCGTCACGGTTTGAATGAATCTGCAAACCGGCTGCCTTCACATCCTGCATGATGATCGCAGCCACATTCTCGCAAACCCGCCCGGCCACCAAAAACAGGGATGTAGGCTGTCTGAATTCCTTCAAAAATTCCCGGCACGTCAGGATGGCCGACAGGGGATCAGCTGTCCATAACGGCTGCAAAAAACTGAGAACACCCCCCGTTTCCCTGCGAACGATCAAGGCGTCGTTCAGACGAGACAGACAATAATCGTAGGTCTTTGCCCATGCAAACAGGTTGGTAAAGGTGTATTCGGAGCAGACGGCGGGAAAGATCGCTGCATACGAAGCAAACATCTCCCGATGTTTCAGGCCAATGGGTTCGCAATCAGGGAATACCGGAACCGCATCTAACGACACCGGCGTATCGTCATTCATTTACCACCCCGTTGTTCATTCCTGTTCTTCCTGTTTGTATTTGCAACCCTTTGCAGGGCATTTCAGATATTTTTTGCCGTCTTTCGTATATTTAACCACCAGAAGCGGATTATTGCAGATGGGACACGGACCCTGCACCGGCTCATCCCAGAGGGCGAAATCACATTCGGGATAGCGGTCACATCCGTAGAAAAACTTGCCCATGCGAGACCGTTTTTTGACCAGCATACCGCCGCAATCCGGCTTCGGGCATGAAATGCCCAGGGATATAGGCCGTGTATTTTTACAGGTGGGATAGTTGGAACAGGCCAGAAACTCGCCGAAACGCCCTTTTTTGATGACCATCTGACTGCCGCATTTCTCGCAGACCTCGAAAGAAGGCCGGTCGGGCACAGGGGCGTCCTTGACCATCACGATCTCTCCCTGTTCATTCCGTGTGAAGTTACTGGTATTTTTACACTCCGGATAATTGGCGCAGGCCAGAAACTCACCGTTTCTCCCATATTTTATCACCATTTCACCGCCGCATTTCTCACATACGATACCGGTTTTGATGCCATCGCGCTTCAAAGAAATCATCTGCTCTCGCGCTTTTCCAAGAGTCTCCTGAAATGTGGCATAGAACCCCTTCAGTATCTCGAGCCAGGAAACGGTCCCCTCTTCCACCGCATCCAACCGTTTTTCCATATCTGCTGTAAAACCCACATCCATCACCTGGGGAAAATGCCTTACCAGCAGATCCACCACCAGCATACCCAGTTCCGTGGGATGGAACTGGCGCTCCTTCATCTCCACATAATCCTTGGTCTGGATATTGGACAGAATGGCGGCATAGGTACTGGGCCTGCCGATACCGTTTTCCTCCAATGCCTTTATGAGACTGGCCTCAGTGTAACGTGGAGGCGGCTGAGTGAAATGCTGTTTTGAAATCAACTCTTTGAGGGTCAACACATCCCCTTCTTTCAACGGCGGAAGCACCACCTTACCCGCATCGTCCAGGTCCACCTCGGCCGCCGGTGCGTTTTCCTGTTTTTCAACAGTCTCGTCCTTCTTTTCGACATAAATAGACGTAAAGCCGGGAAAACGCATGACGGTGCCGGTCGCGCGCAGCCCATAATCCCCTGCTTTTATGTCCACCTGAGTCTGGTCTAAAACAGCCGGTGACATCTGAGAGGCCACGAAACGCTTCCAGATGAGCTCATACAAGGCCATCGCATCCCTGTCCAGAAGCCCCCTGAGGGAATCCGGATGGCGCCACACGGAGGTGGGACGAATGGCCTCATGGGCATTCTGGGCATGTGCGATCTTTTTGTGGTGTGCGGTGGTAGCATCGGTATATTCCTTGCCGAATTCCTTCAAAATCCATTCTTTGGCCTCAGCCGCCGCCTCCTGGCTGATACGAGTGGAATCCGTTCTCATATAAGTGATGAGCCCCACCGGGCCCTCAGCGCCCAATTCCACACCTTCATAGAGTCCCTGCGCCACAGACATGGTCTTTTTGGCGCTGAAACGCAGACGTCTGGCCGCCTCCTGTTGCATGGTACTGGTGATGAAAGGAGGGGGCGGGTTCTTTTTGCGCTCCTTTTTCTGCACCTTGACCACCTGGAATACGGCCTGTTGCAGAGCGGCCTCAACTGTGCGGGCGTTTTCTTCCCTGTTCAACGTAAGTTTTTTGGCCTTGTGAGAGATCACTCTGGCGGAAAAATCCGGAGGCAAGGCGGCCTTCAAGAAGGCATCCAGTGTCCAGTACTCCTCCGGAACAAATGCCTTAATCTCCTTCTCCCTGTCGCAGATGAGCCGAAGGGCCACGGACTGCACTCGGCCTGCAGAAAGCCCCCTCTTTACCTTTTCCCATAAGATAGGAGAGATTTGATAGCCCACAAGCCTGTCCAGAATACGTCTTGCCTGCTGGGATTCGAACCTGTTTTGGCTCAATTCACCGGGTGATGCCATAGCCTCTCGAATGGCGCGTTCGGTGAGCTCATGAAAAAGAACACGATGGAACTGCTGTTTCTTCTTTCGGTCTTTGAGCTCATCGGCCAGGTGCCAGGCGATGGCCTCGCCCTCTCGATCCGGGTCTGGCGCCAAGTAGATGTGTTCCACTTGCGAAGCCTGCTGTTTGAGCTCTTTGATGACCTTGGCCTTGCCGCGAATCACCTCATATTCGGGCTGAAAATCCTTGTCGATCTCCACGCCCAGACGACTTTTGGGCAGGTCTTTGATATGTCCGACGGATGCGGCTACATTGAAATCCTTGCCCAAATATTTCTTGAGAGTGCGCACCTTGGTGGGCGACTCCACTATCACCAATCCTTTCGTCATGTGTTATGCCTCATTATTCAAAAATTTAATCCTTTTAGGCCTCAAGAAAGGTCATGCCAACCATAGCAACAGGCTGCAAATTACTGTTTGCAGCTACTCATAAAAAATCACAAACACCCTCTATACACCTGACCAGGCAGGGCCTCAACCAGGTCTTTGAGCTCCAGTTGTAACAATACTACACTCAAATCCGAGACAGGAAGACCGCATAGCTCCGCCAGGTCGTCTATGTGCACAGGCTGCGATGAAAGCCTGTCCAATACCAGCTTTTCCTCCGGAGTCAAGCCGTCTATCATCATTCTGCGCAAAGAAAATGCCTCGTCGAGCACTGGCTGCATAGCCTCTGACTCCTGTTCATTCTTGCGCTTTGAAGCACCAAGTCCCACCTGAAAGAGTATCTCTTCCACATTTTCCACCAACACCGCACCCTTACGAATGAGCCAGTGAACACCAGCGCTGGTTGGAGCATGGACACTTCCGGGCACGGCCATCACCTCCCTGCCCTGCTCCATGGCATAAGAGGCGGTGATGATGGTGCCGCTTTTTCTACCCGCCTCCACCACTACCACACCCAGAGAAAGCCCGCTCACTATGCGATTGCGAACAGGAAAATTTCGAGCCTCAGGCGGCGTTCCAGGCGGGAATTCACTTAAAATCAGGCCGTTTGTCTGCATTTTTTGCAAAAACTCTCTGGAATGCCTCGGGTACCACACGTCCAGACCACAACCCTTGACCGCCGTGGAGACCCCGCCTGCATTCAAGGCGGCCTCATGCGCGGCTGCATCTATGCCCACGGCAAGCCCGGAAACCACGTTCACGCCGTTTCGGGCAAGGTCAGCGGCAAACTCACGAGCCACCTTCTGACCGTAAGTGCTGCATTTTCTGGCCCCAATAACGGCTACAGCAGGCTTATGCAGAATAGAGATGTCACCGCAACCATAAAGAATCACGGGCGGATTGGCAATATCCCGCAGACACGCGGGGTAGCCCTCGTCCCAATAAGAAACCGCCCATGCGTTATCCATCCTTTGAAAGATTCTCCACGAGTTATTCGCCCGCAAACAATCAGGCCCGGTGGAGAGCAGAGTAATCGTTCGATTAGGCAGCCAGTCTGCATATTCCTGCCAGTTCTTGACCTCCAGAACCGCCTCTGGTGAACCCAACCGCTCTATCAAACGGCGCAGAGTAAGGTTTCCCACGCCCCTAATGTGCTGAAGGGTTATCCAGGTCTCAATGGAGGATTCAGCCGACATCCCTACTTACCGGCCTGGACGAATGCCTGAAAGGCCTCGTGAAAAAACTGTGTCACAGCACAGAAAGCCGCAAAATAAGCAGCCCAGCGTACCATCTGCTGAAAACTGGCCTCATATTTGAACATCTTTTTCGTAAGACCTACGATGATGAGCACCGTGGCGATACTGTAGATGAAGTAGGCCCAGAGGTGCTTGGCCATTATGAGAATGACTTCGTTCACCGGCCCCTTGCGCACCGTAAAAAACAGGGTAATAAAAACAGCCGACAGGATGTGCCAGATATCCTGTCTTGTCCACTTGTTTTGAGACATATGGCTATATTTGAACCTTTCTTTTTGTCAAACTATACACTAAAATCAATCTAAAATGGATTCCTCGAAAAATAAACCGTTAAAATACTGCTTCGGCCCGGTGCCGTCCAGAAGACTCGGCCTGTCCCTCGGTGTGGACATACTGCCCCACAAGTTCTGTAATCTGGACTGCATCTATTGCGAACTGGGCCCAACCCTGCAAAAAACCTGCAAAAAAGACCGTTATAGGCCCATAGAACCCATTCAAGAAGAACTGGCAGAGCTGTTGGCAAGGGACGTGCATTTCGACACACTCACCATCACCGCATCCGGAGAACCAACCCTGCACTCAGATCTCGGCCTACTGGTCTCATTTGCGAAGGATGTGTTAAAGATAGGCCGCCTCGCCCTGCTGACCAACGCAACCCTTCTGAACGACCCGGATGTGCAACATGCCGTATCACGAGTGGATATTCTGCTTCCATCTCTGGATGCGGCCAGAGAGACGTCATTTCGCCGTATCAACCGGCCGTGCCAGGAACTCTCGGCCTCACAAATCATTCATGGGCTGCAAGACCTTCAAGGCAAATACAGGGGCAGCATGTGGCTGGAAGTGCTGCTGGTCAAGGGAATAAACGATGCACCCGAGGACATAGACGCACTCCGGCAGGCCATAACCTCCATTCAGCCTGCGAAGGTACAGCTCAACACCGTGAACCGTCCTCCTGCCGTAGAATGGGCCAAACCCCTTTCCCTACAGGAACTCCAGGCGATTCAAGGATTCTTGGGCGGCAACACCGAGATCATCGCTGACTTCCGCATAAAGGAACGAGGGCCTGTCGTATGGACCGAAGACGACATCTCCGCCATGCTGACCAGAAGGCCCATGGATATGCAGGCGCTTCTGTCGGTCACGCAACTGGATTCAAAAAAACTGAAAGAGATACTGCAACACATGGAAGACACGGGCAGGCTGCAGCGTCGTTTCCTGGAAGGGAAAACATTTTATTTCATTTCAACATCCAAGGCCGCACCGCCGGCCTGAGGATCGCAATATCAGGATATACATGACAAAGAAAACCAATTCAAAAAACTCACAGATCATCATAAACGTGGACAGCAGGGAGGAGGTAAGGGCCGCTCTTCTGGAAAACGGCAGGTTGGAGGCCTTTCAGATAGAGACCACCGGCACATCCCAGACTCGAGGCAACATCTACAAAGGCCGCATCACCAACATAGAACCGTCCCTTCAGGCCGCATTCGTGGACATAGGCCTCAACCGCAACGCATACCTGCCTTTGGATGAAATCCATCCCGACTATTACGGCTATGAAAAAGACCGCACCAAAATAAGTTCACTGCTCACCAAGGGAACCGAGGTGCTGGTGCAGATAGTCAAGGAAGAAACTCCGCTCAAAGGCCCATCCGTCACCACATATCTCAGCATACCTGGCAGATATCTAGTGCTCATGCCTGGCTCGAATCAACTGGGCGTCTCACGCAAGGTGGAGGACGAAGAGGAACGAAAAAGACTCAAGGACATTTTGTCCGAGGCCAAAAGGCCGGAGGGTGTGGGCCTCATAGCCCGAACAGCCGGTGTGGGCATCGCTAAGGCGGAGATCAAAAAAGACCTCTCGTACCTGATTCGCTTCTGGAACATCCTCAAGAAAAAGGCGCAATCGGCCTCGAATCCATCGCTCATCTATCACGACAGAGAACTCATCACCCGTTTTCTGCGGGATCACCTGAACACCGATGTGAACGAGATACTGGTGGACGACCAGACTGCGTTCAACTCCATAAAAAACTTCCTGCACATCATCTCTCCCAAACAAGTCTCATGTCTCACTCTATACAAGGGCGAGCTGCCCATATTCTCTCATTACGGTATAGAGGCCCAATTGGAGAGTATCTTCCACAAAAAGGTCGAGTTGCCGTCAGGCGGGTACATATTCATAGAACCCACCGAGGCCCTGGTCTCCATAGATGTCAATTCCGGTAAAAATATTCGCGAAAAGGATATCGAAGACACTGCCCTCAAGACCAATCTGGAGGCAGCTGAAGAGATAGCCAGACACCTCCGATTCAGGGACCTCGGCGGCATAATCGTAGTGGACTTCATAGACATGCGCTCCAATGCCTACAGGCAGCGTGTGGAAAAACACATGAAGGAATGCCTGAAAAGGGACAAGGCCAGGTCTGAGATATCCCGCATCTCCAAATTCGGGCTCATGGAAATAGTCCGGCAGAAGATCGGCTCTCCATTACAGGTCACCAGTTTCATGACCTGCCCGTGCTGTAACGGTCGAGGCATTCTGCGTTCCACGGAGTCCCTGGCGCCGGCCTGCATACGGCGCATTCGTGAGGTGCTCTCCACCGCTAAAAAACACGGAACCCGAACCGTAACCGCATTGACGATAGACGCCCATCCGCATCTGGCCCTCTATCTGCTCAACAACAAACGCACGGAACTCTGCGCCATAGAGGCTGAATACCAGGTGCATATCATGGTAAACGGCGATTCCTCCGTGGAGGTGGATGGATTTCAAATCTCCACCGCCTATGAAGAAGCTTCGCAAGAAGACAAAAAGGGATTCAGGGCAGGGCAAAGATGATGTATATTTTCGCAATCCAAAGAAACATGAGGCAAGCATGAAACTGCAACTGAACATACCGGATTTTCTGGAAACCCTGGTGCCATATCCACCAGGCAAACCCCTCGACGAACTTCAGAGGGAATATGGAGTGACAGACGCCATCAAACTGGCCTCCAACGAAAATCCCATCGGGCCGTCTCCAAAGGCGCTGTTGGCCGTTCAGGCGCATCTGTCGAACCTACATCGCTATCCGGACGGCAGTTCGTACTATCTCAAGCAAAGACTGTCCGAGCTGCACGATCTTCACCCCGAAAATCTGGTGATAGGAAACGGCTCCAACGAGATCATAGAGCTTCTTACACGCGTCTTGATTCGGCCTGGCCTGGAGGTTATCAGCAGTGAACCCAGTTTCCTGGTCTATAAAAAGGTCACGCAGGCAGCAGGTGGCACCAACCGTATAGTCCCGCTCAAGGACAATCGCCACAATCTCAGGGCCATAGCACAAGCAGTCTCCACAAATACCCGCCTGATCTTTCTGGATAATCCCAACAATCCCATGGGGACGGTCATCGGCTGTGAAGAGTTCGATGTCTTTCTTGCGGCCCTGCCTCAACACGTAGTAGTGGTGTTGGACGAGGCGTATATGGAATTCGTCAGAGAAAAAACCCCATATGGCCTGAATTACATAAAGACCGATGAACGTGTGGTAGTGATGCGCACCTTTTCCAAGGCATACGGCCTGGCAGGGCTGCGCGTGGGATACGGTGTCATGGACAAACGCCTCGTCTCCTGCTGCGACAGAGTCAGACAGCCCTTCAATATAAATTCATTGGCGCAAACAGCGGCCCTCGTAGCCCTTGACGACCAAGAACATCTGCAAAAAACCCTTGAAATTACTTGGTCAGGCATGGCATATCTAACAGACAGCCTGGCACGCATGGGGCTTCACGTGTTGCCGAGTCAGACCAATTTTTTGATGGTGGATATGGCAATGGACGCCAAAATGGTTTATGAAAGACTGTTGAGACTCGGTGTAATCGTCAGGGCCATGCCTGCCTATGGTTTCCCCACATATATTCGTATCACCGCAGGCAGGCCGGAAGAAAATGATCGCTGTGTAAGGGCTATTCAGACCATTCTCAAAGGATAGACTATGTCAAGACCTCCCAAATGCCGTATTGTGGAACAGGAGCCGGTGGCGACCTACTTCAAGCCTCGTGGCATCCCCATGAAAAATCTGGAGGAGAAAATTCTCACGGTGGAACAACTGGAAGCCGTGCGGTTATGCGATCTGGAAGGCATGGGACAGGAAGACGCCTCCTTCAAAATGGGTGTCTCACGTCAGACCTTTGGCCGCATTCTGACAGAGGCCAGAAAACACATAGCAGAGGCCATCGTGACGGGCAAATGCCTGCGCATCGAAGGCGGTCATTACCAACTGGCAGAGACAACTGGGGCAGAGCAAATTGCTTCATACTGTTGCATGAGACAAAAGAACAAAACCAACAATGACACTTAATGAAATAAACCTTGCCGCTATCGAGCTGCAAGACATCTCCAAGACATACATACGCAACAGCGTCAGAGTGAAAACACTGACTAATATCGACTGCATCATCAGAAAAGGTGAACTGGTGGCCATTGTGGGCGCATCCGGTGTGGGCAAGACCACGCTTCTGCACCTGATGGGGGCATTGGATCGGCCTACATCGGGCGCTGTGTTGCATTTCGGACGGGATATTTCAAAATTCTCCGACGAAGAGCTGTCCGAATTCCGCAATAAGACTCTGGGATTCGTATTTCAATTTCACCACCTATTGCCGGAATTCACCGCAATGGAAAATGTTATCATGCCGTGCCTGATAGCGGCTATGGACAAGACAGAGGCCGTTAATATGGCCAATGAAATCCTCTCGGAGATGGGACTCGCCAATCGCAGGGACCATCGCATAGAGGAATTGTCCGGAGGCGAACAACAGCGTGTGGCCCTGGCCCGGGCCATGGTTAAACGGCCTGCCATTCTGCTGGCCGACGAACCCACCGGCAATCTGGATGAACATACAGGAGAGCACATAGCAGAACTCATCTTCGACATGAACAGACGTCACGGTACCACCACTGTGATCGTAACACACAATCTGGCGCTGGCCGCCCGCATGGATCGAATCATCGGCCTTGTGGAAGGCAAGGCAATGGAAGTTTCGCATAAGGAATTGAAGTCCTGGGCGGTGGACAGACAGATGACCACCCATTGAACCTATAGACTCTGAAAACAATACGTGAAATATAAAGGAATGACATGAAAACGTTTTCGATGAAATTCAGCACCAAGAACCTGTTGACAACCCTGATCCTCTGCTTGTCAGCGATGTTGTCTGTTGTTCAGCCCTTACATGCAACTGCTGCCGAAACAGAGCCGAAGGCCGCTGAATCTGCGCAGGATACCGGCCCCAAAAAGACAAAAGCCGTAGCCATTGCAATAGCTCCGCTGGTATATATGGGGCCAACAGATGGTGCCCACATTCAAAACGACATCATGGACGGTCTGAGCAGACGCCTCAAGACATCAGGTCTGAATATAACCGTCCTATCAAGTGACGACACCGGTAGTACAAAGGACGATTCCACTGAAGCCGCCTTTCAGGCAACAAGAAAAAAGAAAATCAACTATCTGATCTATGGCAGCATCAGCAGACTGGGCAATGCATTGAGCGTGGACCTGCGCATGGCCAATGTAACTGCACGCACCGAGACAGCCACCATTTATGCTCAGGGTCAGATCTCCGATCTCACGCCTGTTCTGAATGAACTGGAACAGCAGATTCGGAATTCGCTCAACTCCTTGGATCTGGTGGCGGATGTGGTGGTGCAGGGTAACCACAGAGTGGATGCAGACGCCATTCGTCAGGCCATTTCCCTGCAGAACAATCAGCCATTCGATGCCCAAAAGGTCTCGGAGGACATCAAAGCCATCTATAAACTCGGTTTCTTCGATGACGTACGCGTGGACATTCAAGACGGAGCAAGCGGAAAGGTTGTCACCTATTTGGTGAGAGAAAAACCCGCTGTCAGAGAAATCAAGATCACAGGCAACAAGATACTGAAGGAGGACAAGATTCGAGATGCCCTGGACATAAAACAGTTTACCGTCATTCGAGACAAGGTAATTCAAGACAATATCAAGAAGATTCAAGCACTGTATGAGGAAAAGGGTTATGCCGATACGGTAATCGTCCCCATTATCACCCCTGCTGCCAAAGACACTGCGGATGTAACCTTCGACATCAAAGAAGGTGAAAAGGTTGTCATAAAATCCATTCAGATACAGGGCAACAAGGCCTTCTCCAGCAAGGAACTGAAGGACCTCATGGAAACCGGAGAGGAAAAACCCTTCTGGTACCCCTCCCTCAAGAACATCATGGCCATTATCAAGGGTGACGCAGGGGCCATGAAGTCGGATATGCTGGAAAGGGATACGGGTCGCATAGCGGCTTATTACCACAACAAAGGCTATGTGGACGCCACAGTGGGCCAGCCCATCGTAAAACGTGAAGGAAACGGCATTTACATCACCATTCCGGTAGAAGAAGGCGAACGTTACGGCGTGGGCAGCATCACCTTCAAGGAAGACTATTTCCATGACGATGCAAAGCTGCTTAACGCCATGCAGCTCAAGGACGAAAAGGTCTTCAGCCAGGAGATACTGCGCAAGGACATCCTCAAACTCACAGACATGTATGCGGATGAGGGCTTTGCTTACGCAGACATCGACCCGAAGATCCGTAAAGATACGGAACGTAAAGTGGTGGACATCCTTATTGAGGTCAAAACCGGTGTGAAGGTCAAATTCGAACGCATAGAGATCACCGGCAATACCCGCACCATCGACAAGGTCATACGTCGTGAACTACGCGTCTATGAAGACGAACCATTCAGCGCCACGAACCTCAAGAAGAGCAAGGACCGCCTGGGACGTCTAGGTTATTTTGAGGACATCAACCTGAATCCAACCAAAGGGTCACAGGAAGATACCATGAAGCTGGACGTGCAGGTAAAGGAGAGACCAACCGGCACATTCAGCATAGGCGCAGGCTACAGCTCCGTGGACAAGCTCATGTTCATGGGCGAAATCAGCCAGAGAAACTTCCTTGGAAACGGCCAAATGCTCTCCTTCAAGGGCATCATCGGCGCTGTGACCAACAGATTCTCGTTGAACTTTGTCGAGCCCTATCTCTTCGATACTCAGTGGTATTTCGGTTCCAGCCTTTACAACTGGGAGGTATC
This sequence comes from Dissulfuribacterales bacterium, assembly GCA_041287365.1. Taxonomy (GTDB): domain Bacteria; phylum Desulfobacterota; class Dissulfuribacteria; order Dissulfuribacterales; family DYLC01; genus JAQVIJ01. The sequence goes on along the minus strand of JBEULL010000004.1, from coordinate 142,156 downwards.
ATACGACGATTACACAAAAGACAGCACCGGCATGGAGTTGACCTTCGGTTACCCCTTGACCGATGATCTCAAATTCTTCGTATCGCCTCGAATGGACTATACCAAGCTATCCAATGTCAGTGAATACGCATCCATCTTCATTCGGGATTCGCTGAACATTCATACCACGCACTCCGTAAGCTTCAAGCTGGCCTACGACACTCGAAACGACTTCTACCTGCCCTCAAAGGGCTGGTACAACACGGTCTCATTTGAATATGCAGGTGGCATGTTGGGCGGCGATTCCGCCTTCTATAAATGGACCGGCACCCTGAGTTATTATCATCCCATCTGGAAAAGCCTGGTTGGCCATGCGAGGGGCGGTATCGGTTATGTCACGGAAGGCACAGGCGGAAGACTGCCCATCTACGAAAAATTCTTTTTGGGCGGCATAGACTCCATCCGTGGTTTCAAATCCGGTCGAGTAAGCCCAATCGATCCTGCAACAGGTGAGCGTATCGGAGGTGAGGACATGGCCTTCATGCAGCTTGAAACCATCTTTCCATTGATCAAAGACATGGGACTTAATGGTGTCACATTCTTTGACATGGGCAATGTATGGGGCACAGACCAGGGTTACAGCATCTCCGACATGCGGAAATCCGTAGGTCTCGGCATACGCTGGCTTTCTCCCATGGGTCCACTGAGAGTGGAATGGGGCTACAATCTGGACAACAAACCAGGTGAGGAGAAGAGCAACTGGGAGTTCCGCATGGGCGGCACTTTTTAATTCAATGTTTAATGGTTAATTTTTAATGTTGAATTGAGGAATAGCTACCTTAATTCAACATTGAGCATTCAAAATTCAAAATTATTGAATATGCTTAATACACTTGGAAAGATAGCTGAATTTTTGAACGGGGAATTAAAAGGTCCAGCAGACCTGCCCATAACCGGCATACAGGCGCTGAATCAGGCCGGCCCGAGCCAGATCAGCTTTGCGGTGAACGCCTCCTACAAAGAAGCCGTGGAGGCATCCGGGGCTGGCGCCTTGATTCTGCCGGAGGCATGGCCGCATCCTCTGCAAAAACCAGCCGTTCTGGTCAAGGATGCACATCTGGCCTACGCCCTGCTGGCCTCGGCCTTCGATGCCGCAGAATTTCGCGCAAAAGGCATAGCGGAATATGTAACCATTGGAACCAACTGCAATATATCAAAACAGGTTTCCATTCTGCCGCATGTTCATATCGGAAACGATGTAATCATTCGAGACCGTGTTACCATTCATCCATTCACATATATCGGTGACGGTGTCAGCATAGATGAAGGAACCACCATTTATTCAAATGTCACGCTCTATGCGGGCACGATAATCGGCAAGAATGTCATCATACATGCAGGAGCAGTAATCGGAAGCGACGGATTTGGTTATGCCCCCGGGCCATCAGGCCATATAAAGATACCTCAAAAAGGAATCGTGATCATAGAGGATCAAGTGGAGATCGGCGCCAACACCACCATCGATCGGGCCACCTTCGGTGAAACCCGAATAGGTTATGGCACCAAGATCGACAATCTGGTACAGATCGGCCACAATGTCCAAATAGGGCCGCACTGCATTCTGGTGGCCCAGATCGGAATCGCAGGTAGTGCCAAAATCGGTACAGGTGTGATGATCGGCGGCCAGGCCGGCATCGCGGACCACATAGAGCTGGGCGATGGAGTAAGGGTTGCGGCGCAGTCCGGTGTGGCCAAAGACGTGCCCGCAAAGGAAATCGTATCCGGCTCACCTGCCATGCCGCACAGGCTCTGGCTGCGTGTATCAGGGATTCTCAAGAAACTGCCTGAAATGGACGCTGCTCTGCGCAACTTACAGAAACTGTCTTCGGCTCAATCGCAAGAGGAGTAATCCAAAGGCAGGGTTGAATAAGGAAGGACATTATGAATGCATTACCAACATTAAAGGACATACAGGACATATTTACGCTGCTTCCACACAGATTCCCTTTTCTGCTGGTGGACCGCATACTGACATTTGAACCCGATGTATCGATCATCGGTTTGAAAAACGTCACGATCAACGAACCCTTTTTCCAAGGCCATTTCCCTCAACAACCCATCATGCCCGGAGTTCTCATTCTGGAAGCCATGGCTCAGGTGGGGATCATCTTCGCCAAACTGACCGACGAGGGCATGAAGGACAGACTTATGGTCTTTGCGGGCATGGACGAGGTGAGATTCAGAAGGCCGGTTGTCCCCGGAGACCAGCTCATCATGGAACTCAGTCTGATAAAACGTAAAAGCACCCTCTGGAAGATGGCGGCCAAGGCCACTGTGGAAGGCCAGATGGCGGCAGAGGCTGTGCTCATGGCAGGCCTAAAATAGATGACATTGTCTGCCAACACCCTTTACGGCATCGGAGTCGGCCCCGGAGATCCGGAACTGCTCACACTCAAGGCAGCACGCATACTAAAAGAGGTGAATGTTATCTATGCAGCGGCCTCATCGGAAAACGATTACAGCATAGCACATAATATAATTCGCCCCCACATCGGCACAAAAGAGGTGCATAAGCTCCCCTTCCCCATGACAAAGGACAGGAATGTCATGAGGAAGGCGTGGCATGAGAACGCTGATCAAATACTGAAAACACTTAAAAACAACGATACAGCCTTTGTAACACTGGGAGACCCCCTGACCTATTCCACCTTTGGATATCTCATGCAGACCATGAATAGTCTGAAAGCAGATGTCCCCTTTCGCGTGGAGATAGTCCCAGGCATCACCTCCTACAATGCAGCCGCATGCCGCTCAGGCCTTCCTCTCGTGACAGGAGAAGAATGTCTTTTCATCACATCAGGGGCCTTCGGCGGTGCAAAACTGAGAGAGATCGCCCACATTGCGGATACAATCGTGATGCTGAAGGCATACCGGTATTTCAATCATATTTATGACAGCCTCGAAGAATTGAATCTGCTGGACAATGCCATGCTGATCAGCCGTTGTGGTATGGAAGAAGAACAGATAATCACGAATCTGCGCAGTATGAGAGGGCAAAAATTACCATATCTCTCCCTGTTACTCATAAAAAAACCGCGATAAGCGGCCCACGGCTCGGTCCGCCGGCAATCGACCATTCATCGACATGACAGAAGGTGAAAATCATACAGGATTGCGCAAAGGTTTTTCCACAGGAGCCAGCGCTGCCATTGCCGCCAAGGGGGCTGTCATGCAACTCCTGGGCGTTGAATGCACACCACCCATTACCATAAAACTTCCCACAGGAAAGGGGCTTTCAGTAACACCCATTCGCTGGAGAAGAGACGGCATAAGAGGGGTCTGCACAGTGATTAAGGACGGCGGTGACGACCCGGATGTCACACATCTGGCTGAAATAGGTGCATATGCATGGTGGGAACCAGCAGAGGCCATAAAAGGCGAAGGATTTTACGAGGAACTCATTCAAGGGCTGTTCCTGAACCTGCGGGGCGGCACAGGTGTGGGCAAAGTGACAAAACCCGGACTTCCTGTGGGCATAGGACTACCGGCCATAAATCCCATGCCCCGCCGCATGATATGCGAGGCAGTGGGATCGGTACTCATTTCCTTGAATCCAGAAATTTTCAAGGAGTTGACGGCATACCAGCTCATCATTGAAATACTCGTGCCAAAAGGCGAAGAGCTGGCTCAACACACATTGAACCCCCGACTGGGCATACTGGGCGGCATCTCCATACTGGGCACCACAGGAATCGTCAAACCCTTCTCTCATGGTGCCTACAGAGCGACCATAGCATCTGCCCTGAAGGTAGCCCAGGCCTGCGGAGTCAGGCATGTGGTGCTCTGCACCGGCACCACCAGCGAAACCTTTGCCCAGAGGCTCTATGAACTACCCCCAGAGGCATTTGTCCAGATGGCAGATTATGTGAAATTCAGCCTGGAATTTGCTTCACATCTGGAGTTTGAACGCATCACAACCGTGTGTTTCATCGGTAAGGCCATAAAAATCGCCCAGGGACTCGGGCAGACCCACGCCTCACAGGGGGCTGTGGACATGGAATTTCTGACAGCACTGACACAGAAATACACTTCAGACAACCAGCTCATCGAAACCCTGCAAAAGGCCAATACCGGCCGTCATGCCCTGGAGATCCTGCGGCATCATGAGGCAGGGGAACAAGTAATCGAAGCAATAGGCCGCATCATGGCCCAACGCATGAAGGGTTATCTGACACCGCACACACATGCGGTACTGAACACCATCATTCTGGATTTTGATGGGAATACACTGTTTCAAAGGGAATAACGACGAAGAGCAATGGCCAGAACCAATCCCTAATGGGAGGTTCCAAAAATTAGGAGTTTTGTTGAATAGCAAGGCGCGAGAAGGCGAAAAAGCGCAGCATACTCTTCGTATGTGAGCATTTTTCGCTGACAAGCAACGCAGCTATCAGACAAAAGAACAATTTTTGGGACTTCCCTAATATCTAACTCGACCGAAATACCATACATGAATTCAAGGCAGGCATTTCCTACCCATCCCCAGCAACACCAGCCGCTCCAAGGGAATCTCGGGCTTGGTGCTCCACTCTCCCTTTATAGCCAGATCGGCCTCAAGAAGTTCCGGCAACAGGGCAAAAAGCCTACCGCTTTCATATCTCATGGCATGAAGATACGCCTTGTAAAGACCATAAGTTGGAATCTTTTGCATGAAAACAGGCAGTTCATTCTGCAAGAATGCTCGAATTGCAGGCATAATCTGCCGCTCGAAGGCATCGAAACTCACATTTTCCTGCGCCTTGACCTTCGAAGAATCGATGAACTCACGCATCACAATGAGCTGATTGAAGAAATTAACAAGGGCCTGCAGTAACAGAATGGCTGCCTGCCCTTGTTCCAGCAAGGAATGCAGGCTGCGAAGCGCTGCCCCTGCATTGCCGGCAGCCATGGCTTCAGTGAGTTGATATATCTGTTCCATTCGGTGGCGAACCACCACATTTTGAATGTCAGCCGTGATTATCGTCTCTTTTTGACCGGCAGCAGCCGCCAGCTTATCCAGTTCCCTTACCGCTGCCAGCATATCCTCGACGCCGATCTCTTCCAGAAAGGCCTGCATGGCCTGGTTGTCCATGCGTTTCCCATATCCTGCAAGATAACCGGTTACAAAATCACGCATGCCCTGCTGGCCCTTTTCCATGCCCCCCAGAAACAGCACCGGCCCGGACTCCCTCAACTCTTTATAAAATTTCGATCTGCGATCCAGGTCGGAAGTTTCTATCAGAAGAATCATACGGTCGGAATCAAGCCTTTTTAGAATGGCGAAGAGCCTCTCCTGAATATATTTGGCATCGGTTTGATGCCCCAAGCCGGCTACAACATTCCTGACCAGCAAGAAAGGCGGATCCTTCAGATGCACCACCTTTCTGCCACCGAACAACGGCATTGTCTGAAGAGTTTCCAAAAAAAGGGCGTCAGTATAGCGTTCCTGATGTAATACCTCCAGGTTGGTAGTGATCTCATGCTCCGTCAGTAGGAATTTCAACATATCCTGCACCACCGGAGCGGTGAAGGTTTTTTCGCCGGCCAGCACATAAACCCCGTAAAAATCCTTTTTTTGAAGGGATTCCAGGAGTTCCTGGCGGTTTGAAGGCATATCCGAACGGAATTCAGGCATGGCAATCTCTCAGAATGTATTTGACGGAATAAATGTTGAACATTATGATTAGCCCATTCATAATAAAAAGACAACTAAGGAGCAAGTATGCCTGAACCCATAGTAAAAGACAAGAAAAAGGCCGTGGAAATAGCCATGGCACAGATACAAAAGCAGTTTGGACAGGGTTCTATAATGAAACTGGGGGACAAGAGCGGAGTGGAGGACATAGCCGTAATACCCACCGGATGCATAACCATTGATCTGGCCACCGGCGTCGGAGGCATTCCGCGAGGCCGCATCACAGAGATATACGGCCCTGAATCCTCCGGCAAGACCACCCTTGCACTGCACATAATAGCCGAGGCCCAGAAATTGGGCGGCATAGCCGCATTCGTGGATGCGGAACACGCCCTGGATGCCATCTATGCCAGAAAATTGGGAGTCAATATAGACGAATTGCTGGTATCCCAGCCAGATTACGGGGAACAGGCCCTGGAAATTGTGGACTCTCTGGTGAGAAGCGGGGCAGTGGATGTGATCGTGCTGGACTCAGTAGCTGCTCTGGTGCCCAAGGTAGAAATCGAGGGCGATATGGAAGAGCAGCAGGTAGGTCTTCAGGCCAGACTCATGTCAAAGGCATTGCGCAAACTGGCCGGAAACCTCAACCGCACCAAAACCGCATTGATCTTCATCAATCAGGTGCGAGTAAAGATCGGTGCATACGGCCCCAATCCTGAAACCACCACAGGCGGTGTATCGCTGAAATTCTATGCCACCATGCGCATGGACATTCGGCGCTCCACACCGCTGAAAGAAGGGCTGGACACCATAGGCAATCGAACCAAGGTCAAGATCGTCAAGAACAAGATCGCCCCGCCATTCAGGGAAGCCGCGTTCGACATCTACTACGGCGAAGGCATCTCTCGCGAGACATCCGCTCTGGACATGGCCACAGAACTGAATATTGTGGACAAAAGCGGGGCATGGTACTCCTATCAGGGAGAACGGCTGGGACAGGGCAGGGAGAATGTACGGCAGTACTTCAAGGCCCATTCGGATATCCTGGCCAAAATAGAACAGCAGGTTCGCGAAACCTGCAACACGAAACCGATAGCCTTTTCCATAGCGGAAAATCTGCCTGAAGAAGAATAAAAAAGACTCATTGGTCATAAGGGAAAGGAAGAATCGACAGTATGCGTTATCTTGCAGGCGCCGAGATAAGAAGACTTTTTCTCGAATATTTTGCATCCAAAGGCCATGAGATCGTGCCGAGTTCGGCATTGACCCCTATAAACGACCCCACCCTGCTATTCACCAATGCAGGTATGGTGCAGTTCAAGCGTGTATTTCAGGGAGAGGAAAAACGCCATTACTCCAGGGCCACCACCTGCCAGAAATGTGTAAGGGCAGGAGGCAAGCACAACGATCTGGAAAATGTCGGCTATACCGCCCGACACCACACCTTCTTCGAAATGCTGGGGAATTTCTCGTTCGGCGACTACTTCAAAAAGGAGGCCATAGCCTTCGCATGGGAATTCCTCACAGAGGTCATCGGCCTGCCCAAAGAAAGGCTCTGGGTCACGGTCTTTCAGGATGACGATGAGGCAGCCACCCTCTGGCCTGCCATCACCGGTATCCCCGCTGAACGTGTGGTACGTCTCGGAGAAAAAGACAACTTCTGGGCCATGGGAGATACCGGCCCATGCGGCCCGTGTTCCGAGATACTCATAGATCAGGGCGAGGATGTTGGCTGTAAAAGACCGGATTGCCGAGTGGGATGCGATTGCGACCGCTTTTTGGAGCTCTGGAACCTGGTCTTCATGCAGTTTTTCCGTTCACAGGAGGGGTTTCTGACCCTTTTACCCAAACAGTCCATTGATACGGGCATGGGGCTGGAACGCATTACGGCAGTGGTACAGGGCAAACACAGCAACTTCGACACAGACCTGTTTGCTGCACCCATCGATGCCATTGCTCGACTCTGCAACAAACAATACGGCATGGATTCCAAAGTCGATGTGGCCATGCGGGTTATAGCAGACCATGCCAGAACTACCGCATTTCTGGGCATCGAAGGCATAGTCCCCTCCAATGAGGGCAGAGGCTATGTCCTGCGCCGCATCATGCGCAGGGCCATTCGTTACGGCAGAGAACTGGGATTGCACCAACCTTTTTTGGCAAGAGTGATTCAGGCCGTAATAGACGATATGGGGACTGTATATCCGGAGCTCATTCAGGAAAGCGCTGGGTTGGACCAGATCGTCACTCGTGAGGAGATCAGATTCGGCGAAACCCTGGATTTCGGGCTGAATCTACTTCAGGAACGCCTGGAAGACTTCAGGAAAAATCGCATCATTTCCGGAGAATTTGCCTTCAAACTCTATGACACCTACGGATTCCCCATAGATATTCTGCAGGATGTAGCCAAAGAAGAGGGATTGGTACTGGATTCGGTGGGTTTTGAGAAGGCCATGCAGAAACAGAGAGAACGTTCCAAAAAGAAACAAAAATTTTCATCGATCAGTCCCCAGACATCCTCCATGCAGTTTCTCAAGGAGATACCGGCCACGGTCTTTCTGGGATACGACTACCTGAACATCGAATCCCAGATAATAGCCATCATGAACTCAAACGGGCAACGCGTCGACAGGCTAAATGCGGGCGATAAAGGCATTATCGTCACGGTCGCAACCCCGTTTTATGCGGAATCAGGCGGTCAGCAAGGGGATACGGGCATTATCTCGCACAGGAACGACAAGGCATCGGTAATCGATACCACACGCATATACAACCACACCCTGCACCATGTGCTGGTTATCGAAGGCAGTCTGGGCCTGAACGAGATGGTCTGGCTCATCGTGAATGAATCGGAACGCCATGACACGGCAAGGAATCACACCTCCACGCATCTGCTGCACGCTGCGCTTCGAAATATATTGGGACCCCATGTGAAACAGGCCGGCTCTCTGGTTTCACCCTCGAGACTGCGTTTTGACTTCAATCACTTTTCCCAGCTGTCGGCGAAAGAACTACGCGAAATAGAAGATGAGGTGAATGCCTCGATTCGAAGAAATTTGGATGTGCAAACCAGCATCGTTCCATACAAGGATGCCATACAACAGGGCGCAACAGCCCTTTTCGGTGAAAAATACGGGGATATGGTGCGCATAGTACAGGCAGGCGATATCAGCAAAGAACTCTGCGGCGGAACGCATGTGAAAAGAACCGGAGACATCGGATTCTTCAAGGTCACGGCGGAAGCCAGTGTGGCCTCCGGAGTGAGACGCATAGAGGCCGTCACAGGCAGGAATGCCATCGCATGGCTGCACTCCATGGAAGACATGCTGCATAAGGCCGCCTGTGCTCTAAAGGCTCCTATTTCGGAGGTGACTGATCGAATCGAACGCCTGAAGGAACGTATAAAGGATTTGGAGAAAAAACAATCCGCCTCTGCCAGTAAAGAAATAGGGCATGAAATTGAAAACGCATTGAAAAACATGCCTCAAATTCATGGAATAAACCTGCTGTCTGTGGAGGTACAGGGAGCGGATCCCCGAGTGCTGCGGGCACTGGTGGACAGATTCAGGGAACGAATCGGAACAGGCGTGGCTGCACTTGGAGCCAGGGCCGACGACAAGGCATTTCTGACCGTATTTGTAAGCAAGGACCTGACGGAACGCCTTAAGGCAGGAGACATTATTTGTTCCATGGCTGAAGTCATCGGCGGAAAAGGCGGCGGTAGACCTGACATGGCCCAGGCAGGTGGCCCGCTGAAAGACAGGTTACCGGAGGCATTGGGCAAGCTGGAAGATATTGTGCGGCGAGCATTATAAACAAGTCTGCCCAGCGGCATTCAGACCATAACGGGCCAGAGGCAGTACAGGCCAGGCCAGTTTCGGCCAGGCCAGAAAAGGGCATGCTCTGTATGCCTGACTTATACCGTAACTGCCTCGGAAACGAGCTTGTGGGAGACACTATCGTCACAAGTCATGGCAGATGTTCGATTGGAAATGCCCTGTAAAAAGAAATCGCTGATCTGCCTCGCAGCAAGATGCACTGTATATTTCTTTTTACTGGACAACAGCCAGAAGCGTGACATCTCATCCAATGCCCCAAAAAAGGCCCGCTTGAAGATGCCAGGCATCACATCCTGACGAAAAACTCCGGCAGCCTGACCGTGTCGCACTATCTGTGAAATAATATTCAGATATTCAGCGAATTTTTTGTTTCGGTATTCCTTTATGAATTTGCTGCTCTGTCGCAGTTCCACCTGAATGATCTCGGCCAGGTCCTGATTCTCTTCGACAATATTCAAATGTATCAAGGCAAATTTATACAACTTCTCGGCAGGATCATCCACATTAGCCAACTCCTGTTTGACCTTTGCTATAATCTTTCCTATCTCTTCCTCAAAAATTGTTATTAATATATCATACTTATTATTGAAATAGAGATAAATGGTGCCGTCCGCCACATTAGCTTCCTGAGCGATCTCGGAAATACGCGCATTGTAAAAACCTTTCTGGGCAAACACCTTTATGGATGCCTGAAGTATTTTTGAATGTTTATCGGCTATTTTCATAAGCTAACTCATCACTTCATAAAAAAAACGAAATTACTGAATACGTATTCAGTAATTGCAAAGATATCGCTATTTAGCTGGACATGCAAGTGGAAAAACGCACAAAAACTTGATGATAAAAAACTATTGAGGCATTACACCCTGAAGAAAGGAGATACGCCGATGCCGAAGACCGTTTCTGGCATCAAATCAAGGGGCTTCCGCTAAATGGAATCCCCTTCCATACAGGACTCGATAATGCCTTGTTTGTTGCCCCAAGGGAATTTCTATATCCGGCAATTCCAAGAGCTCATCGAAGGACTGCGTCATACTAGAAGGGACAGGGTCCTTGTGTTCAATGACGATGAGCGCACTGCGGCCTTTCTTGTCCGCAAATGCAGGCCAGAGGTCGTATTGATTTCTGATTCTGCCGGGTTCGGGCCAGCAGAGCACATGGGGCTGGTCGGGCAGATAGAAGGCAAGGCTGCTGACAATCTGTCTTCTATTGGAAATCAGAAAAGGAGACTCTCCTTGTATCACAGCCAATCTTCTATGCACCTCTTGGGCCAGAGCCTTCCATCCCTTAAGCCGGGCCGTCATGTCCCATTTGCCGCCTGAATAGGCACTGGCTGACAATAGTAAAGGTGCTGCCTGTATAATTACGGCAAGCACGACTCCAATGACCACAGACGGCCTAAACCATGACCTGAAACGATCTGACACTCCGGCATATCCCCTATCCCACTCACTCGCAAGCAGCAGAAAAAAGGTCAAACAAAAAGGGGCGGGCCAGTTGGCGTTCACATCCTGCCGCAATGCAAGCAGCATGGTCAGAAAAAACGGCAGAGGGCCGAAGAAGAACAGATAGCGCTCCTCCGTACGCAGGCCCTTCCATGCAACGGCCATTTTAGTGGCGGCCAGAACGGCTAAAGTTCCTACAGTTGGTGACATGATGGCGATTTGTGTGCCGAGCAGGCCGAGCATGCCCATCATGTCAAATACACGAGGCTGCTTCAGGCCTTCGAAGTGATGTGCTGTATGCTGAAAAGTGATCCAGTCATGATGATAATTCCACCACAATGTGGGCAGCAGCATCAAAAAAGAGATACTCGCGGCCAGATATGGCATGGGCGTCAAGAGAAGCCGTCTATACCGACTAAACACCATAAAAAGAAAGGCGCACACACCAAAGGCCACCATGGTTTGCTTGCTGAGCAGGCCAAACCCCACCACAATGCCGGTCAAAAGCCACCATGCATAACCGGACGATTGTAACGCCCTCCAGAAGACATAAAGCCCTATACTCCAGAAGCAGATAAGCGGCGCGTCTATGGTCATGATAAATGACATGGCCACCGAGCCTGGAGCGGCAATGGCAGCCAGCAGCGTCCATTTGGCCGCACGTTCGGAATAAAATTCCCTTGCCAGTTTATACACAAACCAAAAACCCGTGACACTCAGAAGCGCTGCAGGCAGTCTCACGCCTGTTTCACTGTTCCCGAACAACTTCGTGAAAAGCGCTATGAGCCATGCCACCATGGGCGGCTTGCTGTAATAACCCCACTCCAGGTGCCTGGACCAATCCCAGTAATACGCCTCATCCGGCGACAGTTCCAAAGGTGCGAATACGATGAAAAGGATTTTAAAGACCAGCAACAGGAACAAAAAAACAAATACCGGCCACTGGAAACCTTGAGCCGACAATCTATTATACGTCATATATCCCTCTCCGCGATCGCAGTGAGTGGCACAATCCCGCTGCCGTAACAAAAACTCGCCGGCTGCACTGTTGTTAATGGCCTTTCCATGCAAATACATAAAAAAAAGCACCAAGCAGACTGCATACACACTGCACGCCAAACAAAAACAATCCAAGCGCCAAGGCCTGTTCCTGAGGGATGCCCCACATGGATAGGAGATATACCAACCCACCCTCGCGAAGTCCGAGACCGTTCAGGCTAACAGGCAATAGGGACAACACGGTCACCAGACTGATGGACACCACAAGCTGACTGAAGGTCAATGGCATATGCAGGGCCGACGTAAATACAAAACCTATCAGAAAACCCAACAGCTGAATCATCAATGAGATGAAAAAGCACCAAAACCAGGCTGCCTTGGAGGTATAAAGCAGCAAGAGCGGAGAAAGATATTCTGTCAGACCGGACCAGCGCCCAGGATATCGTTTTGATAAGTGACTGAACAACAATGGAAAAGTTATCGCTCCGAACATCAAAAAACTTACGGATGACCAGAGAAAAAAATGCAATGGAACCGAAAGATTCACAACAGGCATCAGGCTGAAAAAGGCGGCCAGCAGCAACATGGCAAACAGGCCTATTCCGCGATCCAGCAACACGCTCATGATGCCTTTGACATCCCGAAACCGTCTGGCCAGCAAAATGACACGCACGGCGTCTCCGCCCACACTGCTCGGCAAAAAAAGATTGGCGAACATGCCTGTAAAATACATGGTCAAAAAATGGAAAAAGCCGCCTGAGAAACCCATGACATGGGCCAGATAACGCCAGCGCTGAGTGCTCAGCACCTGGGCCAGAAGATACATGAAAATCCCCTCGCACCAGACTGTCCAATGCACGCCTCTCAAGAGCTGTTTGATGGTGGGAATGTCGGAGCGATACAAAAAAAATATCAGGATGCACAGGCTGATACACACCCTTAAAAGGAATTTTAAGGTCCTCGATGACCTTACAGTCTGTTTTTCGAACGTCATTTAAGAAAATGCTCAGGCGCGAGGAATCGAAGAACCGCCGCTCACTACCTCACGAATGGAGTAGATACGCCTGCCGGTCGATTCATAATACGTGCGGACCATCAGTTCCGCCAGAAGCCCGATGGATATGAAGATCAGACCAGATATGATCAATATGGCCGCAAGCATCAGAAGCGGTCTGCCGCCTATGTCCTGATGGCTGAACAACTTCAGACAGGTGAGGTAAAGGCCTATGACCACACCACTTGCAAACATACCTCCACCCCAGCCTCCGAAGAATTGCAGCGGCCGAGTCGCAAAACGCTGAAAGAACAGCATGAGCAGCAGGTCAAGGATCACGCGATATGTGCGGCCTATGCCGTATTTGCTCTTGCCATGAGTACGAGGGTGATGGTGCACCACCTCTTCCGCTATGCGCACACCGTAAAAATTCGCCAGCACAGGAATAAATCTGTGCAATTCGCCGTAGAGAAGGAGATTTTTAGCAACCTCGCTGCGATATGCCTTGAGTGAGCAGCCATAGTCATGGAGCTTGACCCCTGTGGCCATTCCAATTAGGTAATTGGCTATAATGGACGGAAAACGACGGGATATGAAGGGGTCTTTCCTGTCTTTACGCCAGCCGCTCACCAGGTCATAGCCTTCTTCAATAACTGCCACAAGCCGCGATATGTCTTTGGGGTCGTTTTGAAGGTCGCCATCCATGGACACCACGATCTCACCTGTTGCATACTCGAAACCAGCGGTCATGGCAGCGCTTTGACCGAAATTCCTGCGCAGCAGGATGGCTGTGAGTTCCGGTATGGACTTGGCCATCGTGGTCAGCAGGACACGAGATTCATCCGTGCTGCCGTCATCCACTATTATAAGTTCGAACGGCCGCCCCATAGGCCGCATGGCCGCCACAATGCGCGACACCAAGGCCTCCAGATTGGCGGCCTCGTTGAATACAGGCACCACTATGGAAATATATATATCCTTACCGCTTTTCAAAAATCCCTCCGATTGATTCAATCACCTCAAGATATTCCGGTCTGTCCTAGTCTGGCCCGCTCCACCACGGCTATCACGCCGATCTGATTCAGAAGATCCACCAGGGGATCGTGTGCATCCAGACTGTCCCGGCTGGCCTTCAATCTATCCATAACGCCGTCCAGTAAAGAGCTGAAGGTTTCTTTGGCGGAGTCGGAAAGACCCGAAGAGGTTGTCAGTGTCCATTCCATGCGTTCCAGGACATCCAGGGTGTCATAGGCATTCTGCATGGCATCAGACCGCACCGAATCGGCAGCAGGGGCGGTAACTTCTATGGAGGACAGTGAAGCAGCATTCTGCACGGATGTAGGACCTGCACTCGACAACTTGTTCAGCAACTCATCGAAAGAGATGCCGGAGGCATTCGAGCCATTACCTTGCTTTGACGAAACAATGGACGTATTGGACTGGTTAGGCAAAATTTTCATATCTTTCTCCTTTAATCTCAACGGCCGATAAAGTCAATCAACGATAGAGCCGAAGAATCTGCCTGTACAGGCGAATTGTCTTTTTGAATGCATATTATATGCCTGTAATGAGCAAACACGATCACTTGACTTGTTTCCAGACCTCGTCCATCTCCTGCATACCGACATCCACCAATTTTCTTCCCTGGTTTGCAAAAAACTCCTCCATTGCCTGAAAACGCTGCATGAAGGAACGAACGGCCTGTTTCAATGCCTCCTCCGGATTGATTGAAAGATGTCTGGCCATATTTGCCAATGTGAAGAGCAGGTCTCCAAATTCCGCGCGAACCGCATCTGCATCCCTCTGCTCAACGGCCTGAAGCAATTCCCGCTCCTCCTCCTTCATCTTGGCCCAGACGCCCTGTACATCGGCCCAATCAAAACCCGTGCGGGATGCCCTTTCACCGGCTCGAAAGGCCAATTGCAAGGCGGGCAGGGTCTTGGGCAGATTGCCCAGGGCGCTGTGAGTAACGCCTTTATCCTTGGCCTCCTGTTCTTTTATGCGCTGCCAGTTGGCTATGACGTCCTCTGTGCCGTTTATCTTTGTATTCCCGAAGATGTGAGGGTGCCTGCGTATCATCTTTCGGGCTGCTATCGCCATGGCATCCTGCACACGAAAATGCCCTTGTTCCTCATAGATACGGGCCAAAAACAACAGCATGAAGAGCAGATCACCCAGTTCTTCGGCAACCTCTTCCGGCTCCTCCTGTTCAATTGCATCCAGAAGTTCATAGGTCTCTTCCAGCAGATATTTCATGACAGACTGCGGCGTCTGTTCTCTATCCCACGGACAGCCGTCCGGCGCCCGAAGCCTTACGATAATCTCCAGGAGCCTGCAAACGCCATTCGCTGCGTTCTGATAATCGCATGAGCAATTCTCATGTACTGTTGCTGTCTGTGCCATTTATATCACCAGTTCCAGTTTTTCGATGCCTTACGGCCTATTGCATGAAGCCGCCGTAACCCTCGTGCAAGCCGATGGCATTTTTCTCCATAACTTGCTGTTTTAATTGTGTAAATTGCCTGGCTCGCTGCATGACCGACGGGATATCCAGAATCAGTGCGATAGAGCCGTCACCGAGAATAGTCGCGCCGGCAAAACCAGGTTGATCCGTCAGATATTCAGCCAATGGTTTTATCACAATCTCCTGCTGGCCGACGAGTGCATCCACTCCAAGCCCTGCAACAAATTCACCATGTTGCACCATTACCACGAAAAATTTTCCCTGTTCTTTCAACGCCCCTGTACCCCTATAAATGGAGGACAGACGGATAAAAGGCACGGTCTGCTGTCTGAGAGAGAACATCTCCATGCCCTCGATACTGCTGATCTCCTGGGAATGCACCCTGAGAGTCTCCTTTATAACAGAGAGCGGCACGGCAAAGGTCTGCTGGCCTACTTTGACCAGAAGCGCCTGAATAATGGCAAGGGTCAATGGAATACGAATCACAAACCGAGTGCCCTTACCGTGTGTGGAAGATATCTGTATCTGCCCGCCGATCTTTTCCACATTCCTCCTGACCACATCCATACCCACTCCTCTGCCGGACGTGTCGGAAATCTGGGAGGCAGTGGACACACCCGCAAGAAAAACGAGCTCCCAGACCCTTTCATCCGGCAGCCCCCTGGTCTGTTCAGCGGACAGAATACCCATGGACACAGCCTTTTGAATGAGTGCATCCCGATCCAGGCCCTTTCCGTCATCCATTATGGTGATAGTCACGAAGTTGCCTTCCTGGGATGCCGACAACAGTATTGTACCCACCGCGGGCTTACCCAGTTTTTCACGAATATCAGGGGGCTCTATGCCGTGATCCACACAATTCCTAATGAGGTGCATCATGGGATCCACCATCTGCTCTATTATACGTTTATCCAGAGTGGTATCCGCTCCAGAGATGTCCAATACCACCTTTTTACCAAGTTTCTGGCTCAAATCCCTCACCATACGTGGATATCTGTCGAACAGTTGACCGATAGGCAGCATGCGCATCTTCATGATTCCGTCCTGCAGATGATTCAGGATACGGCTCATGGTCGAGGTCTGTTCACTCATGCGTATCATTACGTCCTTGAATTCTCTGAGATCCCGATTGAGCAGACCCTTGCTGAGGAGATAGCGGTGAATGTCTCTCATCTGGTCAGACATCTGTTTCATGCCCGCCCTCAACACCACCAGCTCACCCACATCCCCCAGAAGCTGGTCCACACGAGACAGATCGATTCTGACCGTCTGGGTTGCAGTGGCAGTAACCTCCGGCTGCTGCCTCATGCCTGAGGTATCCGGTGTCTTTACGGTCAACGGCCGCGACAGATCAGACGAAAAAGTCTGCGTTGTCTCCTTCGAAGCCGCTACATGTGTCTGAATGGTTTCCGCGGGCTGCGCTTCGAACATGTCGTTGAAGGCGTTGTCGAAGATGGCGTCGTCTATGGCGCCGCTGTGAACATCTCCTGAGAACGGCTCCTCTTTGGTCTTTTCTGCCTCTATAGCCTCCATTGAGCTCGATGCAGCCTGCGCCGGCTGCATCTCTTTAAGGCCGAAGTCCAGCATATTGTCCTGAAACAATCCGTCCAACACATCGTCGAGTTCAGAAATACTTCCGATGGATGCCTCTTTTTGTTCGCTATGCATGGCCTCGAATTTCTCTGTGAGACCAGGCAGCATCTGCTGCAATCTTTCCCATAGATTTTGAAGCGGACTTGTTACCAGACATGCACCGCTGTGACAGGCCGTGAGGGCCTCGGTCAGTCTCTCCATCCACTCGTCCATGAGCGCCACCACGTCCATGTAATCCATATAATGGGCTGAACTCCGTATGGCCTCTATGGACTCCTGACACTTCGCTATCCATGTCTCGTCTGCGATATTCGGCATACTGGCGAACGGAACGGATTTTTCCGCCACAAAATCCAAAAAAATGCCATAGAGTTCCTGATCGTCTTCTTCGAGAAAGGCTGGCAATGACTCCGGAGTCTGCATCAGGACATCTTCCGTCTCTCCGATCAATGGTCTGAAAAGATCCAGCAGGTCTCGATATATCTTTTCTAGATCGCTGCGACTTATATCGTCGCCCAATCCTGATATGGCATCACGGTGCTTCTGCAGGGCATCGAGCAGGTCATCGATACCCACATAATTGGTCATTCTCTCTATATCTGAGATAATCCTGATAACCTCGGAACCAGGGGCGCTGTCGTTCTGCAAAAGGGTTGAGAGCTGCCACAACAACCCCTTGAGTTCATCTTTATAGATGGAAAACAACTCCTCGTCCTCCTCATTTTCAGTCACCGCATCAGGTTTCTGCTTCACGGCCTGCATCGTTTCAGTACCCTCGACATCAACATCAGGTAACGACTGCGCCGCTGTTTCCAATATTGCAGGCTGCCGGCCGAATTCTTCAAACCTGGCATTCAGGCCTGAAAAATCCGTCATCTCTTCACCTTGCGCCTCCAACTCATTCAAAAGGGTTTTCAGGGCATCAACCCCCTGAAATACGAGCGCCATACCTGGTTCGGCAATAGTTGCATCCCCTCTCCTGACGCGGTCGAACATATCCTCCATGGCGTGCGCCAGTTTAGCCATGGATGTGAAGCCCATATAGCCGGAGGAACCCTTTATTGTATGCATATTTCTGAAACAGGCATCCAGCAAAGAACGATTGGCCGAATCATGTTCCAACACCAGAAGATTATTTTCCAATTCATGCAGATTGTCTTCTACTTCGGCCACAAACTCCTTGAGCATTTCCTTGTCAACAGCCATGATTCCTCCTTGGTTCAACAATGACAGATTTTACAACGGGTCATGCAGTCGCAGAATGTTTACAACAAGGCCAACAAACGGTCGTATTCGTCTTTTTTTAAAAACGCCACCGCTCCAAGGGCCTTGGCCTGTTCTACAACCTCTACATCCGAAACCAGACTCATAAAGATAATCTTTGCATCCTGTCGCTGTTTTTTGATACGCTTCGCAGCCTCCACTCCATCCAAACCCTTCATCGTAACATCCATAATCACAAAATCCGGCAACAATTCCGCATAAAGGGCGATCGCCTGTTCCCCATTTTCGGCCTGACCTATTACATCATGACCGACCTTCATAAGGACATCCACTATACGTTTACGCATAAAACTCGAATCATCGACTACCAATATACGAGACATTCAACCTCCTATCTTCCTTCTTTTGAAACTTCAATATTCCACAGAGTTTATTGAGTTGTCATCAAACTTTCAGCTATTTTTGCAGGGTCTATGCTGGACTCTTCGAGTTCCAGGGCAGCTATCTGCAACAAAGGTTCGGCAAAAATGGCCGAATCAACATTCTGCAAAAAGATATGACCCCCATGCGTCACCACATCCTGCAACCCTGCCTCCACATCCAATCTGGTGCCGCTCAAAATCAAGACATGCAGCTTGGTGCCGTAATATTTCGCAGCATCACTCAAAAATACGTTGATATCCAAAGACGATTCACTTGGCACAACGGATACGGACAACCTGTTCTGAAGAGCATCGAGGCGCCATGTATGTTTCCATGATGCAATTTTACAGGCATTACCCTGAAGAATATCACCATGTTTCATGGTGGAGAGATGAAAACAGAAAGATTTGGAGAGATAATCTGCAAACGGCTGCAGAAACCCCTCGGCCATGTCCTGAAAAATCACGACACCGATACCCTCCAGCCCGCACAGGCCGGGCAGAAGCCTTTGAATCTCCAGCATTCCACCAACACCTCCCAGCACCACGAGCAGCCTTTCCGCCCTTTCAATGGCATCTCTTTTGTGCATGACCGGCATAACCGCCTTGGCCCTGCTGATATGTCTCAAGGAGTAACGCCCCACATCCTGCACATGTCTTATGAGCCGCTCCAGACAGTCAGACCATTCAGCCTCGGACCTGGGCTTTGGAATGTAATCCACTGCTCCAAGCCGAAGAAATTCCATGATCTTGGGCATGGTACCTGAACCCATGGAACTCATAAGCAACACAGGCGCCGGTGAACGGATCATGATATTTTTCAGCAGCGAATCCCCTGCCATGACCGGCATGGTGATGTCTATGGTCAAAAGGTCTGGCCGAATGCCCTTCAAAAGTCCAAGGGCTGTCTTGCCGTCAAAGGCCTTGCCTACGACTTTCGCGTTACACTGCTCCGTCAATGCCTTTTCCAGGACATTGGCAAAGAGACGCGAATCATCCACAATCATTACCTCTGTAACCCTGGAACTGGTTGCAGCCGCTATCTCATCCGTTCTTCTCATGGCCTCCATGAGCAGGGCGTGCCATGGGGCATGAATGGTTTTCAAAACATGATTTGCATCCGTAACGAGAAATGTCCCCTCCCTTTGGCAGAGCAGCTCATAAAAT
This sequence comes from Dissulfuribacterales bacterium, assembly GCA_041287365.1. Taxonomy (GTDB): domain Bacteria; phylum Desulfobacterota; class Dissulfuribacteria; order Dissulfuribacterales; family DYLC01; genus JAQVIJ01. Next base: position 122,356 of record JBEULL010000004.1, on the reverse strand, counting down.
GCCTCTTCTCCGTTCACGGAGTTACAACCACTTATTTCGGCATGAACGATCTCGCCATCCATGAAATAGATGGAACCATTGCCGTTTTGAAATTGAAAGCATATCTTTTTGTTACCGCAAGGCACCTGACATAACATCTGAACCAGATCAGACAGTGATATTCCAGTCAAAATACCGCAAAATCCACCTTGTTTTGCATGAATCTGTTCAAGGATCGAAAGCAGGTCCTGTTCAGACATATACCATGGTCACCTTCTGATGCAGTATGGGAAACCGCCCGTCAGGACGGCCATGAAACGATGGGAGACGATAGTTCGGCCAAAGAACAGATTCGGGCGTTTTCTATGCGGCCGGCAGCCTCGGACAATTCCGGCACCAGACAGGTCTCAGGCGTCTGCGCCAACACCATACCGCCGCATCTGGCCAGCTCTCTTGCCCCTTCCAGTCCCTCGGTTCCATCGCCGGACAGAAATACCGCCAATCCTCGAGGGCCGAAGTGTTCACTCACCGAATAGAGCAGCAGATCCAGACCGCTTTCCATTCCCATAAGTTCGGAGCGATTGTTCAACAACAGATAGGTATCATCACCTCGATATTCCAAGCCAGCCGACTCTGACATACTAACCAGATAGATGCTGCCGGCCTGAAGCCGGCTGTCATGTGTTCCTCTGACCACAGGACACGGCAGATATGCCTTTAGATATTCGGCAAATGGACCGACATACTGAGGAGCTACACCAAGAAAGACCAAAACTGGTGTTGTGGGCGGGGCGCTCAAATTGGGCAGCAACGACAGAAGCGAGGCATATCCTCCTGTAGTTGTGCCTATGACCACTATACCTTTCTCTTTTGCCTGTGTTGCCGCTGCCAGTCCTCGCGGCTTCACCTTCAATCTCAAATAACGGGCTGCATCCAGTCTTACACGGGACGCCCTCTTGAGTCTAGACTTCAATATATTGGCCTGTGCAAGAATGCTGTCGGCCTCGCCGGCATTCAACCTCGATGGCTTTTGAAAAAAATCCACCGCCCCGTATCGAAGGGCCTCGAAGGTAATGCGTGAGCCTTCAGCGGTAAAGGCACTCAACATCAAAACCGGCACAGGGAAACGAATCATGATGTGTTTGAGCGCGGTTATACCGCTCATACCAGGCATATGCACGTCAAGTGTGCATATATCACAATCGGCTTTGGGCAACAGGTTCAATGCCTCCTGGCCGCTCATGGCATGACCGGCGATCTCTATTTCAGGGTCGTCCTGAAGCATCTTTTCGATAGCCTTGCAGAGCAGAGGTGAGTCGTCCACAATAAAAACCCGCACAGGCCGCGTGAGCCTATTCCCGGCATTGATGTCCGCATTGCCGCTCATAATGTCATCTCCAATGGCGCAGAGGTTTCATCGGCACACACACCCTCCTGTTCAGGCAGGGCGGCGGTATTCGATGGTCCCACCGCATCGTTCACTAAGGCTGTCTGTCGCTGCGCGTCTTCAGTTGTATCAACCGTAAATTTGAGACGACGACCAAAGATGTCTATTCGATTCCAGATGTCGTTTTCGGTCTGAACCTGAATGGCAGCCCCTGATTCAATGGCATGTCTCGTGGCATTGGGGTAGATACAGATATCCGGTGACATGGCCAGACTGACACCGCCGGCCTTTGCAACAGCGGCCAACCCCTCTATACCCGCGTCCGATGGACCTCCGAAAAGCACAGCCAAGGCCTTTTCCCCCAGCTTTTCCGCCACGGCCAGCAAGAACAGATCAAGGTCATCGTTTGGAATAAGACGATAGAAATGCGCCACACCCTGCTCAGAACAGAATCTATCAAATATATCACAGGCGACATCCTCAAAACCCTCTTCCTGTACGGGCATTTGCAGCATTCCGCGTTCATCCACACGAATACCCCATGGCACGTGTCTGCTCAATGCGGTGGCATAGGATTTAAGCACTTCCGGAGGCATATCATGAATCACCAAAATGGAAACCGGCAGCGAGGGTTTTATGTGCATAAGTGTACGCATCACCTGACCGCAGGCACCCTTCAATGCCAGAAATATCAACAGGCCGTTTGCAGGTCCTGCTACAGGGGCTTGTGATATGACAGGCATTCTCAGACGCGCCCGCTTTATATGACGCACATTCACAGCGACAGCCTCTTTTACAGCCTTGCACAGATGCTCCGCCTGAGAATGTATGTCCAAAGAGATGGTGCCGGATGGTTTTTGCAAAAAATCCACCGCACCCAGCTTGAATGCCTCCAAAGTGACAGGACCATGGCCTCCCATACCGCTGATCATGATAATGGGCCTGGGATTTTTCACCATTATGTATTTGATTGCGGTGATGCCGTCCATTACCGGCATATCTACATCCATGGTGATGACGTCCGGAGACAGAAGCTCGATGGCCTCTATGGCCTCCTGACCATGACTGGCCACTCCCACCACATTGATATCCGCATCCTTGGAAAAGATATCCACCAGCGCCCGCCTCATGAAGGCGGTATCGTCAACTATCAGCACACGCACCGGATCTTTTGAATTCGCCAAGGTTTACCTCCTGTTGCATTCATAGTAGGAGTTGGGTTGCCCCGCCCCTTTTTTGTAGTGACCCCACCATACTGCTACGTGGACAATACCTCATCCCACGCCCTTTCAATCTCATCCTTTTGTTCCTTCATGTAAATCGCAACCCCTTTTATGATATCCTGTGACAAGGACAATGTCTTGGGGATTAAAAGACGATTGTCCACGTCCTCACCATGCCATCCGATCTGCAATTTTTTACACAATTGATCCGCCAGAAACAACACGGATGCATGGGCGGTGTATGGGCCAGCGCCCTGAGGTCTGTGATGATAACGAATGGCCTCGACGAACATTTCGCTCAACTTCCAACGGTGAGCCAGATAGGCCCCGATCTCTGTGTGAGGGATTCCGGCGTTTTCTTCCGCCGCATAGAGGTTCTTGATGCCGTTGTTCGCCTTCAGGAGCTCTCGCATTTCATTTGGAAAATAAAGACACTGCAAAAAACGACCGATATCATGCATGATACCGAGAGTGAACACCTCTTCAGTGTCCATTCCTGGAATATGCTGGGCCAGCTTGCGGGCAGCAGTGGCAACGGCCACACAATGAAGCCACAGATCTTTGGTTTTGAATTCCTCGAAGCCCAGATCACCCGTCACCATGGTTGTAAGGGAGATGCCCACCACCAGGTTTCGCACCTCTGCGAAGCCCATGATCACTATGGCCCTCGCTATGCTGCTGATCTTTCCGGCCATGCCATAATAAGGGGAATTGGCCACCTGCAACAGCTTGGCCGTGAGCAAAGGGTCTTCCTTGATGATGATCTCGATGGTATCCGGAGTTGAAGACTCTCGCGCCAATTCGTTCAGCACCTTGTTGAGTGTATTGGGAATGGAAGGCAGGTCATGAATGCCGTTCAACCGTTCAATCAGAGACACATACATGCATCAGGCACCTCCTTCCCATAAAATTGATCTTTAACATATTATTCGGAACTATTATTAATTATAACAAATATATTTTTCATTGTAAAACCTTTCGACAAGAATTTCACTTGAAAAAAATCCAACTACATAATAAAAAATGAATCGAATTGTGGCAACCAACTTTCTGAGTAAATTTACAATGTGACAACCGGTGCACAACCGGTATCTTAAAGCATTTCTTCATGGAGTCTAAAGATGGGAGACCTCGTTTTAACCACTGCAAAATTGGACGCTATTCGAGCACAACTTGAGAACAACCTCATAGCAGCCGGCATTCACTCGGTTTTATTAGTGGACAGCGCCGGAAACATAATCGCCAGTTGCGGCGAACATATGCAGGGCATCGACATCATCTCCCTCGCAGCACTTACAGCAGCCAACTTTGCAGCCACCTCACAGATCGCCCGCATCATCGGAGAAGAAGACTTCAGCCTCCTGTTCCACAAGGGCAAAAAAGACAGTATCCATTTTGCCAAGATAGGCCAGGACTATATACTGATTTCTATCTTCAATGACAATGTTTCACTGGGGGTGGTTCGACTGAAAGTCACAGAGGCATCCCAGCACCTACGCGAATTGTTGAATTGACGAGCCCAGACAACCACTAACAACACTCCATTATCTGACAGGATGAAAAAATGGCTTTAATCGATCTCAGTAAAAAGGAAGTTCACTGTAAGGTGGTCTATTATGGTCCAGGCAGATGCGGCAAAACCACTAATCTGATCTATATCTATAACGCCATGAGCGACGCCGCCAAAGGCAAGATGCTGACCATCGAAACAAAGGGCGATCGCACCCTCTTTTTCGATCTATTACCGCTGAATCTGGGCAAAATAGGTGGATTTGACATTCGTATTCAACTTTATACAGTGCCTGGGCAGACCATCTATGCATCTACTCGCAAACTGGTTCTGAAAGGTGTGGATGGTGTAGTTTTTGTAGCGGACTCCTTAAAGGTCAGAAAGACAAAAAACATCGAAAGCCTTCAGGACCTGGCCGTCAATCTAAAAGAACATGGAAAATCCTTGGACGAAATCCCTATGGTGATACAATACAACAAACGGGACCTGGTATCTTCTCCCATACCAACCCTATCCATCGAAGAGATGAAAAGGGATTTGAATCCTCACAATAAATGGCCTGATTTCGAGGCATCGGCCGTAAAAGGGGTGGGGGTTTTTGAAACATTGCGCGAAATCAGCAAGCTGACCGTTAAATACGTCGCAAAAAAGCATCTGCTGATCAAATGACACCATGTCCACACAAGACCCTCAGAACTGAACCAGGAGGTATATTCATGAACACTTCTGAAAATTCCATGGAACAACTCACTCAAGAGATGGAGAATGCCATCGATTCTCTTTTTACGCCAATAAAAAAAATAGAAATAGACCCTCTGACCAATGAAATCAAGGGGGAGGATGTCTCCCCGAAGACCGAGCCCACCCCTTCAACTCCAACAACTCCGGGCACACATGACTCCACATCTACATCAGAGCTCTTTGCGCATAATACAGCCAAGCTGCCTCTGCCTCTTCAGAATGCCCTGAGAGAGTTCTACCAAAGCCTGATGACCATCGAATGGGAAATAGCCGTTCCACACATTCAGAAGGCACGGCGGTTACTTGACGAATTGAGCGCAAATTTGACAGCAGACCAGATCGAGCACACACAGAATGTCATGACTCAAATGGCTGACATACTGGCAGCTATCGAGGCCATTCCACTCAACCAGGCACCCAGTCACTCTCCCAAACTGCTTCTAAATCTCTTCGATGTCTTGGAACGGATACTTACCTCAGACAATATGACCCATGAAAAAACCATTGCGATGGCTGCCCCTCTCGCGCATGAGCTCAATGAGTTTTTTGAATATATAGAAAGGATACAGCAGGATATTCCATTTCAGATGAAGCAAGCCCCTGTCACCGGCGTCACATCCCAGACACTGGCATCCGCTGCGGACATGGCCCGTGATCTGCAGCGACCCATGTCTGAACAATCTCTCCCCAACCTGCAACTCGTACCTGAAACAGAACCGCCTGTTTCATCGAAACACTTCCTTCCGAGTACACCAGAAGCGCCACCTTTATTACAGGAAACGGTCGCCAGACATACAATGCAACTCGGCAGATGGGTGGACAGGTTGGATGCCCTGGAAAAAATCCTCTCAGGCGTATCAGGCATGGAAAAACTACTGGCATTTCACAGGCAATTGAAACAGGACATGGCGGCGCAGGAGCGCCTTCTATCCCAGGCCATTCACAAGCCAGTGGGACATGTTGTGTCCGGCGCCCATTCCGAAGCCCAGGAAGCTGCCAAACCCCCTCAGGCCGTTTGTCCGTGGCGCATGCTGGCCAGGACGGAATGGTGGGGCAAACGCATTGCATTCCCTCAGGAATATATTGTATTTGAAGGCAAGCTCCCATGGGGCAGGGCCAAGAAGCTCCTTTCAAAAGACAGCTTTCCCTTAACCATGCTTAAAAAATGGCCGTGGTCCAACATTCGCTCTCTTTTGGGAGGCAGTCTGGCATCTCTGAATGAAAGCCAGCTAAAAACTATGACGTTTCCAATCCTTGTTTCACCCGAACCGCCTCCATCCATCATCATCACGGAACCATCCGTATTGATCCTTTGGAACCCGGAACTATCCAAGGGTTGTGTCATTCTGGCCGATAGCCCCTCGACCCCCTTCAAGACCGATGCATGGACATGGAAAGACGCTTCGGCAAAACCATTTTTTACAGGCGTACTGCAAAAGAACGACGATGAAATACATGTATTGTCGCAGGAAATATTTTCATAAAATAGTCGCTGAATGCCGGCACAATGTATGCCGATCATCCGCTGATTCTCCATTCTAATTGAAAAGATACAGCATACCGGTATGTTATATAAATGAGGTAAAAAATATGCAGGAAGATGTCCTGGATTTAGAATTAGTTATAGAAGATAGCAATACACCGCCGGCTCAGGCCAATGCTCCCGCTCCGGCATCAGACGAGCTGACGGTCAAGGCCGAGGAGGCGGCCTTGTATGCCAAACAGGGCCTGATGGAAGAGGCCATCGAAATATATGAAGATATCCTCTTCAAACTCACCGACGTAACATCCCCTTTTTATAAAGATATAGAGGCAAAACTGCAAAAGCTGCAAAACACATCTGGTGAATCGCACGACCATGGCAATGACATTCAATCAGGCTCCTCCAGTCCGCAGGACCTCTTTGAAAAAAACAAGGAAAACGCACTTGGACTCAAAGAGGCCGGTTTTTATCGTGAAGCCATAACGGATTTCTCCAAACTGCTGGAAATGACGGACAGGCCGGGTGAGATATATGCACAGATAGGCGAGTGCTATATCGGCTTGAATATGCCTTTCGACGCCCTGGAACAGTTTGGCATGGCCTTGAAGGATACGACCATACCAAAGGCCACTCGGCTCGAACTGCTCTACAAGATTTCCACCATTCATGAGAGAACCGGGGCCATTCAGTCCGCAATATCCTCTCTTGAACAACTGATACATCTCGACCCGCAGTACATGAATGCGGCTCAAAGACTGAAGGACCTGACGCAAACCGCCCAGAGATACGGCCGTTTTTCCTATCTCGTCACCTCGGGCATTTTGAAAGAACAGGCACTGCAACAGGCCAGAGAAATCGCAAAAAACGACAAAAAATCCATCGAATTCGTCCTGATCAACTCTTTCGGCATAGACAAAAGTGAGATCGGTCATTCTCTGAGCGAATATTTCAATGTCCCATTTGTGGAATTCAACGAACTGGAGGTCGGTTCCACTCCAAAGTGTCTGACTGGAATAAAAGAACATTTTCTACGCAACATAAGTTGTGTGCCAATCAAGGATTTAGGCCATAGTCTGCTGGTAGCGGTGGACGATCCGCATGACTATGCCAAACTGGACAGCATTCGCAAGGCCATTCAATTCCCTCAATATGAATTTGTGGTGTGCCTTAAAGAGGACATCGACAAATTTATCGACTACTTCTACGGCAAATACACCGTAACCGAGACACAACAGGATGCCTTTGAGGCAATAGCCACAGAAGATCTCACTGAAACAGAAGAAGAAGAACTAATCGCCCCTGAGTCAGACAGTGTCGTCGTTCAACTGGTCAATCAGGTCATAGAGGATGCCTTTGCAAGAAATGCCTCGGATATCCATGTGGAATCCCTGACTGGAAAACGCGGGGCCTTCATTCGGCTGCGAGTGGACGGAGATTGCAGGCCATACAAGACCGTTCCATACAACTACAAAAAGGCCCTGGTTTCCCGCATCAAGATATTGTCCAATCTGGACATCGCAGAAAAAAGACTGCCACAGGACGGTAAGATTAAGTTCAAGAGCCGCACAGGCAAGACCATAGAGCTGCGCGTAGCCACCCTGCCCACTACTGAAGACAACGAGGACGTGGTCATGAGAATACTGGCGGCTTCCTCGGCCATGCCCCTGGACAAACTGAATCTTTCGGAAAGAAATCTTGCCACGATGAAGCAGATACTTGAGATGCCCTATGGACTTATTCTTTGCGTCGGCCCCACGGGTTCAGGTAAAACCACCACACTCCATGCCGCCCTGGGCTATGTCAATAGACCAGAAAAGAAGATCTGGACAGCTGAAGACCCTGTTGAAATCGTGCAGGAAGGTCTAAGACAGGTTCAGGTCAAACCGGCCATAGGCTTGACCTTTGCTCGTGTCTTGCGGGCATTTCTGAGAGCAGACCCGGATATCATAATGGTGGGTGAAACACGAGACGAAGAAACCGCTACCACCGTTATTGAGGCATCCCTGACCGGCCATTTGGTCTTTTCAACCCTGCATACCAACTCCGCTCCGGAAACTGTTACGAGGCTGCTGGGCATGGGTATGGACCCGTTCAATTTTTCCGATGCCCTTCTTGGAGTATTGGCTCAGAGGCTTCTGAAACGTCTCTGTCCTAAATGCAAAGAACAGTATGAACCAAGTGCAGAAGAAAAAGAGATGCTGCTCAAAGAATACGGAGTCCATCCCACTGTTCCTCTGGAATTCAACAACTACACCATCTGCAAACCGGTTGGGTGTCAGGCCTGTAACTATACGGGTTACAAGGGACGCATGGCTATTCACGAACTGCTGACATCCGATGACGAAATGAAAAAGCTGATTCAATCCAAGGCGCCGGTCTTCAAGATCGGAGCGCATGCCATGCAGATGGGAATGCTGACACTGAAGCAGGACGGCATATGGAAGATATTGCAAGGGCACACAGACATCAAGCAGGTTAGAAGTGTATGCATCAAATAATTATCCCTTATCCTGGGACATTATCAGCGCCCACGCCATAAGCCCTCCGCCCACTGTAATGGCCGAATCCGCCACATTGAAGGCGGGCCAGTGATAATGACCCAGATAAAAATCCAGAAAATCCACCACAAAACCCAATTGCACTCGATCCCAGGCATTACCAAGCGCTCCACTCAACACCATGGCCAGCCCCAGGGTCACGGCCAGTGAGTGCGGACCTGCCTTGAAATAAAAAAGGAGTATGGCGAGCACGGACATCCCGCTGATTCCTAGAAAAAACAGGTGTCTCCATGCCTCGTGTCCTGCAAGAAAACCAAATGCAGCCCCTGTGTTGGTCACATAGGTTAGATTGAAAAAACCATCTATCAACGGCACTGTTTTATAAAGGGATATGCCTTGGAGCACCAAGTGCTTGGTGAACTGATCCGCTGCAATGACCACGAATATCGTTAAAAAAAAGATGAAATGCCGCTTCGCTTTCACGGTTTGGAGGCCCTGTCCTTTTCAGTCTTTTTGTCCTTTTCTTCCTTCTCCTCACCCAGATTGAACCACCCCTTTTTTTTCTCCTTTTCAGCCACAAGTTCCTTGTACATGGAGCTGGTGGCAGGCAACATGGCCATGGCCTTAATACGATGGAATTTGGCGTTTTTGTAGTCGTCTATGGCCTTGTAATGTAGGTAATAATAATAATGTGCCTCGCCTGGCTTTCCTTCACCGGACATACACTTGCCCAGATTCAGATAAAGCGCTGCCCTGTCAGGCCATGAACCCTTGAGATTATAAAAGATAGGAAGGGCCGAACGAGTATCGCCTTTTTGAAGAAAGGCGCTGCCGAGATAGAAACGAACGGCCTTGTCATTTGGGTCCAGCGCCAAAAAGGCACTCAGCGTCTGAATGGCATCATCGTATCTGCCCGCTGTATAGTAGGCCTTTCCAAGGTCCGCAAAAAAATCCCTGCGCTCCGGATGATGGACGGCCAGCCATTTCAGTTGCTGAATGGCCTCATCATATTCCTTGGCGGTCAACAACCCTATGGCGAGGCCGTAATGTGCCGTCAGATCGTCCGGTCTGGATGCCAGCTCCTGCCTATATTTCATTACAAGTTTCTGCGGGTCTTCGGTCAATGCCTGAATCTTGATCTGTATCTTCTGAAACATGAAAGTATCTTTTTTGGAGATATTGGTGCATGGATGTTGCTGCAACAGGTCTTCCAAATAGGTGATACGCTGACTGGAGTCTGGGTGGGTCATGAGGTAACTGGGAATCGCATCGCTGCCAAGCCATCTGTATTGCAATATCTTTTTCATTACAGAACTGAGACCTGCTGGATCATAACCAGCCTTGCAGAGCCATTGATACGCCCTTCTGTCCGCCTCTTCCTCGTCCGCCCTGCTGTATTTTAGATCAATGGAAGCAGCGAGGGCTCCGGACGACATAATGGCCGCGTTACTGGCCTGACTTCCTCCGAGAAACAGGCCGCCTATTGCCATGGCCGCGGATGCAAGGGTGACGGCCTGCATACGCTCCATGCGCCTGGCAATATGCCGGCCTTGTATATGCCCGATCTCATGGGCCAGAACACATCCCAGTTCGTCTTCCGTGGAGATGACCTCCAGAAGCCCTGTGTGTACGAAGATCAGGCCACCCGGCATTGCAAAGGCATTGATACCCTGGTCCTCTATGACAAAAAATTCATAATCGAAGTATTTTCCTTCCACATTCTGCAAAATCTTCTGGCCCACTCGATTGATATAGTCCACTACCTCAGGGTCATTGACCAGGGGCACCTTCGCCTCCACCATGCGCAACAGCTTTTCACGCAGTTCCTTTTCTTCTTCGATGGACATCATGGCCTGTGCAAAGGGCGGTTGAGAAAAAACCGCCACTAAAAGGGCCAAAAAAACAAAACAGCCTGTCATAATGCTTTGAGATATGGTCTGTTTCATGAAACACCTCGATACAATCTGTTCTGAAGATACAAAAAAAATTGGATTTGTAAACTTAAAACCCAAAAAAAGACAGGCGCCTCTTGACATATGACCATAAAACAGCGATAAAATAACCTCTTATCAGTGTTCAGCTGCGCCATAGATTGTGACTTTTTTATGAAGCGCGGACAATCTCAAGGAGTGTTTATATGCAAAAACGCTATCTCATGGCGCCAGGGCCCGTGGCGGTATCGCCGGAGGTCTTGGCCAAGATGTCAGAACCCATCATACATCACAGATCCCCGCAATTTTCCGCCATTTTGCAACGCATTCGCGAGGACCTCAAATATCTGTTTCAAACTCAAAACGACGTGATCATGTTTGCATCATCGGGTACCGGCGGCATGGAGGCCTCGGTGGTCAATCTGCTCTCACCCGGAGATACGGCCATTGTCATTCGGGCAGGCAAATTCGGCGAAAGATGGACGGAACTCTGTGAGAGCTACGGCATCAAGGCTGTAAACATAGATGTGCCATGGGGCGATGCGGCAGATATCGCCATAGTGGAACAGACCCTGAATGCGTTCCCTGAAGCCAAGGCAGTTCTCATGCAGGCCCATGAAACCTCCACAGGCGCCAAGCAGCCCGTCAAAGAGATAGCCGCCCTTCTGAAAAACAGGGAACATACGGTTCTGGCAGTGGATGCCATCACCGCCCTGGGTGTCTATGAACTCAAGACAGACGAATGGGGACTGGATGTGGTGGTAACCGGTTCCCAAAAGGCCTTGGCCCTACCCCCCGGGCTGGCCCTGGTAAGCGTGAGTGAAAAGGCCATGAATCTGGCAAAAAAGGCCACATCACCGCGATATTACTTCAATTTTCTTACAGAAAAAAAGGCTATAGCCAAACAGACCACCGCTTTTACTCCGGCTGTATCCCTGATCATGGGGCTTGGAGTGGTACTGGAAGACATCAAAAAGACAGGCTTGGAGGCGGTTTTTGCGCATCATGCTCGACTGGCGGCAGGCACCCGTGAAGCCATCGCTGCCTTGGGGCTCGAGCTCTACACTCGCGTCCCCTCAGAGGCCGTCACAGTAGTAAAGACCCCTGACGGCATCGACGGCCAGGCCCTGGTAAAGAAACTGCGCGAAGAATACGGCATCACCATAGCAGGAGGGCAGGGCCAGGCCAAGGGCAAGATATTCCGCATTTCTCACATGGGACATCTTTCGGAATGGGATATGATCATAGCCATAGCGGCAGTGGAACGAGGGCTAAGGAGTCTTGGAGCGTCCCTGGAGCTGGGTAAGGGTGTGTCTGCCGCACAGAGATACTTTGCGGCCAACCAGTAAATCGATATTGGAAAGGATAACTGACATGAAGGTATTGGTAACGGATTCCATCTCAAAAGAGGGTCTGGAGATATTGAAAGAGGCCGGCATAACCATTGAGGAACGACCAGGGATCACTCAGGAAGACCTATTGAATGCCATTGTTGACGCCGATGGGCTCATCATCCGCAGCAACACCAAAGTAAACGAAGAGATAATCTCTGCCGCACAAAAACTGAAGGTGATCGGCAGGGCAGGATCTGGCCTGGACAATGTGAATATTCCGGCCTGTAACAAGCGCGGCATAGTGGTTATGAATACGCCAGGCGGCAACACAAACTCTGCTGCAGAACATACTATGGCCATGATCATGTCCATTTCACGCCACATCCCTCAGGCCACCGCGTCCATGAAGGCAGGCAAATGGGAGAAAAAACGTTTCATGGGCCAGGAACTGGCAGGTAAATGCCTTGGGATTGTGGGAATAGGCCGTATAGGAAGCATTCTGGCCCAGCGCGCCCAGTGCCTCGGCATGACGGTCATCGCCTATGACCCTCATGCCCTGCCGGACATGGTCAAACAGTTAGGGGTATCCATTATGGAACTGGACGAACTTTTAGCCAAGGCGGACTACATCTCCATTCATACACCCCTTACACCCGAGACCAAAGGCATGTTCGATGCCTCGAAATTCGCCAAAATGAAGAAGGGCGCATACATTGTAAACTGTGCTCGCGGTGGCATAATAAACGAAAAAGACCTCTATGACGCCCTTGTATCGGGCCATCTGGCAGGAGCAGCCCTGGATGTGTTCGAAAAAGAACCCACATCTGTGGAAGGCACTCCCCTGCTTGCCCTGGACAATTTTATCTGCACACCGCATCTGGGTGCCTCCACTCGGGAGGCCCAGGAAAACGTGGCTGTTGCAGTGGCCAGGCAGATAGCCGACTACCTCATCAAGGGTGAGATTCGTAATGCCGTCAATGTACCGTCCGTAAGCGCCGAAACCATGGCCAAAATCGGGCCATTTCTATCCCTGGCAGAGAAACTTGGTGCCTTTCAGACAAATCTTGCCACAGGCCCCATGGAGGAGATACAGATCATCTATCAGGGTGAACTGGCTGAACTGGACAGCAAACCCATCACCATAGCCGCGGTCAAAGGTGTGTTGACTCCGATCCTCAAAGAAGAGGTCAATTTTGTAAATGCCCTGATGCAGGCCAAGGACAGGGGTATTCAGGTGACCGAGACCAAAAATGTCACCTCCGATGAATTCACCAATCTGCTGACCGTTCGTGTCCGCACCAAAGACGGTAACATCAATGAGGTGGCCGGTACCATTTTCGGCAAAAAAGAACCACGTATCGTGCGCATCAACGCTTTCAGGCTGGAAGCGGCCTTGGAAGGCCATATGTTGCTGATTTACAATGAGGATAGGCCCGGCGTAATAGGCCGCATCGGGCTGTGCCTTGGAAGTGCAAATGTCAATATCGCCCGTATGCAGGTTGGGCAGGACCACACCCACAAGAGAAATGTCATTCTTCTCTCCACGGATGAGACAGTCACGCCTGAAATCGTTTCGAGCCTTATGAAGCAGGATGGTGTGAGTCGAGTAAAAGTAATAGAATTATAATAAGTCACGCAGACCACGATAGAATTACCTTGAGGCAGATGTGGGGGCAAGGGGTTGACTCCATATCTGCCTCACTTATTAAACGGCATGCCTCCTGCCTTAAAAATCTATCTTTTATGGCATCCATATGAATTCAACATTGAGTAACCGCGAAAAATCAAAAGTGCTTTTGGCCGAACGACTGTACCAGCCAAATCAAATGACCATTTTTCAAGGTCTCCATTAGGCAAATAGAATTGCCCTTTTTATGGAAAAGGCTTATTATTCCGCCATGCAACCCCAAAAACTTTTTCGCAAAACCAGGGTTATTCACGTAGGCGATGTCCCAATAGGTGGCTGTCATCCCGTTGTAGTCCAATCCATGACCAATACGGACACACGGGATATCTCTAAGACGGTCACACAGATCAAGGCTCTTCAGGATGTTGGGTGTGAAATCATTCGAGTGGCCATCCCTGACATGGAGGCAGCTCATGCCTTGAGGGCCATCAAAAAGGCCATTTTCATCCCTGTTATCGCAGATATACATTTTGACTGGCGGCTGGCTGTGGCGGCCATGGAGGCAGGGGCCGACGGCATTCGCATCAATCCAGGGAACATCGGAGGCCATGAAAAACTCGCAAAAGTTGTGGCAAAGGCCAGGATGCGGAATATCCCCATTCGTATCGGAGTGAATTCAGGCTCTCTTGAAAAAGACATCCGCATCAAGCATGGTGGCCCCACACCCGAGGCCCTGGTGGAAAGCGCTTTAAGAAATTTGAAGACTATTTTGAATATGGGACACGATCAGCTCAAAATCTCCATCAAGTCTTCGGATTGTCTCAACACCATACAGGCATATCGTCTGCTCTCGCAACAGACCGATTTCCCCTTACACCTCGGGGTTACCGAGGCAGGAGGACTCATAGCGGGAACAGTGAAGAGCAGCATTGCCATCGGGACGCTGTTGATGGAAGGGATAGGCGATACCTTTCGAGTATCCCTGACCAGGGATCCGTTGGATGAAATACAGGTGGCATATGAGATACTAAGGGCCGTAGGGCTGCGTCATCGAGGCCCGGAAATCATTTCATGCCCCACCTGCGGCCGCTGCGAAATAAACCTGTTTAGTATAGCTGAAGAGGTGGAACGACGTGCCAGATTGCTGACTACACCCATCAAAATCGCAGTAATGGGCTGTGTGGTAAACGGTCCTGGTGAGGCCAGAGAGGCGGATATCGGCCTGGCAGGCGGAAAAGGTGTGGGCATCATATTCCGAGGAGAAAAGATATTGCAAAAGGTGGAGGCATCCCGGCTATTGAATGTATTTTGGGAGGAAGTGGAAAAAATAGCACAAGAAAAGATGGAGAAAAGGGAAACATAATGAAATTTATAGACTTAAACAGGCAATATCAGGCATACAAAAAGGAAATCGACGATGCCATAGCTGATGTGTTGGAAAGCGGAGTCTTCATACTCGGCCCTGTACTCGAAGAACTGGAAACCTCTCTTGCAGCTTTTACAGGGGTACAGAAGGCCATTGGAGTGGGGTCGGGCACAGATGGTCTGCTTTTGGCCTTGATGGCCATAGGAATCGGGCCAAACGATACGGTCGTCACGACACCTTTTTCATTTTTTGCCACTGTTGAAGCGATTCTGCTTTTGGGGGCAAAACCAATTTTTGTTGATATAGATCCTCTAACATACAATATGGATTCGGCCCACCTAAACCATGTAATCGAACTCTGTAAAGAGAAGGGTGAACAACCCAAGGCCATTTTGCCTGTAAGTCTCTATGGTCAGTGTGCTGATATGGATGAGATTGGCGACATCGCAAAAGGAGCAAGCATACCTGTTATCGAGGATGCCTGCCAATCCTTTGGAGCTACCTATAAAAATCGAAAATCGTGCGGCCTGAGCCTCATGGGGGTCACATCCTTTTTTCCATCCAAACCCCTTGGTGCCTATGGAGAAGGCGGAATGATCTTCACCAATGACCCTGTATTGGCAGATGAACTCTGTGCATTGAGGGTTCATGGACAAAAACAACATTACTTACACAGTACAATCGGTCTCAATGCCAGGCTGGATGCCATACAGGCGGCTGTTCTGCTGACCAAATTCACTCATTTTCCAAAAGAGATAGCGCGCAGACAGGAAAGGGCCATGACCTATAATTCCCTATTCCAACAAGCCTTGCCCGACATACAATTACCTCATATCAAACCTGACAGGACAAGTGTGTTTGCTCAATACACCATTCGTATCCCCGACGCCAAAAGGCCTCAGGTGGTCGAACATCTAAAGAAACAAGGGATACCCACCGCCATACACTATCCCACGCCTTTACACATGCAGCCGGCCTGTGCCCATTTGAATATTCCGGTAGGGACTCTGCCCAATGCAGAAAAGGCGGCACAAGAGGTGTTATCCCTGCCAATACACCCATTTATGCTGATACAAGAACAAGAAGTGGTGGTGAAAGCCATTAAAGAGGCGCTGGAAAAATAGAAGCAAACAAATCAGCCAGCCTCAAAACAGGATATCTCAAGCCAGTCATATCAAGATGCGACGCAGACAAAACGGCAAACGATTCGGACTCAAAGCCTTATAGCGCAAAATGGTATGGGGATATCCACCAGCAGATGTGAGGCAAAGACCTTATCGGGAAGAGGCAAGCCAACCTCCTCACTACCATCACATACAAATACATGAGGTGGCGGTTCCACCAGGTAAAAACCCAGTGAAAACAGATCCGATATCTTTAGTGGTGTCGGAAATGGATTGAGAAAATCCGGTATATAGACATTGGATTCCACAGGATCAGTCTGAAAATATACCTTGGCCTCTTGAGCGTTCATACGCACTCCATTGAAACAGATACCAGCTATCTCCTCAAACACGGACAGCCAGTAATCCGTGCAGTTAGCGCCGTTTTTCAGGCCGTCGTCCACGATATATATGGCCCTGTCAAAAAGACTGCCTGACCAGTAATACTCCATCTGATACGGCAGATTCACTTCCATATTTGCCTGTATTTGGGCAAAAAGCCGCTCCTCCGCTGCCGTTATTTGGGCCAATGGTTCTGCTGCAAATCGCTTGGCCCATCTGGCGGTATATCGCACAAGATTTTTATTCTGCACGGGCTCGCCTGTATCTTCTTCCACAGGCACCGCCAGCTCATAGTATTCAGGAAGACGAATCAGGCGCAGTTCATGACTTCTATGCGTAAAATCCGGACTCATCTCCATGCCGTAGGCCTGACCATCCTTATCCCTTCCGAGATAGACAGCTATGTGATTGAAGAGCCCGGGTATGATCTGGCTGATCAATGCCTCGTTTTGAGGCGTAGAAGGGTCGTCCAAAACCTCGCCCATGAACATGATATCCCAACGATTCAAAGGCAGATAACCCATGGCATCCTTATCAGGGAGCCGAACAGGAAACAGGTACGGCTCATCCACCAACTCATAAGGCGTGAGTGGCAGATAAGTCAGAACGATTTGTTGCACGGCCAGATTGCTGACCCAACTTGTATCATTTAACGGCAAGGCCCCTTTTTTAGTCAAAACCGCAAAAAACGTGTATTCGTCCGGCACTGCCTCTGATGGCAGCACTCCAGAAAGAAGCAGCAATACTTCATTTGGTTGCAGATTCTTCACGGATTGAAATATGACCGGAGTCGAACTTGATGAATGCAGGTCCTTTGACAAAAAAATTAGACCACTTGCTTTCGTCGAAACTGCCAGGTATAGGTCCGCCTGAGTAACTACAGCATTTGAGACGTGTAAGGCCAGGGTAAAGTTATTCCCAGGCCGCAAAACCCTTGCCGAGGCATCAAAATTCAGTGTGACGGAGGTATTGGCAAATACAATCGAAGAAAAACAAGACTGCAACAACACACACAACACAATAAGACACAACCTACGTGGCATCATACACCATAAACAACACAGCCCGGTCATATATAAAGGGAAACATGACCGGGCTGTGTTCATAACCATCTAAAAATGTTAGCTTAAAAGCCTGACAATTGTGCTACCAGATCACTGGGCAGTTCTATATTTTATGAATTATAGCCCCTCAATCACAAAATAAAAGCTGACAATTGTGCTACCAGATCACTGGGCAGTTCTATACTGGCCAGGTATTGCCCTGTCTCGGCACAGGAACTATACATCTTGTAACCATTTTAAAAAAACTCTAATTTGAGGCAGTGTGAATGTGTATGAAATAAAATTGGGGGCACAGTGCATGCGCCCCCTTCTGAATTCAAATGTGTTTTTTTAAGATTTGCATTAGAAGCTGTAGGTCAGATAACCCACCAGCGACTGAAGTGTATTACTCTCATCCCTGTAAACATAAGGTGCATCGTCCTGATAATCCGTATAATAGTAGTTCAAGCCGATACCCATCTGTTTGGTGAGCCTGTAGGCCACGCCCAAAGTCAAGTCCATCTCTTTGAAATCCGCATTGGAATAGGCTGAAATGCCGTTTATGTATGCGGTATCATAGAGATAGATCTGATTAGGATTGAGTGCGCTCACGTTGTAAGAAAGCTTCACGTCGCTGGTCTCCATGTGAGCGAAGCTCAACTCGGAGATGTTACCAGTGCCCTTGGTATAGCTGCCAGTGAGATTGAAGGACAGCTTTGCCATGGGCTTCAGGCTTGCGCCCAGCATAAAGGTGTGAGCCTCGGTCTCATACTCCATCTTAGTGTGTGCCGAACCAAACTGGTTCGTTGTGATGAAGTTAGCTCACCCATCATAGAGGGCGATACAATACATCGAGTCATATGTATCATAGAAATAGTTATAACCAGCAGTGAATACGAGCTTTTCAAACGGCGTAAGCACCAGATTCAGGCCGCCGGTGAAGAGGTCCTGCTGCCAGTCGTTGCCGCTAACATCGTCGTTTTTGGCAGTTCTGTACTTTCCATACAGATTGGCGGACAGGGTCTTCATGGGCATAAAGTTCCCTTTCAGGCTGAACTCATGGGCCTGATTGGGCAGGTTGGAACGAGTGCCTGTGCGGGCGTCATAGATGGTTGGTCCATAGCTTCTATAGTAATCCGCACCATCAGAGGCAGGCCCTGCATACTGACCGAAACTGCCCCACGGAGTACACACGGCGTTTTTATAGGCATAGGGATGGCTCACGAACTGACCTTTGTAACCCAATGCCCACTTCATAGTGCGATTGATACGCCAGTCACCGCCCAACTTTATGGTATGCTCATCCGTGGTCTCCGGCACATTCAGAAGATCGGCGTTCTTGCGATTATCCCTCTTATACTCATAGCCTCCCTTTAAGGTTATGCCCTTGACCAACTTCCAGGACATGTCAGCCCCCATAGTGAGGATATCCATGTCATAGGCGGACTGACGAGTGAAGTCCCACAGATCTCCCGGCTCGTTTTTATACTTGTTGTGCAAGGCGGCATCGTTTATATCTATGCCGACATTGTCATTATTCATGGTCTGATACTTGCCAAACAGGTTCAGACTCACAGTAGAAGACAGACGACTGTGCCACTTGGCCATCATAGCTGTGCTGTCCAGCTCCAGGTCCTTGCCGAACTCGCCGTAAAGTGGGCTGTAAGCGCCGTCTGTCTGAGTATTGGTGCTCTTGGAATAGACTATCCCGGCTATCACGGTGTTGTTGGCATCGATGTCATAGCGACCCTTCAGGGTATGGCTGTCCTTGGTGGAGTCCGGCGTACGGCTGAATGGCAAAATCTCCGAACCCGCATTCAAAGTGGTCCCACTGTATGTTGGGAACTGCAGACTTGAAGCGAACGGGGCTATGTGGGCCGCTGTCAATGTATTGTAGCCGTTTATCATCTCCTGGCTCTTGTCGTTGAACTCCCTGTGCAGGAAGGAGTACTCCAGGGCAAGGGCCTCCAGCTTCAACGACACCTTTGGCATATAATCATTGGTCTCTTCGTTTATACCCTTGCTGTAGGACTCGATGTGACAGGCCGAGCACTTGCTGGTGGTCAAGGCCTGCGCACAACCCTTACGCTTTTCCTGTCTGTGATCAAAGCCCACCTGCAGACCAGGCAACTGCGGCACATTGAAGGTTAAGCTGTTCTCCCAGGTGGTGTGCGTAGTGTGATAGTCTGCAAACGGGTCGTGATCCGTGTGATACACAGCCGCAGCGCCGATGGTGCTTCTGGAGTTCTGATAGCCAGCGGTATTTGGGTCTGTATCGGGCAGGGCCTGACAGAAGGCAGGGTTGTTGGGATCAGGACATGGGAACGGCAGACCTACCGGTGCACCAGGAGTACCTGCAGCCCGAAAGATCTGCGCAGTAAGATTGTCCAGATAATCATGGCCCAGGCGGTGCATGAACCGGTCGTAATTGGTCTTGTAAAGCATGATACGACCCAAATCCAGATTACCGCCGTAGGTCTGGTCATCACCGTCCTTATAGCGACCATCCACGTCGAAATTTATGGACGGGCTCCTGTAATCCAGTTTGGCGCCGGTATCCCACGACAGATTTTTGTCAGCGGTGCTATCGAATTCCGCACCACCCTTGGCCTTGCCTTCATGTTTATCCAGGTCATCCAGCTGCCACTTGCCTCCGATGGATATCTCGCCCTGCAGGGGCTTGTCTGAGGAATCTGCTGCCAGACATGGCGTAGCAAAAGGCACGGCAAGACAAAGACCAACCAATACAGTTAGATATCGTTTTTTCATGGTCTTTCCTCCTCTATCTTGTCAATGCCTGACCCTGGCCGGCTACAGACTGCGAAGGCAGATCCGAACCATGCACATAGGGGTGACATTGTGTGCATTTAGTCATAAAGGACTTCTGGAATCCATATTCCGTAGCACCTATGGTGCTGGAGGCATCCCCTGGTGCCGTTACAGCGAATTTGCTGTTGGATGCACGGGCTGCATGAAAGTGTGCCTCATGACACTGCAGACACAGAAATGGCTCCTGCTGGCGCAGCAGGTTGTTGGCTACCGTACCGTGAGGGTCGTGACAGATCATGCAGTCTTCCACAACAGGATCGTGTTCAAAAACAAACGGCCCTTGATAACGGGTATGGCACTTGAGACAGAGGTCGTTGACACGCTCATCGGTCTTGAGCATGGCCTTGCCGAAGTTATTTCCGCCATGGGGGTTGTGACAGTCTGTGCAGCCCATCTTGCCCTCTTTAATGGGATGATGGGATGCAAAATAGGTCTGAGCCATGACATCTTGATGACATGTGCCGCAGAGCTCGTTTTGACCCTTGAAAAGCAGGGCCTTATTGTCGTTTTTATGCACCTTGTGACAGGTGGTGCAGGTGACATCATTTTCCGCATGGGCGGAGCCAGCCCAGTTCAAATGTTCCTTGGAGCTGTGGCAGGTGGTACACACAGCCGCCACTTCCTCATCATTCAGACCTTCTTCACCAAAACGCAAAATCTTGGTCTTGTCTCCTCCGCCATCCACATGAAGAGAGCCTGGTCCGTGACAGCCCTCACAGCCAATGGCCTTGGCACCTGGCGCCTCAAAGGATGCGATACGCAAATGCACATTGTGCCGTTCCTTGGAGATTTCTTCATGACAACCCATACAGGTGTCATTTCCCACATACTTGGCGCATGGATCGATCTCCGGCGGCTTTACGATGTTAGCCCGCTTTTCAACGGCCTGAGTGCAGCCCATGATCAGGCCTGCACAGGCAGCGACTACAATCAATTTTCGAAGCATAGTTACCTCCTCGTTGTTTTTTTTTGAAACAGAACAAAGACAAACAAGTTTCTAAAAATCTCAAACTAAATTTTGTCATCACCCCCTTCTTTAGAAAATAAAAAAGCCCCATCAATCCGCACAAAGCTGCAGATCAAAAGGGCTCAAAAAGACTTCAACGTCTTGCCATGTATCAGGGCACACGACATAAGCTCTTGAATATATTCAATAGCCTCAGCCTGAGACACTCTGATAATTAGGAATCATGGTCGCAAAAGATACTCGGCCATCAAGAGATTCTCCATGTGAATATTGGTTCATTTTTTAATCTTATAACTTTTTAGTTTCAACTTGTCAACATTGCTGCACAATATATTTCAAAACCAGACATACACAAGCTATGTCATTTCCACTGTGAGCAACAGCAGTTCATCCCCGCCTCGGTGCGTGCAGAATTCACTGCCGCACACAGGACAGTACGTGGCAAGACTTGAAAATATGCCCGCAGCGGACGTATTCGAATAACTCATCAAAAACTGGGCGTCCACATTAAAGCGATGGCCGCACTGGCTGCATGTACACTCGACGGCCGGAGACTGCACCTCCACTTTCATTTCCTTAAGTGCAGGTTCCTGTTCAGCCAGCATCTTAAGGGAAAAGAGAAGGGATTCGGTCACTACGCCGGAAAACAACCCTATGGACAGCCTGATGGATGTGACGGTGCGCCTTTGATGCAGGGCCAAAAGCTCCTTCAATTGAGCGACCAACCCTTGAGCTATGGAAAATTCATGCATGGAGGCCGGAAAATACCTTGGGACTGCTGTGTTTTTTTACATGAACAACGGGCACACCAAAACCCTGCAAAAAGGAGATAATCTGCGAAACCATTTGAGGCAAAAGCGCCTGAAGCCCGAACGAAAGCTGGACTCCAAGACTCAAATCAATGGCTACCGCACAGAAAAAATCCATGTACCTCGCTGCATTGCCCCGAAGCATGGAGAGCTCAAACACCTCCAATATGCCTACCTGATGCGGAGACAGGGCGGATTGAAGGGAGTGCCTGCGAAAGGCGTCGGAACCGGCGAAGTGATAGAGTGCCTGGCCCGTGTCTTGATCCTGAAATAAAACCGAGGTGGAAGGAGAGGGCTCCGGCGCCGTCGAGATCACGTCTATCAGAATCACACGGTCCACATCCTCCAGATAAGGACCGAGCACCATGCCGCCTGTGCCCGCATCCACCACCTGTATCTCGAAGCCATTCAGGACAGCCGAAGAAAAATCATAGTGCTCCTCTATGCATCGTATGCAGTGCACACCGAAACCTTCATCGGACATCAACAGATTGCCAAGACCTAATATATTGATTTTCTTCAGCATATTCTCGGAAGCGGCTCACCTGCAAGGGGTCTCAACAGCCTTTTCCCCCCAATTGCAGTGTTAAGTACAACCCTGCCGTTTTTATCGGAAAGCACCCTTCCGATAATTGCGGCATCACAACCCTCGCTGCGGCTGCGTATAAACCGCAACGCTTCTTGAGCGCATTCAGAAGAAACAAAGATCACGCACTTGCCCTCATTGGCCAGATATAGTGGATCAAACCCCAATATCTCACATGCAGAGGCCACAGCATGGGTGATGGGAATGGCCTGCTCATCCACCTCAAAGCTCCAGCCGCTTCTGGAGGCCAATTCCGTAAGCGTGGTAGCAAGTCCACCTCTGGTAGGGTCACGCATGCAGTGCAGACATGCCCCCACCTTGTCCAGCAAAGCGGCTACCAACCCGTGAAGGGGCATGGTATCGCTGAGTATGGGGGTTTCCAGATGCAAGCCCTTGCGGCTGGTCAGGATGGTAATGCCGTGGTCCCCTACTGTACCTGATACCAGAATGCAATCACCAGGCTGGATTCTGCGATAAGAAGGAATGGGGGCACAGTCGATGATTCCGATTCCTGATGTGTTGATGAATATTCGGTCACCCTTGCCGTGAGGCACCACTTTAGTATCGCCTGTCACCACCGTAACACCTGCATCTTGGGCCGCTTTGGCAAGGGAGGAAACTACCTGTTCCAATTCGTTGAGAGGGAAACCCTCCTCAAGAATCAACCCCAAACTCAGATAGAGTGGGTTTGCGGCCTTCATGGCCAGATCGTTCAGAGTGCCGTTTACAGCCAATTTGGCGATATCTCCACCCGGGAAAAATATGGGATCCACCACATAACTATCGGTAGTGAAAGCGATCTTTGTATCCCCGATCTGAATAACTGCGCTGTCTTCCAGCTCATTCAGCATCGAATTCTTCAAAAACGGAAGCAGATGGTCGGCAAGCAATTCTTGACTGGCCAGACCACCGCTTCCATGATCCAAGGTTATATATCGCATAGAGGCCCACCCCTCCACAAACACACCTGCGACGGCCTGAAGATTCTTATTTTCTTAGATGTTTCCATAACGATATCTTTTATCCGTATTTGAAAAATGCGGCGCATGTGCCTTCTGTGGAGACCATACACGGACCAAAAGGTCTGGACGGAGTACAAGCCTTGCCAAATAAAGGACATGAGAGGGGAGATGCCTTGCCTTTGATGATCTCACCGCATTTACAACCATGATTTTTTTTGAGGAATCCTTGTGGTAACCGTTCATCTTGCCCCATTTTCAGTGTTTCAGGCAATTGTATGTGATTACTTACATCGAAATCCACATACTCAGGCCGTAACCCAAGCCCGCTCTGAGGAATGGTGCCAAGCCCACGCCATTGGGCGTCCTTCGGCATAAAGACCCGATGCATCATGTCCAGGGCCCGCTGATTGCCATTCCAACTCACCACTCGTTCATATGCGTTATAAATCCCTGACTGTCCATTTAGGATCATCTCGCTCAACTGACAAAGGCCTCGCATGATATCCACCGGCTCAAACCCAGTAATGACACATGGCACACCATAGCGCTCCACAAAGGGGGCATATGCCTTTGCGCCTATGATGGCGCTCACATGCCCAGGGCAGATGAGGCCTTGTATTCCACAGTCTGGATCGCTGAAGATGGCAGTCAATACCGGCGGCATGAGCTTCATGGCCGAATATATGGCCAGATTGGAGAGATTCAGGCGCTTCGCCTCATAAAGCATACTCGCTATGCCCGGAATGGTGGTTTCAAAACCTACGGCCAAAAAGACAACAAGAAGATTCGAGTGCTCTTTTGCCACAGAGATGACATCCATTGGGGAATAGACCGGCAGCACGCGAGCGCCCGTAGCCCTGGCTTCCTGAAGACTGCTTTCGGTACCTGGAACACGCATCAAGTCTCCAAATGTAGTGACGATGCAATCCTGATGGCTCAACCATATAAAGGCGTCGATATCCCGCTGAGTGGTGACACATACCGGACAGCCCGGCCCTGATATGAGATGCAGACCTAAAGGCAGCATGGAACGTATTCCATGTCTGAAGATACTTACGGTGTGTGTGCCGCAGACCTCCATACAGAAGACCTCTCTGCCCCTGTCAGCATCGAAAACAGAGACAAGGCGCTGCCTCAAGAATGAGATCAATGCAGGTTTTCTGTAATCTGCCTCAAAGGAACTTGAATCGTTCATGGAGAGCGCTCCAGCGCCTGACGAATAAGCTCCAGATCCTTCAGGGCATCCTCGGGCGGCAGGGTACGAATGGCAAAGCCAGCGTGGACGATGACATAATCGCCCTGTCCGGGAATGATGTCAACAATATCCAGGCGGACACTACGCTCCACGCCGTTCGCTTCCACAACCGCAGCCACGGGTGGATCATCCGTCCGACCGCACTCAGCCCCTGTCGCGTCAAGAAGTTTTTTGACCCGCATGGGCACTGCAAGACACATGACAGACCTCTGTTACCAGGAGCGGCGTCCCCCGCCACCGCCGGAACCACCACGGCCCCTGCCGCCTCCCCTACCACCTTCTCTGTTACCTCCACCGTAGCCTCCACGTCCACCTCCGCCTCTGCGGTCATCGGTGCGTGGTTTTGCCTCGTTTACTGTGAGCGGCCTGCCCATGAAATCCTTGCCATTCAATGCTGCAATGGCCGCCTGCGCCGCAGTAGTATCCGGCATCTCCACAAAACCGAACCCCCTGCCCTCACCAGTGAATTTGTCCTTGATGATGTTGACGGTGGAAACTTGCCCAAAGGCGGAAAATGCCTGCATAAGGTCCTGTTCCTGTGTGTTTCTTGGTATGTTGCCTACATATATGTTCATTGTTTTGTCCCGAAAATAGTTAGAGAAAAAAGGGCTCTTTTTTGCGTTCCTGCCGCGAGTACTGCACCAGCGTAATAAAAAGAGGGTGAATGCTGATTGATGACTACCGGTTTTCGTTATGAATGATATGTCGCGCCTTTGAAATCCTCCTGTATAGGAAATAACTGCAGGGAGGCCCTCCAACATGGAAATCTCCCTTTATTTTTAACTCTACGATTAAAATCCACTCAGGTCAATACGACTTTTCCTGCCACATATCCGGAGTGAAGCGCATAACCTTGTTCCTGCCGGCCTCCTTGGCCTTGTAAAGGGCGATGTCCGCAAATTTTATGGCCTCCCAGATGGCATCGGAATCCGTGGGGAATTCACTCACTCCGATACTCAGAGTCTTTTTAATATTCTGGCCTGGCAGCCTTATGATATGATTCTCAAAGGTATCCCGCAATTTTTCCGCAACGGCCATTGCATCGGGCGTAGCACAATCTATTAACAATACCAGAAACTCTTCTCCTCCGAAGCGTATCACCAGGTCGGCGGCCCTTACATTTGAGGCCAGGATATGCCCTAGTTCCTTCAAAACGATATCCCCTGCATCATGGCCGTATTCATCGTTCACCTTTTTGAAATAGTCTATATCGCACATCAGAATGCAAAGGGTCGAATTTCTGCGTTTTACCCCTGACAGGATGTTATCTATATAAAGCTCCAGATAACGCCTGTTATACAAACCTGTCAACTGGTCTTTCACTGCCATCTCCTCTACAGCCCTGGCATATCTCTTGGCCTGAATTACCGGCATGGCCTCCTGCAGATAACGTCTCGCATCCTGCAGCGCCTTTGCCGTGCAGGTCTGCCGCATGGGATTATCCACGTACGGAAACATGAATTGCACCACTCCCACCACCTGTCCGCCGATGGTCATGGGAATACAGGTATGTGTCAGGGCATCCGGCCATGGAAACAGGCGGCATATTCCGGGATTGTCAATGGAAGAAACCACGGCGCCCGTGCGTTTAGCCCTACACCTGTCATCGAGGAGCTCAGGCAGGTCTCCTTGAATCTCTGGAGGCTGGCAATATATGGGCATCAGAGCATCCTGCTTGACATCGAACTCATAGATCACGAACATTCCCAGACTCAATTGATGCTCGAACACGCGTGCCAGCCGCATATAAATATCCTCCACCGTCTCGTCCGCCTCTATGGTGCGGCGAAAGATGGAGAGCTCTCGAATGGTGTGCACCAGGTCGTTCACCGCCTTGGCCACCTGGCCAACCTCGTCATTGGTCTGTACCGGAATGCTGATTATGGCCGTACAGCCTGCCTCAGTGTTTCCTGTGCAATCCTTGAGCTGTTGCAGAAGCTCAGTCATTTGCTTCAAGGGATTGACCAGGGATTTACCCCAGAAAAAACCGGCGAGAAGGATGACCAGACTCAGTATCAATGTGACCATAATGTGTTCGTCAATGCTTATTATCTGGCGCAGCTGCTGGGAATATGGGTTGGGAATAATCCTGAGATACACCCCCTTGACCTGATTGGACCAGTCCGTGATGGGTGCTGCAGTAAGGGCAAAGCCGTCCAGTATGAATGCGGCAGGCGCCTTCATACCCTCCTCCAGAAATGATTCATTGATTTTGTGCACTGGCACACCTGACGGCATACTGTTATATGAAACAAACCGGCCTATCTTTAACCCATCGAGCCTCTGAGCGGAACCTTCTGGCTCCGATGTATTGAAAACCAGACATATCTCTCCTGTCATCGAGCCGAGGGAGTTTACAATATCATTCAGCCTGGAAAAGACCTCTACACTGCCGATGACAGCCCCTGTATAGCTTTGAACAGGTGTGATACTTCTAATCGCCAGGCCTGAACGGCCCGATTCTATACCAGTGGCGCCGATACCATTTTGAAACACCTGCTTTACCATAGGACGTGATACTGTAAGGTCGTCTCCATATATCTCCGGCTCCCAGACCCGCAGAAAGGAACGGCCAGGCGGCACATGAAAATGGATATACACAGGCGTATCGGAGAAGGGCAGCAACTGTTTCGTTATCTCTTCCGTCACCTTGAGGAGAGCTGTCCTGTCCTTGTTGGTCAGCGCTGTCTTTACATCCGGATTGGCTGCAAGAAAATTCGATAACCCTGTATTTGTATTGGAACGGTTCGTTATCGCCTTTTTCAGATTGTCGTGGTTCCTGAACGCCGTGTCCCGAAACAATTCAGCCTGTCTGTACAGTACAAGATATTCGAACCCTGCCTGCATGAAGATAAAAACCACTATGATCAGCAGGGCGAACAGCATAATCTTGGTAGTCAATGTGGTGCCGTCCAGAATGCGCTTTATTCGAAAAAACAGACCGGCAAACATACAATCTCCCTCCATATTCCATTTTATGTCTTTACCTGCCACCCTTTCGCGAGCGGCAACATTCCCCTATCTACCGACAGAAACAGCAGTTCATTCCAGACCCCACCTTCTGAGCTTCAGACGCAGGGTCTTGCGGTCTATGCCCAGGATACGGGCCGCATCGCTTCGGTTCCCCTTTGTCTCATTCAGTATCCGCAACACGTACTGCCTTTCCACATCTTCCAGGGGCATCAGTTCAAACACCGCGTATCGGGCTGCATTCATGCCGTCAAACGAGTCTTCTTCCCGTGCATCGCTTTTCTGTGCAGCGATTCCGGCCAGTTCCACATCCTCACGATCTATATGAGGACCGCTGGCAAATATGGCCAAACGCTCCATGGTATTTTCCAGTTCCCTTACGTTTCCAGGCCAGGAATATTCCTCCAACAGACCCACTGCCTCCTGTGTGAGGTATAGACCGGTTCTGTCGTGTTTTTCGCTGAATATGCGCAAAAAATAGTGAGCGAGAAGGGCGATATCCTCTCTGCGTTCACGCAGGGGCGGAGTCTTGATGGCCACTACGTTCAAACGGAAGTACAGGTCTTCTCGAAAAGCGCCCTGCTGCACCGCCTTTTTGAGATCCTGGTTCGTAGCGGCGATAATACGCACATCCACCTTGGTAAGGCGGTTGCTGCCCACACGAGTGATCTCCTTTTCCTCCACCGCCTTGAGCAGCTTGGCCTGTAGTTCCAAATTGATGTTTCCAATCTCATCGAGAAACAGAGTGCCTCGATTGGCCAGCTCGAACTTGCCCATTTTTGCACCGGACGCCCCTGTAAACGCCCCTTTCACATGGCCGAACAGCTCGCTTTCAAACAGCGTTGGCACCAAGGTGGAGCAATCCACGGAAACAAAGGCGTTGTCCTTGCGCTGGCTGAGTTCATGAATGCGTCTGGCTATCAGCCCCTTACCCGTTCCGCTCTCGCCTGTTATCAACACGGTGCTGTCGGTATTGGCCACTCGGCGAATCTGCTCCATGAGAGTGCGCATGGGCTGGCTCTGGCCAATCAACTTGACATCGCCCTCTTTTTTGCGCAGCTCTTCCTTGAGATAGATATTTTCGATGGTAAGCCGCCGGGCATTCAATGCCCTGCGCACCGCCATGCGCAGCTCATCCGGTTCAAAGGGCTTGGAGAGAAAATCCGTGGCGCCCAGACGCATGGCCTCCACGGCATTGTGAATGGTGCCGTAAGCCGTGATCATGATGACCGGCACCAGACTGTCCTTTTCCTTGATGCGGGAAAGCAGGGTAAGGCCGTTGATATCCGGCATCTTGAGGTCCAGCAGGATCAGATCGTATTCATAGCGCTCCAACAGTGACAGGGCCTCGTCACCGGCCGCGGCCTCCGAGACCTCGTAATCCATGCGTTTTAGAGTCTGGGCACATCCGTCTCGAATTGCGATATCGTCATCAACTATGAGTATCCGTTCCTGCATATCAACCCTTTAATAAATGTTCAATGTTGAATTTTTAATGCTGAATTGTGGTTACATTTGATTCAACATGGATGCTCTCGTCAAAAGTCACCAATTACTGAATCGCATTGCATTGTTCGTCGCCACAGCTCATATTAACCATTTAATATGATTGATTATTACCGCAATTCAATAGTTAGCATTCAACATTAAACATTGTTTAATATCTTGTATGATCTCTTCGCATAAAAAAGTTCAGCCACGAAGAAGTCTTGTAAAGCGACCAGTCTCTGGGAGGCAAAACAATATCCTTTGCCCTGAGACGAAAATACTGCATTCGTTCATAACGTCTCACATACACACAGCGCTTGCGGCCTGGCCAGACCTCACACCAGCCGTTCTGACTCCCTCCGCAAGGGCCATTCAGCAACCCTTTGGCACACTGGGACTGAGGGCACAAAAAGGCCATCTCTCCCAGTGTGCAATCCCCGCAGGATTGGCAATCATACAGCATACCCTTTAGACAATATTCGAAATTTGTCAACATATTTCCAAGGGACGCCCTCTCTAACAACAGGACTGCGGCCTTCATGGCCTCATAAAAAGGGGCGTTTCTCTCAAAAAATAGGTTATGCACAGCCATACTTGCGCCCATAGAAAATCTGCTGGCGATAGAGAGAGACACTGTTTCAACCCCCTTTCGAAATTCCGGCAAGTTGAGGCCGGTGCCGGCATCCTGCTCGAACAACCAGGCATTCCACTCCTCAGGAAAGAGAAACTCGGGGATCAGGCCATGCCAACGCCCATTCCATGTTTCAGCCAGATTCAAGACATGGACAATGTGTTCATATCGCAGTCCAGGCCCGCTCAGGTGTACTCCGTCGTACCCCATCCCCTTGAGCATGGCGACCATTTTGGCCGCACGTTCGAGCCTGGCTTCAAGGCCCGCATCAGGGCTGTGCGCCTCGTCCTCCATGCGCTCCAAAAGCCTTTTGGGCAGAATACAGCCGGGCACAACCCCTTTGTACAGCAGTCTCGCCATCTTTATTCCTGGAATGAAGACCGTTCCGAACAGAGGAATATCCTTGAAAAATGGCGGGTGAGTATTGTCACATGTGCTTTTAAGCAGAGGTGATTGACCGGCAATATGGACCTTGCCCAGGAACATGTCCATGACCAGACGCAATTCGTGATATTTACGCATGTCATAACCGGCCTGGGAGATGACGAATTTGGCCCCTGAGGCCAGTTTTTTGACGAGCTTTTGGTACTGCGGCACCAGTTCACTGGCAAGACGTTTGAAAGGGGATACGACGCAACCGGCATGAAACGAAGTGGGAGGCATTTGAATGCCTCCGCCCGGCGCCCGGCTGTCCAGCAGAAATCCCTTGTTCATATCCTGAATCATTCGCAGCGCAAGCACCGAATCCAGGTCAAAGACCGGCTTGGCATTGCCCTGAAAACCGTATCTGGGATAATCTCCTGTCACCACCAGAAGGTGTCTCATGCCCAGACGGTCCAGCTCGAAGAGTTCGCTCTCTATGAGATTCCGATTCTTGTCCTTACAGGAAAAATGAATTACAGGCTCAATGCCCAGATGCTGAATGTCTCTTCCAAGGGACTTGGGGGAAAGCGCCGGATTACCGCCGGCATTGTCGGTGATGGAAAGCGCCGCTATCCGGCCGTCGCGGGCCGCCTCTTTTGCAAAGGCGAGAATATCATTCAGCACCTTGCCGCTAGATGCCCTTCCCGGAACCAGTTCATAACTGACATGAAATGCCACTTTCAGCCACGCAGTCTTCGCTTGTCACCTATGCGCATGGTGAGCTTCTGATTGTCCAGATATTCCAGAATCGGCACCATATATTTGCGAGAAAGCCCGCCTGTCAGGTCACGAAAATCATTTATGCCCATCTCACCGTGTTGCTTCAGAAAATTTATCACCAAGGACCTGATCTGTTCCAGGATAGCCGAGTGCAGATAGAGGTCGTCCTTGAGATAAACGAGCACCCCTTCTCGCACCAAAAGATTCAAGAGGCTGGAAACCAGTGCCTTGTCATTGAACATGGAAAACAACTCTGTTTTGGAAGGAGGCGTCATGCCGGCCTTGAGATATATGTCCGCGATAAACAACTGTATGTCTTTGTCTTTCTTCTGCATATTCAACTGGTGGTTAGCCAATCTTATCAAATCTTTATCCTGAACCAACTCGTTGGTTTTGACCAGATTGGCAAGCAGACGTTGAAAGAAATGATTGTCTTCCAGAATGGGGAAAAGTCTGGAACGCAGCTCTTCCTTGGAGATTCCCGGAGACAGAGGAAATTCCGCATGATACTGCCGCAACAATTCCAAGGCCTGCCTGCGTTTTTTCTCATAGACCTCTGCGCTCAATATGCGCTGACCTTCCGAATCCAACTTGAGGGCCTGACCCTGGCCAAGGATTCGTTCCAGTTCCCTTTCCAAGGTCTTGCCATAGAGGGCCGTACGCAGGGAAAGCTCAGAGAGAGACAATCCCCTCTGATCCGCCTGTTTCAGATGATAAATAATGCGTTCTCCGGCGGAACCCCTGTCCAATACAGCCATTTCATTCCACATCTCCGGCCTGGAACGCTTACGGCGTCTGGGCAGAGGGTTCAGAATAGCACCGCCGCCGATGGTAATGACAGGAGAATAACTGCGAATGATATAGCGGTCACCCGGCAACACGGCCACCGGTCTTTCCAGCTTGATCTGGGCATAAGTGCGTTCACCCGGGGCCAATTCGTCTTGCTGCAACAACATTCGCCCAATGATCTCCCCTGTCCCCGTATGAAATTTCACAGGCGCCCTGTGTTTCAAGGGACGTTCCGCTGATGCAAGGTAATAAAGCTGAATATCCAACAGCAGGCTCGGCCTCAAGCCGCCTGGTACAGACAAGACATCCCCTCTCTCTATCTGCTCCACCTGCACTCCCTGAAGGTTTATGGCCGTGCGCAGACCAGGCACCGCCTCCTGAGCCTCCTGACCGTGATTCTGAATACCCCGAATGCGGGTCGGAATACATTTGGGATAGATCATGGCATCATCTCCCACACGAATGTGTCCGGAAACAGTGGTGCCGGTCACCACGGTACCAAAACCTTTTATGGTGAAAATACGATCGATAGGAAGACGATAGGGGCCTGAGGTCATGGAAACAGGCAGGTCATTCACTACTCTCTGAATGGCGGCCTTCAAGTCATCGAGCCCATCTCTTGTCACGGAGGATACGGGTATGATCTCCGCCCCTTCCAGAAAGGTGCCCTGCATAGCCAGGGCTATGTCTTCTCTCACCAACTCAAGCCAGTCGGGTTCTACCATATCCTTTTTGGTGAGGGCGATAAGGCCTTTTTTCACACTCAGCAGCTCACAAATAGCCATGTGCTCACTGGTCTGAGGCATGATGCCTTCATCCGCGGCTATCACCAGCAACACCATATCCATGCCGGTGGCACCGGCCACCATATGTTTAACGAACCGCTCATGGCCAGGGACATCCACTATGCCGATGCGCTGACCTGAAGGCAGATCCAGGTGTGCAAACCCCAGCTCTATGGTGATGCCGCGGCTCTTTTCCTCCTTCAAACGGTCTGTATCTATACCGGTGAGGGCCCGTATAAGGGAGGTCTTGCCGTGATCTATGTGACCGGCCGTACCGAGGACGACTGTCTTTGCGGTCATATCAGCCTATACGAGCACCTGGTGCCATGGTGGAATCAGAAACAGTGGCCAGAGACAGCCTGCCGTTTTCGTCCTTGGCGGCAAGCAGCATGCCTTCGGATGTGATGCCGCGCAGTTTGGTGGGCTGAAGATTGGCAACCACGACGATCTTCCTGCCGATGAGTTCCTCCGGCGTGAAGTGCTCCGCAATGCCCGCCACGATGGTGCGCTCTTCCGGACACGAGACTGTCAACTTAAGAAGCCTGTCCGCCTTGGGTATGCGCTCGGCGTTCAGAATCTCAGCGACCCGCAGGTCCACCCGCCTGAATTCGTCGATCGTGATGAGGTTTTCCTTGTTTTCGGTGTCCATCTCTTGCATTTTCCTTGTGTTTTGTGTTTCTGCCGGTGGATTGACCGACATTGATGCAGTCTCTTTTGGAGTAGTCGTCTTGCAGTCCGCTCCTGTTGTCTCCAATCGCGGGAAAAGTGATGGTATGCGAATACATCCTGTACTCGGGCACAAAAGACCCCATTCCCTAGCCAGATTCAAACTGAACGCCTGTTTATCCGCAAGACCGATGGCGCTCTGTATGCGCTGGGCAGCCTGAGGCATAACAGGCCAAATGAGTATGGAGACGATGCGCAGGGTCTCCAGCAGAGAATACATGAGATTTTTGAGCTCGCCCTGCCTGGTGGCATCCTTTGCCAGATTCCAGGGGGCAGAATGGTCTATGACTCGATTGGCCAGGCCGATGACCTCCCACACCCTTTGCAGGGCCTTGTGAGCCTGAAACTCTTCCATGTCCATTTCCCAGAGGGGAATCATGGCCATACATGCCTTTTGTAGCTCGGAATCAAGGGATTCAGGCGTGGGAATGATCCCTTTGAAGTATTTTTCCTGCATGGATAAAGTACGACTCACCAGGTTGCCCAGGTCATTGGCCAGGTCTGCATTTATGCGAGTGCGAAATGCGTCTTCGCTGTAAGAAGCATCCAGGCCGAAGGCCATCTCTCGCATCAGACAATAGCGCACAGCCTCTGCACCGAATTTTTCCAGGAGTTCCGCAGGGGTTATCACATTTCCCAGGCTCTTGGACATCTTCTGCTCCTTGATCTGCCAATAGCCGTGTACATGCAGCCTTTTGTAGGGCTGAAGACCGATGGCTCTGAGCATGGTAGGCCAGTAGATGGCATGAGGCTTCAGAATGTCCTTGGCGATTACGTGCTCTGCACCAGCCCAAAGGCATTCAAAATTCGCATGGGAAGGATAGCCTATTCCTGTAAGATAATTGATGAGGGCATCAAACCAGACGTAGGTGACGAATTTTTCATCGAAAGGCAGGGGAATGCCCCAGGTAAGACGTGTGGTGGGTCTCGAGATACAGAGGTCATCCAGCGGTTCCTTCAAAAAGGACAAGACCTCGTTTCGGTACCTCTCGGGAGTGATGAAATCAACATTGGCACGAATATGGTCTATGAGCCAATCCTGATAACGGCTCATGAGGAAAAAATAGTTCTGCTCCTTGAGCCGCACCGGCTCCGTGCCGTGATCTGGGCACTTGCCGTCTTTCAGTTCCCGCTCCATGTAAAAACGCTCACAGCCGAAGCAATAGAGGCCTTCGTACTCACGAAAGACTATCTCGCCTTTCTCATATACCTGTGAGAGTATCCTCTGCACGGTGGCCACATGCTCGGAGTCTGTGGTACGAATAAAACGGTCGTACTCCACGCCCAACATGGGCCAGGTCTCGCGAAACATGGCACTGATACGGTCCACATATTCCTTGGGAGATACGCCTTTGGCATGGGCTGCCTGGACTATCTTGTCTCCGTGCTCATCCGTGCCTGTGAGAAAAAATGTCTCTTCCCCTCGCATTGCATGAAAACGGCGCTGCACATCCGCGGCTATGGTGGAGTAAGCGTGGCCTATATGAGGTGGGGCATTCACGTAATAGATGGGCGTGGTGACATAGAACGCCTTTTCGTTCTTCATGTTCTGGTATTCCTCTTTCTTCTTTGCTTTACACCGGCATGACCGCCTGCTGCATCCTGTTTATCAGGGACAACCACGGATTCAGGCGCCTCCCTGTCCTCCAGTAACTGCAAAATCGCCGAGTCCTCCGCATCCTGCATGTCCGGCTTAGTTCCTGTCTGGTCGTCATGCGCCTGTCGACCGCTGTTTTTGTTGGAATACGCCTCATATTCGTATGTCAGACAGCAGAGCAGTCTTCCGCATCTGCCTGATATCTTGCTGGGATTCAGAGGAAAATTCTGCGATTTGGCCATTTTGATGGAGATGGGGTCAAAGGTCTTCAGATAACTCGAACAACAGAACTCGCGTCCGCATTCACCCATGCCCCCGACCATCTTTGCCTGGTGTCGAATGCCTATCTGGCGCATTTCAATTCGAATTCGAAGTTCCCGCACCAGTTCCTTGACCAGCTCCCTGAAATCCACTCGCTGTTCGGCATAGTAATAGAAGATGATCTTCGTTCCATCGAACAGGCTGTGGACACGCGTCAATTTCATTATAAGATTGAGTCTGGCCACCTGCTCGCAGCAGAAGGCGAAGGCCTTTTTTTCAAGCTCCAGGTTGGCGTTGTAATGTTCCATGTCGGCTTCATTCGCCATAGCTTCCACAAAAGGCAGCGAAATCCTGGAAGGCAGGGCAACGGAAACCGGCGCTACCGTCACCTGACCGACCTCCCTGCCTGTGTCCCCTGTGCCCCCTGTGTTCGTTGATACCACCACCCAGTCACTCCGCTTCAACTCCAGAACACCCGCATCGTAGGATGCTGCCGGCCAGCCTGGCCTGATCTGCACCTTTACAATCCTACGGACACCGTCCGACACGTCATGAGTCACTTTATCGTTATCATCCATGGTTGCAATGTAACAAAATCATGCTACAAAGACAACCTTTCCCACCAGAATGCAAGCATTGTCTCCACCAGAAGCGCCTTGTTGATGTTGCGTTCCAGCAGATACTCCACTCTCTCCAGCCGTTCAGAATATTGCTCTAGGTCAGGCATGGGAATCATACCGGACAGAGACATAATTACCTGTTTCCTGTCTTTGTTCAACAACAGCGAATGGCCGTCACTTGTTGATTTCAACAAAAATATATCCAGCACAACGGACATGAGCAGCAGCTTCAGACACAAAACTCCAGCATCGCTTGCAGAGAGCTCTCTGATCAGTTGAAAAAACAAAGAGATGTCCGCCTCACGGGCAAGGAGCTTCCACAGCCTGTCCCTGACACTTATAAAATTCAGCTTCAGCAGGGCCCTAACCGCCTCCGCATCACTCGCACAGATACGTTCCCAAAACTCCAAGGGGTATGTTCGCAACACAGCCTGTTCCTCTGGCAAAAAACAATCCATTGTGAAATGGCCAGGAAGGCATTTCAGTACCTGACAGCGGGATACGATGGTAGGCAAAAGGGTCTCAACCGCCGAGACGGTCAGAAAGAGATGGTTGAATGCGGGGGGTTCCTCCAGCAGTTTCAGCAGGGAGTTGGCGGCGTCGGAGGTCATGTTTTCGCAACCATGCACAAGGCAAACCCGCCTTTCCGCCTCGAGCGGAGCGAAGGCCACGGTTTTCTGCAGAGTCCTCACGTGTTCTATTTTAATAGTCCCGTCCTCTTCGGACGGGCATACGCACAGGTCAGGGTGTGTGCCATGAGCCGTTTTACTGCAATGCATGCAGACGCCGCATGGGGCCAAAACGCCGTCCGTCTCTCGAGGCTGCCGGCATAACAGGAGCCTGGCGAAAAAAAACGCCACAGCCATTCTTGTATCCGTTCCTCCACCTGAAAGCAGATAGGCATGCGCCAGTCTGCCTCTTTGAAGTATCCGTCCCATAAGGGAAAGCAGAGAATGCTGAGTGGAAAGCCCCTGAATGGGACCGGAGCCTGACTCACTTGATTCATAGCTAATTTCTTGCGAGCTCTGCATGTGTTATGGCAGATGGAATGCCCTGCCGTATATGCCCTGATATCCCGACCATGTCTCGTCAAGGCCTTTTATCTCCGACTTCAGCACATCCAGATAGTTTATTTTGGCATCTATCTCGTCTATGAAATGCAGCACGAAGGCCTCTCTGGTCATGGGCAGCACGGGCGAGCCGTATTCGTAACGGCCGTGGTGGCTGAGGATCATATGTTTGAGGGCTACCAAGCTGGGCACATGACGGTCAAGTCCGATTTTGGCGGCGGCCTCGTCTATCATGGAAATAGCTATATTCAGATGGCCTACCAGCCTTCCTTCGTCGGTTCTGGAAAAACCCGGCCTGCTGAAGTCATACTCCACAATCTTTCCCAGGTCGTGCAGAATCACACCCGAAATGAGCAAATCCCAATTCAATACAGGATATAGCTTACAAATGGCATCGGCCACTCGGACCATCTGAAGGGTATGCACCAGAAGCCCGTGCAGATAGGCGTGGTGCATACGCTTGGCACCTGGAGCGGTACAATAGGCATTTACCAGAGCGGTATCGGAAAACAGCGCCGAAAGCAGACCGGAAAGCGCCGAATCGGAGATGTGTTCCATATAACCCGACAGCTCCCTCCACAGCGCCTTCTCGTCCACCTGCGCCGCAGGCATGAAATCCGCCAGATTCACATCGGTTTCAGCAACCGGGCTCACGGCCTTGACGGTCAGTTGCAGTGTGCCGTTATAAGGTTTGCAAAAGGCGCTTACGAACACGAACCCGTCTTTCCTGCACTTGCTGTCCAGCGAAGCTGCGTCATTCCATATTTTGGCCTCTATCTGGCCGGTTCTGTCGGCCAGGGCGAGGGACAGATATGGCTTGCCGTCTCGAGTGTTGGCCAGCTTTTTATCGGCTATATAAAAAATGCCATCAACCGGCCTATCCTGGCTTATTTCCGCAACAAATACACCTTTTTTCAAGTCCAACTCCTTGTGAAACAGTTTTTCATCTCTCTCTCATCACCACCCTAAAGCCTATCTGATCCGTTTTTTCATCGAGAGCAGCCCTGTGCCTATTTGCACAGCGGGCCTGTTGGCTATCGGATAACCAGGAACCGCCCCGCAGCACCTTGTTACTCGATTTGTCCTGGACGGCAACGGGATTCATGGTCTTGGGTTTGAGGGTCTTGTAAAATTCAGGGTCGTACCAGTCCTCACACCACTCCCAGACATTGCCGTGCATATCGTATATGCCAAATTGATTCGGCTGAAAAGACCCGACCGCGACAGTGGCGCCATCAAACCCTGAACTGCCGGATTTACGGATGTTTGCCTGCGCGCTTGTAATTGACTGGCCGAAACCATAGGCTGTTGTAGTCCCCGCTCGGCAGGCGTATTCCCATTCGGCCTCAGTGGGCAGACCAACCACATACTCTTTTTTGAGCGATGAAAACCTTTCCACAAACGCCTTGGCATCCTTCCAGGAAACGTTTTCTACAGGAAAGTTGGGCCCGTTTTTAAAAGAGGATGGATTGCTGCCCATAATTTTCTGCCATTGCCCTTGTGTGACCTCGAATCTGCCCATCCAAAAGCCATTCAAGCATACCTCCTGCGTGGGCCCTTCGTCCTGATCCCTTTTGAGTTCCGAGCCAGGGCTGCCCATGGTAAAGCAACCCTCAGGCACCCAAACAAACTCCATGCCCGTGGCAGGTTCCTTTTCAACGGTGCCAGGGCTGGGCAGCGGCTTCAAACGAATATCCAGCCGTTTTGTCTCACCTGCGGATACTACAAACTCTTCGACGGCACTCCGCCAGCCTTTTTTACTCACTCGTATTCTGTAACGGCCCGAAGCGAGCTCCGTCTGCAACGGGGTGTTCGCCAGATAGCGATCGTTCAGGAAGACCTGGGCCTCTCTTGGCTCTGTTTCTATTATGAGTCGAGGTCTTTTTGGATTGAGAGTTACAGTCAATTTCTTGCTCTGCCCCTTGGACAAAGATATTTTTGTGGCATAATCCTCATAGGTTGCATCTTTTGCCACCAGAATATCATGTTCTCCAGGAGGAATCTGAATCGCAAGAGGCGTCCGACCTACGGGCTTGCTGTCCACATAAACATCGGCGTCCGGTGGATTCGATATGACCTCGAGCCCCTCCAATTCCTTGATCAACACGATATGTAGTCTTTTTTCCTCTCCGCGCGCGAAATAAACTGTGCTTTCATATTCTTCATAACCGTTCAAAACGATACTGAGCTTATGGCTACCTGCCTCTATGGTGGTCCAATCCAGTGGTGTATTGGCAAGCAGTTGGCCGTCCAGATACAGCATGGCCCCAGGCGGCTCCGTATCCACGTGCAGAGAGGCCTTGAGGGGCTTCAGCGTAAAGGAAAGCTCTTGATGTTCAGTCCCTTGCACTTGCAACTGGGTCTCCAATGTTTCGTAACCCAATTTTGTAATCTTGAGCTTGTGCATTCCCCTGGCCACTCCCTTGAACTCGTTTGGTGAGGTGATGATCTCTACGCCATCCAGATAACACCTGGAATCCGGAGGGTCCGTGGTGACACGAATGGATGCCTTCGGCGCACCAGGGCCGAACCAGTACCACCAGCCCAAAAACATGCCGCAGATGCACAACGCCACCAGCAGGGCCATCCACAGAAGGGGACGGGCGCCGTATATTCTAACCTCTCCCATAGATTACCTCCTGCTCCCGACGCTTACGGCGATTGATCGCCATGGTGAACGCTATTTCTATCGCGGCATTCAGGCTGGCCTCATTCGCGATACCCTTTCCTGCTATATCGTAAGCGGTGCCATGATCAACGGATGTGCGCACGATGGGCAGACCCAGAGTGACATTGACTCCGTCCTCGAAATGCAGCAATTTGAATGGAATAAGTCCCTGGTCGTGATACTGGCAGACCACCGCATGAAACTCACCGTGAGCAGCCCGATGAAAAACGGTGTCAGGCGGATAGGGCCCGAGGGCATGAATGCCCTGTCTGACCGCCTCCATGATGGCCGGCGCCAGAATGCGTTCCTCTTCATTCCCAAACATCCCTGACTCACCGGCGTGAGGATTGAGCCCGGCCACCGCAATGCGGGGGGCATCTATGCCGAAATCCATCTGTAGTGCATCATGTGTCAGGGAGATGGTTTCCAGCACCTTCTCTTGTGAAAGTTGCGACGCCACATTCCGCAAAGCGCAATGAATAGTGACCAACACCACCCGCAGACTGCTACCTGCCAGCATCATGGCAAATCTCTTGATTCCTGTATGCCAAGCCAAAATTTCCGTATGCCCTGGAGCATCTATGCCAGCCAGGCGAAGCCCGATCTTGCTGATGGGACAGGTCACTATGCCAGAAAAACCGCCTGTATCACAGAGTTCCAGGGCCTTTTTGACATAGGAATAAGACGCCCTGCCTGTTACAGCATTGGGTCGGCCGGCAGAAAAATCACCGGCAGTGCCATCGGCTTTCAACTGAGTGACAGGCAGTACCGCGACGCCCCCGTTGC
Organism: Dissulfuribacterales bacterium; assembly: GCA_041287365.1. GTDB lineage: Bacteria > Desulfobacterota > Dissulfuribacteria > Dissulfuribacterales > DYLC01 > JAQVIJ01. Next base: position 81,787 of record JBEULL010000004.1, on the reverse strand, counting down.
CCCTTTGATCGCATCTCCCTTCCGCAACGCACTGTATTCGAAGAGACAGGCCAAGTGATGCAGCGGCAGCCTCCAAAATACCCGCATCTCCAACCACAAGGAGGTGATCAAGATATTTGGACCCAGCCCCGTAGGTCAGGGATTTTACGAGAATCTCAGGCCCAATGCCGGCAGGGCAGCCCATGGTTATACAGAGATTCGGTAAAATATTCGACACTTGACCGTTTACCTTTTAATCTGCTTTTGGAGTGATCAATTCCAGCACCACCTCGTCCCTGCCGTCCAACTCGTTCAGAAAGACATTCACATGCTCGTCCTTGGCAGTGGCCAGCACCAGCCCCACATAATCCGGCTGAATGGGCAATTCCCTTCTGCCCCTATCCACCAGGACCGCCAGTTGAATCTTTATGGGACGGCCCATGTCCGTAATGGCATCAAGGGCGGCCCGAATGGTACGGCCTGTGTATATGACATCGTCCACCAGCACTACGGTCTTGTCGTCCAAAGAAAAATCGATCTCCGTCTTTTTTACGAGGGGGTGCTGGCTCAAACGGCTCCAATCGTCCCGATAAAGCGTGATGTCCAAAATACCTGTATTCGGCCTGACACCTTCTATAGCGGCTATCTTCTGACAAAGCCTTTCAGCAAGGGGCACACCGCCTGTACGAATGCCGATAAGGGCTATGTTTTTGCATCCCCGATTGTCTTCTATGATCTCATGGGCCATACGCGTCAAGGCCCTTTCAATCTCTTTCATGTCCATTATAGTTTTCATGTCTTAACCTGATTTTCCTGTATTTGTATTGTATTGTTCATGAGTTTTTGTTAAATAAACAATTGATTATTTGTCAATGAGGATTTGCATGGCTGGAGAAACGAGAATCAAAAATATTCGCAACATAGGCATCATCGCCCACATCGATGCTGGCAAAACCACCCTTACGGAACGCATCCTGTTCTATACCGGAAAGACGCACAAGATCGGCGAGGTGCACGACGGCCAGGCGACCATGGACTGGATGCCGGAGGAACAGGAACGCGGCATAACCATCACATCAGCGGTCACCACCTGCTACTGGCAGGGCAAGGAAATACACATCATCGACACTCCAGGGCATGTGGACTTCACCATCGAAGTGGAGCGTTCCTTGCGCGTGCTGGATGGCGTAATAGGTGTGTTCTGCGCCGTCGGCGGAGTGGAACCGCAGTCAGAAACGGTCTGGCGCCAGGCCGACAAATATCGTGTGCCCAAGATGGTTTTCATAAACAAGATGGACCGGCTCGGCGCTGATTTTGACGGTGTCATAACTCAACTCAAGGATAAATTGAGTGCAAATCCCCTGGTCATAACCATACCGTGTGGCAGCGAGGACGCCTTTGCAGGCGTGTTCGACCTGATACGCATGAAATTCATTCAATGGCACGAGAACGATCAGGGTCTCACATTCGAAGAACAGCCAATTCCTTCTGATTGGCAAGAACGCATAACTTCAGCGCGGAATGCCCTTATAGAAGCAGTTGCCGAGCTGGACGACGGCATCATGGAGAAATATCTGGCTGAAGAAGCCATCGAAGAACAGGAACTGCACCGTGCCATTCGGAATGCATGTATCGCACTCAAGGGCGTGCCGGTTTTTTGCGGTTCGGCCCTTAAAAACAAGGGGGTACAACCCCTTCTGGACGGTGTGACCGCATATCTGCCAAGTCCACTGGACATCCCCCCCATTGAGGCGGACAATCCTGACACTGGCGTGCCGGAACTCAGGGAGGCACGGGACGACGCCCCCTTCACCGCCCTTGCATTCAAGATTCAGATGGAAGAAGGCAGAAAACTCACCTACATACGCATCTATTCCGGTATTTTGAAGGTTGGAGCGGATGTATTGAATCCGGCCAGGCGCATCAAAGAAAAGATATCCCGCATCTTTCGCATGCACGCCAACAGACGTGAACGCATAGAAGATGCCCGAGCAGGTGACATCGTGGCGGTGATGGGCCTCAAGGAGACCTCCACTGGCCACACCATCTGTGATCCGGCGCGGCCCATTCTGCTGGAACCCATAGATGCATATCAACCTGTCATCTCCATAGCCATAGAGCCGAAGACCACCGCAGACCAGGAGAAGGTAGAGCAGGCCATTAAAAGACTGGCGGAGGAAGACCCGACCTTTCAGGTTAAATTGGATACCGATACAGGCCAGACCATCATCTCAGGGATGGGAGAGCTGCACCTGGATGTACTGATTCACCGCCTGATGAGGGAATTCAATGCCCCTGTGACAGCAGGCAAGCCACAGGTCGTTTACAGGGAAACCATACTCACAGAGGCTGAGCATGAAGAGACGTTCGATCGCGAGATAGCTGGCAGCCGCCAATGGGCCCGAGTAACCGTGGGAGTCAAACCTCGAAAACGAGGCGAAGGCAATCTGGTCTCGACGCTGATCTCAGCCGACACACTGCCTCCGGCCATAGAACAGGCCCTGCATGAGATACTTGAGCAAGGACTGGAAAGCGGTGTGGTTCAGGGATATCCCATGCTGGATGTACATGCAATCCTCATGAATGTGACCTTGCAGGAGGGTACGGTCTCTGAAATAGCGCTGAAGGCCGCCGCCTCCATGGCCCTCCGTCATGCCTGCGAAAAGGCGTCGCCGACCCTGCTGGAACCGGTTATGAGAGTCGAGATCCTGACACCGGACCAGTATCTCGGCGAGCTCATAGGCGATATGAATTCCAGAGGAGGCAAAGTGGATTTCATAGAACCCAAAGGGAACACACAGATTATTCGGGCCATAGCCCCACTTGCCCGAATGTTCGGATATTCCACGGCCATTCGCTCTCTGAGCCAGGGCCGTGCCAGTTTCACCATGGTGTTTTCTCACTATGAACCTGTAATGAACCGCTAACCGCTTCAACTTCAACCAGGAGGTATGTCATGCCAGTCAAAAAGTTCCGCATCGTAAAAGGGGAATGGTCAACTTTTCTGAAGGACTTCAACCGGCAGAACCAGTGCCGCAGATTTGATCTCATGGAAGGAGACAATCTCAATGCCTCAGGTGCCGTTTTTCTGGGCATAGTCTATGAGCCCAATGCAAACAAGATAGAGATATACGCGGGGGAATCCAATCCGGCTGAACCAGGCCGTCTTGTACACTCGGTCGAGTCCCCTCGCGCCGTCTATCTGGTAAAGGATGACGACCTGCAGGATCCCCTTGTGGGTCTGAACATTCAGGGTCCTTCGGGCAACCCCATGGTTTCGCTGCAATTTCATGCAGTCAGCGTCCAGGAGGTTATGACCAACTGGACCACCGGCATCGCATACTCCATCTATCTCTCGCGCGACATGCAAGAAGGAGACGAGCTGCGAGACTGGTTCGAGGCAGAAAGAATCATCAAGAATACCTTGGAAAGATTTATAGACTGAGCTCTCATGAACGCTTTTTTACAAGATATCACGAAAGACCAGGCTTCCGGCATCGACAAGATCACTGCGCCGGAGCAGACTGTCGAACGCGCTTACCGTCTTTTCAACGCCCTGAACGAACCCGTTTTGCAACAAGTGGAACGCATCGACAAAGGCAGGCTTGGTATTCCGGTCTATATCAGCCGTTACACGCCGGAGGCCGCCAGACTGACGCACACTCGTAAACAGATGGGCAAGGGCGCCACTCCAGCCCAGGCAGAGGCCAGCGCCCTCATGGAGCTGGCCGAGAGATACAGCCTTTTCAGTTTTCATGAAACAGGTGAACACCTCGTAATAACTGAGCTTTCTACTGACACAGCGGCAATACCCTGTGAAGAACTCCTGCAATCCCTGAACTGGCATGCCGCCGCACCTGCGGCTGTCGATATTGACAGGGAACTGTCGAATATTCAGTCCTTGCTCGATATCTTTCCCATGCGTTGGGTCAAGGCATTCCGGCCCGACAAAAATCGTTTCTTCCATGTGCCGTGGTCATGGTTCTGGCAGATAAATGAATATAACGGCTCCGCCGCCGGCAATTGCAGAGAAGAGGCCGCCATTCAGGCCATCTGCGAGGTCGTGGAACGGCATGTGTGCGCTGTCATAAGCAGAGAGCGTCTGACCACTCCACTCATAGACGCCGCTTCGGTCAAGGACCCTACGGCCCGCGACCTGCTGGACAAGTTTGCCGCCAGGGGTGTTCAAGTGGTACTGAAGGATTTTTCCCTGAATACGGGCATTCCCACCATCGGAGCCATTGCATGGGACCCCTCGACTTATCCTCACAGAAGCGAGATCGTCTATACCGCGGGCACTGCCCCTCACCCGGAACGAGCCTTGATTCGCTGTCTGACAGAAGTCGCCCAACTGGCTGGAGATTTCGAGACCGAGGGCCGGTATGTGGAAAGCGGACTGCCCAAATTCGCCACTCACGAAGAAGCGGCGTATGTGCTTGAGTTCGACAAAATCTGCTGTATGGATGAACTGCCCGACATCTCATGCGACAACTTCAGAGTCGAGATCGAAAATGCCTGCGCAAGCCTGAAAAAGATCGGAATTCCCGTATATCTTGTGGATATCTCTCATCCAAGGCTCGGCATTCCAACGGTCTATGCAATTCTGCCGGGCAACCACTTTCAAGAAAGGGCGTTTCAAATAGACCCTGCCTTTCACATGGCCCGGCTCACAGCACACATGCCGCCTGAACAGGCAGTAACATGTCTTCTGCACCTGCAGCGCCTGTACCCTGACCGCTATTTCATTCATTTTTACCTGGGCTATGCCAGAGAGCGCCTGAACAGGCCTGAACTCGCCCTCGAACACTATCGAGCCGCCCTTGCCTCAAACCCAGACTCTAACGAGTTGGCCAGCATTCACTGCCATATAGGTAATTCCCTGAAGGAGATGCAGCGCTTCGATGAAGCCATCTCCGCATTGAATGCAGCAAAGGCGTTGAACGCCGACCTGAAAGAAGTCCACAACCTACTGGGTTATTGTCATTACAAAAAGGGCGAGTATGCCGCGGCTGTGGAGGCATTCGAAAAGGCTATAGAATTGGATCCCACATCTGCGACGGATTATGCCAACATCGGCGTCAATCTGGCAGCCATGGGCATGAAGGCGCCTGCCGCCAGATGGCTGGAAATGGCCCTGGAACTGGAACCGGAGATGGACTGGGCCAGAGAGAAACTGAACACCATTCAGCAAGAGTGAAGTAACAGTCTCAAACCGTCTTGTTGAGCAGAAGGCCGTGCAATGAGGAATCCGACATATCCAGTCCGATCAAAAGCTCGTTGAGGGGCGCCTCTTCCAGCAATTCGCCAGTCTCTGTATTGATAATTTCCACGCAAAGCAGAGTCTTATTCGACTGCCACTTCCATCTCAGGGATACCTTCTTCTTCCACTTTTTGCTGAAACGTTGTTGTAGAATCTTTGCCAGGGTCTGTAATTTCTGACGCAACTGTTCATCATAGGCATTTGGGTGCAGAAACAAGACCTCTCTATCTGCCCTTTCCATGTTGGAGCGCAACTCGGATTTTCCGCTCTGCTCCACCGGCTTTATAACCTGAGGGAGCTTTCTGTCGGTCTTGATGGCCTGAGTTATGAGCACAGGCGTGATGTTCAGTAAATCAATGCCTTTGGGATCCATGTAATATTTATCGCCACTTAGCTCAAAAAACTAAAAGACGTCAGCGGTAAAAATCCCATCCATTGAAGGGATGGTAGGCGACACCTCTAAATGTTTGTTGATCCTCGCCATGCCTAAAACAGCCGACAACAAAACGCTCACAGCCCTGACTGCACCGGAGCCACCTCAGCCACCTGTCTCAAAAATGTCCGCCAGGCGGTCAACCCCCGTCTGGAGTAGGCCTCACCCCGTTTAGCCTTTGCACAACGACCTGGTAACGGGGCAAACAGGCCGAAATTGATGTTCATGGGCTGAAAATGTTCGGGCTTGGAGTGCAAAAGGTGATGCAACAGGGCGCCATGCGCCGTCTCGTGTGAGGGACAGGGCGGAACAACCCCTCTCACAAGACAGGCTGCGAATACGCCTGCCATCCAACCCACGGCAGTTGACTCTACATAGCCCTCCACTCCGCTCAACTGACCTGCCAGCAATATCTGCGGGTGAGTTTTTATCTGAAGCGCAGAAGAAAGCACTTTAGGAGCACAGATGAAGGTATTGCGATGAATACTGCCGAAACGCAGAAATTCGGCATGTTCCATACCTGGTATCATACGAAAAACTCGGGCCTGCTCCGGCCACTTGAGCTTGGTCTGAAATCCCACCATGTTGTACATGTCGCCTGCAAGATTTTCCTGACGTAATTGCACCACGGCATAAGGAGACCGGCCGGTGCGAGGGTCTATCAGGCCTACAGGTTTCATGGGCCCGAATCGCAGGGTTTCCGGCCCCCGTTCGGCCATGACCTCAATGGGAAGGCAACCCTCAAAATATACAGGGCGTTCAAAAGGTTTTAATGGAGTCTTCTCGGCGCTCAGAAGCGCCTGGACAAACGCTTCATATTGCGCCATGTCCATGGGACAATTCAGGTAATCACCTGTGGAAGCCGGCGAGCTGTCGTAACGAGACTGGCGGAATATGACGGTATGATCCAGAGAATCCGCAGACACAATCGGTGCAATGGCATCATAAAAATAAAGATATTCCTCGCCGAGCAATCTTTTCAGTCCCTGTGCCAATGAGTCGGAGGTCAGAGGGCCTGTGGCCAGGATGGTCCATCCTAGGGCAGGAACGGCAATCACCTCATTACGCCTGATGCTGATCAGCGGGTGATGCTCGATCCTCTCTGTAATATATTCGGCGAAAAGCTCCCGATCCACGGCCAACGCCTTGCCTGCTGGCACTCGCGCCGCCTCAGCGGCCTGCATGATGAGTGAACCGGCCAGACGCATCTCTTCCTTCAACAATCCCACGGCAGAAGTTATGTCATCGGAACGAAGGGAGTTGCTGCACACCAGCTCCCCCAACAACGGACTTTTGTGCGCAGGCGAAAAGGCAATGGGTTTCATCTCGAAGAGCTGAACAGGAATGCCGCGAGCAGCCAGCTGCCAGGCCGCCTCCGACCCTGCCAGACCGCCTCCAACAATCGATATGCTATCCATTTAATTCAGTCTCAGGGTCTGACCTGCCGCTATGCGTGAGTCACGATGCAGCTTGTTGAGTTCCAGCAGGCGCTCCAGCGGCAGATTGTTCCTGCGTGCTATGCTGAAGAGGGTGTCGCCTGCCTGCACCGTATGAGTAGCCGGCACAGCCTTCTTCTCCTGCCTGGCCTCCTGTTTCTGGGATTCAACTGGCTTTTTGGCGGCTTCAGCTGGCTTTTTGCTGTTGTGTACCGTTGCTGTATTGCGTGAATCATGGCGGTCTTCTGCAATCTTTTCGACATGAGTATCGGGTTTCGACGCCTTTGAAGAGGCGTACGTGGCGGTCTTTTTATCATGTGAGGACGAGGGGACATCCAAGGGGATCTTCAATATACTGCCGGTTTTTATGCTCGAATTGACCTTCATATTGTTCGCTGTAAGCAAATCCAGCACAGACACCTTATATTTCTGCGCGATACTGAAGAAGGTCTCCCCTTTCTGCACTCTATGTCGAATCTGTTTAGTACCCTTGTCCCGATTCAGGTGCTGAAAGTCATCCTGAATGATCTGTGTCTCAGTACGTCTCTTCAGGCTGGCGGGGGTCCATGCCGGAATATCGTCCAACTTGGCCATGAGTTCCGCTCCTTTACCGGCCGGCACCTTCAATTCATACTGGACATTGGGAGTTACCTCCTGACGCAATGCCGGATTCAAAGATAGCAACTCATTATAATAGACACCCAATTCATCGGCTATGGATTTCAGATGCACCTGTTTGGTCAGTGTGACCGTTTCATAATTCAGAGGCTCATGCTGCTCACTGAGGTCTATGTTGTAACGCTCCGGATTGTTGATCACATGTAGCACAGCCAGAAATTTCGGCACAAAACGGGCGCTTTCCTCAGGCAATTGACGGTACAGATCCCAGAAGTTATCCATATAGTTGATCTTCTGCTTTTGAATTGTACGGGCCACCAGACCTTCACCGCAGTTGTAGGCCGCGAGCACAGTGGTCCAATCACCGAACATCTCGTGCAGGCTTTTGAGATACGAAATAGCCGCCTGCGTTGACTTTTCAGGATCCATGCGTTCATCCACCCAGGCATTTCTTTCCAGGCCGAAACGCCTTCCCGTGGAATCTATGAACTGCCAGAGTCCTAAGGCATGCGCCGGAGACAGGGCACGCGTATTGTAACCACTCTCTATCAGGGGAAGCCAGGCAAGCTCCTCCGGAAGCCCTGCATCACGAAAGGCGTTGGCGATATAATCATGATATCTTCCGGCCCGTTTATAGCTCTCCAGAAACCATTTTCTGTTTGGGCCTAAGATCAGATCTATCTCCCGCTGCACATCTGCATTGAGAGTGAGGGGAATGGCGCAACCGGGGCCTTTGACCGTTCGGCACATAGCGGCGTTTATCTCCTGAATACGCTTTGAAAGCGCCAGGCGCAGGGTGTTTTTCCTTTCCAACACATCCGGAGCACTAGTCTCATCCACTTGCACGATCAGCACATAGGCCTGATCGAAATGGGCCAAGGCCTCCTCGCGCTTGTTCTGCTCCCAGAGCGTCTTGCCCTTTTCATAAAAGGCCTCCGCACGGTTTAATATCTCTTGAGGAGACATATTGGATGTGTCTATGGCAGACAGGGAAGGCAGTTTGGAAATTTTGGAGGCTGTTTCCTTCTCCGAAGACGGCATCTCCGAAACATGATGCTCGGCAGTGAACTCCTTTTGACTGATCTGCCGGTGCTCCGATACCCCCTGTTCACTTTTTTCTGCACAACTTGCAATACAGAACAACATACAGACAACAAACAATACAATCCAGCTTTTTTTCATTGTTAAAATAGTCATTTCTGCCTTATCCAGAAGCTAATTTGAAAAAACAAGCTTTCAACCAACTGCTTCCGGTCATGCAATTGTTATGAGATTACGGACATATCAGCAATATGCAGAAACAATTCGGCTATGCCGTGCAACAGGCATAATCGATTATTTTTGATGTCCACATTCTCAACCATAACCATGACATGGTCAAAAAAAACATCTATCTGAGGTTTGATCATCAAAAGCCTTCTCAAGGCCTGCTCGTACTCTCTATTCTGCATCAATGGAACTACATCGCTTTTCAGGGCAGAATATGTTTTATACAAATCAATCTCGGCGGCTTCTGTAAGAAATTTCTCGTTCAAAACGCCGACAGACTCGGCGCCTTTTAAGATATTCATCACACGCTTGAAAAGCAGACCTAGCGGGGCGAAATCAGGGCTTACACGCACGGCGGTGAGCGCCTTTATGCGCATCATGGCGTCCACTGGATCGTCAAACCCTGCCCGCACAGCGGCCTCGATAATCTCTGGCGCGTATCCCTTTGCCTGACAGTCGGCAACGAATCTCCGCTGAAAGAACATGGCGACATCGTCATTCAAGACCCCCGAAATCTGTAACGCCTCGTTCCGTCTCAACAAAGCGACGGCTACTGCAATAAGCTCCTTCAAAGAAAGAAAGACATTTCTGTCAATCAGTATGTTCAATATGCCCAGGGCCAGTCTGCGCAGGGCATAAGGGTCTGCAGCGCCTGTGGGCTGAAGACCCACCGCAAACATGGAGACGATGGTATCGATCTTGTCCGCAATACTGACTATGGCCCCTGTAAGTGTGGCCGGCAATTCACCACCTGACTTGACCGGCATGTAATGTTCGGATATGGCTAAGGCCACTTCCTGCGGCTCTCCGGAGCGCAGGGCATACTCCCTGCCCATGATGCCCTGAAGACTCGGAAACTCACTCACCATCTGAGTCTCCAGATCGGCCTTGCACAACAACGCAGCCCTTTTACAGATATGCACCGCATCAGGCGCCAATCTTTGCGCCAGAAATGTGGCGATAGCCTCGACACGCATGGTTTTATCGAAAAGCGTCCCCAGCTTCTGGTGAAAAACCACGCCCTTCAGACCTTCCACATAATCTTGCAGCGACCGCTTGACATCTTCGTCGAAGAAAAAGGCAGCGTCCGTAAGTCTGGCCCTCAAGACACGTTCATGGCCGTTTTGCACCAATTCGGGCCTGGGCGATCGAGTGTTGTTGACGGCTATGAAATAAGGTAAAAGACCACCTGTTGCATCGGCCACCGCGAAATATTTCTGATGTTCACGCATGGAGGTGATCAACACCTCCTTGGGAAGCCGCAAAAAATCTCTGCTGAAACTGCCGCAGACCACACTGGGGTACTCCACAAGATGGGTGTTGAGTTCCAGCAGTTCCTCATCATCGATGGGCCGGCCGTTGACTGTCTGAGCGGCCTTCAATGCCTCTTCCCATATCAATCTTTTGCGGACATCCTGATCCACAATAACATATCTCTCCTGAAGCCTGTGTCGATACTCCTGAAGGCTGGATGCCACTTCGAAGGTCTCGTTGGCCATGAATCTATGTCCCCTGCTGGTGTTACCTGATTTCATACCGGACAGAGAAAAATCTATGGTCTCATGGCCGAAAACAGCGACCAGCCACCTTATGGGCCGTGCAAAACGCAGGTCAGGACTGTTCCAGCGCATGGTTTTGGGCAGAGAAATAGACGTGATCACACGAGGCAACAGTTCTTTCAGTATCTCCATGGAAGGTCTGCCCCGAACGTGTTTTCTGACAAATACATAGAGCCCTTTGTCGGTATCTTCTGTATACAATGCCTCCACCGGCACGTTCTGCGCCTTGGCAAAACCGAAAGCAGCCTTGGTCGGCCTTCCATCGGCATCGTAAGATATCCTTGCGGGTGGGCCCGCCACAACCTCTTCACGGTCTGACTGCACGGCCTGAAGCCCGGCCACATGTGCCGCCAGTCTACGGGGCGTACCATTGCAGACCAGGGCGTCGAAGGCAAGACCGACATTCTGCAAACCAGCGACCAGATTTGCTTCAAGTCCCTTCAGTGCCATGGGCACCATTCTGGCAGGCAACTCCTCCGTACCTATCTCAAAAATCAGATCCCTTGTTTCCATTCCATATCCTTAATAACTTAAACTTATAACTCATGCCGTCTTCAGACTGGCCAGATACCCTTCGGCAGACATGCGTGACAATCTTCTAACTCTGCCGATGTATGCCGTACGTTCCGCGACGCTTATAGCACCTCTTGCATCCAACAGATTGAAATAATGGGAGCACTTCATACATTGGTCATAGGCGGGCAACACCAGCCCTTTCTCCATAAGAGATACTGCCTCCTGCTCATGCAAGGAAAAAAGTGTCTTCAGTACCTCCACATTCGCACATTCAAAATTATATTTAGAAAACTCCACTTCATCTCTGTGATGCACATCACCATATGTGGTGGTCTCGTTCCATTTGAGCTGATATACGTCGTCTATACCCTGAATATACATAGCGATACGTTCCAGACCGTAGGTGATCTCGGCACACACCAAATCCACGTCCAGACCGCCCACCTGCTGAAAATATGTAAACTGGGTGATCTCCATTCCATCCAGCCAGACCTCCCAGCCAAGACCCCAGGCACCAAGAGTGGGCGATTCCCAGTCGTCTTCTACAAATCTGACATCATGCTCTTTGAGGTCAAGTCCAAAACTTGCCAGGCTGTTCAGGTACAGTTCCTGCACATTTTCAGGCGCAGGCTTAAGTATCACCTGATACTGATAATAATGCTGTAATCTATTGGGATTCTCTCCGTAACGGCCATCCTTCGGCCTGCGTGAAGGCTGGACATAGGCGGCCCGCCAGTCTTTCGGCCCAAGCGAACGCAGAAAGGTTGCAGGGTGAAAGGTACCGGCACCAACCTCTACATCATAGGGCTGCAACAGCAGACAGCCCTGATTCAACCAGTAGTTGTTAAGTCTTAAAATGAGTTCCTGAAAGGTCATAGTCCGTTCCCGCAGTTCGAGTTGATGATAAAGACAAAGTCTTAAAATAACAGGAAACAGCGTGTCCGGCAATGGCGGAAAGGTACAAAAGGCTTCTAAAGTGTCTCGCCGTTTTCAAGTGTTCTAGAGGACGGCCAGTCTGATTCCTGCACATTGGGCAGCACGATACAGTTACCGCCCGTTTGAGCCATGGCGGGAATCACTGCATTTTTCCCCACCAGCGTCAGACCGCTGTGAAGGTGCTTAGCATAAAGGGAATTGGCAGGACAAGAAGCGGCAACCTCCTTAGCAATCCCCACACTACAGTTTTTAGCGAAATGTACATTTTTATCCGCTATCACATATTGAATTCTTGCTCCACTTGACACAAAGGTGTCATGCATCAAAACAGAAGAGGTCACCTCGGCCCCTTCCTCAACCACCACGCCCGGCGATAAGACGGAATTCACCACGCGGCCCTTCACCACACAGCCGCATGAAATGACACTGTTTATCACCTCGGCTGTATCTGTTATATTCACAGGCGGACGATCATAAACAAGGTCTTCCTCATCTGTATTTGTGCACACCCCCCATTCTGCGAGGCGCAGACCGCTCGATGCATCGAGTATGTCCATATTGGCCTCCCAAAAGGCCTGAACCGTGCCCACATCCCGCCAATATCCGTCGAAACGATAGGAAAACAGCTCTCCCTCTCGCAATGCCTTGGGAATGATGTGATGGCCGAAATCCTCTTCAGCAGTCTCCCTGAGGGCACGCAGCAGATATTCGGTGTCAAACACGTATATACCCATGGAAGCCAGATTGGATTTGGCCCTATCAGGTTTTTCCTCCCAATCCACTATCTGGCCCGCATCGTTCACGATACCTATACCGAATTGACTTGTAAGCTCCCATGGAACGGTCATCATGGCTACCGTGACCTTTGCGCCAGTCTCACGATGGTGACGCACCATGTCTCGATAGTCCATACGATAGATATGATCACCGGATAGCAACAAGACCTCCTTGGAAAAATGGGCCTCTATGAAATCCATGTTCTGTCGAATGGCATCGGCTGTGCCCTTATACCAATCAGAAGCGGCATCACCTGTGCGAGGAGGCAGTATCTTCACCTCTCGAGTGCGCCCCAGAAAATCCCATGCCGCTCCAGTGCCTATATGTCGCATGAGCGAAAGGGGCTTGTATTGGGTCAGAACCGCTGCATGATGAATGCCGGAGTGCATACAGTTGGAAAGGGCAAAGTCTATAATACGATAGATACCGCCGAAAGGCACGGCAGGCTTGGCCCTGTGACTTACAAGGATATTCAGACGGCTTCCAACGCCGCCTGCCAGAATCATGGCAAGGAAATCACGCATATCGCACCGCGTTCAAAAGCTGTACATTAAAAGGCAAGAGGGCGCCGGGAAAAGCGCCCCCTTTCGCAAGATTATCACCGGCCCAGCTCTTTTTCCTTCTGGGCCACCATCAATCGAGTCTTTATGGCGGTATCGGGCGTAAGACTCATGGAATCTATGCCGCACTCCACCAGAAACGCGGCGAAATCAGGAAAATCACTAGGGGCCTGGCCGCAGATGCCGATCTTTCTCTTGTATTTCTTGGCGGTATCGATGACCTGTCTGACCAGCCGCTTCACCGCTTCGTTGCGCTCGTTATAGATGTGAGAGACCAGTTCTGAGTCTCTGTCCAGACCAAGGGTCAACTGCGTCAGGTCATTGGACCCGATGGAAAAGCCGTCGAATACCTCACAGAATTGGTCCGCCAGAATAACGTTACTGGGGATTTCGCACATTACATAGACCTCGAGCCCGTTTTGACCCTGAGTAAGACCGTATTTCTTCATCACTTCTATGACCTTTTTGCCCTCTTCAACGGTACGGCAGAAAGGAATCATGACCTTGATATTGGTGAGCCCCATTTCGTTTCTGACTCGACGAAGGGCCTCGCACTCCAAGGCAAATGCAGGCTCGAAATTGGGTGCATAATAACGGGATGCACCGCGCCAGCCAATCATGGGGTTGTGCTCCACCGGCTCATACAGATAACCGCCGATGAGGTTTGCATATTCGTTGCTCTTAAAGTCGGAAAGGCGCACGATGACATCGTTGGGCCAGAACCCTGCGCCGATTCGAGCGACCCCCTGTGCCAGAGTCTCCACAAAGAACTGGGATTTGTCAGCATAGGCAAGGGTCCGCTCCTCGATGGCCTTCAATGTATCCTTCAGCTTGTCGTCCTTGCGTGGTTTTTTCTTGAGCTGTTCATAATTCAGAAGCGCCAGAGGATGAATACCGATATGGGAGTTGATGATGAACTCAAGTCTGGCCAACCCCACGCCGTCGTTGGGTATCTGGCCCTGCGTAAAGGCCTGTTCGGGAATGCCCACATTCATCATGATCTTGGTCTTGGTCTTGGGCATCTCCGAAAGGTCTATCTTCTGCACATCGAACTCCAGAAGTCCTTCATAAACCTTTCCAATCTCCCCTTCAGCACAGGAAACGGTGGCTGTCTTGACGCCTTTCAAAAGCTCGGTGCCGTTTTCAGTGCCCACTATACAGGGAATGCCCAACTCACGGGATATGATGGCGGCATGACATGTACGGCCACCACGATTGGTAACGATAGCCGATGCCACCTTCATTATGGGCTCCCAGTCCGGGTCTGTCATGTCTGTGACCAACACCTGGCCAGGTTTGAATTTGGTGATTTCCGATGCACTCTCTATGATATTCAATTCACCTCTGCCGATCTTGGCACCGACCGCAGTGCCGGTCACCAATACCTTGCTCTTACTTTTAAGTGCGTATGTCTCGTAGGAGTTTGCATGACGCTGGGAATGGACCGTCTCCGGCCTGGCCTGAACAATGAAAAGCTTGCCGCTGCCCACGGTCTGTCCATCTCCATCCTTGGCCCATTCGATATCCATGTTCTTACCGTAATGTTTTTCTATGGCGCAGGCCCACTTGGCCAGCGTGACGAGTTCATCGTCCGAAAGCACGAAGCTGTTTCGTTCCGCCTTGGTAGTTACCACATTACGCACAGGTTCCTTGGCATTAGAGGCGGTGGCATAGACCATTTTCTTTTGTTTAAGACCCAATTTTTTATGAATGACAGGCTTGTGCCCCGTGGCAAGAGTGGGCTTGAAGACATAAAATTCATCCGGATTAACCGCGCCTTGCACCACGTTTTCACCAAGACCCCAGGCGCCGGTGATAAGCACAACCTTATCGAAACCACTTTCAGTATCCATGGTGAACATAACTCCGGAACTGGCGCTGTCGCTTCTGACCATCTTCTGAACGACTATAGAGAGATACACATCGAAGTGTTTGAACCCCTTGTCCTGTCTGTAAGAGATGGCCCTATCCGTAAAAAGGCTGGCGAAACAACGATGGCAAGCATCGATCAAGGCCTTGTGCCCGCTGATGTTCAGGTATGTCTCCTGTTGGCCTGCAAAAGAGGCGTCCGGCAGGTCTTCGGCCGTAGCGGAGGAGCGGACAGCCACGTCCACATTGGCTTGATTATAAGATTTACACAGGTCATCGTACGAAGAGGCTATGACCTTTTCCAGGTCCGCAGGAAATGGGGCATTTAAAATTATCTCTCTGACCTTTTTACCTCTTGCCCTGAGATCGGCGATATTGTGCGTATCCAGACCTTTGAGCACATCCTGAATGGCCTTTTCTATGCCCGCCTCTTTCAAAAGGTGTTTATAGGCCGTAGCCGTTATGGCAAAACCGTTGGGTACATTTATACCCTGTGAACTCAATTTACTGTACATCTCACCCAAAGACGCATTCTTCCCCCCCACCAGGGGGACATCCTTGATGCCTATCTGATCAAACCACAATATGAACGGGCTGCTCATGAAAATACCTCCTCCATTTATCTATTGAATTTTTATACAAAGGAACCCATAAAAAACCTTTGAGTCAACTCCATGCGATTAAACGATTTTTCAAGGTTACCATAAAAAGATACTGACGCAACATTCAGTTTATTTTCAGAATAACCAACACCAACACGGATGACAATACCTTTTGAGAATGTCAATGCGAATTTTTCAAATGCATCAATCCAGTGGCCACAGCCTCCGGAACAGGGCGCAGCCGTCCGTCAATATCTATGGCAGCATGTTTGGTCATGCCTTTTACCAGCAACCGTGCATCCTCCGCCCTATGTATCTCGTAATTGAAACTTATGGAAAAACGTTGCATATCACCGATGGAAGTGACGATGGTCAGCAGGTCGTCGTAGTGCGCCGGGGCCTTGTAGCGAATAAAGAGCTCGGTGACCGGCATCACGATGCCTTCTCTTTCCAATTCCGCATAAGAAAGCCCCAATGATGCCCGCATATATTCGGTGCGGCCCATCTCGAAGAGCCGCAAATAATTGGCGTGATACACCACGCCCGCCTTGTCCGTATCGCCGTAGATCACGCGGTATTGACAGGTATGATACAGGGATTCCCTCTCTTTTGAACTGTTATCATCCAGCACAGAGACTGCACCTTTATTATGCCCCTATCAATCTGGCCATCAGCTTATATCCTTCTTCAACCACTATACCGGTAGTATTTGCATAACGTTCCGTATAGAGCTGACCAGGCATCTCCAGAAGCCGTTGATTGTCATAGATCAGAAAAGGAACGGCACCTAGTTCGTGAGTCTTGGTCTGA
This sequence comes from Dissulfuribacterales bacterium, assembly GCA_041287365.1. Lineage (GTDB taxonomy): Bacteria > Desulfobacterota > Dissulfuribacteria > Dissulfuribacterales > DYLC01 > JAQVIJ01. The sequence goes on along the minus strand of JBEULL010000004.1, from coordinate 65,163 downwards.
ATCGGAGTGTAGTGATCGGTCACCACCAGCATACGAAATGGCACGTTCAATGCTTTCATGCCCTCCCATACAGGGCCCACGATCTCCTTATCGAACCGTTCGATGGCACGAATCTTTTCTGACACACTCCCCATGTGTCCGGCCTCGTCCGGGGCCTCCAGATGCATGAACACTAGGTCCTTTTCACGTATGGTCTCCAGCACTGCCGCGGCCTTGCCCGCGTAATTGGTATCCAAAAAACCTGTGGCGCCTTCCACATCCACAATGTCCATACCTACCAACCTTCCAAGCCCGCGAATCAGATCCACAGCCGCCACTACAGCACCATTCAACCCGTACTGCTCCTTGAACGACGGCATATCCGGTTTTCTACCCTGTCCCCACGGCCACAGGGAATTAGCCACTTCCTTGCCCTGCTCCCGTCTGCGCTGATTAACCGGGTGCTTGTAAAGAAAATGAGTGGCCTTGGTGAGAAGCTCATAGAGCAGGGGCTCTTCCTCATATCTGTGCCATGCCTCTGTGATGTCTTGACCCGTGGCATCGTGAGGTGGAAGCGTGATCATGCCCTCGGGACCGCCGTGCCATATCAGCAGATGCCTGTAACTGATGCCGGAATAAAGGGCGAAAGACCTGTTGTTTATGACTTGAGAAAGCTCCCGAATCAATATTCCGGCCTCTTCCGTGCTGATGTGGCCTGCGCTATAATCCTTCATGAAAATATGACCGTTCTTGAAGACCAGCGTCACCAGGTTACACCGAAAGGCCACGTCCTCCGGATTCATGGATATGCCCATGGAGGCAGCCTCTATGGGGCCGCGGCCCGAATAATATGCTCTAGGGTCATAGCCCATAAGAGACATGTTGGCTACATCGCTTGCAGGAGGCAGGTAATGTGGCACGGTCTCCGCCAGCCCCACCTCCCCCATTTTGGCCATGCGATCCAAAACAGGTGTACGAGCGGCCTCCAGCACCGTTCTGCCGCCCAGTGATTCAATAGGCCTATCAGCCATACCGTCTCCTACCAAAACAACATATTTCATTCCTTCCATAGGTGTTTCATCCTCAAAACAGTTGGTTGTCGTTACAACAACATCTCAATATGAAGACAGGTCTTCCATGCGGATGACAACGGCATTGCCAGCCATCACATCCATTGCATCGATAACGCCAAGGGCCCGTTGTACACTCGCTTCCTCAGCCTCATGAGTCAACATGACTATGGGTACGGACTCCGTGGAGCCTCTGCCCTTCTGCACAACGGATGCAATACTGATGTGATTTTCCGCCAGAATACCGGCGATCTTGGCCAACACACCAGGCCTGTCCATCGCGGAAAAACGACAATAATACCGACCCGACACGGTATCGACAGGTCTTTTTTGCAAGGGTGCGAGGGAATGCACGGGCAGCCGCGGCAAAGAGGAGACGGCACCGGCGGAAACAGCCCTGGCTATATCCAGAATGTCGGACATGACCGCACTGCCTGTGGGCATTCTGCCTGCCCCAAGGCCGTACATCAATATCTTGCCCACAGCGTCTCCAATGAGATAAAAGGCATTGTATGCCTCTTTGACCTGGGCCAGCAGGTGCTCGGATGGAATCATGGTAGGATGTACACGCAGATCCAGGCCTGTGTCCGTCCTCCTCGCAATGGCCAGCAACTTGATAGTGTAACCCAATTCCTTTGCAAATTGTATATCGATGGGCGAAAGCCTCGATATCCCCTCTGTATAAATGTCATCTGGCGTGATATGAACCCCAAAGGCCAGCTTGGTGAGAATGGCCAGCTTGTGGGCGGTATCAATGCCTTCCACATCGTAGGTCGGGTCTGCCTCCGCATAGCCTAACCTTTGAGCATCCTTAAGAACGCTCTGAAAATCAGCGCCTTCATCCGTCATGCGTGAAAGGATATAGTTGGCTGTGCCGTTCATGATGCCCATAACCGCGTGAAAATTGTTGGCGGCAAGACCCTCTCTCAACGCCTTTATCACAGGGACTCCGCCACCCACACTGGCCTCGAACCCAACGGTTACACCATACCTCTCCGCCTCTGCAAAAATTTCATCCCCATGAGTGGAGATCAGTGCCTTGTTTGCAGTGACCACGTGTTTGCCGTGCTGAATCGCCTTGAGGATAAATGTTCTGGCCGGCTCTATACCGCCTATCAATTCCACAAATATATCCAGATCGGCATCTGTAAACAGACTGTTCAGGTCAGAGGTCAAAATTCCCTCCGGCACATAGAACCCTCTGGAATCCGTGATATTTCTGTCGCAAATATATTTCAACTTCACATTCAGCCCGGTCCGCTGGCGTATTTGTTCCTGCTGCTCCAGAAGCAGTTTCGCGGTGCCGCCACCCACAGTGCCGAATCCGAGTATGCCCACCTGTACCGTCTTTGCCATTCGCCTCCTCCAGTCAGTCTCTTCAAAGGATGATTGAACGCATATTAAACATTTGGTTTTTCACTTACAAGCCCCAGACCGGACTGTAAAATGCTCATACAAAAAAACTTTACAACAGATTTTAAGTTATATATAATACACTCCCACAGGGTAACCTTGAAACCTTAACCATACTCTAAACTGACTCAGCTGCACTGTTTTTGAGGTTACCACAAAACAACATACGAGGTAAACGACATGAACGAATGGCACGTAGTGGAAAACGGCAACACCATCGACCCCATATCTCAACAGGAGCTGTTGGACGGGCTTGCATCAGGACGATTCAATCAAGGCACGCTGGTCTGGCGGCACGGGCTCACCACATGGACGCCTGCCGGGAATGTGCCGGAACTCAAAGCGACTTCGCCAAACATGCCGAACATTCCGCCGATTCCACAACCTCCTGGCCAAATGGCCCATGAGATAGACTTTAAGATTTTCGGCCATGAGATGCAATTCGTAGAGATCGAACTGAATCCAAGTGAAAGTGTAGTGGCTGAGGCAGGGGCCATGATGTACATGGAAGACGGCATACAGCTCAATACCGTATTTGGAGACGGCTCTCATGCCAGCGAGACCGGCACCCTCATGGACAAGCTCTTTTCCGCGGGCAAAAGACTCATCACAGGCGAAGGACTCTTTTGCACTATTTTCACCAACAAGGGCATGGGAAAGAAAAAAGTGTCCTTTGCAAGCCCCTATCCAGGCAAGATCATCCCTCTTGACCTGAAAAAACTCGATGGACGCCTGATCTGCCAGAAAGACGCCTTCCTCTGCGCGGCCAAGGGCGTATCTATCGGCATAGCGTTTCAACGCAAGATCGGAGTGGCGCTTTTCGGAGGAGAGGGCTTTATCATGCAGAAACTCGAGGGTGACGGCATGGTGTTCGTCCATGCAGGCGGCACCATAATCGAAAAACAACTCGGCCCAAACGAGACACTACGTGTAGACACAGGCTGTCTTGACTTACAGGGCCAGGCCATGTCTGGCTGCAATCCCTGCCGTTCTCAAGGCTTGCAGGCCGCATTCATGAAGCAGCGCCTCAAAACAAATCGGGAGGCTTCGAAGGCAAGGACGAAGGTTCCATTCTGGGCGGGCTCGGCAACCTGTTCGAGCGGTAATGCCTACACCATAACGGCATAAAAAGCATACAAGAAACATTTCATGGGTGGCATTCAGCGCATTGCCCCGCAACTTCGTTTCGAATGGCCTCCATGTCCCCGTGTTCCGCAAAACTGTAATAAGCCCCTCTAGAACCCACAATGATGTGGTCCAATACAGTTATTTCCATGAGTGTTGCGGCAAGCAAAAGCCGTTTTGTAATAGTTCGATCGGCACTGGATGGTGTTGTAATACCGGAAGGATGGTTGTGTGCAAAGACCAAAGCTGCCGCTCCATAGTGCAGGGCCTTTTTGATCACCTCTCGTGCATACACGGCAGAGGCATTGATGGTTCCATGAAAGAGTTCCTCTATGCCCAGCACACCGTGCTGATTGTCCAAAAAGATACACATGAAGACCTCTCGATCCAGACTTGAAAGGGCATGCCACAGATAATCCACCACCTCCTGCGCCGAATGCAGGTAGTTTTTGCCCACCGGTCTTTCTTTGAGAAATTTTCTGGCCACATCGTGCACGAATCGCACTGCAAGGGCGTTTTTAGGACCTATGCCGGATATTTCTTGCAGTGCTTTCAAATCCGCTTCCAATACCCCTGCCAAAGATACAAAGCGTTTCAATGCCTCACGGGCCTGGAGTTTACAATCCTGCCTGGGTGTACCGAAGGACAGAAGCAACTCCACTATCTCCTCGTCCGTAAGGGCTGCGATGGAATTCCGCAGATACTTTTCGCGCAATCTCTCTCTGTGCCCTTTGCCACGGCTCTGCCAGTCTTCTTTTCTCATTTCTATGTCTTCCGATTCAGTCAATAACGAAAATATGTCCTTATGATCTCGCTCCGCAATCTGGAATAAACTGTCTCCCAATTCGGAACCTGAATAGAGACCCCCAATTTTTCCAATAAGTCATCGCAATATTTTTCATCCGAACAGGCGACTACATCCAGATCATCCAACCTCTCGTCTGCATTGGTGTCGCTTATCCGCAAAAAAAGACGACCGTGCTCATCGAACATTTGAATCTCAAGGGTTCGCGCCATCTGTCTGTCCTCCCGAAGCCGCAACTGCAATCTTCCAACATCAGTAACCACAGCCAACACGCCTGACCAATATTCCAGCGGCGTTGGAGCGGGCAACTCCATCTCCGGCTGCACAAATGGTCGCATTTGGGCATAAAAACCTTTGGAACTGTCAAATATGCGCACAGCGGCGCCTATTTTGACAACTTTATAGAGGGCGGCCATATCCTCATCGTTCAATGCCACACATCCGCGCGTCCAGTCCCTGGCCGTCCCATTTTCATCCTTTCGGAACACACCACCTCCATGTATGCCCAGGGCCCCGCCCAACGCCGTATCCTGGGGTGGAAAGCGTTTATTTTCCAGTGTTTTGACGATACGCTTCAAGGTCTTTTCGTCGATTCGGCCATAAAAGAAGGCCAACCAGGCATCGGCTGCCTCCGGATACGATATTCCCAGAAACCAGCCATACAATTTGCTGTTTTTCTTATATAAAATTTTGTAATTCCCTTCCGGCGTGGCATAATCATGAAGGTATGCCTTATCGGTCAGCGTATTGAGGCCTATGGATATAGGATATTGAAGCAACAGCCTGTCATCACGAAAAAGACTCAGGGTCCGTAGATGCTTATTGATAAAAATCATATCTTCGGCCAAAACCGAAGAAACACTCATGTATAGGAAACAAAAAAGGCACGAAAGCGCCAGGAACGATATATTCATTCCATTTATCAACCTTTACACATCTGTATTGAACAATAACCTCAAATACTGTATTAAAAGACATTTATCGCAAAAAATAAAGGAGTGGAAACATGGGAAAAGGGTTTTTGAAGGGTTTTCTGCGTTCTTGTGCCATCGGCTATTTGGCCAATATGCTGACATGCGCAGGTTTCATGGGTGATGCCATGGCAGGCGGCGGTGAGACATATCCCAACGGCGCAGAATCGTTCTTTGCAGGGGCTGCACCGCCTCCTGGCATTCATTTGGTGGATTATCTCTACTATTACAATGCAGACGAGCTGAAAAACGCCAAGGGCCATGACTCAGGGCTGCTGAATGAGGCGTCCGTTTATGCAGAGGTCTTGCGCCTCATCTGGATATCCAACTACCAGCTTCTGGGCGCAAACTACGGTCAGCACCTCTTTTTCTTGATGACGGATCGTATAATGGACTTCAATGTTCCGGTAGGGCCTCAAGGCAAACGGCACTATTCCTCAGTGGATACACCATATCTCATCTATGACCCGTTCATTCTCACATGGCACCTGCTGGAAGGCAGGCTGCACATGGTATTCGGCACAGACATCTATGTACCTTTCTCCAATGAAAGCGAACGCAATCTATCCGCCATGGGCAGGAATTTCTGGACCATAGAACCGGTGTTCGCCGCCACCTGGCTTCCCACCAAGGAACTGGAGCTGTCCGCCAAGTTCATGTACGATTTCAACACACGGCAGGACAACTACATCTCCGGCGCACCCGTGAGTTTTGACCGCACTCCAGGAGACGAATTTCATGTGGATTTCAACGCCTCTTATGCAATCCTTCCTGAGTTGAGACTGGGTATGAGCGGCTACTATTACAGACAGGTCAAAAATGACGACTTCCACGGTCTGAACCGCTTTCCGGCCCCGCTCCAGGACGCCTTGAAGGCCATGGAAGGAGATCAGTCCCAGGTCTGGGCCCTTGGTCCCGGCATCTGGTATCAATATCAAAACATGATGTTCACCCTGCGCAGTCAGTGGGAGTTCGAGGCCAAAAACAAACCCGAAGGCCAGAACGTATGGTGTACGTTCGTATATTCCTTTAAATAGCAGATACAAGTAGATTAAACTGATGACAGAACCGGGCTCGACAATATAACTTCCCGGTGTCATTAAAAATAGATAGGAGATATACATATGAATGAAAGCTACAAGATTTATCTGAGCGAAAAAGAGATGCCCGATGCCTGGTACAATATATTGCCCGAGCTGCCCACACCTCTGGCCCCCCCTCTGCATCCGGCCACGGGCAAACCGGTCACTCCCGACGATCTAAAACCCATCTTTCCAGATGCCTTGATCGCACAAGAGATGTCTTCCGAGACATGGATAGAGATTCCAGGCGAGGTAAGGGAGATATACAAGCTCTGGAGGCCTTCGCCCCTGCATCGCGCAAGAAATCTGGAAAAGGCCCTGGGCACACCGGCCCGTATCTACTACAAAAACGAAAGTGTCAGCCCACCGGGCAGCCACAAACCCAACACCGCCGTAGCCCAGGCATATTACAACAAAAAGGCCGGTGTACAGCGCCTTGCCACCGAGACAGGCGCTGGTCAGTGGGGAAGCGCCCTGTCCTTTGCATGTAAACTCTTTGGCATGCAATGCACCGTTTATATGGTCAAGGTCAGCTATTATCAAAAGCCTTACAGACGCATTCTCATGCACATTTGGGACGGCGAGGTCTACCCATCTCCTACAGACAGGACCAACGTGGGCCGCGCAGCCCTGGCCAAAAATCCGGATACCAAAGGCAGCCTGGGCATGGCTATCTCCGAGGCCGTTGAGGACGCAGCCACTCACGCGGATACCAATTATGCCCTGGGCAGCGTGCTCAATCATGTACTTCTGCACCAGACGGTCATTGGGCTCGAGGCGCAGAAACAGCTGGCGCTAGCAGAAGACAAGGCGGACATCGTCATGGGCTGCGTGGGAGGCGGCTCCAATTTCGGGGGTATCGCCATACCATTTGCCAGGGATAAAATCAAAGGCAAGAGCGATGTGGAGATCATCGGCATAGAACCTGCCTCATGTCCTACCCTAACCAAAGGTCAATACCGCTATGATTACGGCGATACGGCGGGCATGACTCCGCTCATGCTCATGCACACCCTCGGGCACTCTTTTGAACCTCCCGGCATACATGCAGGAGGTCTGCGTTATCACGGAGATGCCCCTGTGCTCTGCAATCTGGTACATTCAGGGCTTATAACGGCCAGGGCATACACACAGAATCCAGTCTTCGAGGCTGCCTTGATGTTCGCCCGCACAGAGGGCATCGTTCCGGCGCCGGAGACCTCACACGTCATAAAAGGAGTCATAGACGAGGCGCTGAAGTGCAAGGAAACCGGTGAAGAAAAATGTATTCTGTTCTGCTTCAGCGGGCATGGTCACTTCGATCTGACGGCCTATGACGACTATCTGGAAGGCAAACTGGTGGATTACGAATATCCGGAAGAAAAGATCGCAGAGGCATTGAAGGATCTGCCCAAGTTCCCCACCGGCATATAACATCGGGGCGGTGATAAAAAACCGCCTTGATACCCTTTAATGCACCACCAGCGCCAGCATCGACTATCATTATGGATAAAAAAATATGGATAGAGGTACTATTGGAGGGTTATTATTCGGACTTCTGCTCATAGCATCCGCCATTTTCATAAGCGGCAATGTGGGCATATATATCGATCTGCCTGCGGCCCTGATCGTCTTCGGCGGCACCATCGCCACCACCTTTATTCGTTTCAATCTGGAAGACATTCTAAATGCGGTCAAGATAGCGACCAAGGCCTTCACCCTCAGGACGACTCCCATGGACGACATAGTCAGGGAGATCCTGGCGCTCTCCAATTTCACGCGCAAGGAAGGCATCCTGCAAATGGAACACTTCGTTATTCACGACCCTTTTCTAAAAAGGGCGGCTCTACTCTGCGCAGACGGTCACTCAGCCGATTTCATCAAAAACACCATCGAAACAGAGATAGAGATGGCACTGGAACGCCATACTGTAGGCAGAAACATCTTCATCGCCATGGGAGAGGCCGCACCTGCATTCGGTATGCTGGGTACTCTGGTAGGCCTGGTCTCCATGATGGCGAATCTGCACGACCCGTCAAAGGTAGGCGCAGGCCTGGCGGTCGCCCTCTTGACCACACTGTACGGGGCGTTGCTGGCCCATCTGATCTTTTTTCCCATTGCAGACAAACTCAAACGCAGAAGCCTCGAGGAAGAAATACACAAAAGAATGGTCATGGACGGCATACTCTGCATTCAGAAGGGTTTGAACACCCGTCTGGTGCAGGATGTTCTGAACAATTATCTGCCCACTCTGCAGAGAAAGTCATTTTAATACCATAAAAAAAGAGGCCATGGGACCCCATGGCCTCTTTTTGAAAATAAAAAAATTACAAAAATTACACGCAACCGGTCGGCTTTGGAAGGCCGGCCATCTTACAAGCTCCCTTACCAGGACCCGATGGGAACAGCTCGTAAATCTTCTTAAGCGGAAACCCTGTGGTCTTGGAAAGGATTCTGACCATGGGGGCGATACCGTTCTTTTTGAAGTAATCCTGAAGAACTTCGATCAGCTTTCTGTGTTCGTCAGTCAACTCGGAAATACCTTCCTGAGTCTTTACATACTCGACCCAGTTCTCGTCCCACTCCTCCAGGCCTTTTGTCAAGAAGCCGTCTTCATCGACATTATAAGACTTACCCTTGTACTCTATTGTTGCCATAACATTCCTCCTGATGAGTTTTTGATTTTTCGCAAGCTTTTAACCTAATCTTTTCCTGATACTATAAGGAAAGTATTTTGTCAAGCCACGCGCCTGAAACTCCAAATTCTTTGTTGAAGGGAATGCTTACCACAGATTTTGCTGAATGGCAATTCATTTTTTCACAAAATTGAATTTTTTAGGAAAAATCTGAAACAAGGACGATTCGATAAAAAAATGGCCTGCCCAGAGGGAATCGAACCCCCAACCTACGGCTTAGAAGGCCGTTGCTCTATCCGGTTGAGCTATGGGCAGGTTGTGCATTTTTATAAGATTATAAATTTAATATGCGCAGGAACGATTGTAAAGACCTGATGCCGGCAAAATTCTCACCGCCGCCCCAAAAGCTTTTCCAGTTCCTGCCTGCTCATCTGAAAGAAGATGGGTCTGCCATGGGGACAATGCGTCGCCCCGATTTCCAAAACATCCTGCATCAAGGATTGCATCTCTTCAAAGGTCAGGGGGTGCCCTGCCTGAACGGCATCCTCGCAGGCCATCGATGCAATGTGTTCATACAAAACACGCCTCTTTGACGACCCGTGGTCTTCGATCAGGAGCTTTATGACCTCCTGAAGCAACCTCCTCACATCTGCCTTCTGTGACAGCCAGTCGGGCAATGCCGTCACTTTTGCCTGAAACGGACCAAACGGCTCCAGCATAACACCCAATTCCTGCAAAAGCGGCTGTACTTCATAAAGCGCAGCCAGTTGACTCAGATCAAACTCTATAATCAAAGGCAACAAAAGCGGTTGAAGCCTCCATGTCTTTTCTTCAAGGGTCTGCTGCAAACGCTGAAACACAACGGCCTCATGGGCTGCATGCTGATCCACGATCAAAAGCTGCGAGCCCATTTCCACCATTATATAACTGTGCCATGTCTGTCCTATGATTCGAAAGGGCTGAACACTCTCAATCCGAGGTGTGCCTGGCTTGTACTCAACCGGCACACACCCTGAATCCAATTGTTGCAAAACCTCGCTCCAGTCACTCTGTCTCGGCTCCTGCACTCCGGGGCTTTTCTTACAGTCCCAAGAAAAAACAGCATGTTCAGCAACAGAGACGGTCTGAGATGCAGAGGCCGTCATACATGAAAACTGGGTATGGGACTCACCGTTCAACGCATTTCTTACCGCATTATAAACCATACGATAGACATTATCAGGCTCCGCAAAACGGACCTCATGCTTGCCTGGATGGACATTTACATCCACAAGGGCTGGATCGCACCGAAGGAACAACCCACCCACAGGAAAAAAATTCTTCATGAGCAGGCCTTTGTATGCCTCGGTGACAGCCTTCCAGAGCATGGCATCCCGTATCGGTCTGCCATTCAGGAAGAAATGGAACGACTTGGCATTGGGTGCAGCATGTTCAGGAAGCCCCAAATACATTTCTATCTCATAACCACCAGAAACAAGACTAGATACCGATAAAAATTTGAAGCAAAGTGCCGCTCCTGCAAGGGGTTCCAACCGCATGGCGCCAGCCCTCTTTTTGAACTCGAAGAGGCGCCGGCCCTCATGCCAGAGTTCCATGGCGATATGTGGATATGCTGCAGCCAGCCTGCGCATCACCATGGAAATATGCCCTAATTCGGTCTGGTTAGTCTTCAGAAAACGACGTCGGCCCGGCAATTCCAAAAAGAGGTCCTCCACGCTCACGGTTGTCCCCGGCGCACAGCCCACAGGGCCATGCCTTTTATCCCTACCGAAACGGATACTGACAAATCCCCCTGATACGGCGTCCGAAGGCCGCGACTGAATGGTAAGAAACGATACAGCACCTATGCTCGGCAAGGCCTCTCCCCGAAACCCCAGAGTAATGATGGCATCCAGCCCCGCTTCATCCTGTATCTTGCTGGTGGCATGTCTCTCTATGGCCAATGAGATATCATCGAAGGCAATGCCGCAACCGTTATCTCGCACACGAATCAAGGATTTGCCACCGTCCTCCAATTCCACGGTAATGGAGTCAGCCCCTGAATCTATTGCATTTTCCAGTAATTCCTTTACGATAGACGCAGGTCGCTCCACCACCTCTCCGGCAGCGATCCTATTGGCTATATGCGGCGGAAGTATGTGTATCTGGCCCATATCCATACTAAAACACACTAATAGATATCTCTCAAGCAGAGGAGACACCAATGAAGCAACTAACCATCAAGACCCATGCTGCAATGGAACTCCTGGACATCACCGGTGAAGTGCAGTCAGTGATCACAGACCTCGGCATATCGGACGGCATTGTACTGGTCTTCGTTCCGCACACCACCGCAGGCATTCTCATCAACGAAGGTGCAGACCCTGCTGTCAGGGAAGACCTGATTCAGGCGCTGAAACGTATCACCCCTGACCTGCACTACCGCCACATGGAAGGCAATTCCCCTGCCCACATTCAAACAGCCCTGACAGGGTCGTCCGTGCTGATTCCGGTTGAAAAAGGCGGTTTATGCCTCGGCACATGGCAAAGGATATTTTTCTGCGAATTCGACGGCCCCAGAACCCGCAGCATCTGGATAAAGGCAATCTAATCACATAGCACCCATTTGGGTTGTTTTTTGAATTTTATACGGTATATTAAATGCTATCAGCTTGTTTTTTATAATAATTTTTACAAGTTTAGACAATTTTTTATGTATTTTGAAAAATAATTTCAAAAAAACACCCTGAAAAACAGGGAGTAGAGGGCATCCCATGTGTAGTGTCGTGGCAAAACGCCCCTGATTGAAAGGAGGGAAAATGCAAAAAAATCTTTACATCTTATTGTTATCCGTAATCATTCTGTCCTTTATTGCAGTCATTCACTACTCCACTCCATATCAGCAGAATTCAGTTCCTTCACAACAAACGGTTCAGGCGGTTCAGGCGGTTCAGGCCACCACCCCTGCAGAAACAGCCGTTTCGACCCAGGCCCAAACATCGCAAACCCAGAAAGCCGAGACCAACATTCAGTCAGCCATTGTCCTGACGGGTGCCCTTCAAAAGGGTGAAAGCTTCAGCGAGGCGCTGCAACGAGTACTTTTACACGACAAACAGGCAGACGAATTGGCGGAAAAGATCACTCAAAAGCTCTCTCGTGTGGTCAACTTACGTAAGAGTAGACCGGGTGAGGCATTCGCCCTGGTCATGGATTACTCCGGCAAACTCATTCGTTGCACCTACGAAAAAAATCCCTTTGAAATCTACACAATGGAGCCCGATGAGGATGAAAACAATCTGACCATCGCCAAAGAAGACATCACACTTGAAAGGCATGTGGTGAAACTCTCCGGAGCTATCGATGGTTCTCTGTTTCAGGCATTTGCCCGTCTTGGAGAAAGTGAACGATTGACGCTGGCATTTGCCGATATCTTTGCATCCCGTATCGATTTCAACAACGATCTTACTCGTGGAGATCGCTTTGAAATGTTATTGGAAAAATACTATAAAAACGGACAATTCGTGGGCTATGGCCGAATACTTTCCGCCAAACTAGAAGGTGCCAAGGGGAAACACCATGCCTACTATTTCAAGCCATCCAATGCCCCGAAAGGCAATTACTACGATGAAACTGGCAAAACATTAGGCACCGCCTTTTTGAAATCCCCCTTGCCCATCTTCAAGGTCACTTCCAACTTCACCATGCATCGGAAACACCCTGTATTAGGGGTAGATCGTCCTCATCAGGGTATCGATCTCTCCGCTCCCGTAGGAACTCCTGTCATGGCTGTGGCGGATGGAATAGTCTCATTCGCCGGATGGAAAAACGGCTATGGCAATACCCTGTCCATAAAGCATCCAGGCGGTTATGAGACGCAGTATGCACATCTCTCCAGATTTGAAGACGGTATCAAGGTGGGTGTGCATGTCGTCCAGAAACAGGTCGTAGCCCGAGTAGGTATGACCGGCATAGCCACCGGGCCACACCTGGACTATCGTATCGCTGAAAACGGCGTCCTGAAGAACCCATTGTCCGTCAAATTCAAATCTGTCTTTACCCTGTCCGGCCATGAACTCGATCAGTTCCATGCTCAGCAACTCCATTTGGCCCAATTGATGGAGACACCAGAACCTCAAAAACTCGTCTTGGTGGAGACACTGACCACCAAAGGCCCACCGGATGGCTGGAACGGCTAAGAAACGGTTTTATTCACTCTGTTGCCTGATTTTACTCTTGTTGCTGCACTCTTCCGCAGAGGCAGGGGCACTTGCCGAGCAAAAAAAGGCTGTCTGGGTGCCCCTTATAGAACGTCTCGTGGCAGATGGAGAGGACGAGGCTACAATAATCACTCTTTTTGAACGGGAAGACGTAAGATTCAATGCGGGCATAATGCCGCGAAAGCTCACGCATAAGGAACTTCCGAGGCATTACGATATCTTTTTGACAGATCGCAACATATCAAAGGCCAGGAGCTATCTGAAAACCAATAAGGAATTGCTCATGCAGGTACAGGAAGGTTTCGATGTGCCTTCAGAGATACTGACGGCCATTCTGCTCATAGAAACGGACCTGGGCAATTTCACAGGCAGATACAAGGCGTTCAACATACTGGCCAGCATGGCCCTGGCCGATAGCATCGAAAAGGTCGCTCCGTTGCTTCCTGCCGATACACTTACGGGCATGGATCGAGACTGGCTCGCCAACAAACTGGCGGAAAAATCCCGCTGGGCATATAACGAACTGAAGGCATTGCTCGAATACGCCAGGCGCAATCAAATGGACCCCGTAGGCATTCAGGGCTCCATCTTCGGTGCCATAGGCATCTGTCAATTCATGCCGTCAAATGCCCTGAAATTCGGCATAGACTTCGATAACGACGGACGAATAGACCTCTTTTCCACTCAAGATGCCCTGGCCAGCATGGCTAATTATCTAAACGGCTATGGATGGAAACCCGGCCTCGACAGGACGGCGCAGGAACAGGTCATATATCAATACAACCACAGCATTCCCTATGTAAAGGCAGTACTCGGAGTGGCGGAACGGCTCGGATACCACCCTCGATGACTTTTTACAAGACTATCACCCTGTTACCTGCATTGCCCGGTGCGGATGCAACAGGCCAGATTCCAGATTGTGAAACCGCCTGAAGCGACGGCTCCAACCCAGACGATGGAGTCCATTGGCAGACCTAACCGCCAAACGCCGAACCATGCGGCCAGGATAAGCAGCAGGGTAGCTATGTTTTTGATGCGAACCAAAAGGGAATGGCCGTCAGGATGCAGCCACATCTCCAGTGCCTGACCTGCAAACTCCGAGGACAGGAGAAAGATGAGCAGCCAGACCGTCAATCCCTGCATATGGTTCATGAGGGCAAGCGGCAAAAGCGGCACACCTATGCTGAACAAAAGCATGATCAACGCACCCAACCCATTCTTGAAACAGGCGGCAATACCGATCGCTGCATATTGTGCACCGGATATCAAGGTTATTCCAACTATTACGATCATATAAGCCAGAATTACGTGTCTTGTATTCAATCCAAGCAACAATACAAGCCCTACACTCAGAAACAGCAAAGCCGACTTGAGACGGGATGAGATCACCCCTTCCTTCCAGTGTATTGCAATGGCCAAAAAAATGGTTGCGATAAAGGCACCTGCCAGACAGAAGCCTGTCGCAATCTTGTCAGGGAAGGTGTCTGTGAGCAAAATCAGCCCCATACCTATCATCTGAAGCGTGGTCTTGAGCTTAGCCAATTCAGTGACTGCCAGCGGACGGTTGATGCCGGTCATAAAACGCCTGAGCTCCGTAACCAGATATTCCCTGAAAAACACCAGCCATGCCAGCCAGAGCGGGACTATCTGCAACTCCACAAGGGGTACCAAGGTTACGGCTATGAAAATCTTGTCTGCAATAGGATCTAACATAGCCCCCAGTTTCGTAGGGCCGTCCCTTCTGGCCAATAGACCGTCCAGATAATCCGTAACCCCCAGAATCGTATAAGCCACGATTGCGGCCACACGTGACCATGCACCTCCATAGACCAGAAAGAGTGGAAACGGCAAAAGCAGAATGCGAAGCAATGTCAGTTGGTTGGCACTGATCCTCATATTATGAACGGTCTCTTCGGACCTCATCCTCACTACATATTGTTTTTTTCAAGATTCTCATAAAGCGTTCCTGTACATGGACCAGATACGATGGAACGCCTCCAGAACCCTGCCCCTGGCAGCGGACAGACTTTCCACATATTGAATAAATGTCCTGTAATGGGTGGCCGGGCCTATCTCTATCTGCTTCAGCAATGGATCGCAGAAATACCAGGTACAGCGATAAGGCCTTACGAGTCTGGGCAGGACGCAACCCATCGCCCCCATAAACTGACAGGCAGCCCCGGCAGAAATGGATAGATCATATGCCGGCAATTGACGCCTCATGGCCAGAAAGGTCACTATATCTCCGAAGGTCGGCATTCCATGACGGTTGGCACAACAGACCACCGCACAATAAGGACAGGTAATGGCTGTGTATTTCTGAATGAACGGGTCTATAATATCGAAGGACTTTTCGAGCTCATCGGCCCTTGCAAAAACCTCGGCCAGTTCGGCTTCATGGCTCGCAAAAAAGTCTCGAAGATAGTTCAGTGTATTATGAAAATCCCTGGGTGCGCGGAAATTCAATTCCGGAAAGACCGTTTCATCAAAACCTATCATGACACCGGCCCATCCTCCTTTCTGAGTGGTTTTAGAACTTCTGCAATGACCTCGGCAAGCCCCACGAATTCCTCCACGGTCAATTCCTCTGGTCGTCTTTCAGGACGAATGCCACACTCATTCAGACACTCCTGGGCGTCAATCTGTCTCGAAAGGGTATCCGACCACAAAAATGCCCGAAGTGAATTGGCCAGAGTCTTTCTGCGCTGCTGAAAAACCGCCCTGACTAAACGAACGAACAGACGGAAATCAGAGACACGCCTGACAGCCGAACGAAACAGGATTCTGATGACGGAAGACATGACCTTGGGGGCCGGCCTGAACATATGAGGATCGACCTGCAAGAGCTGTTCTATATTCGCCGAGTACTGAAAAATAACCGAAAGGATGCCGTAATCCTTGCAGCCTGGTCTTGCGATGAGGCGGTCGGCCACTTCCTTCTGAAGCATTACGACGGCCTGTTCTATGTAATCTCTTGCCTCCACCATGTGAAAAAGCATGGGACTGGAAATATTGTAAGGCAAATTGCCGATAATCCTGAGTCGCTGCACACCCATATCCATCGCCAGTCTTGCAAAGCATAGATGCAGCATATTGCCTGAAACCAGCGTGATATTCGTGATTCCTTCGGCCTGCGCCTTTGCTTCAAGATAATTGAACATACGGGCATCCAATTCCACCGCCACCACACGCCTCACTCGTTTGGCCAGTTCGAATGTAATGGCTCCAAGCCCGGGTCCCAACTCCAGAATCGTGTCTTCGGCATCGAAACCCGCCGCATCCACGATGGAACGGCAAACGTCCTTGTTCACCAAAAAATTCTGACCCATGGCCTTGACGGCCTTGGGCAATGGAGAAGCATGAATCAAGCCCTTCTTGTCAGCCAAAGGAACAAACCCACCAGAAAGAAGGCAAAACTCAACAACTGGCCCATAGAAAAGACCCCCATAACCACAAATCCGAGCTGTGGATCCGGCTCTCTAAAAAATTCCACAACAAAACGAGCTACGGAATAACCCATAAAAAACAGAGCGGTTTTACGGCCAGCAGGCCATTTTTTATATCTTGTGGGCCAGAGAACGGCAAAAAGCACCACTCCCTCCAGAAATGCCTCATACAACTGAGATGGATGACGAGGGGTCAAGCCTCCAGCAGGGAATACCATGGCCCATGGCACATTTGACGGTCTTCCGAATAACTCACCGTTGATAAAATTGCCTATCCTGCCCAATCCCAGGCCGATGGGAGCCGTTACAATGACCCTGTCAGCCCACAGCCAGTAGTTCAGACCATGTTTTCGGGCAAAAAACCAGCCTGCACATAACGTTCCGAATACACCACCGTGAAATGACATTCCTCCCTGCCATGTTGCGAATATCTCCAGTGGATGTGACAAAAAATAACTCGGATTGTAAAAAAACACATAACCCAATCGCCCCCCCAGCACTACTCCAATGACCAGCCACACCACCAGGGCGTCCAGCAGGTAAAATTCCCGTTCTTTCTCCACCGGTGAGGCCGCTGTAACGGCAATCTGACGCCTGACCAGCAGATAACCACTCACAAAACCGACCAGGTACATAAACCCATACCACCTGAAACTCAAGGGTCCAAGCTGCAAAATGACAGGGTCTATCTCAGGATAGGGCAACATAACAATATATCACCTGCCATCCTTGTTAGAGAATAATTTGTCCTGAATGGACACCACATTGGATTTTTTTGTACTCTTTGCAGGCGGCTTGCTCTCGGATGGCGGCGGCGCAGGCCCTCCGGTAAGGCTGGCGATGATGGCATTGTACTGATACACAAGGGCTGGATTGATCTCGGTTTCCGTTACGAAACAGGAGACACGGCTTCGCTGCACACGAATGGAGGATGTGGACAGGCTGGCCAGTATATGGGGCTGAAGCATGAGGTTGTTCTTTTCGATCACCACCATACACGGAAAATACAGGTCAAAAAATGCGGCCTTTTCCAGCACGAAACCTATGGTCTCTGTCTGGCGGTTAAAACGAATCTCGCCGACGATAAGGCCGAGGCCGTCTATATTCAATAATACCATCTCTTTTGCATTCTGGCTGAGTTTCATGGCATCTCCTCGATTTCATCAATTTTTTCGGCTACCACCGGTTGTTCAAGCCGTGCCTGAGACCTGCGTTTGCGTCTTTTTCTGGTCTTTTTTTGCGGCACCGGTGTAACGGCGATATCTTCAGGCAATATCGGTTGACCGTTCAATGCCTCCTGCACGGCGTTATAAAGGGAAAGACTGATTCCAAAATTCGCCCTGTTTTTAAGCCGCTTACTCCACTGTTGTGTAACTGCACACACCCCTATTGGCCAAAGAGATGCCAATAGGTAGGCGGCCTCGTCTTTTATGGCCTTTTTCAGCTCATAGGGTTCAAATATCTCACTCAACAATTGACGCACCTCATGCACCGGCCAACGGATACGTTCAGAGGCCAGCCGCTGCCATTCAGGCATCACATGCAGACATGGATACGCAAAAAAGGCCAGCGAAACCGCTTCACCGTAGTTGCCCTGATTGCCTTGCGTCTCCAGTGAAATATGCCTGCCAAGCGCTGAAAGAAGCTGCTCCATAAGCACGCTTACCACATCCATGTGATTTGCTATACGCTCCGCATAACGCGGAAAAATCGCCTCAAACATGCCTGATTTCCACATCAGCGCAGCCCATTTATGGGCCACACCGGTTTTCAGATCCTTCAGCCATTCATCACGCACTCGATGCGGCGAACAGAGACGGATATGATACCTGAGCTTCTGAATGGCAGCCCATGTCCTGGGTTCAATGTCAAAATCCGTACGTGCAGCGTGCCGAATGGCCCTCATCATACGCACTGGGTCCCTGAGCATTCTGGTTTCCGGATCACCGATGGCGCGAATGACACGGTTTTTCAGGTCATTCATGCCGCCCACATAATCGATGATACTGAAGTCTGCAATGTTGTAAAAAAGGCCGTTTATGGTCAGATCACGACGAAAGGCGTCCTCCTGTGGAGTGCCATAAATGCAATCGTCAGTTGTATCGGATTGTTCCTCTTCGGAAAGAGATCGTTTTCTAAAGGTGGAGACCTCTATCACCTTTCCGCCCTTGAAATATACATGGGTCAATTTGAATCGTTTTCCTATGACGCGGCTGTGATGGAATATCCGCTGAATCTCCTCAGGCCTGGCGTCAGTGCCTATATCGAAATCCTTCGGCCTCTTCCCAAGCAGGATGTCCCGCACACCTCCACCAACCAGATAGGCCAGAAAGCCGTTGTCCCGCAGCCTGTACATGACCTTCAACGCCTCACGATCGATATCCTTTCTGCTCACACAATGCTCGGAACGATGTATGATCAAAGGGCTATTCTGATAATCCTGAAATAGAAACGGCTGGACAATGGTTGTTCTTGGAGTTTTTGAATCTCTCATATGTTATGAACCTTACCGCTGCCCTTGAAGCCTGCCTTTCTGATTTTGTTCACAAACATTGCGGAAACATCCCATTTATTCAAAGGACTTATGATATAAAGACCATCCACCCACGATGCAATCCTGTCTATGATGGATTCCGTGAATTCCATAGCCGCCTTGCGCTGGTCTTCAGGCCTTTCATAGCTCCACAGGGTCTTGCGAATGCCGAAAGGCACGTTAATGCCCGGTATCTCGTTGTGGAGAAAATCCGCATTTCTGGCCGAAAGAAGCGGAAAAATGCCGATGAATATGGGCGCAGTTATATGTCTGACAGCCTCCATCATGGCCTCCACCTCATCCGCATCGAATATGGGCTGCGTCATGACGAAATTGGCCCCATTGGCTACTTTTTGTTCCAGTCTCTTGATCTGAAGCCCTGGATTGGAGGGTCTATAGCTGAAGGCCGCTCCAATGGAAAAATTGGTCTTTTTCCGCATGTCAGCGCCTGCAAGGTTCAAACCCCGATTGAACTGACTGATAAGACGTATAAGACCGATGGAATTCAGGTCAAAGACACCGTTTGCTCCGGGCTGATCGCTGGAGGTGGCAGGATCACCTGTAATGGCCAAAATGGCCTCAATGCCCAGGAGATATGCCCCCATTATCTGGGCCTGCAAACCCAGCACATTCCTGTCCCGGCAGGTCAGGTGCATGACCGTCTGAACACCAGTCTCCCTGCGAATCAGATGGGCCAGCGAGAGATTGTCCGCCCTGAGAATCGCCAATGGATGCTCCGCCAGAGTGATGGCGTCCACACCGGAGGCGGCCAAGGCCCTTGCCCCGTCCATCAGACCCGTGACATTCAGGTGCTGAGGCGGATCCAGTTCCACTAGAATCGGAATTCGATTTCGCGCCAGGCCGTCCAGCAGGCCGCCACGACCGCCGATCGACTCCTGTGCAAGCGGCTCTTTTCCGGCGCCTTGCACGATTGCAGCAGAACCAGAGACCACATGCACGGCCTTCAGATGCAACGCCTTTTTGAACTCATGGATATGGCCCGGAGTGGTGCCGCAGCACCCGCCCACCAGCCTTGCACCGAGCCTTGTCATCTCCACGATGGCCTTTGCCATGTAGGCAGGCTGAGCGGGATAGACGGTGCGATGCCCTACAATCTCCGGAATGCCTGCATTGGGAAAGGCTGAAAGCAGAATGCGATCCTTCAGGGCCGAAAGTTTCTGAATGGCCTCCAAAGTGGCCTTGACGCCCCGGCCGCAATTGGAACCGAATATGTCGGCCCCAGCGGACACAGCGGCTTCTGCACAGACCGTTGCATCGAGCCCCAGGGCCGTCTTGCCCTGAGTTGGAAAAACCATCTGAGCCACTATGGGAATATCGGAGGAAATATCCCGAGCAGCCTCTATCGCTATCATCAATTCATCGAGGTGAGTGAATGTCTCGATAAAAAGGGCATCCACACCGCCTTCCAACAGGGCTAAAATCTGTTCCGAAAAAACCTCTTTTATCTCGTCTCGCGAGATATCGGCCTCAAGGGGAAAATCCACACTGGTGGGCCCTACCGACCCTGCGACATATATCTCATTTCCGGCAGCCCTCGATGCCAGAGCCGCTGCAGATAGATTGATCTCCCTGACACGGCCTTCATACTCCTTGTGG
The DNA here is from genome assembly GCA_041287365.1 of Dissulfuribacterales bacterium. Classification (GTDB taxonomy): domain Bacteria; phylum Desulfobacterota; class Dissulfuribacteria; order Dissulfuribacterales; family DYLC01; genus JAQVIJ01. The sequence continues at coordinate 44,311 of JBEULL010000004.1, read as the reverse complement.
AGTCTGAGCTTGAACCTGTTTGCACCGAATGTATTGGTCTCTATTATCTGAGCGCCGGCCCTTATGTAATCCTCATGCACTGAGAAAACCACATCCGGCTCGGTAAGATTCAGGATATCGGTATTTGCGCCGAAGTCTATGCCCTTTTCGTATAGATATGTACCGATGGCGCCGTCACCAAGCACAATCTTTTCTCTTACGAGTTGTAAAAACGGTATGTCCACAAAAAAATCCCGAGAGTTATTTTTATATCGTCAATTAAATCCACTTTGAGTACATCTTCAAGCCCATCCGTCTGAAATAAGCCGTAATCAGTAAAACAAAACACAAACATTATGCCCGTCTCAAAGGGTCAGCGTCGCACAAGATGACTAATAGAGCGGCATGTGCGCCGTTCGTTGACATTGAAGAATGGGCTTCTTACTATAACATACAATAAACTCATTCCGCAGGAGACAGTTATAAAACTCTACTCAAACACCATCGGGCTTTCCCCATTAGAACTGAAAACCATAAAACACCTATACCGCAGACGGGCCCATACCCTGGAGCCGGTACCCTGTGAACTTGCCCGAGAGATGTGCCGTATCTCTTCTCAAATACATCGCATTCTCGGCATCACCCTCGACAGAAAGGGAAATGTCTGCCATGTGGCCATAGGAGACGCCCGCGGTATCACCATCCCTGATTTGAGCGCATACAAGAGAAGTCCTCATCACCTCAAGGGACTTCGTTTCATACGAACACAACTCGGAGGTCTCAATGGGCTGACTCATGAGGACATTACCGACATGGCCATACTGAGACTGGATGCCTTTATTGTGGTGGAAGCCCTTGAAAATGGAAACCTTGGGTTCATACATGTCGGATATCCGACGCCGCCACCGACCGTTGAAAACGACGCCCAAGACCAAGCAGATGCACACGAAAAAACATATCGAACATTCAGATATAAAGAGGCACAATCTGCGATCCATGCGCATTTCATGAATGACATTCTTTCGATCGAAAAAGAAATTGCAAAAAACACCATATATGCGAATAAAAATCAGGAGGCGGCTATTCTGGTGCATGCAAGCCCTCTTCCAAGATATGAGATGGACAGGTCTCTTGAAGAGCTCAGGGCATTGTCGGAATCAGCGAATGTAAAGGTACTGGCCTCCATACGACAGCGCATTCAACGCTACGACCCCGCTCATCTATTGGGCATGGGTAAACTCAAGGAGATTCTGATTCAAGGCATGTACCTCGGCGCAGGTCTGGTAATTTTCGATCAGAACCTGTCTCCGGCGCAGATCAACAACATAGCGCATCTGGTGGACATGAAGGTCATCGACCGCACTCAACTGATTCTCGACATCTTCGCTCGCAGGGCAGGCAGCAGTGAGGGCAAGATACAGGTGGAACTGGCGCAACTCCGTTACGCCCTGCCACGCCTGATGGGTCGAGGCACGGCCATGTCCAGACTGATGGGAGGCATAGGCGGCAGAGGCCCTGGAGAGACCAAGCTGGAGATGGACAGACGGCGTATTCGCGATCGCATCGCCTCTCTGGAACGCAGCCTGAAGCAGCTCTCCACCAGACGCCAGGAACAACGCAAGGCCAGAAAAAGACGCGCCTTGCCCATGGCGGCCCTCATAGGCTATACAAATGCCGGCAAATCCACTCTGTTCAACAGACTCACAGGAAGCGATGTACTGGCCGAAGACCGCCTTTTTGCCACACTCGATCCTGCCATCCGCAGGCTGTATTTTCCGGACGGCCGAAAGATACTACTTTCAGACACAGTGGGCTTCATCAGCGACATGCCCAACGACCTTAAGGTGGCATTCAAGGCCACACTGGAAGAGCTGCACGAAGCGGATCTGTTTTTACAGATACTGGATGCAACCAGCCGCTACAAAGACGAGGAAATACGGGTTATCGATGAAATACTTGAAGAAATGGGCATGGTTGGTACTCCACGCATATTGGTGTGGAACAAAATCGACCTGTTGGGAGAGGAAGGGTTGCGGATATTACGGGAACGGATGTCTTTGAAAGAGCTGGCCATTTCAGCCACACATGATATGGGGCTGGAGCAACTCAAAAGCGCCATTCACAAGCAGCTCTTCAGGGACAGCCCCACAGATATGGTTTAGCCTCACGCAACACTATCTCTCGGCACGGGTCTGCCCACGCAATCATAACGGAACCCCATAGCCACCATTTTGGCGGGATCATAGATATTTCTCATGTCCAGTACCACAGGAGCCCTTTCCTTGTTCGCCATCACCAGCCTAATCTCCTGCATGTTCAAGTTTCTAAATTCGTTCCATTCGGTCAGGATCACCAAAGCAACGGCGCCTCTCGCGGCATCATAAGGATTAGAGGCATAATAAACGACGTCTTCTGAATAAAGCCGCTTGAACTCCTCCATGGCAGCGGGATCATAGCAACGCACAATAGCGCCCTGCTCCAGCAAGGCCTTTACCAGAAAGATAGAAGGCGCCTCTCGAATATCGCTGGTGTTGGGTTTGAAAGAAAGCCCGAGTATAGCGACAACCTGATCTTTCAGGCTGCCTCCAAGGGCGTTTTGAAGCTTCAAAAACGTATTGGCGCGTTGCCGGGCGTTCACCTCTATAACCGCATCCACGATGTGCAGTCTGGCATTGTGCTGTCTGCCCATCAGGGCGAATGCGAGGGTATCCTTGGGAAAACAGGAGCCGCCATAACCAGGACCCGGGTGCAGGAACTTGGGGCCGATCCTTCTGTCCAAACCCATGGCCTTGGCAACTGCATGCACATCCGCTCCGACCTTTTCACATAGATTGGCCACCTCGTTGATAAAAGATATCTTGGTGGCAAGAAAGGCATTGGATGCGTATTTGATCATTTCGGCTGTTTCAAGGGTGGTCTCCACAAAAGGGGTCTCGATCAGATACAAAGGCCGGTAGATATCCTTCACTATGGCAAGGGCCTTTGGGCTGTCGGAACCGAGCACCAGGCGATTAGGCCTCATGAAATCCTCCACCGCAGACCCTTCGCGCAGAAACTCGGGATTGGAGACCACATCCACTTCCACTGCAACTGTCTTGTGTTCATCTATGAACGACTTCAGCCAGCGGTTAGTACCCACAGGTACCGTGCTTTTGGTGACAAGCACCTTGTAATCATTTAGATATTTTGCTATCTCCATAGCGACTTCCCGCACAGCGGAGAGATCGACGCCTCCCTCGCCGTCGGAAGGTGTGCCTACGCCAAGAAAGATGACCAGTGAACGTTCCACAGCGGCCTTCAAATCCGTGCTGAAAGACAATCTGCCGTTCTGAAAGTTGCGCTCCACCAGTTCTTTCAGACCTGGCTCGTAAAACGGCAGCTGCCCCTGATTCAACATCTCTATCTTGCTGGCATTCTTGTCCACACAGATGACATCCATACCAAAATCAGCCAAGCCGGCACCAGCCACCAGCCCGACATAACCTGTACCGATTACAGTTATATGCATAAAATTTCCTCTAACCTTGATTCAACATTCAGCCTTTAACATTCAAAATTCATTTGAGTGCCTTGCAGTTGGCGTTTTTTTGCCATAGCCCTTCTCTGCTAATATTTTTTACAAGACCATCAGATTTTATAATACTCCCGAAACCATCGCACAAAACGCGGAATACCCTCCTCGAGGGAGATAGCGGGTTTGAAGCCCACATCCCGCTCCAGGTCTTCCACATCGGCATAGGTGGCCGGCACATCTCCGGCCTGCATGGGAAGCAGGTTCTTTTGAGCCTTGATGCCCAGGGTATCCTCCAGCACCTCGATATAACGCATCAATTCCACGGGATTGTTGTTACCGATGTTATAAAGACGATAAGGGGCGTAACTGCTGGATGGATCAGGGGCGTCTCCGCTCCAATCCGCATTACCTTTGGGAACACGCTGAATCACTCGTACTACACCCTCTACGATGTCATCTATGTATGTAAAATCCCTTTTCATCTTACCATAGTTGAAGACGTCTATGGCCCTGCCTTCCAGAATGGCCCTTGTAAACAGAAACAACGCCATATCAGGTCTGCCCCACGGACCATACACAGTAAAAAAACGCAGGCCGGTGCAAGGCAAACCGTAAAGATGGGCATAGGAATGGGCCATGAGCTCGTTGGCCTTTTTGGTGGCGGCATATAATGAAACAGGGTGATCCACATTGTGATGCACTGAAAAAGGCATTTTGGTATTTGCACCGTACACGGAACTGGATGAGGCGAATATAAGATGCTTGACTCCGTTGTGACGGCAACCCTCGAGAATATTCACAAAACCCACAAGATTCGTATCCACGTAAGAATGAGGGTTCTTGAGGGAATACCTGACGCCCGCCTGGGCTGCCAGATTGACCACCGCCTCCGGGCTGTGTCTTCGGAATATCTCCGGCATCACAGTCCGATTCGACATATCCACACGTTCAAGGGTGAAACGCGAATAGTCAAGCAGAATGGCCGCTCTAGCTTCTTTCAAAGAAGGGTCATAATAGGATGAAAAGTTGTCTATGCCGATAACCGTCTTGCCCTCTTCCAGAAGTCTTTTGGAAAGATGAAAGCCTATGAAACCGGCGGCACCTGTAATCAGAATGGAATTTATGGACATTTGCACCAGCCTATTTTGCGATCATGGAACGCATAATATCAGCGGCGCTCTCGGCTTGATCAGCCGTGCGGCCAATGAGTTCCACGAGTCGTACGAGAAAATAGATGGGAAACATATCGTCTGGGTATATATCAAAAATCTGCTGCTTCAGACTGTTTTCCATCACGTCCGCCTGATGCTCTCTTGAACGCAGTGTCAAAATGGCATCTTTGACACGGGTTCGAATCGTGTCGTTGCCTGTCTTGAAGTATTCTCTGGCATCCTGAATGATCTGTGACAGACCACACACCACCACGCCACACTGCTCGAAAAGCCTGACAGTATCTTCTGCGATGGAGGATGGCAATTGAATCCGGCGATATCTAAGCCACTCCATTACATCCTCACACACATCCGCTATACCATCCTGCTCGTTGACATACAGAAACAGCTCGAACTTGTCAATGGGCATGATAATGCCTTTGGGAAGATGCGCCCTCACGTTTCGTTTGATTAGATCGGCTCCATGCTCCAGCTCGGAAACCCCTTCAAAACATTGTTTGAATCCGGCTTCATCCATGGCCACATATGCCTTGAGTCCGTTGATTGCCTTATTCAGACACTCGTGCACCTGCACGGCATGTCTCTCCAGACACTCAAGGGGCTCTCTCATCTGACCTGGTTTGGTAGGACAGCTACCGATGCTGCTCACCGAATCCCCTGCGCCTTTAGTCTGATCGTATTCGAAATCGTGACGCATAAGTTTACCTTCCAGCATAAAGATAACATCTTCAGCGATATTGGTGGCAAGATCCGCTATGCGTTCCATATTCATGGCCAGCATAATATTACTGACACCCGGCATAACCTCCCTGCGGTTTTGCCCTATGAGCGCCATCTCCTCCTGCTTTACTTGTGCATACAGTTCGTCCACATGGGAATCCTTCTGCCTGACAGAACGGGCAAGTTGTGCATTCTGCTGCACAAAGGCATTGATGCTCTCTCCCAGCATCTGAATGGCAAGATTGGCCATATCTCTTATGGTCGAGGAGGAACGAAGCTCTAAAGCTGACTGCGAGTCAGTGGCATTGACGGTCTCCGCCAGCCCCTTAACCTGCCTGGCGATGTTGACGGCATGATCCCCCACTCGCTCCAGCTGCGAGGCGATCTGCTGTGCAGAGGTGAGAAAGCGCAGATCCGATGCCATGGGTTGACGCAGGGCCAATGCCGTCAGTACCACTGAATCTATTCTCTCTTCCAGCAGATCCACATCGTTGTCCCTTTGAATGACCAGCTCAGCCAATGTAGAATCGCTTTTCTGAAATGCCATGACAGCAGTCCTCACAGCCTCTTCCACCAAAGACGACAGCTGCAACAGCAAGGTCTTGCTTTCCATTATCTCTTTCTGTACTCGTGCGGACATATTACACCTCTTTTTCAGCCCGAAAAGAACATGACATGAACGCTATACCGGTAAATCCGTTGTATCGAAGGCATGAAGTATGTGTTCTATCAGCGGGACACCACCCTGCCATTGAATCGCCAGCACATCAAACCGAACAGGCCGCTCAAAAACGAAATCTTTTTTGCCCCTATAGTCACATTGAGACATATATTGTTGCGCCATACGAATAATTTTGTACTGCTTTTGCCTACTCACAGCCTCTTGCGGCAGACCGCAACCTTCACCCCTTCTTGCCTTGACCTCCACAAAAACCAGAGTCGAACCATCCATGGCTATGATGTCGATTTCACCCCATCTGGTCTTGTAATTTCTTTCAAGGATATCATAGCGCCTTTTTATGAGATATTCTGCGGCCAACTCTTCCGCCATGCCACCGATGGAGGCTGCACCCGTCTTGTTCACTCCACAAAACCCTCTTGAGACTTATAACCTCTTTGTTTGGCCTGTAAATGCCGAATATGTTACAATCGGATTGCAATCAAAATAGAGAGACTCCATTCACCACACACCTTTTGACCGGCCCGAAACTCTTTCTGTGCAAATTCGAGACACCATGACGTTCCAGGGCCGCTATGTGTTCCTGAGTGGGATATCCTTTATGCTTGTGAAACAAATATTCTGGATACTCTGCGTCAAGGCGGCACATAAGCCCGTCCCGATAGACCTTGGCAATGATTGAAGCCGCTGCTATGGAAACAGAACAAGAATCGCCCTTGACCACAGCATGTTGCGGAATATCACACGGGACATGCTGATTCCCATCCACCAAAAGCATATTCGGCCTATGGACAAGGCCGGCGACAGCAACGGCCATGGCCTTCAGGCTTGCCTGCAATATGTTCAGACGGTCTATCTCCTCGGGCCATACCACACCCACGGCCACATCCGCGGCACATTCCCTAATGATCCGATTCAGCGCCTCCCTGCGACCTGCAGAAAGCGCCTTGGAATCCCTCACGCCAGCCTTATATAAGGTGTTGGCGGAAACTGGACTCAGCACAACGGCAGAGGCCACCACCGGACCGGCTATACATCCACGACCCACCTCGTCCAGTCCTGCCACCACATGCACGCCCTCGGACCACAAGACGGTCTCGAGCTTCAACATATCCGGACATTCAGCGCAGTTCACTTGTAAAAGCTATGATCGGAGGGCTGATCAATGGTCAAATCAGACCTCCTCTGAATCGAACAAGACTATGAATGCGCCACCAGAGTGCGTTTTCTGATCTTGTGGCGAGCGGCCTTGCCGCGCAAATCACGCAGATAATAGAGCTTGGACCTGTTATGTCTGCCCTGTTCCACCAATTCTATCTTTTCTATACGGGGTGAATGGACAGGAAAGATACGCTCCACTCCCACGCCAAAGGAATCCTTCCTTACGATAAAGGTCTCACCCAGCCCGCCCCCGCGCCTCGTGATCACAACACCCTCAAAGACCTGTATGCGTTCCTTTTCCTCGGTCTCCTGAATCTTGGCATGCACACGGACCACATCGCCAGGCCTGAAGGCCGGAATATCCCTACGCATTTCCTCAAGTTCAAGTCTTCTGATTAAATCCATAAAAACAATCTCCTTTTACACAGATAAATGCAGGGGCGCGGCATGCCACCCCTACTAATAACATCCAAACAATCTATCCAATGCCACAGAAACAGCACTGCGCACAGACAAATGATTGTAATCCCCTACGCCATATATAGGTTCTAAAACACCATTGACTCGCCCCAGCAGTTCCATAGCCAACCCGGAAGCGGTTCCGAACAGCAGACATACAGGAACAGCCTCCATATCCATACGATTTCTCAAATACCTCCATGAAACAGCATCGGCATGCTTACAGGCGGTAGTAGCATAGACTTCAGGTGCCAAACCATGTTTGGTCTTGATTGCAGCCAAGGCCTCCTCCACAGACGACACCACTCTGACCGTTTCCATAGCCCTTTTCCTGTCCGCATTCAGGGTTCCACCCACTCCTGTCAACCAGTGCCCGATAATCTCCCGTGTCAAGGCCATTTGACGCTCGATGGGGGTGATTACAAAAAAATTCGTCACACCATAGGTGGCGGCTGCACGGGCAACATCGTGTATATCCAGATTGGTAACCGCGGAAACGATCAACTCGCCCTCACGATTCAAAACAGGATAGTGCACCAACCCTATGTATCGCATGACCAACCCAACTTCTCAAGAAATTCCCTGTCCGTTTCGCTCAATTCAATCCTTTTCAGCAAATCAGGCCTGCGCTGCAAAGTGACCAACAAGGACTGTTCCCTCCTCCAGCGAGAGATTCGTGCATGATCCCCTGAAAGCAGTACTTCAGGCACCCTTTGCCCTAAAAAATCAGGAGGACGTGTGTAGCAAGGGCTTTCCAGCAGACCATCAGAAAAGGAATCCCTTTGAGACGAGGTCTCGCACCCCAATACCCCGGGAATCAAGCGTGCGACCGCCTCCAGTATCACCAAGGCCGCCGCCTCTCCGCCAAAAAGCACATAATCGCCGATGGACACCTCTGCATTCACAAAACCGGTCACCCGTTCGTCTATCCCTTCATATCTACCGCATACAAGCAGCAACCGATTCAGGACGGCCCACTCATTTGCCATTTGCTGATCAAACAACCTGCCCCTCGGACTCAAAAGCACCACATAAGGCGCAAGAGGCTCAGACCTGAGGGCTTCCAGGGCTTCGTATATAGGCTCCGGCTTCATCACCATACCCTCCCCTCCACCGTAAGGACGATCGTCCACTGTATTGTGTCGGTCGTGTGTAAAATCTCGAAGATTTATAGGCCTGACCTGAATCAGACCTTTCTGAATGGCCTTGAACAACAAACCATCCTGTAACGGCGAAGAGAAAAAGCCTGGGAATATGGTCAAAATATCAAAGAGCATCTATATCCAACAAACCGTCAGGCGGATCCACAAACATAACCTTGTGCTGCACATCTATTCTCGTCACTATGTCTTCCACGGCAGGAAAAAAATATTCTTTTTTATCCTCGGAATGCACCACATAAATATCGTGCGCCCCTGTCTGCAAAATATCTACGACCCTGCCCAGCTCGACACCGGCGGCCACCACCCTGAGACCGATCACCTCATGCCAATAAAACTCACCGTCAGGCAACTGCGGTAAACTTAACGCGGAAACATAAACAGTCGACCCGCTCAATGCCTCAGCATCGGAACGATTCAACACGCCCTTCAGGCGCACAAGAAAACCGCTCGGAGCCTCCCTCAATGACAAAAGCTCAAAATGCCTTTCACCTATCACAAGCCGAAGGCCAGGCCGCAGGACATTCGAATACATAGAAGACAGAACCAACTCACCCCTTATACCATGCGGCTTACACACCCTTCCTATGGCTATAACTTCCGACTTCTGCTCCATCAATGCTTCAACGGAATAAAACTATTCCAATATCTCCAGCATGGCGCGCTTTTTGAGCTTATTGGATGCAGCAGACACAATGGTTCGCAATGCCTTGGCAGTGCGGCCCTGACGGCCTATGATCTTGCCGATATCCTCCTGGGCCACACGCACCTCCACAACGGTGGTCTGTTCACCCTCGACCTCTGTGACCTGCACTGCATCCACATTATCAACCAGCGACTTGACCAAGTACTCCACCAGCTCTTTCATGCAATGTCCTCACATCATTTCAAAATGCAATGTAGGGGCGCAGTTGCACGCGCCCAGCATGAGCACAGTAACGTACTCCTACAATAGGAAAATTGCCATCAGTTCACAAATTTTTTGATGAGACTGCTGACCGTCTCGGTAGGAGTAGCGCCCTGCCCAAGCCAGTATTTCACGCGTTCAGCGTCCATTTTACACTCAACCGGATTCTTGAGAGGGTCATAAGTGCCCAATATCTCCAGAAAACGGCCATCGCGCTTAGCCTCTGAATGGGCTGCCACCACCCTGTAAAACGGCTTCTTCTTTCTGCCCATGCGGGTCAATCTCAATTTTACTGCCATATATCCTCCTTATTTTAATAAATAACAATCAAAAATATCAACCAAACGGGTTAAAGCCCCTGGCGAACCCCTTCAAACCTGTCTTCTTTATCTTCTTCAACATCTTAGACATCTCGGCATAATTCTTGAGGAGTTTATTGACATCCTGCACCGTTGTGCCGCTCCCCTTGGCGATACGCCTTCTGCGACTGGCGTTGATGATGGTCCAATCGACCCGTTCCTTTCGCGTCATGGAGTCTATGATCGCTATTATCTTGGAAAGCTCCTTTTCTTCCGGCATCATGCCCTGCACCTGCTTGAGCTTGTTGATGCCCGGAATCATTGAAACCACCTGGGCCAGACCTCCCATCTTTCTGATCTGTAACAACTGATCTTTGAAATCATCAAGGGTAAAGGAATCCTTTTTGATCTTTTCCTTGAGTTCCAATGTCTTCTGCTGATCGACGTTCTGCTGCACCTTTTCGATAAGGCTTAAAACATCACCCATGCCCAGTATACGATTGGCCAGACGATCGGGATAAAATGGCTCCAGACCATCTATCTTTTCACTCATTCCAACAAATTTGATGGGTTTGCCTGTGATGGATTGAATGGAAAGGGCAGCACCGCCCCTGGCGTCTCCATCCATCTTGGTAAGCACCACACCGGTTATCTCTATGGCTTCATTGAAACTTTTAGCCATATTCACGGCATCCTGACCGGTCATTGCATCCACCACCAGCAATATCTCCTGAGGAGACATCAGGGCCTTTATGTCCTTGAGTTCCTGCATCAGGGCTTCATCTATATGCAAACGACCTGCAGTGTCTATTATAAGCGTATCTCTGTTGAGCCTGATAGCCTCGGACCTGGCCTTCCTTACGATATCAACTGGTTTATCCGATGCCTGTGACGGAAAAACATCCATTTGAATCTGTTTGGCCAATGCCGTCAGCTGGTCGATTGCAGCAGGCCGATACACATCGGCAGGCACGAGGTACGGCCTACGGCCCTTGGAGCGCAGCCACAAGGCAAGCTTGGCAGCGGTGGTGGTCTTCCCTGAACCCTGAAGACCTGCAAGCAGAATCACCGCCGGCTGACCGCCGGCCAGATTTAGGCGCTGATTCGCTCCACCCAAAAGTGCAACCAGCTCATCGTGAACGATCTTTACAAGCTGCTGCCCCGGAGTAAGGCTCTCCATAACCTCCTGGCCTATGGCCCTTACCTTTATGCGGTCGATGAAATCCTTTACCACCCTGAAGTGGACATCCGCCTCCAAAAGGGCAAGACGCACCTCTCGCAGCCCCTCCTGAATGTTCTCTTCGGAGAGCCGACCATATCCGCGCATGCGCTTGAAAATGCCTTCAAGGCGTTCTGTAAGGGTTGCAAACATATCGTTAAACTTTTTCGAAACCTGTTCGGCCAGCCTTATAAAATTATTAGATACACCTATCCACCAAAGACAGATAGCCTAAAATAAGCTCTAAATAATACAGATAGCAATGCCTGATGTCAATTAAAAGATGTCAGCAGTGTGTTGCGGACAAATAAAATGTCCTGGAATAGTAGCACGTGAATTGTCAGGTATTAATACGGCTATTTGGCCAGAGGTATCACTCGCAACCCTTCTGTCTGTGAAGGGATAAAGGATATCTCAACTCTGCGGTTTTTTGCTATGTGCTCCGGAGTATCACTCAAAAATTTCGGACGGCTGGACCCGTATCCAACGGCATAGGCCTTTGAATGTGGAATACTGCTCTTATCCAGCAAAAAATCTAAGACCACGGCCGCCCTGGCTGCGGACAGAACCCAATCCGACGGCCACTGTGCATCAGGGACAAAGGAGCTGTCCGTATAGCCGGAGGTCACGACCTGTCCAGGAAGCCTTTCCAGCACACTTCGAATATCGGCAAGAACGGGCCGCGCCTCATTTTTAAGCCTTATGCTACGGTCTTCAAACAATATATCGTCTCGAATACGAATCGTTACCCTGTCCGAACCTTCCTCAACTTCCAGTCCATTTTTAGAGACAATCGGCTCAACGGCCGTCTTGAATGCAGCTATAAGCTCACTTACATTGGCAGGCATGGCCTGGGGCAGGCTGTCTTTGTCCGTATCAGACACGATCACTCCCCTTGAAAGACCGAAGGCATCCTTCAAAGACTCTGAAACGGCCTTGAATTTGGCCTGGTCCATACTGGAAAACCCGTAAAGCAGCACAAAAAAGCCCAGAAGCAACGAGACCATGTCTGCATAGGTGATGAGCCAGCGCCAACGTCCCGAGGTGTCCTCTTTCATTTCCCTTCTGTTTTTAAGCATCTAATCAATTGTGATGATCTTGTAAAAAGTCATTGTAGAGAATGGCTACGGCAAAAAGCGCCAAATGCAAGGCACTCAAATCAATTTTAAATTCTGAATGTTGAAGCAAGGTTAATTTAACACAATTAAAAATTCAACATTAAACATTTATAATCACAGTTGTGAGTCATTACGACGCCATCAATTGTCCCTCGGCACATCAAGCATCCGCTCTACTGCGCTCAAGGCTCGCAAGCGTGTCTCTTCCGGCACCATAACTACATGCTTTTCATCTCTCAATGCATCGAACACCTCTTTTAAGCCTGTTTTTTTCATTTCTTCGCAGACCATCTTGGAGGATGCCGCATAAAAACGCTTGTGCGGATAACGCCTTTGCAAAGGATATAACAGCCCTATCTCCGTGGCGATGATGAATTCATCGGCATCGGATTTTTCCGGAAACTCCAACATGCCGCTGGTGCTTTTGACCACATCCGCCATGTCCAGAATGTCAGGTGGACACTCAGGATGTGCTATAATCAATGCAGTTGAATGCACAGACTTCAATCTTTGCAATTCCTCAGGCCTCAATGCATCGTGTATAGGACAGAAGCCCTTCCAGATATGTATCTTCTGATTGGTATGACGCTGAGTCCACATGGCCAAGTTTTTATCAGGAGTCATGATCACCTCAGGGCAACGCAAGGACTTCACCACCTGCACTGCATTGGCAGAGGTACAGCAGATGTAGCTCTCGGCCTTGACCTCGGCGCTGGAATTTACATATGTCACCACCGGTACGCCGGAATGAATGGACTTAAACTCCTTCAAGTCCTCTGCGGTCACCATGTCAGCCATGGCACAGCCTGCGTGTAAAACCGGCAGCAAGACCTTTTTGTTCGGACACAGAATGGCAGCGGTCTCCGCCATGAAGTGCACTCCGCAAAAGACGATGATGTCTGCATCGGTCTTTGCAGCCTGTATGCTCAAGGCCAGGGAATCGCCGGTCAGATCGGCTACATCCTGCACATCAGGAAGCTGGTAGTTATGGGCCAGTATGATGGCGTTCTTTTCCCTGGCGAGCCGCCTGATCGCCTGTTTCAAATCTGTCTGCATAAAAACGCTCCGGTGAAATGGTCAAAAATCACTGCCTGAAGACCTCGGCTCCAGGGGGTATATCGAACCGGAACAGGTCATCGGGCAGCTTACCGTTCAATCGCATGTCCTGAAATGAGATGTTTATTCTGGTTCCGGCCTGATCTTCTATGCGAATTGAAGAAATAAGGTGTGTATTTTCATTAAGGGTCAGCCAAAGGGCCTTGATGCGGCTCATACCTTCAGCCTGAGCGGTCTTATCTGGCACGGGAACCAGCTTCAATGTCCAGGGGACGTTAGCCATGCCGCGGCCCGGAGTATCGATATAAAAATAGCGGGTCAATTCACCGTCTCCTCCAAAAAAGGCCCTGGTGATCTCCGCTGACAGAAACTGCTCGCGATTCATCACCATCACCTGATTGACCTCCTTTTCATAGACATAAACCGCCTTTTCGTTGACAACCACCACCTGAGGCTCAGGCTTTACATAATCCCAGCGCATGAAATCAGGCCGTTTCATATAGACATGGCCTTCCGCCCGCACAGGGTTCGGATTGCCGGGGGTGAGGGTCTCCTGATAGAAATAGGCGGCCATGTCTTGCATGTTTCTATGGGCCAGTTGCATGAGCTGAGCCAATTCACGAGGCCCCAGGGCAGCCGCCGCCTGAACTGCATTCACAGGGCGCGAAGCTGAAGCGGATTGCAAGGTATCCACATCCGCTTCCTCCTGTGCATAAAGCGCAACAGCCGACATTGCCATAATCAAAACAGCCGACAAAAGTTTTGCGACCACATTCATATGCTCACTCCACTGTCACACTTTTAGCCAGATTTCTAGGCTGATCCACATCACAGCCCTTAAAAACAGCCGTTTCATAGGCCAAAAGCTGAAGGGGGACCACACAGACAAAGGGATTTATGCTCAAGTCTTTCCCCTTTGGAATCTCGATGAAATGTTGGGCCATTGCCCGAAGTTCGTCGTCACCTTCTCCAAGTATCACCATACGGCCTCGACGGCTTTTCACCTCCTGGACATTGCTGATCATTTTTTCCATTACGTGATCCCGCGGGATTATGGCCACTACGGGCATGTCCTTGTCTATAAGGGCTATGGGGCCGTGTTTCATCTCGCCGGCCGCATATCCTTCGGCATGAATGTAAGAGATCTCCTTGAGTTTCAATGCGCCTTCCAGCGCTATGGGAAAATTCATGTGTCTGCCCAGATACAGGACATCCCTGTGCTGTGCCATGTCCTCGGCAATGATGCCGGCGATCTCCTGCCATGGTTTCAGCCAGGATTCCACGAGGTTGGGGACCTCCAGTATTGCATTTATCTTGCGAGCGATTGCATCGACTGTCATGGCGTTTCTCTCTTGAGCCAGATAAAGCCCTATGAGATAGAGCACTGTGAGCTGAGAGGTGAATGCCTTGGTGGAGGCCACGCCGATCTCAGGGCCTGCATGGGTGTAGATAGCGTTTCCTGACTCACGGGCGATGGTGCTGCCCAACACATTACAAATGGAGATCATGTTAGCCCCGGCATCGCGGGCCTTTCTCAGGCCAGCCAGGGTATCCGCTGTTTCCCCCGACTGAGAGATAGGAATCACCAATGTATTTGAATTGACGGGCATGGAGCGGTAGCGAAACTCCGAAGCCAACTCCACACGGCAAGGAATGCCGAGCCACTCCTCGAACCAGTAGGTGGCAGTGAGGCCTGCATGCCATGAAGTGCCGCAGGCCAAAAACAGGATATTTTGAATGGATGTCAGCTCTTTCAAGGGCAATGTGAGCTCAGGAAGCACGACTTTGCCGGTTTCAGGGTCGATTCTGCCTGCCAGGGTGTTCAAAATGGCCTGGGGCTGTTCGAATATCTCCTTGAGCATGAAATGCCGATAACCGGCCTTCTCCGCCATGGAGATATCCCAGGTGATAGTCTGAATAGGCCTTTGTTCTATACGCTGACCATCGACAATGGAGTACATTTCGGCCCCTTCGGCAGACAACACGGCCAGATCATCATTCTCTAAAAACACCACTCGTCTTGTGTATGGCAGAAGCGCTGGAATGTCCGAGGCCAAAAATATCTCCTGGTCTCCCATGCCCAAAACCAGCGGGCTTTGCTTGCGCACCGCCACCAACCTGCCCGGCCAGTTTTGCCAGAGCACCACCATGGCATAAGAACCAGTCAATCGAGTCACCGCAGCCTGAACCGCTGCTCGAAGGTCATCCTTCAGATATTTTTCCACCAGATGGGCTATGACTTCGGTGTCAGTTTCAGACTTGAATACATGGCCTTCGGTCTCCAGTTCCTGGCGCAAAGAACGATAATTTTCGATGATACCATTATGTACCACCACTATGCGGCCAGTGCAGTCCACATGAGGGTGTGCATTTCGCTCCGTGGGCTCGCCATGAGTGGCCCAACGGGTATGGCCTATGCCCATACTCAATCCATTTACCAAAGAAGAGATTTCGCCCTCACGAGCCACCAGTTCCACAAGGTTGGACAGCTTGCCCGATGCCCTGCGCCGCTGAATGCCGTCCGTTGCAAGCCAGGCTATGCCAGCGGAGTCATAACCCCGGTATTCCAGCTTACTCAAGCCGTCCAGCAACACGGCTGTGACCGGTCTTTTGCCTATATAACCAACTATTCCACACATATGTGCTACCCGTCAGATGCCGTTGAGATACTCCTGCCACTCCATGGGCAGAAGGTACTTCTTTTTGTTGTTGCACGCCTTGCAGGCAGGGACCAGATTGTTCTTGGTGCTTTTTCCACCCCTGATCAAAGGGACCACATGATCCATGGTGAGATCCTCCTTGCCAACGTGTCTTCCACAATAATGACACACCCCTTTGGCACACTTCTCTTGCCACCAGCGGGTCTTACGCAGCTCCTTGGCCTTGAGTTTCTCCTCTTTGATCTCATGGTCACTCACAGAGGACAAAAAAAATGAATCGACATCAATCATAATGGAAATATACAACAACAAAGGGCGAACACAAGGTTGATGACCTCGCAAAACTCGCCAACTGCTGTGTTGCGCTGCATCTCTCGTCACTACGGCGCAATTTCACTACGCCTCATTCCTCGAACTTTGTGCGCCTTGCATTTGGCACTTTTTGCCATAGCCATCCCTAAAAATGACTTTTTACGAAACCATCAAGGTTCGCCTCATTAAAAACAATGCGGTTATATTCCACAATTCAGCTAAAACAGAGTGCCGTTTTTAAGAGATATGACAATGCCCAGGCCTGCCACCACCAAAAACCATACCACCGGCAGGGCAGTGGCCAACCTGGCCAGGCCTTCATTATTGGACTCCTTGCCATTTTTAGCCACCTGTACCGCCACCAGAATCGGGTAAGCCATAATGATGAGACCCATCACAAAGGTGCCCAGAAACAACACCGTGCTGCCCCAATCCAAAGAGAGCTTGTAATCGAAAATGCTGTAACCTGCCTTGCCTGTATAGACCATACGCAAGGCCTCTCGGGCATAAGACATGAAAAAGATGGTCAAAAAGGCGATTAGAGCGGTAATGGGCGCATTTTTTATGGGATTTGCTCGAGCCGTCAACAAAAACAGAAAGAATGCGGCGCCGATGCCCGCTCCCACCAGAAAGAACGGGTTTTTATAAAAGGCAAACTCCATTGGCACCGAGAACAGCCACCACAGGCCGATGACAATCTGGGCCCCCGTTGCATATAAAGCCAGATCGGCCCCCATTTGTGCCGTTTCTTCCAGATACCCCTTGTTGTAGTCCTTGCGTCCCTGAAAGAACCAGGCATAGAGCATGAGATATACGCCGGCCATAATGAGCGAGGGCGCCATGAAGTGCAGGAAACGATGCCACTCAAAGGCATAAAGGGACTTGCCGAATGCATTCACTTCATTTCCTGAGATCAGCCAACTCTTCCACATCTGAGGCAGAAGCTGCTCTACAGACAGGGCGTGTATCACCCCACCAGCAGCCAAAAGTGCCAGAAGCGCAAACACGGCCCAGCCCAATGCACCAGGCGCCTTTTCGCTTCCTGAGAGATAAAATACATAAGAGGCAGTAAAGGCCGTGGCTAAAATGAGCAGAAAGGCCATGGCCCAGTAGGCGGACATGGAGTTGGCCGTGTACCAGAATGGGTCATAGATCACCTGCACAAAAAGCAACGGCGCCACTCCCAGAACCATGGCCAAAGAGGCATTGATGGTGGCGGCACGGGCCAGGGCCTTGCTCAGACGCAACATATTGGGCGTAGCCTTGATACGAGCCCAGATGGACACCACCACGCCGCCCAGCAGAAAATTCACAAACATGATATGAAGCGCAAAGGTCAAAACCAAAAAGAATTGAAAGACCACCGGATAGAAAGGCACGCCGCTTGCATCTCTCATGGCATTCAAATAATTACTTAATTCCATAACTCGCTCCTTTCACCATTACTGCATCTTTGAGGCCAAAAAGGCCGCAACTGCCTGTTTTTCTTCCTCTGAACCCAAAAACGGCGGCATGTAGGCATAACCCTCCATGGCATCCATCCAAGCTGCGATGTCGTCCTTGGAGGTCATACCCAACTTGGTAAACAAGGCAGGCAATGCACGCATTCTGCCGCCTGCATCGAAGGTATGGCAGTTTCCGCACTGGTGTCTGGCGATGATATGACCCGCCGCCTTTTCGTTTTCAGGCGTTATGGTGCGTAAGCTGTCTGGTACAAAATAAATATGGGCAAGAAAACCATTCTTGAACAGCTCCTTTTCGGACTTTATGGCCTTGGCCGGCACATCGGCAGAGATAATCTGATTGCCGTACATAAACTGGCTGATGATATAAGGCCGTCTCACACCTTCTCTAAAGCCCTCACCAGCTCCTATGCCCAGAAACAGCACCACCAGCATGAGAATGCCCAAGGTCTTTCCGGCCAGCTGAGGCCTCAAAAAACCCGCTACAAGCATATATAAAAACACCAGACCGTAACACACCACCGCTGCATAGAGCATGTTCTTGAGATAGGGCAGCCCGCCCGACAGGCTGAGCGATTTGGCACTTTCAGGCATTTTGTAGAGAAACCATGCGCTGAAGATGCCGCCGAACACCATGCCTGCCATGCCCCAAATAGAGGCCAAGCGAATCACCTCGTTTCTGTCTCGTGAATCCTGCATACCACTTGCAGAGATGATGGCATAGAGACCTGCTATTCCCAGCATCAAGGCGGTTCGAGCAAAGAGCTGGGGCCAATATGTGGAGTTGAAGAAGCCGTCAAAGAAACCGCCAGTGCGAATCCAGGAATCGGAAGAGAGCATAAAGGCCAGAATCCCCGTGATGATCACCATACTGATCCATGCGCTCCAGGCATATATCCAGCCGATGCGCATGTGAGTCTTGGGGCTTACTCTGTTCAACGTGTAGTAATAGACATAGATGGCCACGATCTCCAGAATGAAGAAGACCCACTCCGTGGCCCAGCCCCATACGTAATTATGTATCAACGCCGAGATGGATCGAGGACTGGCCACCGTAGCGGCAAACCAGATGCCCACGCCTGTAAGTGAGCCATACACAAAGCAAAAGACCAAAATCATCAGGGTGTAACGCTGAATGAAGTCCAGCAGCCCGGGCCTGTTTTCATTCAATGCCTTGCGTTCCACAAAGACATTGAACCAAAAGGCACCTGTTGCCAAGTGACAAGGCAAAATGTGAAAGGTGGCGATGAGGGCGATGAAGATGCCGGATGTCCACACAGGCACTTCCCAGAATGGATACATAATGACCTCCTCTTATTGAAATAACGGCATTAGACGCCGCAAAATACCATGAAAAACAACAAAATAGCCATGTTTCAGCCTGTAAATGGCTCCAAGAGTATCTTATGGTGCTCCAAATCGATCTTCACTATACGGGCAGCCATCTTTCTGGCTGGCGCAAAAAATCCCTTTATGGTTACGCCGTCCTCATGCACATTCACATGCAGAACATCCCGCATGAACTCCTCCTCCTTGCCGTCTTTCAACAGGTAAGCGTGTGTCTGACACATCTTGTCCTCCTTTCGCATATAACTGGCCGCAGGCGGCCGCTATGTCCTGCCCCTTGCTCTTACGAATCATGGCTGTAAATCCGGCATTCACCAAAATCGCCTGAAACTCCATGACCCGCTGCAAGGCAGGGGCATTGAACGAAATGCCCACGCTGGCATTGAACGGAATCAGATTGATCTTGCTGGGAATATTTGAAAGCAGCCTGACCAGACGCCTGGCATCCGCAGGCGAGTCGTTTACATCCGCCAGAAGCAGATATTCAAAGGTGATGCGCCTTCTCTTGGGCAAAGGATAGGACTTACAGGCTGCAAGCAGGGTTTTAAGTGGATATCTCCTATTTACAGGCATTATCCTGTCCCGTATTTCGTCTGTAGTGGCATGTAGAGAAACTGCCAGGCCGTATGTGGTCTTCGAACCCAGTTCCAACATCTCCGGCACCAACCCACAGGTGGAGACAGTGATGCGGCGGCTGGAAAAATTCAACCCCAGGTCGTCTGAAAGTATGTTCAGACTGGTGAGCAGGTGTTTGAAATTGGCAAGGGGTTCTCCCATGCCCATGAATACCAGATTGCGAGGCCATTTATACGGCTCCACCAGGCCCTGCACCGCCAACACCTGACCTGCTATCTCCGATGGCAGCAGATTACGTTTGAAACCCATGCGGGCGGTATGGCAAAAGGCGCAGCCCATGGCGCAGCCCACCTGAGTGGACAGGCACAGGGTATGGTGGTCTTCCTCCGGAATCAGAACCGTCTCTATAGTCAAACCATCCGAAAGCCTGAAACCGAATTTCTCCGTGCCGTCTCGAGAGACCTGTCTCTTGTGCAAATCGAGATTATAAATACGGCCCTTTTCCGCAAATATCCGCCTTGTATCCCGTGAAAGGTCCGTGGCCTGTTCCATAGTTATAAACCCAGGCCGCCAGAGCCAGCGGAAGAGCTGTCTGCCTCGAAAGGCCGAAAGCTCTAGAGAAACTGCCAAAGCCTCCAATTTCTCTCTGGTCAGGGAGCGATAGTCCAATGGAATTATGCTGTCAGTCATGTTGCTCAAATGAATTACGCAAAAAACGACTCCTCATGGCTACAAATTTTTCAGGCTGGACTGGCCCGTGGCCTCCAGCACGCTCAGCCAGAAGCGGCTGGAGATATTTACCTGTTTACGCCGTTTGATGGCCTCTGCTATGGGCACATGGACATATCTGTCGTTCCAGCGACTGACCATCATTCCTGTTTTGCCCGACATGGCGGCATGGACGGCATTCTGCCCTAAATTGGCGCAATATAGCCGGTCATAGACATTGGCGGGAACACTTCTAACCAGATAACTGGGGTCGATGTATCGAATAACCACCTCCATACCGATCTTCTGAAAATAGGCCTTGAAGGTATCCCTGAGAAACAGGCCGATATCCCCTAGTTTTATATTGCCTGATGCGTCCCGGCTGACCTTGTCGCCTGTCACATATTTCTGGCCCGCGCCTTCCGCCACAAGAATGACAGCATGTGAACGCTGGCGCAATCTCCGCTCTAATGCCTTCAGCAGGCCGTTTTCGCCATCCAGATCAAAATCACTCTCCGGAATCAAGCAAAAATTCACTTCACGCAGGGCGTGAGTGGCGGCAGCGGCTATGAAACCGGAGTGCCTGCCCATGACCTTTACAAGACCTATACAATTAGGCGCTCCGATGGCCTCTGTATGGGCGCATCGAATGGCCTCACAGGCCATCTCTACAGCCGTCTCGAACCCAAATGTCTTGGAAACCAGGTAGATGTCGTTGTCGATGGTCTTGGGAATGGCAACCACAGCAATCTTGAGGCCACGCCTCTCGATCTCCGCTTGAATGTCCACGGCAGCGCGGAATGTACCATCCCCCCCTATCATGAAGAGAATGTTGATATTCATGCGCACCATGGCATCAACTATCTCTTCCACCGGCTGATTGCCTCGCGATGAACCCAAAATCGTGCCGCCGTATTCATGAATGCGGTCCACCACCACAGGATTCAACTCTTTTACAGGTAGTTCATATTTCGGCATAAAACCTCGAAGGCCATACTGAATGCCAACGACGGACGAGATGCCGTAGCCATAGTTAAGGGTCAGGACAATGGATCTGATGACGTCGTTTATGCCAGGGCACAGCCCGCCGCATGTCACTATAGCGCATCTGGTCTTGGTTGGGTCAAAATACAGGAGGTATCTGGGACCCGCCAATTCAAAGGACTTGGCCTCGCCTGTCTGCTGCCAGTGTTCAACAGCGGCATGTGATGCACGCAGCAAAACCCTCTGTTGATCCGTAACAAAGCAGGTCATGGTCCGGCGCGTCATGGGTGATTCGATTTTGGCCTCACCCAGGGTTTTTATGGAGGTATCTATCTCATCTTCATCGGCAATCTCGTCTATCATGTCCGACACGGTCCACGGCACAGGGCATGAAGGGTATTCCTCCGGCATAAAATCCTCCTTGAGAATATGGATGACCTGATGTAAAAGGCTCACATATAATAACATTCAAGCAGCCGAATAACTATATGCTGATTCCTAAAAACCAAAAAAAATCACTCAGCCAACATAGATATAACCATGCTTGATGAGCCCATTACAAATATGAAAAACAACGACAATGCAATTCCGCAAAAAACAGCTGCAACAAAACCCGCAGTAATCGGCATCTTCGATTCAGGTGTAGGCGGATTGACGGTTGTAAGGGAAATCCGCAGAATCATGCCTCATCAACCCATCATATATTTTGGAGATACCGCACGTACGCCCTACGGCACCAAAGGGCCGGAAACCATCACACGATACGCCGAGGAGGATTCCAAATTCCTTTTGCAACACGGAGCGAATATACTGGTGATCGCTTGTCACAGCGCTGCCAGCGTGGCCACGGAACACCTGAAAAACACCTTCGATCTGCCCATATTCGAGGTGATCACGCCTTCCATTGAACAGGCATTGGCCTTTACAAAAAACAAAAAAATCGGATTGATCGGCACTCGCGCCACCATAGGGAGCAGGGTATATGAAACCAAAATAGGAGCCCTGAGCGCTGATACGGAGATCATAGGTCAGGCATGCCCTCTGCTGGTCCCTTTGGTGGAGGAAGGTTGGTTAAAGTGCCGCGAGACGCGCATGATCGTCAAAAAATATCTGCGTCCATTGAAAGAACGGCATGTGAATACATTGATACTGGGCTGCACGCATTACCCCTTATTGAAGCCCATCATTCAAGAAAAGATCGGCAAGCATGTCAAGCTCATAGACCCGTCTCATGAAGTGGCACGTTCCGTGCATTCCTATCTGGCACAAACGGGTGGTCTGGCCCGTGAATCCACGGGTGTAGCCAATCTCTATTTTCTCTCCGATCTACACCAGACCAATCAGAGAATAGTGCAGGCATTTTTGGGCGAACGGATACAAATCGAAAGAGCAGGGCCTTGAAACAATCATCTTTAATGGTCTCGTAAAAAAATAATGCTAACTGTTGAATTATGGAGGAAGCATGAAAACACCGCATAAAATGACGGCAATTTCTTTGGCCGGTCTAATGGCATTGAACACAGGGCTGGCCGGCTGTTCCACCTACGAAAGTCGAGTGGCACCCATTCCACTTCCATCGGCTCAAGCCAATCATCTGGAAATAGACGGCGTAAGCCTGTCGGCCAGGGCATATCTGGACGAGAAATCGGCCAAGGAGGCGTTCGGCTTCGATGCCCGTGGGGCCGGTCTGCTACCGGTGCAACTGGTGCTGGACAACCGTTCAGGCCAGGAAGTAAGTGTAGTCCCGGATCAGACCTTTCTTCTGGACATGTCAGGACAGGCATGGCCGCTGCTCAAATCAGAACAACTTTATGACAGGGCAGGCAAGCAGGTGGATATGGCCGAGACAGGCAAGGGTGCCCTCAAACCCGCTGTCCTGGCTGGTGCAGCAGGCGCCCTGGCCGGACTGGCCATCGGCATAGTATCCGGAAAAAATGCGGGAAGTGCCGCCGGGACAGGGGCCGTGCTCGGCGCTACGGCAGGTGCCATAGCAGGCGGTGCCACCAGCAGAGCGGATCTGGACGACAGGCTGCGCCAAGACCTCTCTCAAAAAACCTTGAAAAACAAACCGGTCCGCCAGGGTGACCTGGCCTACGGCGTATTGTTTTTCCCTGGTTTTCCTGAGGAGGTCAAAAGCGTGACAAGTCTGCGGATATCGTTACGTATCGGGCCTAATGACCGCATAGTGGAAGTACCGCTTTACTGACACAACCCCGTAGGCAAGTGATAGAATACATTACCGCAGCCCTGATCTTCGGCGCATCGGGAGGATTGAGCCCGGGGCCGCTCAGCGTCATAGTCATTCACGAGACTCTGACTCGCGGATTCAGGGCCGGCGTGATGGTTGCGCTGTCTCCACTTTTTACGGATGTACCCATAATGGCTGCGGCGTCCCTACTCTTTTCCCGAACGCAGGACACCACCTGGCTGCAGATAGTACTGAGTGTTATCGGCGGCCTCTATCTGCTGCGTTTAGGCTATAAAAGCCTTAGAGTGACCCGTGTACCCATGCCTGAGGCGCCTGACCTGAGATCAGGCCCGTTGCTGACCGGCATAAAGATGAACTTCCTGAATCCCAACCCGTATCTGTTTTGGTTTACAGTGGCCGGCCCCTATCTCATCTCAGGGACAATCTCGACAAATCTTGCCTTTCTTGCGACATTTTTGTCTGTGCTTATCAGCATCAAAACAGCCATTGCCTTCGGTGTCTCACGTTTCCGCAGCTTTTTGCACGGCAGAATCTACGACCTGATCATGAGGGCACTGGCACTGTGTCTTCTGGGCTATGGCGCGGCCTTTTTAATCAAGGCATGCAGGCTCTTGCTTCAGAACCTCCATCTTCTTTCCTTGACATGACGAATGTAATGTACAATACTTTCGAGATAATTTTTCGTAAGCGAGGATGAAATGCGTCAACGGGTTTTGAGTGGAATGAGGCCGTCTGGGAAACTACATCTGGGACATCTGCATGGGGTTCTGCATAACTGGCGGAACATGCAGCAGGATTATGACTGTTTCTTCTTTGTGGCCGACTGGCATGCCCTGACCACCAATTACGAAAATCCCTGGTCCATCTGCGAAAACATAGATGAAATGGTCATGGATTGGATAGCGTGCGGCATAGATCCTGAAAAAAGCACACTGTTTGTGCAATCAGATATCAAGGAACACGCCGAGCTGCACCTGTTACTCTCCATGATCACGCCGGTCTCATGGCTCGAACGCAATCCCACATATAAAGAACAGCAGCAGCAGCTCAAAGAGATGGACCTGGCCACCTATGGTTTTTTGGGCTATCCAGTGCTTCAGGCCGCGGATATCATCATGTACAAAGCCAATAAGGTCCCTGTGGGCATGGATCAACTGCCTCACGTGGAGCTCACAAGGGAGATAACCCGTCGTTTCAATTATCTGTATGGTGAGGTATTTCCTGTGCCTGATGCCCTGCTTGCAGAAACCCCCAAGCTGCCCGGCCTGGATGGCAGAAAGATGAGCAAGAGCTACGGCAATTCCATCTTCCTGTCGGATTCAGACGAGGACATCCGCAGTAAGATCGCCACCATGGTGACCGATGTGGAGAGACCCCGCAAATCCGACCCCGGCGACCCTGAAAAGCGCTGCGTGGCGTTTCAGCTCCACAAACTCTATCTGCCTTCCGAAAGGCTCAAAGAGATCGAAAAGGACTGCAAGGCGGCCAGGCTTGGCTGTGTGGCCTGCAAAAAAGAGCTGGCGGAAGCCATAGTCCATGGGCTGGTTGAAGTACATGAAAGACGCTGTGCTCTGTCCTCAAACCCGCAGAAGATTCACGAAATCCTGATGTCAGGCGCTGAAAAGGCCAGAAAGGTGGCAGAGTCAACCATTTCACAGGTAAGGGAGGCGATTTGGATTCAGCGTGCCACATAACCCTGAATGCATTTGACGGGCCCCTGGACCTGCTGCTGCATCTCATTCATAAAAATCAGATGGACATCACGGACATTCCCATGGCTTTGGTGACAACCCAATACCTTCAATATCTTGAGATCATGAGGGAATTGAATATCGCCATAGCCGGAGAGTATCTGGCCATGGCCGCCACTCTGATACACATCAAATCCCTCATGCTGCTGCCCAAACCTGAACCACCTTTGAACACAGAAGACCCCAGAGAAGAACTGGTGAGACCCCTTCAGGAACTGGCCCGTTTCAAGGAGGCGGCCATTGCCCTGGAATCCAGGGAGATATTGAATCGCGATGTGTTTGTGCGGGAAAACGCCTTTCAGGAATTGCTGATGGAGATGGGTGAGGATTTTGCCGTGGGTGTAAAGGAAATCGGCGTTTTCGAGCTTTTTATCGCATTCAAAAACGCCATGGCCCGACAGAACAGTGTTCATGTGCTGGAGCTTCACGAGGAAGACAGGAATCTCCCTGCTCACATGGCCTTGCTTTCCGAGATATTGGCACAACGCAAGAGGGAATCCTTTTTGCAACTCGCCCTCGGACAAAGCCGCAGTTTGATCATCCTGACCTTTCTGGCCATACTGGAACTCGCCAAAACAGGAAAATTGATGCTGCTCCAAAAGGAAGGCGATGAGGATATTCTGCTCTTTTGGATACATGACCGGCAGAGCGATGAAGCTGTAAACAACGGCCAACCGCACGACGGCAGGCCGTCATTTGTTGTGCTTCATGCAGAAAATCAGTCGATTCAGTATTATTGAACCATGTCAGACACCAATGAACTGGTAGCCATTGTAAACGATAAAAATGAGGTCGTCGAAGCCCTTCCAAGGGCCGAGATGCGCCAAAAACGACTGCCGCATCGAGCGGTCTATATCCTGGTCCTTAACCACAAACATGAATTGTTTGTGCAGAAACGCACCGACACCAAAGACATCTATCCAGGACACTTCGACATTGCGGCAGGCGGCGTGGTGTTGAGTGGTGAATCCTGGGAACAGGCCGCAAAAAGGGAACTTCTGGAGGAGCTGGGTATTCGAGCCGATCTCACACCTTTGTTCGAATTTCATCATGTCACAGAGAACAACGATGTCTGGGGCATGTCATATCTGTGCCTTCACGAAGGCCCATTCGTTTTACAGGCCGAAGAGGTCGCCGAAGGCGGTTTCATGAAACTGCAAGACATATGGGAAATGGCTCGGCAACACCCATTTACACTCGATGGTCTTGCCCTGTTCCAACTTTTCATGCACCACTATACCAATCAGAAGATTAATGCACTCAAATCATGATGGAATATTTTTTGAACCCTGAAATATGGATATCGCTTGTCACACTGACCGTTCTGGAGATCGTGCTCGGCATCGACAACATCATCTTTCTTTCCATCGTTGTGTCCAAAATGCCGCCGTATCAGCAACCATCGGCACGCATTATCGGGCTTGGAGCCGCCATGCTCATGCGTATTCTGCTGCTCATGTCCCTGACATGGGTGATGCGCCTCACGGAACCCCTGTTTCACCTGTTTGACAGGGCGTTTTCCGGTAGAGACCTGATACTCATTCTTGGAGGTCTGTTCCTCATCGCAAAGAGCTCCCTTGAAATACACGAAAAAATAGACGAAGCACGCAGGGGAGGGCCCAACATTCAAATTCGCACAACGGCCTTCTGGGGCGTGATCGCACAGATCATGCTGCTCGACATCATATTTTCCCTGGATTCCGTGATCACCGCAGTGGGAATGGCGCAAGAGCTATGGATCATGATCACCGCCATTATCATCGCCGTAGGCATCATGATGTTTGCGGCAGGGCCCATCGGCTATTTCGTTGACAAAAACCCCACCATAAAGGTCCTGGCCCTGAGCTTTCTGATTCTGGTGGGTGTGGCCCTACTGGGCGATGGTTTTTCATTCCATATTCCAAAAGGCTACATCTATTTTGCCATGGCCTTTTCGTTTGCAGTGGAGATGATCAACATACGTGTGAGAAAGGGTATGTCCTGAACCATGCACCTGAATCAGTCAAGAGATGGTTCCGCCATCATGCGGTTAGCAGCCTGCAGGTCCTCAGGCGTATCAATCTCAAGTGGAGCATCCTTTACTTTCACCACACCGATGGCATAGCCGTTCTCCAGCGCCCTCAACTGCTCAAGACACTCCATTTGTTCCAAAAAACTGGGGCCGAGCTGCACAAATTCCTGTAAAAAACTCATACGGAAGGCATAAAGCCCCAGGTGCCGCAGGTAACCATGACCCTGAAACAGCGCCGCTGCATCGGGCCTCTTAATGGTGCAGAGCGCATGGGCCTGACCGTCCCGATCAAATGGAATGACGGAGCGAGAGAAATACAGGGCCATCCCCTTTTTGTCCAACACCACCTTCACCTTGTTTGGATTACTCACATCCTCCAGCTTCATGGGACAGGCGGCTGTGGTCATGTGCAGCGTTTCGTCACTTGAAATTAGATCGAGCATGGCCATCACTGCATCGGAGTGCAGAAACGGCTGGTCTCCCTGAATGTTCACAACGATATCATTGGCGGCAAATCCCAGAATGCGCGCAGCCTCCGCCACACGATCCGTGCCGGAAGAATGAACGGATGCCGTCAAAACCGCCTTGTAGCCAGCATGTTGTACACATTCCAAAATACGCTCATCGTCCGTGGCTACCACCACCTCGTTCAGAGCAGAGATGGAACAGGCACGTTCCACCACGTGCAGAATCATGGGCTTGCCGGCTATCCTGGCCAGGGGCTTGCCCGGAAGCCTGGTCGAGGCATATCGAGCCGGAATGATGGCTACTGTTTTATGCATCCCCTTCCTAATTGTTTTTGATGAGTCGTTCATAAAACCATCCCTTCTGAATACCGGTCAGTTCCGAGAGTAATTTGCTCAAATCCTTTAAGGAAAGGGGCTCCTCGTATTTCAAATGTTTTATCAAGCGCAGGGCTTCCCGTTTCATTGTCTCCATGTGTAGTTCGTTTTTATGTGAAGCGCCTTCCACGACAATAACCCACTCACCCTTGACGGCAACCTCTTTCAAGGCCTCTTGAACCACTGAAAGCCGTGTAACAATCAAGGTTTCGTGACTTTTTGTCAGCTCTTTGGCCAGAAATACCGCCCGATCGCCCAATACCGAGTAAATGGCTTCCATAGCGGTCAACAGCCTGTGCGGCGCCTCCAGAAAGACCAGCGTGTCCGGCAAAGACTGAATACTCTGCAAAAATTGCAGGCGTTCTTTGCTCTTTGCCGGTAAAAAGCCTCCAAAATAAAAACGATCGGCAGGCAAGCCGGAGACGCTCAAGCCCGTGATTACAGAAGACGGGCCCGGCACCGGCACGATTTGTATGCCGTTTTCCCGCATATAGGCCACGAATTTAGCCCCTGGGTCCGATATGGCAGGCGTACCCGCATCGGTCACCAACGCCGCATTCCTGCCTTGATGCAGCAAGGCCAAGACCCGCTCTGCTGCACTCAGCTCTTTGTGTTCATCGGCTGAGACAAGTTGTGCATGTATATCGAGATGAGAAAGCAGTTTACGGGTTTGGCGCGTATCCTCGGCCACCACCACCTTACAGCTTTTCAGGACTTCCACAGCGCGATAAGTGATGTCTTGAAGATTCCCTATGGGCGTGGCCACCACAAAAAGAACGCCGGCCATGTCTCTATTTACCGTTTTCCTGTTTCATGACGTGTCTGATACGCTGCGCTGCAGTCAGATGTGCAAGCACTGCCAGCAAAGCAAGGGCCGGACGCACTACATCGAAAATCAGGGCAAGGGAGAGCAGCAACAACCGTTCAAATCGAGTCATCAGGCCGATCTTGCATGAAAAACCCAGGGACTCGGCCCTGGCGCGTGTATAGCTCACCAAAAGCGAACCGGAAAGAGCGGCCAGCACCAGACATGCGTTCAGGAGCATATCCCTTGAATCCCGATAGGCATTCTGAAGCAGATAAAAGGTCAGGCCCAGAAACAGCAGCACCTCTGCATATCTGTCCAGAGTGGAATCCAGAAACGCCCCCTTGACGCTTGCCTGACCGGTTTTGCGGGCCAACATGCCGTCGATGGCGTCCAAAGGCCCCAACACAGCCAATGCCACTCCGGCTGCCCTGGAAAAACCAGCGGTCAACAGCCATGCCACCACTCCATAACCCAAAAGACCTGCCCAGGTGACCTGATTGGGCGTAATCCCTCTGGCTGTCAGCAGGTTCACCAGAGGCGAAAATGCGACCTGAGCCACCCTTCTGCCAAGGTTTTCAAGCCAAAGCATCGGAGTTCATGGCCTTCAATACACCGGCGCAACGCTCACACACATCCGTAAACCGGCTGTCCGCCCCCACTGTCTCGCTCCATGTCCAGCAACGGGCACATTTTTGACCATTGGCCTTGAAGACCGAAACCTTCAGTCCTGGCACATCCTGCGCTTCCCACACGAGCAATGTCCCTTCTTCAGGCGCGCCAATCTCCAATTGCGAAACGATGGACAGAGTCTGAAGCAGGGACACATTCTCCTGCAAAACCTGAGTCAACTCATCGGGAGGCGAAACCACCACTCGGGCATCCAGGGCCAGTCCGATCCTTTTTTCTTTACGCGCCAGCTCCAGGGCCTTGGTTATCTCGAAACGCACCCGCCAGATTTCGTCCCATTTTCTGGACTCAGCATCGGAAAGCTTAAATGCCCCTTTGTCATTGCCGAGCTCCGCCAGAAATATACTTTCAGCAGGTTCCACTGTGCCCTTGTTCAGATGGGCCCAGGCCTCTTCCGCTGTAAAAGACAATATAGGAGAGACCATAATCAGCAGATCTCTGGCTATGCGGTACAGCACGGTCTGAGCGGATCGACGTTTGATGCCGCTTTTGAGTTCACAATACAACCGATCTTTTATGATATCCAGATAAAGGGCACTCATATCAACAGTGCAGAACTCGTGCACTCGATGATAAATTTGATGAAATTTATAATTATTATAGGCCATTATGACACGCTGTTTCAGTAAGTTCAAACGGGAAAGCGCCCATTTATCCAAGACATCGAACTCGGTTTCAGACACTGTGTCGGTATCCGGATTGAAATCATAAAGATTGCTCAAGAGATATCGGAATGTATTACGTATCTTGCGGTAAGACTCCACCATCCGTTGTAGTATCTCTTTGGATATCTTGATGTCGTCCTGATAGTCCTCCGATGCGACCCAGAGCCTCAGTATCTCTGCTCCGTGTTCCTTGATGATATCTGCTGGAGAGATGACGTTTCCAACGGATTTTGACATCTTTTTGCCCTGTCCATCCACCACAAAGCCGTGAGTGAGCACGGCCCGGTAAGGCGCCCGATCACGTGTGGCAACGGATGTGAGTAGAGAACTCTGAAACCAGCCCCTGTGCTGATCACTGCCCTCCAGATAGAGATCAGCAGGCCAGGATAGCTCAGACCGCTGCCCCAATACAACGGCATGGCTGACTCCGGAATCAAACCAGACATCCAGTATGTCTGTCTCTTTTTTGATGTTTTTGCCTCCACATTTGCTACAACAGGCATGAGGAGGCAGTAATTCCCCGACATCTCTGGCAAACCAGGCATCGGCACCCTCTTCAGAGAAGACATTATGCAGTCTTTGGGCTGTGGCTGCATCCATAAATGGTGTCCCGCAGTCCTCACATACAAAAACGGTCACAGGAACGCCCCATGCCCTCTGACGGGACACACACCAGTCGGGCCTGGCCTCCACCATGCCGCGAATACGGTCCTTGCCCCATTCCGGAATCCACTGTACTTTCTCAATGGCAGAAAGGGCCTTCTTTCGCAAGGCCTGTTGCCCGTCCATGGAGATAAACCACTGGCTGGTGGCCCGAAAGATCACGGGTCTCTTGCAGCGCCAGCAATGGGGATAGCTGTGAACCAGGGATTCGCTTGCCACCAGTGCCCCTTTTTCTTGCAGTAATTCTATTATTTTTGCATTGGCATCAAAGATATTGATGCCAGCAAAATCCGCCACCTCCTGAGTGAATCTGCCGCGGTCATCCACAGGGGCATAGATGTCAAGAGCATAACGAAGCCCTGTGGAATAGTCGTCGGCACCATGGCCAGGAGCGGTGTGGACACAGCCCGTACCCGTATCCAAAGTCACATAATCGGCTGTCACCAGAAGGCTCTCCCTCTGAATAAACGGATGCAAAAGGTGCATGCCCTCTATCTCCCTACCGATGAATCTTCCCAATACCTGTGCGTCCATGGGCTCTTTGCCTGCGGAGAGCAGGGTGGCGGAGAGCCTGCCCTCTGCCACTATCCATATCTCGTTTTCGACTTTAACCGCCACATAATCGAAATCAGGGTGCAGTGCCACGGCAAGATTGGCCGGAAGTGTCCATGGCGTGGTGGTCCAGATGAGCACAAAGACAGGCGAATCAACCTCTAATCTGTTGGTACACCAGGCCCGTAGGTCTTCTTTGGCAGCGAATTTGACGGTAATGGAAGGGGATTTGTGGTCTGCATACTCCACTTCGGCCTCGGCAAGGGCGGTAATACATGTTGGGCACCAATAGACAGGCTTTTTGCTCTTGACCACATAACCTTTCAAAAAGATATCGCAGAACTCTCGGCAGATGGCGGCTTCATAATCATAGGACATGGTGAGATAGGGCCGCTCCCAGTCACCAAACACGCCCAACCGCTTGAATTCCTCCCGCTGAATATCCACAAACTTCTCGGCATAACGCCGGCAGGCCTTTCGTATCTCCAGCTTGCTCATGTCCTTTTTCTTGGACCCCAGATCCTTTTCCACATTGTGCTCTATGGGCAGGCCATGACAGTCCCAACCCGGCACATAAGGGGCGTCAAACCCTTGCAACTGCCTGGATTTGATGATTATGTCCTTCAGCACCTTGTTTATGGTGTGTCCCAGATGAATGTGGCCGTTGGCATAGGGAGGGCCGTCGTGCAGAATAAAACGAGGTTTGCCTTTGAAATGGCTGCGAAGCCGGCCGTACATATCCATTTCTGTCCATTTTTTAAGCATCTCAGGCTCTTTTTGCGAGAGATTAGCCTTCATTGGAAAGGTCGTCTGAGGGAGATTCAGTGTCTCTTTGTAATCCATGTGCGTATTCTATCCTTTCTGTCCAACTACATTATTTAATTGAAAAAACAGACAAAACAGCAAAATCGGCATCAGATGGAACCTGGTTCGAACCAATGAAAGACCAGTCTGCCTTCTTTGTCCCGAAAGGAACCGGCTACAATGAGAATGAGGTCGATGATCACCCAGATGCCGAATCCTCCGAAGGTCAACAGCATAAGAATGCCGGTGCCTATCTTTCCCACATAAAACCTATGTACTCCAAAGGCGCCAAGAAAAAAACAGAAGAGGAGGGCTACTAGTCGGGACTTGAGTGAAACTTCCTGTTCATAGTACATAAAGACTCCTTCCGCTGCGTTCAGCCATCGAGTTATTTCACTGCCTTTGCATTGTAATACAGTTTTTTGAGCTAAAATGAAAGGACTCTTTATGAGTTTGATGTTGCAACTTTATTCTGAAGTATATATTTTTATAATTGTCAGAAATCCATTCCAAGGAGGCAAGTTATGAAATATGGCGCTGAAAGAAAATCCTGGCTGAATAGAGTCTCCGCCACCTGTCTGGCCCTTCCATTGCTGCTCTCTGTGGCCGGCTGCGGTCTGAATCAGGCCGACAGAGACCTGGTGCAGCGATCTATTCAAAAGGCCGACGAGGCCAAGGCCTCGGCTGAAAAGGCCGAAAGCGCTGCACAGCGGGCTGAAAATGCCGCCATGCGCATCGAACCACTCATATCCTCCACCTCCGATGCTGCAAGACGGGCGGAAAGCGCTGCCGTAAGGGCTGAATCAGCAGCCAATCGTGCAGCGGATGCAGCGGAAAGAGCGGCTGCCGCTGCCACCAAGATGGAACGGATATTTGAAAAATCCCTTAAAAAATAATATATCGGCAGCTGGAAAAACGACATCTTAACTGATCACTACTTTTTAACTGGCGCTGTGCTGACAGGGAAAGGAATTCCATTCTTTTCAGCCAGCGCCTTTTTTACGGCCTGCGTGTCCAATATACCCTCATTTTCGACCACGGCTGCACAGCCGCTTCTGATGCGCGATATGGCCTCTTCAAGGGGGTTGGCTATTCTATTATCGAAATCATCGAAGACCTGCAGCCAGCACCGGCCGTCGCTCCACCCTGCCTTGATGGGTTCATATGTGACTCGCACCATGGAGCCCACGGGCACCAGCCTGAACAATGTGGCGATGTCCTCAGGATAGAGCCTGATACAGCCATGGCTCACTCGCCTGCCCACACCCCAGGGCTTGTTGGTGCCGTGAATACCGTATGAAAGCCGTGAGAGCCGAAAGATATAATTCCCGAGCGGATTGTCCGGGCCTGGGGGCACATATGCAGGAAGCTCCGGATTCTCCGCGCGAATGGACTCAGGCACATACCATGTGGGATGTATGTCAGCGCTTTTTATGGTATAGACTCCAAGTTCCGTCAAAAATCCCTCTTGTCCAACGCCCACAGGCGCCGTAAACACATACTCGCTGGCCCCATCGAAATTGAAATAGTAGAGCCGCATTTCAGCCAGATTCACCACTATCCCCACTGAAAGCCTGTCCTGAGGCAACAAGAATGCACCCGGCACAAAGACCCTGCCGTCTTTGGGGGCAAGCCAGGGATCAACGCCTGGATTGGCAGCCACTATCTGATTGTAGCCTATGTCATAATCCCTGGCTATGTCCAGCAAGGTGTCATCCTTGTTCATGACAATCCAGCGGCCCGCACCGTAAAGGGCCTGATTTGAGACGAGCTCAAATGTACGCAGGGCCCAGCCGTCGACGCAATGAAGACAAAAAAACAGAAAAAATAGCATGATCTTTGAATACATGGCTCAAATTCCTTGCAAAATTAAACAATTTGGTCGATAAATATATAAAACATAGTTTACAATATAAAATAACATATTTTGCTGCGGATTGACCATGACAAAAGAGGAACTTTTCAAGGGGATAGAGGTACTGAACGGGACAGCTCTTTTACGGGTCTCTTCGAATAGTATGGAGGCGATATTGTCTCCCACTAAACCAGGCATTGCACTGAAGGCCTCGAAATCCGATCTCCAGCAAATTTTGGACGAAGCAGGAATCAATCATGGCATACTCAGCTATCCCGAGATAAAAGATGCATCCTGGGTAATCGCCAGGGGCACCCCTCCTCAAAAGGGGGATGATGCCCAAATCGTCTTCGATGTGGAGATTCCAGGGGACCCCATGGACAAACGCATCATCTGCTGCGTAAAGGAACAGGTACTGGCAAGAAAGCTGCCTCCTGGCCAGGGATTACCTGGCTTCAACATATTTGGAGAAGAGATACCTGCCATTCCGGGCAAATGGGTTGTATTCAAGGCCGGAGAGGGGACAGAAGTCATTGCTGACGACATGACTCTGCGGGCCAGCCGTTCCGGCAAACTGGAGCTGAAAAACGGCAAGATCTGCGTGATCGAAAACTATATATTCTCGGGAGACCTCACCAAGGATCTTGGCGAAATCCACTTCACAGGCAAAAGATTGGAGATAACGGGCTCCATCAAAATGGGGGTCTTCCTGCAAGTGGACGGTGACCTCCTTGTCAAAAACGATGTGGAAGATGCCTGCCGCATAATCGTTCAAGGGAATCTGGAAATAGGTGGTGCACTGTATCCAGCCTGTTCTAAGCTGGAGGTGCAGGGCAACCTCACTTGTTCTTCCATAGAAAGCCCACGCAGCCTAGCATGTGTGTTTGTAACTGACGGAAAAGACAAAAAGACCAAGCAAAAACCAGGTCCTGACCATATTATTCAAATAAACGGAGACGTGACCGTGAAGCGCAATATAGAAGACGGAGTCACAATTATGGTCAAAGGCTCCATGGGCGTAGGAGGCATAATCCGTTCCGAAAAGACCACGATCAAAACAGGAGGCAACCTGACGTGCAACAGCGTTGAGAAGGCATATCTATTTGTAGAAGGCGATCTGGTCATTACCAATTATCTGCTCGATGCCCACTGTTCTGTCAGAGGGGATGTGAAGGCAACTCAGGGCAAGGGCATGATCGCAGGAGGCATACTTAGAGCCGGTAAGTCTATCGAGGTGAATATTCTGGGAAACGAAGCAAATGTGCCCACTGAGATACATGCAGGCAACGACCCTGTACTCATACAAAAATATGAAAGCACCGTTCAACAGATAGAAGATTTAAGTGCACAGCTTCAGAAGGTCACGCAGGGACTCAAGACCATAAAGGAATTGGAGGCCAAAGGCCCTCTGGATGAAAGAAAAGCGTTCATTAAACAGACCTTACAAAAGGCCATGCTGCCTATTGTGAATGAGTTTCATGCACAAAAGGCCGTTCTGACCGGCATCGAGACAGAATTAGCCAATCTGTCCACCGCTACCATAATCGTGCGCAAGACCGCCTATGCAAACACCGAGGTACATATCTCAAACACATTCTATTTCTTAAAAAGCGACCTTGCAGAGCTGCGGTTTCACGTAAAGGACGGCATTCTGGAGGCAACGCCGTTGCGATGAGTTTTGTATAGGTTCATGAACTCGCACAATCCGTTATGTCGTCGCACCTAAACCGAACCATTCATTCTCTACTGCCAGGGACATTTTGTTTACTGCCTACATTGCCAACATAGGTTCTTGACTTATCCAAAATGGTTGTTTATATTGGCGGCCAATTCTTATATATAATGCGTTGTTTTGAGCTTTACTCTTTTTTTATCTATTAGAAATTTCAATTTTTTGTGGGGCTGTAGCTCAGATGGGAGAGCGCTTGAATGGCATTCAAGAGGTCAGCGGTTCGATCCCGCTCAGCTCCACCATCTATTTTATCTTTTAATAAAAAAAAGAATGGCCGGTGAGGTTATTCTTTTTATTCCCTTGTTTATACATCTGACTGACGTCATAGCCTTCTTCCCTCTGTATAAACAAGGTTTTTTGCGTTCCGCGAAGGATAGTTTCATAAAAAGTCATTATAGAGAATGGCTAAACAAAAAGCGCCAAATGCAAGGCGTACAAATCTCAAGGAGTAAGGCGTAGTCAACATAAGCCGCCGTGACGAGGGATTGAACCACAACACAGCAGTTGGCGGGTTTTTGCGACGCCATCAAGGAGGGCCTGTGCCAAAAGAAGCATTACATGCCAACACGAAGGAAACTTTCAAGGAACTGGAGCTGGCAATCAAGACCACCAAGGAAATAGTCATAAAATTCATAGAAGTGGACAAAATATCGCCTGCTTCCTTTCCCGATGTATTCAATAACATATTCCAAACCGTGTACAGGGCCGTCAAAACGGAGAATCGGTAATCTTTGCAGGGGTCGCAATCCCCTTACCCCACCCCAATTTGCCCCTCAATATCTGGAAATAATCCCTGGAGGGCGAGCGCACCAGCTTCAATGTCCTCTCTGCACGTCTTATCAACACCTGCCCGCCCTTTTGTAATTCTTGATGATTCTGCCCGTCTATGATGAGGGTTATCTCCTCGTTCCACTTTCGCACATCCATACGGATGGTCATTCCTGCGGGCAAAATTACAGGTCTTATGCCTAGGGCGAATGGACAAATAGGAGTCACTACAATGGCCTTCAGGGTCGGGTGCAAAAGAGGGCCACCCGCTGAAAGGCTGTAGGCAGTGGAGCCTGTGGGTGTGGCCACAATCAGCCCATCCCCTCGATATGAGGCGAGAAATGCATCATCCGTCCACACAGGTATCTCGATGATCTTGCCGGTGCTGCCTTTGGTGATAACCGCTTCGTTCAGGGCCACAAAATGTATAGAAGTCCCGCCAAGAGGACAGAGCGTGACATTCAACAACATCCGTTCTTCCAGCTCAAAACCACCTGAAGAGAGCATATCCACCACGGCATTCAATTCATCTGCCGCAAATTCCGTCAAAAAGCCCAATGCCCCCAGATTTATTCCTAATATGGGTATATCGAACTCATAGGCCCTCGCTGCTGCATGAAGAAGGGTACCGTCTCCTCCAAGCACCACAAGCATTTCAACGGTATCATCCAACTCACTCCGTGTTGTTGCTATACCTCTTTCATGACACAATGCCTCCAGATGTCGGGCACATTCTATCGCCTGTTGCGAAGCCTGCTTGAGGACAATACCTATCTTATTGATAAACATATGGCTATCTGTCTGGCTTATGTGCATCCAATGCCATCGCTATGAGTTTGTCCAGAAGTTCCGAAAAGCCGATGCCCATCGCCTGGGCTGCCTGGGGAAGGAGGCTGGTGGGTGTCATTCCAGGTATGGTATTGGTCTCCAGCACAAAAAGCTCCTCTGTCTCGGTGAGAATCATATCCGTGCGGCTGTAACCACGAAGCCCCAGGGCCCTGTGTGCCCTTACCGCCAAATCCTGTGCCCTTTTTGCGATCTTTTCAGGTATAGGGGCGGGGCAGAGCTCCTCTGTCGCCCCTTTTTGATATTTCGCTTCGTAATCGAAGAAGGAATAGGATGGATTGGGCCGAATCTCCACAATGGGAAGTGCCGTGAGCTCCTTAAGCCCCAGGACGCCGGCCGTGAGCTCCCTGCCACGGACAAAACGTTCTAACACCACCTGTTCGTCCCATTTCGATGCCTCCCTGATGGCAGAAAGCATGTCCTCCATTCGCTCTACCTTGGCCATGCCAATGCTGGAGCCCTGATTGGCGGGCTTTATCATCACAGGAAGGCCCAAACGCTCTGGGATTTCCTCTATACGATATTCATCCGCATCTGTATAGACCAGCCAGTCTGGCGTGGGGATGCCGGCATCTCTATACATCACTTTGCTGAAATGTTTGTTCATGGCAAGGGCGCTTCCCAGGACACCACTTCCCTGATATGGGATACTCAGCAGCTCCAGAAGGCCCTGAACCGTGCCATCCTCACCGAATCTGCCGTGCAGGAGAATAAAGGCCACGTCCAAGGATTTTGTCCGCTCCATCAGCCTTGGAAGATCGGTAGCCGTATCAAAGACCTCCACATCATATTTATTCCGATTCAGGGCATCGAGCACCCCTTTTGCACCGGAAAGCGATACCTCCCGCTCGGAGGATTTGCCTCCGCACAGAAGGGCCAATCTGATCTTCTTTACTGAATTCATATCACCCCCAAGGCATTATGCCTTATTAAACACACAAAAATCACTACATAATAATCGCTACATCTAATCTTGTGGTAATCACCTGTCAAGACAACAAAATTTCACAACTACCACACAGCAATGAAAAGGCTTCAAGCCGCTCATCACCATGGTTACGCCTTGAAACAGCTGACATCACAGATATAATGTTCTCAAAGGAGAACGAATGCACAAAATTCATGTGGTAAGCCTGGGCATCATTGAAGACAACATCAGCCCCAGGGCAAAGGAGCTGATTCGGTCGGCCAAATTTGTAGCCGGAGGCAGGCGGCACCTTCAAAACCTTGCCGATCTCACGGCTCATCATATCCCCATTGCCAGGAATATAAACAGCGCTATGGCCTCCATTCGAGAATGTCTAAATCTGAATGATGTAGTGGTACTGGCATCGGGAGATGCGTTGTTCTTTGGTATTGGCTCGAGATTGCTGGAACATTTCTCGAAGGATCAACTGGTGTTCCATCCCAACATCACCACCATCCAGGCAGCCTGTGCCAGGCTCAAAATGCCTTGGCACAATATATTGCCTGTCAGTCTGCATGGACGAGACCTCGATGAATTGAGATATGCCCTGTTACAGCCGGAAAATAGGCCCATAGCCGTTTTCACGGATCCGATTCAGACCCCTGCAAGGCTTGCCCACTGGCTTGCGGAAAACGGCTTCGAGGATTTGATTCTGCACATCTTAGAGGAATTGGGCGGTGCAAACGAACGCATCAGCCACCTTTCGGCATCAGAGGCGAGAGAACTAAAATTTTCTCCATTGAATCTCGTGATCATCCCTCCCAGACCATCAAGACCACCTTTTGCCCTCGGTATGCCCGAAGATACCTATGTCCATGAATCAGGCCTCATAACAAAAAGGGAGGTTCGAGCAGTTACCATCTCCAGGCTCATGCCGTTATATGACCAAATATTCTGGGATATCGGTGCAGGAAGTGGCTCTGTTGGGTTGGAGGCCAGCATATTCCTGCCCAGAGGCATGGTCTTCTGCATAGAAAAGGACATAAATCGCTGCAAAATGATCGAAGAAAATCGAAAAAGATATGGAAGGCTCAATGTGCGCACCATACATGGGGATGCACCGAGGTGTCTTTCAGAACTTCCGTCGCCTCAGCGCATATTCATAGGCGGAAGTGGGGGGCATCTGCAGGAACTATTGAATGTCTGCTGGGAACGCCTGGAAACGGGGGGAAAGATTGTGGTATCAGCTGTGTTGTTGAAAAATATCTGTGTGTTGAACGAGTTTTTTCATGACAAAAAATGCGAAACAATTCAAATGCAGGTCTCTCGTTTCAAGCAATTAGGTATATCCAGCTATGCAAAGGCTGAAAATCCTGCATGGCTCTTTATATCTGAAAAGGTGGCCAATCCATGACCAAGTCCTTCGGTATTCCAACACAAATGACACAAGACCCTAATTATAGTCGGAGATTCCCCATCGTATTCGTAGGTGCAGGGCCAGGAGACCCGGAACTCATCACAGTCAAAGGCCAAAGGGCGTTAGAGACAGCCGATTCCGTATTCTATGCGGGTTCACTGGTCTCTCAGGCGGTGCTTCAATGGACAAAACCCGGTACCGAGGCAATAGACACCGCACCCATGACACTGGATACCATTGTGACGGGGATGATAGAGCGCCATGAGGCCGGAAAACGGGTGGTGCGGCTGCATTCGGGTGATCCATCCATCTATGGCGCCATCAACGAACAGATCGCCATTCTGAATGAACACAACGTGCCATACAGGATCATTCCAGGTGTAACCTCGGCCTTGGCTGCCGCTGCCGCAATGGGCTGTGAACTCACCGTTCCGGAGCATACACAGACGGTGATCATCACAAGAATGGAGGGAAGGACGCCTGTGCCGAAAAGGGAGGTATTGCAGTCTTTGGCCAAACACAAAAGCTCCATGGCCATCTATCTGAGTGTGCATCGCATCGAAGATGTGTGTGCGGAACTCGCGGCCGTCTATGGCTGGGACATGGAAGCCGTGGTGGCATATAAGGTAAGCCTTCCCGAAGAGCATATCCTGCGCGGGACACTTAAGACCCTGCCAAGGCTGGTTCAGGAGGCCAATATAGACCGTCAGGCCCTGATCCTGATCGGTCCCTTTTTGAATGCCGATGTGAACACCCGTTCCAAACTCTATGACAGCAACTTCAGCCACGGATTCAGGCAGTAATCCCCTGTTCATCATTGCACTCACCCCCAATGGCATGGCACTGGCAAAGAGGCTGGGGAATCTATTGCGAGGGGCAGGAAAATTGGTGACGGTATGGGTTCCTCAGGATATGCTCGCTTCTGATGAGAGCCATATCCCCATGACAAAAGGCTTTCATCGCCTGTCGTCGATTATGAAGCAGGCATTTGATGCCAAAAACGACCTCATCTGCATCATGGCCACAGGGATTGTCGTGCGTTCCATAGCCCCGTTTTTGAAGAGAAAGGACCGGGACCCTGCGGTATTGGTGTTGGATGAGGCAGGAAGATTTGTCATCAGCCTGCTTTCAGGCCATCTGGGCGGGGCCAATACCCTGGCCACGGAGATAGCCGAACTTCTGAATGCGCTTCCTGTGATCACCACTGCATCGGATGTAAACAGGCTTCCCAGCATGGATGTTTTGGCACAGAGGGAAGGGCTGGTCATCGAGGATATTAAGATTGTAAAACGGGTGCAATCAGCCATTTTAAGGCACAAGCCCGTGTGTGTGGTGGATGAAAGGGGCTGTCTGGCACCGTATCTTCAGCCCTATTGCCTCGACAATCTGCATATTTCAACGACTTTTCCTGCCCCAATACCTGAAATCGGTGTATATGTGGGCTGTCGAACCCTATCCGCATTGAAGAACTGGCTGTTGCTTCGACCAAAGGAGCTGATAGTTGGCCTGGGTTGCAATCGGGGCACAAGGGCAGAGGAGATCAAGGCAGCCATCGAGGCTGTATTCAGGCAATTTGAGCTATCTTTATTGTGTATCAAAGGTCTTGCCAGTATAGATGCAAAGCAGGATGAAACTGGTCTGCTGAAAGCAGCAGACATCATGAAGGTTGAAATCGTATGGTACTCAAGGGAACAACTGAAAGACATAGAAACGCCGAACCCATCCAGCATAGTGAAGCGGCACATGGGGGTGGCCAGTGTGTGCGAGGCAGCGGCGCTGCTGACGGCTCAGAATGCTGGCTACAAAAATCCACAGCTTATGATTCCCAAACAGAAGATGGGAAATGTGACAGTGGCTGTGGCAAGTACATGCTCTATATCGTAAGCCTTGGCCCCGGACACCTGGAACACATGACCCTGCGTGCCCATGAGGCACTTGCAGCCAGCGATGCCATCGTGGGCTACGGCACATATCTAAATCTGATTCAGCCCCTGCTGGCCGGAAAACAGGTCTTCTCCACTGGCATGAAAAAGGAGATCGAGCGGTGCGAAAAGGCCATAGCACTGGCCCTGACCGGCAAAAAAGTGGCGGTGGTCTCCAGCGGGGATGCGGGGATATATGGCATGGCAGGTTTGATCCTTGAGCTGTGCGCCAAACGCAATATAGTCCCGCGGCTGGTGAATCGTACAACGGCTTCTTCGGCATCGCCCAACACCGGCGATAATGGCAAAGATGGGCAAAAAGAAACCTGTACCACCCTGTTTGTAGAGATTATACCCGGCATCCCCGCCTTGGCAGCAGGTGCAGCCCTTTTGGGCGCTCCACTCATGCACGATTTTGCTGTCATTTCCATGAGCGATCTCCTGACTCCATGGGAAACCATAGAGGCCAGGGTGAAGGCGGCCGCAGAGGCGGATTTTGTGGTGGTGATCTACAATCCCAAGAGCAAGGGGAGGGACTGGCAGCTGGGCAAGGCCCAGGAGATACTGCTTGGTCACAGGGCAGGGAATACACCCGTGGGCATAGTGAAAAAGGCCATGCGCGAGGAAGAAGAGGTCATCCTCACCACACTGGAACACATGATGGAACATGCCATCGACATGCAGACCATCGTCTTCGTGGGCAACTCCTCCAGCTTCACTTTCTGGAATGTGATGGTAACCCCGAGGGGATACGGGCAAAAATATAATAGTCTATAAAAGTGGGAGTCATCTTCAAGTGGCCATGAATAGACTCGAACGGGTGAACCAGCACTGGTCTATGGATATTGAGAACCTTTGAAAAATTAAAAAATCTCTGAACCAGCGCATGAGTGTTTGTGGAGTGAAGCGGCCAGAAAGGCCGCTGCCGACAAATCCACCTCCACGATGGAGGTTATTTGCCGCACGGAACAAATACCCATGCGCTGGCTTAACGCAATGAACCGATTTTTCAAGGTTCCCTATTGAGATTGAAGGATGAAGGTGAAGATGAAAATGAATGCTGAAAAAACGGCCGTGAATCTTGTGAACCCGCAGACCTGCTGCGTAACGCCTCACACCGGAGTCGCAGCCCCGCCCGCAGATACCGGCAAAGACGCCCCCTGCTGAGGCCCTAAGACCGACCCCAGGTCCGAGGTCCATGACCTGCCGGGATACTCGATCAACCCGTTTGTAAGCGGCTTTGTCGAGACACCAGCCGGCCCTGTGCCGCGAGTGCGCACGCAGCTTTCAATCCGTGACCGCCTAGGCACGTTGCGGGCGCGTATCGGCATAGCCCGCAATCAATACAAAATAAATCCCGGGCTGTACTGCGTCGGGGATTCGGCACCAGTCTCTCCGGTTTTTGTAACCGCCAACTATAAACTCAGTTTCGACGCACTGCGCAAGGAACTGCACGGCATAGACGCCTGGATTCTGGTTGCCGACACCAGGGGTATAAATGTCTGGTGCGCGGCAGGCGAAAAGACCTTTTCCGCGGATGAAATCGCCTTCCATGTGAAAAAGGCGCGCCTGGCAACTATAGTATCACACAGGGAGCTTATCCTGCCCCAGCTGGCGGCGCCCGGGGTCGCATCCCATGAACTGAACAAAAAATGCGGGTTCAGGGGGGTCTTCGGCCCTGTCCGGGCCTCGGATATTCGCGGCTATCTTGCCAACGGCAAACACGCGAATGAGCGGATGCGGGCGGTCACCTTCACCCTTGCCGAGCGGCTCGTGCTGATACCGGTCGAAATCGCCCTTATCTGGAAGATATTCGCCCTGATCACCCTGGCCATCTTTATCCTCTCAGGCATAGGCCCAGGCCTTTATTCCGTTACGGCCGCCTTCAACAGGGGCTTGGCCGCAACCGGAGCGACAGCGCTTGCCGTCCTCGCCGGTGCCGTTGCAACCCCTGCGCTGCTTCCCTGGATTCCAGGCCGCCAATTCTGGTGGAAGGGCCTGTTAATGGGATGCCTGGCCGGAATCGCTTATATCGCGCCAGCCGCGGCGCGCGGCGCGCCCTTCACCGCCGCCTCTTTTTTTACCAGCACAACCAGGTCATTCATCTGGTTTCTGGCCTTGGATTCCAGCATGTAAATCGCACCGGCAGTCTCGGCAACGAAGTCAGGCTGGTATTCACGATGATCCGCGCCATGGCGGTAGAAAATCTGAAACTGCCCCCTGACCGGACGGAACCATTTCAGTGCGTCCCTGTCCAGGATCACCGCCAGGATACGTTCGCTTTCCGAATCGAACTTCTGCACCGGATAGAGACACTTTCTGAAGCCGCCGAA
The DNA here is from genome assembly GCA_041287365.1 of Dissulfuribacterales bacterium. Classification (GTDB taxonomy): domain Bacteria; phylum Desulfobacterota; class Dissulfuribacteria; order Dissulfuribacterales; family DYLC01; genus JAQVIJ01. The sequence goes on along the minus strand of JBEULL010000004.1, from coordinate 46 downwards.
GAGGTATTTCGCCATGTTGCTCTTGTCCAATGGCGATACCCTGAAG
>JBEULL010000034.1:0-10487 GCA_041287365.1 Dissulfuribacterales bacterium | reverse complement strand
AGGCCAGAAGATCGAGGCCTATGACAGCCAGATAGCGGGTCATGCCAGAAGCAATGGTTTGAAAACTCGATGCCGATCTGAACGACCTCGGTCTTGCCGTCTCGATACTTGGCAGCGTAGTCACGACTCAAGAGCTGCTGTAAGGCCTCGCCTGTGGGCTCTTCGCCGTCTATCACCTTAAACTCAAAGAGATATACACGAGTTGCAAAGCGAATGGCCAGGTCGCACCGGCCGAGATTGCTCACGTCTTCTACTGTGATGTCCAAGCCCAATGCAGCCAAATGGCTGTAAAACACGCTGGCATAGTAGCCCTCATATTGGGCTATTGGGTTATTGCGATACCAGTCGTAAGGAATGGAGGCAAAGAGCCGCTCAACATAGCCTCGAAGCATTTGCACCTCGCCTTTAGCCAATGCCCTGCGCAGCTCAAGACCTGTCTGCATGGCAAGGCTCACGTCAGGCAGCCATACACTTAAAAAAGATATGCCTGTCCTTTTTTATTCGCCCTTTTTTATTCTCCATGAAAATCCCTCGGCGGAAATCGCTATTGACATCACTCCCTTTTATTGCATGATATATCATCTGTTGGGGAGCGTGATATGATTTTTGTTTCTATCAGGTCCCTTTCGAATCTGAAAGGAGGAGAACGACGTTGAATGCCCAGGCTGACCTATCCCGATTAGTCCGTGAGCTTCGGGAACTAACGGGGCTCACCCAGGAAAAATTCGCGGCCAAGCTCGGCGTGACTTACCCAACTATCAACCGCTGGGAGAATGGCCGCGCCAGGCCGTCTCCGCTGGCGCTGAATCAGATCGAGGACTTGCTGCGGGGTCTGGGCTACCGCGATCAAGACCTTTCGCAGTAATTCTTCACCGAAGAGGAGAGCTGAAATGGCCAAAGAAAACAGTAACCTGCCTGCGCCAAGCGGAGCGCGGCAGGCAGGCGGAGCGAATCTCGGCTTCGAATCCGAACTCTGGCGGGCAGCCGATGCACTGCGCTCCAACATGGACGCCGCTGAGTACAAGCATGTCGTGCTCGGCCTGATTTTTCTCAAATACATCTCCGACGCCTTCGAGGAGCAGCACGCAAAGCTCGAAGCGGACCGAACCCAGGGAGCCGACCCTGAAGACCCGGACGAGTACCGGGCCGTCAACATATTTTGGGTGCCAAAAGAAGCACGCTGGTCTCATCTTGCGGCCAACGCCAGGCAACCGACCATCGGCAAAACCCTCGATGACGCTATGCTTGCCATTGAGCGCGACAACCCCTCACTAAAGGGCGTGCTGCCCAAGGACTACGCCCACCCGCGTTTAGACAAGCAGCGTCTCGGCCAGCTCATCGACCTTGTCGGCAACATCGGACTGGGGGACAAGGAAAACCGCACCAAAGACATCCTCGGCCGGGTGTATGAGTACTTCCTTTCCCAGTTTGCCAGCGCCGAGGGCAAGAAGGGCGGCCAATTCTATACGCCACGCTGCGTCGTCCGTGTTCTGGTCGAGATGCTGGCCCCTTACAAGGGTCGAGTCTACGACCCGTGTTGCGGCTCCGGAGGCATGTTTGTTCAGTCGGTTGAGTTCGTGAAGGCCCACGCCAACGGCAATGGAAATGGTAGGGGCGCGTCGCGACGCGCCCGATCCGATGTCAGTATCTTCGGCCAGGAGTCCAATCACACCACCTGGCGACTGGCCAAGATGAACCTGGCCATTCGCGGCATCGACGGCAACCTCGGCAAGGAGCACGCCGACACCTTCCACCACGACGTGCACCCCGACCTCAAGGCGGATTTCATCCTTGCCAATCCACCGTTCAACATGTCCGACTGGGGCGGCGAACGCCTCAAGGACGACAAACGCTGGAAATTCGGCATACCGCCAGCCGGGAACGCGAACTTCGCCTGGGTTCAACACTTCATTCATCATCTGGCCCCGACCGGTCTGGCGGGCTTCGTCCTTGCCAACGGTTCGATGTCCTCCAACCAATCGGGCGAGGGCAAAATCCGCAAAAACATCATCGAGGCCGACCTGGTGGACTGCATGGTGGCGATGCCCGGCCAACTCTTCTATTCCACGCAGATTCCCGTCTGCCTGTGGTTCATCGCCCGCGATAAGAAGGGCGGGGCAGTGACCCGCCCCTACAGGGACCGGCGCGGCCAGACGCTCTTCATCGACGCCCGCAAGTTGGGGACGATGATCGACCGCGTCCATCGCGAACTGACCGATGACGATATCCGCAAGATCGCCGACACATACCATGCCTGGCGGGGGGACATACCGGTAGGGGCGGGGTCACCCCGCCCCTACGAGGACATCCCCGGTTTCTGCAAATCGGCAACAATTGATGATATTCGGCATCACGGCTACATCCTCACGCCCGGGCGCTATGTCGGCGCCGAGGCCGTTGAGGACGACGGCGAGCCCTTCGAAGAAAAGATGGCCAGACTGACAACTGCCTTGCGCGAGCAGACCGATAAGGCCGCGAAACTCGACCAGATTATCTGGGCTAATCTGGAGGACATCGGCTATGGGGGGTGATGACTGGACGACAAGACGGTTGGGTGACGTGGTAACGATTAATCCTGACGCCCTCGGACGGGGATGGCCACACGCACACATTAGCTACATCGACATTTCGTCTGTTGGTGAGGGACAAATTCTGGTTGCGCCGCAACGGATGAAGCTTGCGGATGCGCCAAGCCGAGCAAAGAGGCTTCTCAGAAGTGGTGACACCGTTCTCTCAACGGTGCGACCAAACCGTCGCTCAATGTTTTTTGCGGCTCAGCCTGGCCCCGATTGGGTTGTCTCCACCGGGTTTGCCGTCCTGCGACCTCAAGCGGATATCATCGCTCCACGGTTCCTATACGCATGCGTCTTTAACCAAACGTTCACTGAATACCTCATCTCAAGAGAAAAAGGCGCTGCTTATCCCGCAGTGTCTCCTGAGGACATAGCCAATGCTGTGATTCCGTTGCCTCCGTTGAAGGAGCAGCAGGCCATCGCCTGCATCCTCGGCGCACTGGACGACAAGATAGAGTTAAACCGGCAAATGAATCGGACGCTGGAAGAGATGGCGCGGGCGATCTTCAAGAGCTGGTTCGTGGACTTCGACCCCGTCCGCGCCAAGGCCTCCGGACAGCAGCCGCCCGGCCTCAAACCCGAAATCGCCGCCCTTTTCCCGGATTCATTCGAAGACTCCGAACTGGGCGAGATCCCAAAGGGGTGGAGGGTGGGGAGGCTTGGGGAAGTACTCGGACAGCTTGTGTCGGGAAGCAGACCAAAAGGTGGTGCCACGGAAGAAGGAGTACCGAGTGTCGGTGCCGAGAACGTCATCGGTCTTGGCAAGTATGACTTCTCGAAAGAAAAATACGTCCCGCGAGACTTTTTTGAGGAACTCTATCGTAAGGGAACCGATGTACGTCCGGGAGACATATTGCTGTATAAGGACGGCGCGCAGATAGGACGAAAGACTTACTTTGATTGCGGATTTCCCCACTCTCAATGTGCTGTCAATGAGCATGTTTTTATCGTCCGAGCAAAGTATTCGAGTTACCAACGGTTTTTCTATTTCTGGCTCGATCAAGATTGGATGACACAAGAGATCGTCAACCTCAATTCCAACTCAGCCCAGCCTGGCATTAATCAACAGGGCGTACGTAGCCTGCTGTTAATCCATCCGCCAAGAGCCGTTGTCGAGTCTTTTGATGGGGTTACAAAGCCCATTACCGATCGGCTCTTTGCAGCTTGCCACGAATCCCGCACCCTTGCCGCCCTTCGCGACACGCTGCTGCCGAAACTGATCTCTGGCGAATTGCGGGTGCAGGACGCCGAGCGGATCGTGGGGAGGTGCGTTTGATGGGCTACAACCCAGACAAACACCACCGCCGCAGCATCCGCCTGAAGGGCTACGATTATTCACAGGCAGGGGCGTATTTCGTGACCGTCTGTACGAAGGACCGGGTCTGTTTGTTCGGGGATGTGATGGAGGCTGAAATGCGGTTGAATGGCGCAGGATGCATGGTGCAGGCGGTCTGGGATGATTTGCCGGATCATTACGCGGGCGTGCAATTGGATGCATTTGTTGTCATGCCCAATCATGTCCACGGAATCGTCATCGTAGGGGCGGGGTCACCCCGCCCCAAAACCGCAACGTCCGCGGAAACCGCAACGTCTGCGGAAACCGCATGGGGCGGGGCGACCGCATGGGCCGGGGCGACCCCATGGGGCGGGGCGACCCCGCCCCTACAATGGGCGACATTGGGGCAAATGATTGCGTATTTCAAATACCAATCCACGAAACGCATCAACGAAATGCGGCAAACGCCTGGTGCTAAATTGTGGCAACGCAATTATTACGAACACGTGATCCGAAACGATGATGAATTGAACCGCATTCGGGAATACATCCTCAACAACCCGGTGCAATGGGCACTGGACCGGGAAAATCCGAATATTGCAGGGGCCGTTCGCAAACCGTCCCAGCCAAAGGAAGAACCATGGCGCATTTGACCGAATCTGAAATTGAATCCGCGGCATTGGATTGGCTGGCCGGACTTGGCTATCAGGTATTATTTGGACCCGCCATCGCACCCGACGAAACAGCGGCAGAGCGGGAAACCTACGGGCAGGTCGTGCTTGAACGTCGGCTTCGCCAGGCACTCCAGCGGCTGAACCCGGCTGTGCCGCCGGATGCAATAGATGAAGCATTCCGCAAGCTGAGCCGGCCGGACTCGCCGTCATTGGTGGCGAGCAACCATGTGATTCACAAGTACCTGGTCGAGGGAGTACCGGTCGAATACCAGCGGGCCGACGGATCGATTGGCGGCGATCTCGTCCGCGTGCTCGATTACAATGAGCCGGAGAACAACGAATTCCTGGCGGTCAATCAGTTCACCGTGGTCGAGAACCAGCACGAACGCCGGCCTGACGTGGTGCTGTTCATCAACGGCCTGCCAATGGCGGTGATGGAACTTAAAAACGCCGCCACCGAAAACGCCACAGTCTGGTCAGCCTTCAACCAGCTTCAGACCTACAAGATACAAATCCCGTCACTGTTCGCGTTCAACGAGGCGATGCTGATCTCCGATGGCGTGCAGGCGCGAATTGGCACCCTCACGGCTGACCGTGAGTGGTTCATGCCCTGGCGCACCATTGAGGGTGAAGAACTTGCGGACACTCGGTTGCCGCAGCTTCAGGTCGTAATTGAGGGCGTGTTTGAGAAGCGACGGTTTTTGGATCTGATCAGGCACTTCATTGTCTTTGAAGATGTTGGCGGTGGTGTTCTGGTCAAAAAGATGGCTGGGTATCACCAATATCACGCCGTGAACGTGGCGGTGCAGGAGACGATTCGCGCCTGTGTGCCTCCCACTTCCCCTTGGCAGGTGCGAGAGGGCGAAGGGACCTATTTTGCCAAGGGCCAGAAAGACGCCAAGCCCGGTGACCGCCGTGTCGGTGTTGTATGGCATACTCAGGGGTCGGGCAAGAGCTTGACAATGGCGTTCTACGCCGGGCGGGTTGTGCTGCATCCGGCGATGGAGAACCCGACGCTGGTAGTGATCACTGACCGAAATGACTTGGACGACCAGCTTTACGGCACATTCGCGCGCTGTCACGAATTGCTTCGCCAGCAGCCCATGCAGGCTCAGAGCAGGGCAAACCTGCGGGAGTTACTGACGACCGCCTCCGGCGGAGTCGTTTTCACGACGGTTCACAAGTTCTTCCCGACCGACAGCGAGAATCAATACCCGTTGCTTTCGGACCGCCGTAATATCGTCGTGATCGCTGACGAAGCGCATCGCAGCCAATACGATTTCATCGACGGCTTTGCCCGGCACATGCGCGAGGCGTTGCCGAACGCCTCCTTCATCGGGTTTACCGGCACCCCTATCGAATTGACCGACAAGAACACCCGAGCGGTCTTCGGCGACTACATCAGTATCTACGACATCGAACGCGCGGTGAAGGACGGAGCGACTGTCCCGATCTACTACGAAAGTCGCCTGGCGAAGCTGGAGTTGAATGAGACAGCTCGCCCTCTTCTGGACGAGGAGTTCGAGGAGGCCACCGAGGGCGAAGAGGTCGAGCACAAGGAGCGGTTGAAGACCAAGTGGGCACAGCTCGAAGCCCTGGTCGGCACGGAGAAGCGATTGAAGCTGATCGCCGAGGACCTGGTGAAGCACTTCGAGCGACGTCTGGAGGCAATGAATGGCAAGGCGATGATCGTCTGTATGAGCCGTCGCATCTGTGTCGAACTCTATAAGGCCATTACGGCGATCCGTCCGGACTGGCACAATGATGACGATAGTGCTGGAATCCTCAAGATCGTGATGACGGGTTCGGCCTCCGATCCGGTTGATTGGCAACCCCACATCCGCAACAAGCCTCGCCGCGAGGAACTGGCAAAGCGCTTCAAGGACCCGAAAGATCCGTTCAAGGTGGTGATCGTCCGCGACATGTGGCTGACAGGCTTTGATGCGCCGTGCCTCCACACGATGTATGTGGACAAGCCGATGCGCGGCCACGGATTGATGCAGGCCATCGCGCGGGTGAACCGCGTGTTCAAGGACAAGCCCGGCGGCCTCGTGGTGGATTACCTTGGCCTCGCTGACCAGCTCAAATACGCTCTGGCCAACTACACAGAGAGCGGCGGCAAGGGTCAGACGGCTATTGATCAGGAAGAGGCTGTGGCTGTCATGCTGGAGCGTTACGAGGTCTGCTGTGGCATCTTCCACGGCTTCGACTGGTCGACTTGGAAGACCGGTGGGCCGCAGGAAAGGCTTTCTGTGCTTCCGGCGGCGCAGGAGCACGTGCTGGGCCAAGATGACGGTAAGAACCGGCTCGTGAAGGCGGTTGGCGAGTTGTCGAAGGCGTTTGCGCTGGCCGTTCCGCATGAGAAGGCGCTGGAGATTCGGGACGACGTGGCCTTCTTCCAGGCGGTGAAGTCCGTGCTGACCAAGAGCACGGGGGACGGCCGCCGCAGCCCGGAGGAGATCGAACTCGCCATCCGGCAGATCGTTTCTAAGGCGGTGTCTTCGGATGAGGTCATCGACATCTTCGCGGCGGCCGGGTTAAAGAAGCCGGATATTTCGATCTTGTCCGATGAATTCCTGGCGGAAGTGCGCGGCATGCCGCAAAGGAACTTGGCTGTCGAAATGCTGTGCAAGCTTCTCAAAGGCGAGATCAAGGCACGCGGGCGAAAGAATTTGGTGCAGGCCCGGTCGTTTGCAGAGCTCCTCGAGAATGCAATCAAGAAATATCAGAACCGGGCCATTGAAACGGCACAGGTGATCGAAGAGTTGATCGCATTGGCGAAGGACCTGCGCGAGGCAAACCAGCGAGGCGAGAAGCTGGGGCTGACGGATGACGAGGTAGCCTTTTATGACGCGCTGGAGGTCAACGATAGCGCAGTGGCCGTCCTCGGCGATGAGACACTGCGGCTGATCGCTCAAGAGCTCGTCAAGGCGGTGCGGAACAGCATCACCATCGACTGGACCGTCCGAGAAAACGTCCGGGCCCAGATGCGGGTGATCATCAAGCGCATTCTTCGAAAATACGGCTATCCGCCTGACAAGCAGACTCGTGCTACCGAGCTTGTCCTGGAGCAGGCTGAAGTCCTTTGTAAGGACTGGACGGAAAAAGAATGACCAACGAGGAAATAGCCTGATTTTTCAACACCACGAGGCCCCACATTCAGGGCAATCCTCTGCGGAACCTGTCAATGAAAATGAGACATCTTTATTCATAAATTAAAGTAGCGCATCACAGGTTTGATGGGGCGAGGCAGCTGCATTAGTCATCCATGACTGTGTATCGCTGAAATCGGGACATACCTGTCCCGGCCCTTCGGGCGCAGGCGTTTCAGTAATATCTGCCGGAGGATTTATCCAGACCATGGCAGGTGGTCTTGCCACAGAAGGAACCTTGCCCTTGAATCTCCCTCTGTTTTCTTTAAATGCCGCCATAAAAGCATCCTCACGTCTGGAAACAACCTCGTCCGTCAGACCATAATGCACCTGCCCTGTCCGCCGACAGGCAGGTCAGGGGTAAGAAAACCTATGCCCGAGTGCCGGTGCCTCTTGTTGTACCAATCAAAAAAACGCCTGCAAAATATTCGGGCATCCTCAATGGAACCAAAACGTTCCGGAAAATCAGGACAATACTTCAATGTCTTGAACTGGGCCTCTGAATACGGATTGTCATTGCTCACATGGGGCCTGCTGTGCGTCCTTGCCACCTTGAGATCACAGAGAAGCTCCGATACCAATTTCGATCTCATGCTGCTGCCACGGTCTGCATGCAGTGTCAACTGGTCAGGGCATATCTTCTGCTTACAGCAGGAATCCTCGATAAGCCTCTTTGCAAGAACAGAATGCTCACGATGCGCCACCATCCACCCCACAACATAACGGCTGAAGATATCCATGATTACATAGAGTTGAAAATATGTCCATTTGGACAGACCCTTGAGCCTTGTGATATCCCATGACCAGACCTGATTGGGAGCATCGGCCAGAAGCTCGGGTCTTGTGTAACGGGTGTGCCTTACCTGCCTGCGGCGTTCGCAGACCTCCTGGTGCCTGGCCAGAATACGATACATCGCATCCAAAACCCTCTGCTCCTCACCTTCAGAAAGCCTCAAGGGAGATACACGGCATGGCTTGACCCCTTTCCTTGCAATATACCGGTAAAAACCCGCTCTTGAGACGCCGAATGCCGCGCATGCCTTCTTTTTGCCTGTCTTATAACCCAGCTCGATCACTGCATTCATGAGGTCTGCCCTGGCGGAATGCCCAGCATCTCTGCAATTTTTTTTGAAACTCAATGATGGTCTTCACTGTTTCAAACGTTCCGTCAACCGCTTGTTCTCTTTCTCAAGTCTCGCAACCTGACCGGCAAGAGGATTGGGTTCCACAGGCTTCCTGCCCCTTTTCTTTGGAGCAAGACCACCCAGACCCCCCTGATCACGCTGTCTGCGCCATGTCTTTAGATTGGAATGATAAAGACCTTCCCTGCGCAGTATCGCCCCTATCTCCCCAGGCGATTTGCACCCATCCACCTCTGCAAGAATCCTTATCTTGTATCGGGCGGTAAAATGCCTGCTTTTCTTTCTCTCCAATACCTCCGGATCAGGCATTGACAGCCCGGCCGTATCTACCATGTTCATCCCCGTTTCCTCAGACCTGTTCGATCCCCTTAATACCATATCCATATACAACATCTCCTACTCACCTACTCCAATTTGACAAGAGAAAGATGTCTCACTTATATTGACACAGAGGGGGACGTGACCCATCTCTACACCATCGTGCCGCTTCGGGCGGCCAACGCCCGCATCCTCATTGAGCAAAGCATAGGCCGCGGCCTGCGTCTGCCCTACGGCGGACGTACCGGCGTCATGGCGGTTGACCGGCTCAACATCGTGGCCCACGACAGATTCCAGGAGATCATAGACGAGGCCAACCATCCTGATTCGGCCATCAGGTTGCAGACCGTGGTGATTGATCCTGATGAGCTTGCTGAGAAAACGGCGACCGTGGTGTCACAGCCGCAGCTTGCGAGCAGTCTTGGCCTGAAATCTGCCGGTGTGACCGGCGGCACGATAGTGGCCGGTGATGGCAGACCTTGTCTTTTCGCCGGTGAAGAGGAACAAAGAACAGCGCAGGCGGTCTGGGAGGAGATCAGGAAATACGAAGGCCGGCCTCAGACCGTGCCGTCCGTTTCGTATTTGAAAAGGCCGGAGATCCAGACCGCCATCGTGAAGGCTATGGAAGAGCGGCAGCCTCCACAGCGCGGCCTGGAAGGGTTCACCGAAAAGCCGGATATCGCGGCGGTGGTGGCCAAGACCGTGGAACTGACGATAGAACATACCATCGACATCCCGCGGATTCTCGTGGTGCCCCAAGGAGAGGTGAAGTCCGGCTACAAGCCGTTTATTCTCAAGCTCGACAGCCTCAGATATCCGCCTGTTTCCGAGGACTTATGGGTGCAATATTTGCGCACCGGCGACAGCATGGCGGTGACTCCGGCCCGCGGGCAGAGCGAGGAGCCGGTGGTTGAAAACTACATCGTCCGCTGCCTCATGGATTTTTCCGATATCTCGTATGACGATCACGCCGATTTGCTCTATGACCTGGCTGGTCAGGCCATCCGTCACTTTGGAGGCTATCTGAAGCCGGAGGAGGTCATTGATGTGGTGCGCTGCCATCAGCACGACATCGCCCGCTTTATTCATGCCCAGATGCAGGAACACTACTGGGAGGATGCCTCTGCTGGCTACGAGTTGAAGGTGAGCAAGGGATTCACCGAGTTGAAGCCGAGCGCCTATACCTGTGCCGTAAAGGAGCCGCCGCTTGACTTCAGGGTATCGCCATTGGACAAGAGCAACATGGCGAAATACCTCTTCGGCGGCTTCAGAAAGTGTCTCTATCCGGTGCAGAAGTTCGATTCGGAAAGCGAACGTATCCTGGCGGTGATCCTGGACAGGGACGCACTGAA
>JBEULL010000033.1:0-191214 GCA_041287365.1 Dissulfuribacterales bacterium | reverse complement strand
TGAGATGGTGATGCCTGGCGACAATGTATCTCTTGAGGTGACATTGATTCAGCCTATTGCCATGGAAGAAGGTCTTCGTTTTGCCATTCGTGAGGGTGGCCGCACTGTCGGCGCTGGTGTAGTAAGTCAAATTATAGAGTAGGTACCTTATGAGAGATATCATTATATTGGCATGTACGGTCTGTAAGAGACGGAATTACACCACTACCAAAAACAAGAGAACTACGCCTGAGAAGCTGCAGATAAAGAAGTATTGTCCTTTTGACAGGCAACATACGGTACATAAAGAAACCAAATAATTTTTGATATGCAGGCCAGTAGCTCTAATGGTAGAGCACCGGACTCCAAATCCGGGTGTTGGGGGTTCGAGTCCCTCCTGGCCTGCCATGTCTTTGCATCTTTTGTGACTCACGAACTGGAATGTGGTCTATGGACAAAAAAAACGAAAAAACAAGCAGGACACAACCCAAGAATGCTTTGGCCAAGGATACCGGGGCTGCGTCGAAGGGCATCTCTGTCAGGGTGGAAGATTTTCAATCCGGCATCAAGAGCAGGACGGAGACCGCAAAGGCATTCCTGAGGGAGGTCAGAGCGGAATTCGACAGGATAACCTGGCCGACCCGTAAAGAAACCATGGCGATGGCTGTGGCTGTTCTGGTTTTGACCGTCTTCTTTACAGTATTTCTGGGACTGGTGGACATGGCGCTTGGCAAGCTCGTAAGCCTGGTGTTGAGTTAGAGTCTGGTAATGTTATGGCTTTGAATTGGTATATTGTGCATACTCATTCTGGTTTCGAGGCCCGTGTGAAGTCGGTTCTTGAAGAAAAGATCCGGCAGCAGGGTCTGGAAGAATATTTCGGCAGGATTGTTGTCCCCACGGAAAATGTTGTAGAGGTAGTAAAGGGGGCCCGCAGGACATCGACTCGTAAAATATACCCTGGTTATATACTGGTGCAGATGGAATTCAATGACCAGACATGGCATCTGGTGCAATCCAATGAGAGGGTGACTGGATTTGTGGGCGGCGCAACTCGGCGTCCTACGCCTTTGTCGGATGCTGAGGCCGAAAAGATCATTCAACAGATGGAGGAGCGGGCGCAAAAGCCTGTTCCCAAATATAGTTTTGAAAAAGGTGATCATGTGACCATCACGGAGGGGCCTTTTGCTAATTTCAATGGAGTAATAGAAGAGGTGAGGCCGGAAAAGGGCAAGGTTCGTGTCATGGTTTCTATTTTTGGGCGTGCAACACCAGTGGAGTTGGAGTTCGCCCATGTTCATAAAACGGTATAACTAACAGGGGGATTCCCTTTGTGAATCGCTCTATAAAGTAGTTGAAGGAGAGATATAATGGCTAAGAAGATTTCCGCTTATGTCAAATTGCAGTTACCCGCGGGACAGGCTAATCCATCACCCCCTGTCGGCCCTGCCCTGGGCCAACATGGTGTCAATATCATGGAGTTTGTCAAGGCATTCAATGCCAAGACCCAGGATCAGGCAGGCATGATTATTCCGGCCTTGATTACCATATATTCCGACAGGTCTTTTACCTTTGTTCTGAAGACTCCACCCGCATCCGTGCTTTTGAAAAAGGCCGCAAAGATAGAAAAGGGTTCTGGTGTGCCGAACAGGGATAAGGTCGGCAAGGTTACAAAGGCGCAGGTGGAAGAGATCGCCAAATTGAAGATGCCCGACTTGAGCGCAGGCTCCATTGATGCCGCTGTGCGTACGATTGCGGGCACAGCTCGCTCTATGGGTATAGAGATAGTTGATTAAGGAGATAACTATGGCAAAGCATGGCAAGAAATATCTGGCTGTCAAGACCAAGATCGATAGATTGAAAAAATATGCTCTGGATGAAGGGCTTGGGGTGGTTTTGAGCACAAGTTATGCCAAATTTGATGAAAGTGTCGATGCCGCTGTTGCCCTTGGAGTGGATCCCAAAAAGGCTGATCAAAACATTCGTGGCTCAGTGGTCTTGCCCCATGGTACCGGCAAAGTGCCTCGCGTGCTTGTAATCGCAAAGGGTGAAAAGGTAAAAGAGGCCGAGGATGCGGGTGCTGATTATGTCGGTGCTGATGAGATGATCGCAAAGATTCAGGAGGGTTGGCTGGATTTTGATAAGGTTGTCGCCACCCCTGATACCATGGGCCTGGTGGGCCGTGTGGCCAAGATACTTGGGCCGAGAGGTCTGATGCCGAACGCTAAAACCGGTACTGTTACCTTTGAACTGGCCAAGGTGATCAAGGAAATCAAGCTCGGTAAGGTGGATTTTCGTGTTGACAAGGGTGGCGTGGTGCATCTTTCCATAGGTAGGGTTTCCTTTGGCGTCCCCAAACTGAGGGATAATTTCATCGCACTTATGGATACATTGCAAAAGATGAAACCATCTACATCAAAAGGAACGTATTTTAAGTCGATTTCTCTGGCCACTACTATGGGGCCTGGTGTAAATGTGAGCACATTAGAAATAAAATAAAAATTTTAAGACCATATTAAGGGCATGAAGGAATCCATTCGCTTTCTTTTATGCCCTTGAAGTCAAAGACAGTAGGTACACCTATGTAGTGTTTAATAGAGGATATGTCCTTACCTACCGAGACGGGTGCAGCCTCTGCTTTGGTGGTGAATTAACTGCCTGTGGCGGAAAGGGGTGAGAAAGTTGGCGTTAAAGCGTGAAGTAAAAGAAAAATTATTGTCTGAGATGCATGACAGGTTTTCGCATGCCGTAGCTGTCATTCTGATGGATTACGCAAATCTCAAGGTCTCTGAATCAGACAGCATCAGACGGAAACTCAGGGCAGTTGGAGCCGAGCTCCGTGTCGTTAAAAATACTGTCATGAAAATGGCTGCCTCTGGTACTCCGGCTGAGATTCTGGTGAATCATTTTGTCGGTCCCAAGATACTTGTTATCGTGCATGACGATCACGATCCGGTGGCTGCCACCAAAGTCCTTCTGGAGTCTATAAATGGACTGGAATCGTTGAAAATCGTATGTGGCATGTTGGGCGGTAAATATATGGATGCAACGGGTGTCGAGGCCTTGTCCAAGATGCCGAGCAGGGAAGTGATGCTTGCCAAGTTGCTATCTGTAATGGTTGCTGTCCCCACAGGTTTTGTCAATGTGCTGGCCGGTGTGCCCAGAAAGCTTTTGTACGCACTCAAGGCTATCGAAGAGCAGAAGGCGCAATGATTTTAAATGCGCCGTTGTAATTCGGTTATTCTGTTTAATTCAATATATATAATCTATCAGGAGGAAATTTTCAGATGTCCATCACTAAAGCAGATGTTATAGAATTCATATCCAACATGACCGTCCTTGAACTGTCCGAGCTCGTCAAGGAGCTTGAGGAGAAATTTGGCGTCAGCGCCGCTGCCCCTATGGCAGTGGCGGCTGTAGCGGCAGGTCCTGCAGAGGCAGCTGCTCCAGCTGAAGAGCAGACAGAGTTTACGGTCATTTTGGCGGATGTAGGCAGCCAGAAGATAAACGTCATCAAAGAGATTCGTGCTGTAACAGGTCTTGGTCTGAAAGAGGCCAAGGATTTGGTTGAAGGCGCTCCGAAGCCTATAAAGGAAGGCGTTTCCAAGGAAGAGGCCGCCAAGATCAAGGAAATCGTCGAGAAGGCCGGCGCCAAAGTCGAAATCAAATAGTTGTGTTTTGATATTGTTTTTCTGTAGATATATTACATCGTATATAACGAGTAAGCGGTTTGAGATGTTGGGAAGGATATACCATTCCCAACATCTTCTTTTTGTTGTTTTTTGCATGTAATCAATTACCAAGTACCAATAATATACAGTATATGTTCAGTATCGGTTTTCATGATTCACTGAATGGTGTGGTTCGTCACGCTTGGAGTGTAAAAATTGGTGATTTGGGTTCAATATATCGGTATCTCATATAATTTGCAGGTGATTTGCCTGCGTTATCTTTTGCCTGTTATATAAGCCATTCAAAATAGCCGTAAGGGGCGACAAAAATATGGAGCATAACCAGACATTCGTTTTCAGGAAAAGTTTCGGCTCTGTCAAAAAAAATATTGAGTATCCTAACCTCATTCAACTGCAGACACTTTCATTTGCTAAATTTTTGTATGGTGAGAAGACTGCCGATGGAATACACCATTCCGGCTTGGAAGATGCCTTTAAGAGTGTGTTTCCAATTCGTGATTACACTGGCACCTTTTCGCTGGAATTTGTGGATTATGAGATCGGCGAACCCAAATATTCTATCGATGAATGTATATCGCGTGGAGCGACCTATGAAGCTCCTGTGAAGATAGGTGTCAGGCTGTCCAGTTATGATATTGACAAAGAGAGTGGTTCGCAGATCCTGAGAGATATCAAGGAACAAGAGGTTTATTTCGGTACCATTCCACTCATGACCAGTACCGGTACATTTGTGATCAATGGCACCGAGCGTGTTGTGGTCAGTCAGCTTCAGAGATCTCCTGGTGTTTTTTTCGATCATGACGGGGGGAAGAGCCATGCAAGCGGAAAGCTGCTTTATTCCGCCCGTATCATCCCTGTAAGAGGTTCATGGATCGATTTCGAATTTGACATAAAAGATATTTTGTATGTAAAAATCGATCGTAAACGCAAGTTTCTTGCTACATTGCTTTTGAAGGCCATAGGTGTCGAGGATATTCTCGGAAGCTTTTATGACCTGGATATATATCAATTGGAAGATGGATTGGTATACCGCAGGGTCAATTCAAAGACGATGCTGGGGCAAAAGGCTACTCGGGATATATCGAATCCCCAGACAGGTGATATCCTGGTCAAAAAAGGCGCCAAATTTTCCAAAAGCGTGCTGCGTAAGCTGGAAGAGAGCGGTATAGCACGTATTCCGGTGGAACGGGATGAGCTCGTGGGCAAGGTGGTCTGCTATGACGTGGTTGATCCTGTGTCCGGTGAGGTCTTGTTGCACTCCAATGACACCATCAAGGCGGAGCACCTCGACGGTTTTCTGCTGCATAATGTCCATGAATTGAAGGTATTGTTCATGGACGGCCTAAATGTCAGTTCATCCATAAGAGACACGCTGTTTATGGATAAGACCAAAGACAGAAATGATGCATTGTTGGAGATATACAGACGTCTTAGACCGTCAAGCCCGTTGATCGTAGATGTGGCCGAAAAGTTCTTCAATTCCCTGTTTTTCAGCCCTGAGACATACGACCTCTCGGAGGTTGGAAGGTATAAAATCAACCAGCGTCTCAAACTTTCCGCACCATTATCCCAGAGAGTCCTTTCTCCAGAGGATATAATCGGTACCATAAAGGAACTTGTGAGGATCAAGGATGAAAAAGGGGTTGTGGACGATATAGATCATCTTGGCAACAGACGTGTGCGTTCTGTGGGTGAATTGGTGGAAAATCAGTATCGCATCGGATTGGTGCGCATGGAAAGGGCGATAAAGGAACGGATGGGCCTTCAGGATATCGATGCCCTCATGCCCAACGATCTGGTAAATCCAAAGCCAGTGACATCGGTTTTGAAGGAATTTTTCGGATCGAGCCAGCTTTCCCAGTTCATGGATCAGACCAATCCTCTTGCTGAAGTAACCCACAAGCGCCGGCTTTCCGCCCTTGGGCCTGGAGGTCTTTCCCGTGAAAGGGCTGGTTTTGAGGTGAGGGATGTTCATGCTACACATTATGGCCGTATCTGCCCCATTGAGACTCCAGAAGGCCCCAATATCGGTCTCATAGTCTCTCTGAGCGCCTTTGCACGAGTCAATGATTACGGATTCATTGAGACGCCTTACAGAAAGATCGTAAACAGGCATGTCCAGCCGGGGGTCATCTATATGACGGCATCCGAGGACCAGCAGGAGGTCATAGCGCCCGCCACTGTGCCTGTGGATGACCGGAATCGTATCATTCCAGAGCGGGTAGGTGCCAGGGCAAAGGGTGACTTCATGTTGGTGTCGGCCGATGAATTGACTGCTATGGACGTAGCCACCAATCAGCTGGTCAGTGTTGCGTCCTCTTTGATTCCGTTTTTGGAGCATGACGATGCCAACCGCGCCCTCATGGGTTCAAATATGCAGAGGCAGGCGGTGCCGCTGCTCGTTTCCGAGGCGCCGCTGGTGGGTACAGGCATGGAGCTGCATGTAGCCAGGGATTCCGGCGCCACCATAGTTGCAAAGGCGGACGGCTGGGTGGAGGATGTGGACGCTACTCGTTTAGTGGTGGTGTATGAAGAAAATCCCCAGGAGGGCCTGGAACTGGATGCATCGAGCCGCACCTCCAGATTGCAGGTGGATATACACAAACTCAAGAAGTTTCAGAAATCCAATCAGACCACCACGCTGAACCAGAAGCCGCTGGTCTATGCGGGGCAAAGGATCAAAAAAGGTCAGGTGCTGGTGGATGGTCCTGCCACTGCTAACGGTGAATTGGCGTTGGGTCGCAATGTGGTGGTGGCCTTCATGCCATGGCGCGGCTACAACTTCGAGGATGCCATCATCATCAATGAAAGGATAGTCAAAGAGGATATCTATACCTCCGTTCACATAGAAGAGTTTGAGGTCGAGGCTCGGGATACCAAGTTGGGCAGAGAAGAAATCACTCGTGATATTCCAAATGTCGGTGAGGAGGCCCTTAAAAATCTGGATGAAAGCGGCATAATCTGCTTGGGTGCCGAGGTCAAGCCCGGTGATATCCTGGTAGGTAAGGTAACGCCCAAAGGTGAGACCATGCTTTCAGCGGAAGAAAAGCTGCTCAGGGCCATCTTTGGTGAAAAGGCGGGTAATTTCAAAGACACTTCACTGCGCGTGCCGCCTGGCATCGAGGGTGTAGTGATAGATGCCAAGGTTTTTAGTAGAAAGGGCGTCGAGAAGGATATCAGGGCCCAGAGTAACGAGGACATGGAGATCGCCCGCATACAGAAGGATCAGGCAGACGAGCTGGCCATTATTCAGCGAGTCGCTCGAGAGAGACTCGCCCGTATTCTGACAGGCAAAAAGCCCGCTGTATCCATCAAGGACAGCAAGGGTCGCCTGCTTCTTGAGGCAGGAAAGGAGATATCCAGCGCGTCCTTGGCCGATATCCCTCTTTACCGTTTGCACGACCTCATTCTGGAGGGTCAGAAGCGTCTGGACATGTCTGTCGCCGAGGTCCTGGCCTGGTATGAACAGGAGGATGAGCGCATTCGCCAGTTCTTTGAAGGTCGTATAGAGAGATTGAAAAAGGGGGATGAGCTGCCTCCGGGTGTCATAAAAATGGTTAAGGTGTATGTGGCCATGAAACGTAAGTTGCAGGTCGGTGACAAGATGGCCGGAAGACACGGCAACAAAGGTGTGGTATCCAAGATCGTGCCAGTGGAAGATATGCCTTATTTTGCAGATGGTACACCGGTAGATATTATTCTCAATCCGCTTGGTGTTCCGTCCCGTATGAATGCAGGTCAGATACTGGAGGTGCATTTGGGGTGGGCCACTCGCAATCTGGGTAAACAGCTCATGGAGTTGGCCAGAAAATATAAGATCGACGTTGTGCGCACCAGATTGAAGGAGTTTTTCGCGGGTGAGGAACTGGAGAGCGTACTTTCCGATCTTTCCGATGAAGAGCTTTCTCGACTGTGTATGCGTTTTGAAAACGGCATTCCTGTGGCTACGCCTGTGTTTGACGGCGCAACGGAAGAGGATATACACGAACTGCTTACCTCTACGGGGCAACCCAGGACCGGCCAGATGACGCTTTATAACGGTATGACCGGTGAGCCGTTTGCCGAACCTGTAACCGTTGGAGTCATGTACATGCTTAAGCTGCATCACCTTGTGGATGAGAAGATACATGCCCGTTCCATAGGCCCCTATTCCCTTGTCACTCAGCAGCCGTTGGGCGGTAAGGCCCAATTCGGTGGTCAGCGTCTGGGTGAGATGGAGGTCTGGGCCCTTGAGGCATACGGTGCCGCCCATGCCCTTCAGGAGTTTCTGACCGTGAAGTCCGACGATGTCAACGGACGTTCCAAGATGTATGAAAAGATCGTCAAGGGGAACAATCTGCTGGAGGCAGGGCTTCCTGAATCCTTCAATGTATTGGTCAAGGAACTACAGGGGCTGTGCATGGATATGGAACTGATTGAGTGATCCTGTTTTTAATTATTGATGTTGAATTTTGGATGTTGCATGTACCATTTTAATTCAGCATTAACCATTCAACATTTAATTGATGGAGTTTTCGATGGAAGAATTATTCCCTTTTTTTGCAGCACCCAAAGACCCTTTGAATTTCAAGGCAGTTAAGATATCAATAGCCTCGCCGGAAAAGATATTGGAGAGATCTCATGGAGAGGTCAAACAACCTGAAACCATAAATTACCGCACATTCAAGCCGGAAAAAGACGGCTTGTTCTGTGCCAAGATATTCGGGCCTGTGAAGGATTACGAGTGCCTCTGCGGTAAGTACAAACGCATGAAGCACCGCGGCGTCATCTGTGAAAAATGCGGTGTGGAGGTCATACAGGCCAAGGCGCGCAGAGAGCGTATGGGTCATATTTCGCTGGCTGCTCCTGTGGCGCATATATGGTTTTTGAAGAGTCTTCCCAGCAAGATCGGCATGCTGCTGGATATGACTACCAAGGATTTGGAAAGGGTTTTGTATTTTGAATCTTATATCGTCATTCATTCTGATACGCCTGATCTCAAGGTTGGGGATGTTCTTTCCGAGGACGCATACAATAAGTATTTAGAATCACTGGGTGATAAATTTCAGGTTTCCATAGGTGCCGATGCTATCAGATTTTTTCTGGAGAAATTAGACCTCCCTGCACTGTCTATAAGTCTGCGAGAGGAGATGTTGTCCACCCGTTCCGATCTCAAGCGCAAAAAGCTCGCCAAGCGTCTGCGTGTGGTGGACGCCTTCAAGGATTCGGGAAATCGTCCTGAGTGGATGATTCTGCAGGAGGTGCCTGTTCTGCCTCCGGATCTCAGGCCGTTGGTACCTCTGGATGGAGGCAGGTTCGCCACATCCGATTTGAACGATTTATATCGTCGCGTCATCAACAGAAACAATCGGTTGAAACGTCTTCAGGAAATAGACGCCCCCGAGATCATAATCCGCAACGAGAAACGCATGCTGCAGGAGGCGGTGGATGTCCTGTTCGATAACGGCCGCAGAGGCCGTGTGGTGACAGGCACCAACAAGCGTCCATTGAAGTCAATCGCGGATATGCTGAAGGGGAAGCAGGGGCGTTTCCGCCAGAATCTGCTTGGAAAACGTGTGGATTACTCAGGAAGAACTGTCATTGTTGTGGGACCGGAACTGCGTCTTTATCAGTGTGGTCTGCCCAAGCGTATGGCTATCGAGTTATTCAAGCCCTTCATCTATAATAAGTTGGAAGAAAAGGGACTGGTCACCACGATCAAGAGCGCTAAAAAGATGGTCGATCGAGAGGTACCTGAGGTCTGGGATGCGCTGGACGAGGTGGTGAGGGAGCATCCTGTCATGTTGAACAGGGCGCCGACTCTGCATCGTCTGGGTATACAGGCATTTGAACCGGTTCTTATCGAGGGCAAGGCGATTCAGCTCCATCCCCTGGTCTGTACGGCCTTCAATGCAGATTTTGACGGAGACCAGATGGCCGTCCATGTCCCTCTTTCAGTGGAGGCGCAGACAGAGGCCCGTGTGTTGATGATGTCCACCAATAACATCCTGTCGCCCGCCAGTGGAGAACCCATTATCACAGCGTCCCAGGATATTGTCCTGGGTGTTTATTACATGACCCGTCACAGGCCTTTCGCCCTGGGAGAAGGTAAGTGTTTCAGTTCCAAGGAGGAGGTTATCATGGCCTGGCATCACGGTCAGGTGCATCTTCAGGCGGCGATCAGAGTCAGAATAAATGACAAGCTCGTGGATACTACTGTGGGTCGGGTGTTGTTTGCCGATATATTGCCTGAGGAAATCCCCTTTGAGACTGTAAACAAGGTATTGCGGAAAAAGGATCTGGCTCAGCTCATAAACACCAGTTATCGGACAAGTGGTGTAAAAAAGACCATACTTTTTGCTGATCGTCTCAGGACCACTGGTTACTATTTTGCCACACTGGCTGGTATTTCAATCTGCCTCGACAATATGGTAGTGCCCGAGCGCAAGGGTGAATTGCTGCATAAGGCCCAGTTGGAGGTGGCCGAGGTGGCCAATCAATACAGCGAGGGTCTTATTACGGATGGCGAGCGTTACAACAAGGTCATAGATATCTGGAGAAGGGTTACAGATGAACTGGCCAAGGAGATGATGGACAATATCTCCAAGGTCACCTTTACAGGCCCCAACGGCGAAAAGGTGGTCGCTGACAGTTTCAATCCCATATATATTATGGCGGATTCAGGCGCCCGAGGCAGCAAGGACCAGATCAAGCAGTTGGCCGGCATGCGTGGTCTCATGGCCAAGCCGTCCGGTGAGATCATCGAGACGCCCATTCAGGCCAATTTCAGAGAGGGTCTCAACGTCCTGGAATATTTCATTTCAACCCACGGCGCCAGAAAGGGTCTGGCCGACACGGCCCTCAAGACTGCGAACTCAGGTTATCTTACCCGCAGGCTGGTGGATGTATCCCAGGATACTACGATATATGAAGAAGACTGCGGCACCATAGACGGCATCGAGATGGAGCATCTCATCAAGGATGGCGAGATCGTCCAGAGAATGGGCGAGCGCATTTTGGGCCGTGTGGCCTTGTTTGATGTGGTGGATCCGGTGAGTGGTGAGGTACTTGTGGCAGGAGGTGAGGAGATTACCGAAGCCGATGTGAAAAAGATCGAGGATGCCGGTATCTCGAAGGTGTACATCCGTTCCGTTTTGACATGCCGCAGCCCCTATGGAGTATGCGCCAAGTGTTACGGCCGTGATCTTTCGAGAGGCCGTATGGTTGCCATGGGTGAGGCCATAGGTATCGTGGCGGCTGAATCCATTGGTGAACCAGGTACGCAGCTGACCATGCGCACCTTCCATATAGGCGGTGCCGCAGGCGGTAAGGTCGAACAGGCCGACATCAAGACTCGCGGCAATGGTGTGGTACATTACGAGCGGATCAATTGCGTCAAAAACCGTCAGGGCAGAATGGTGGTGTTGAATCGTAACGGTGAATTGGTGATCCTTGGCCCTGACGGCCGTGAAATGGAGCGTTATCCGGTCATTTATGGTGCCGAGCTCCTGGTGGAGGATGGTCAGACCGTCTCAGAGGGGACAAAGCTGGCGGAGTGGGACCCATTCAATACACCGATTCTGAGTGAAGTCGCCGGCCATGTAAAATTTGGTGATCTTATCGAAGGCGTGACCATTCAGGAAAACGTTGACGTGATTACAGGCAAATCTTTCCGCAAGGTTACTGGTAGTAAATCGGCGGATTATAATCCGCGTATTTCCATAAAGGACGGCACCAAGACCATCAAACTGCCCGGAGGGAAGGGGGAGGCCCGTTATCTCCTGCCTGTTGGGGCCATTGTGCTGGTCAATGACGGCGATGAGATAGTCGCGGGTGAAATACTGGCGAAGATGCCTCGCGAAACCACCAAAACCAAGGATATCGTCGGTGGTTTGCCTCGTGTAGTGGACCTCTTCGAGGTTAGAAAGCCCAAAGAATATGCCATAATCTCCGAGATTGACGGCGTAGTGTCCTTCGGCAAAGACATGAAGGGCAGAAGACGCGTCGTTGTCACACCGGATGTTGAGGGCGCCGAGCCTAAAGAATATCTGGTGCCAAAGGGTAAACATGTCAGTGTGCATGAGGGTGACTATATTCGCGCCGGTGAACCCATAATCGACGGTATTATCAATCCTCACGACCTGTTGCGCGTCAAGGGTATTAAGGCACTGGCCAGTTATCTGGTGGATGAGATACAGGAGGTTTACAGGCATCAAGGTGTCAAGATAAACGATAAGCATATAGAGGTGATCGTGCGTCAGATGGTGCGCCGAGTGAGAATAACCGATGTGGGTGACAGCATCTTTATGCTGGGCGAGCAGGTGGAACACAGGAAATTCGAGGAAGAAAACGAAAAATTGATGGCTGAAGGCCGCAGACCAGCGGTTGCGGAACCGATGCTGCTGGGCATTACGCGTGCCTCCTTGACTACCGATAGCTTCATATCGGCGGCTTCCTTCCAGGAAACCACCAAGGTCTTGACTGATGCCTCCATAGCAGGCAAGGTGGACTACCTCAGAGGTCTGAAGGAGAACGTCATCATGGGCAGACTCATACCCGCAGGTACAGGCATGGTGTATTACAAGGACAAGGAAAGGCGCAGGAAAAAGGCGAGGAAGGCGGCCTGACATGGCTAATTGGTAATGAAAAAGGATAACTATTTAATGGATGACAGGCTGCGTTCCCTGGTTCCGCCGGCATATGTTCCGGTATATGAGAGATTGTCTTCCAAATATGGTCTGGGTGTTGAAGAGATGACCATTCGCGAAAGACGTTTTCGTTTTGTCTGTGTTCAGGACTTGGAGCCGCTCCTGGCCGGCAAAGACCTGTTTACATCTGTTTCTGATTTTCCGTTCTGGGCGAAGATATGGGACGCCTCCGTTGCGCTGGCCGATATGGTGGCCAGATTGCAGTTGAAGCCGGGTGCTCGTTGTCTGGAGGTCGGTGCAGGTCTTGGTATAACAGGTGTAGTGGCAGCCGCTTTCGGCTGTAATGTCACCATTACGGATATGGAAGACGACATCCTGGATTTTTCCAGGCTTTCTGCTGCAATAAACGGATGCACAACGGTTTCTCATGCGAAACTGGATTGGTTGGCACCGTCTGCGGCCATGGATAAGTTCGATATGATTCTGGGGTCGGAGGTGTTGTTCAACGAGAAGTTTTTTTTACCGCTTTTAAATGTATTCAAAGAGTTGTTGGCGCCTGCTGGGGTCATATATCTCGCACATTCAGCGGAGAGGAAAAGTCTTGCGCAATTTCTTCCTCTTTGTGCTAAGGATTATGAGATTGCATTACAGAAGAAGACCTTGAACGCCGGGGATGAGCAGTCTAAGATAGTCCTGACTCGTTTGAAATCTAAAAAATAACCTGTTGTGTTGGAATTGTTTATGCCTCTTTTCCCGTGATGTCAGTAAAAGAGGCATGAAATGTGAGATGCCCTGAGTGTCTGTAGCCCTGTCAGACCGTTTCCTGATTGGTCGTTTCACTGACATCCTGAATGTCTTCGGCTTGTGCTTGGGGTTCGGGCTGTTTATGCCTGTTCAGTCTCTGTTGCCGTTTTTCATCCATTTTTTTCTTTTTTTCCAGTTCTTTCTTGCGTTTTTCAAATTGATAGGCGTTTTTGGCCATTAAAGCCTCCTTTAGAATAGTGTTGCCGTATTTGTGAGCCTGGCTATCGTCCTGTTTTTGCCTATGGTTACGAGGCATTCGAACAAACCTGGTCCCACTGTCTGACCTGTCACAACTGTTCTGATGGCATTGATCAAGGTACCTGATGCGATACCCTGTTCCGTTATGAAATCTCTGACGATCTTTTCGGTGTTTTCGAGGCTCCATGCGTCGAGCTTTTTCAACCGCTCGGCCAGTTGGGGCAGCCATTCCTTGAGCTGAGGGTGTTTCAGGACATTTTTTTGTAATGCCTTTGAATCCATGGGAAAGTTGTCGGAGAAATAGGCGGCGCCCAGTGTGGCGAAGTCATTCAGGGTATGAAAACGCTGGCGGATCAGGTCGATAGTTGAATGATACCATGTCTTTTGAGTGGTCAGAAATGTTTCATCGAAGATGCCTGCGGCCTTCAATACCTCATTGACCCATGGCTCCAGTTCGGAGAGCGGCATGGTTTTGATATAGTGGGCGTTTATGGAGATGGCCTTGGGGTCGGTGAAAAATTTGGCATCGCCCGGTGTGTAGTTGAAGATGGAATTGGATCTGCTGACCCCTTCCAGAGAGAATGCCTCTATCAGTTCCTCTTTGGAGAAGATCTCTCTGTCATCGGATGTATGCCATCCGAGTAGCGCCAAAAAATTTACCAACGCCCATGGCAGGAAGCCTTTTTCTCTGTAAAATTGAACGGATACCACTTCGCCATGAGTGCGTTTGGATATCTTGCGTTTCTGTAGGTCCAGCGTGAGAGGCATGTGTGCGAATTGCGGTAATCTGGCTCCAAGGGCCTGGTATATGAGTATCTGCCTGGGTGTGTTGGCAAGGCCGTCCTGCCCGCGAATCACATGGGTGATGCGGTCATTGATGTCGTCCACTGCATTGGAGAGCAGATAAAGGGGGCTGCCATTTGAGCGTAGAATCACGAAGTCTTCTATGTCTTCATATTTTCTTTCAATAGGGCCATATACCAGGTCGTTGAATACCAGGGAGCCTGGCAGATCAGGTGTTTTAAAGCGCACCACATAGGGAATGCCTGCCTGTTCCTTGAGGGCAATCTCTTCGGCGGAGAGGTTACGGCAGGTCCTGTCGTATTTGTATGCCTGTTTCGATGCTATGGCCGCCTCTTTTTTGGCCTCCAATTCCTCTTTGGTGCAGAAGCACTTATAGGCATGTCCTGATTCTAGCAGAAGCTGAGCGGCCTGTCTGTGTGCATTCAGATTGGCGCTCTGGAAATACGGCCCTTCATCCCATTCCATGCCGAGCCACTTGAGGCCATCCAGAATGCCCTGAATGGAGTCTTGTGTGGATCTCTCGGCATCCGTATCCTCGATGCGAAGTATGAATGTGCCATTGTGTTTTTTGGCGAATAGCCAGTTGTAGATGGCGGTTCTTGCACCGCCGATATGCAAATATCCCGTAGGGCTGGGGGCAAAGCGTACACGCACCTGTTCCATGGTGAATCCTTTCATTTTAATTGGAATATATCCGTTGATTATATGTAGTCCGGCTGCATTTTTGTAAAAAAAGCATTATAATTCAAAAATTGATTTTATCCATAGTCAATGGTATTCAACAACATAATTTTATGTCTATTTTCAAGCTAAAGAGTGATTTACAGCCGGCAGGCCATCAACCCGCAGCCATTTCCAGCCTGGTGCATGGATTGAAAAAAGGGAAGAGGCATCAGGTACTGCTGGGTGTGACGGGTTCGGGCAAGACCTTTACCATGGCTCATGTCATAGCGCAAATGAACCGTCCTACCCTGGTCATGGCTCCTAACAAGACCTTGGCCGCTCAGCTCTTTGAGGAATTCCGAGAACTGTTTCCGGAAAATGCCGTGGAATACTTCGTGAGTTATTATGACTATTATCAGCCCGAGGCATATATCCCTCAGTCTGATACATATATCGAAAAGGATTCCGCAATCAATGACTTCATAGACCGGCTGCGTCATTCCGCCACTCGGTCGCTTCTTACTCGCCGCGATGTGATCATAGTGGCCAGTGTCTCCTGTATATATGGCCTTGGTTCTCCCGAAGAATACGAAAAGATGCAGTTGTATTTGCGCGTCAATGATGAAAGGCCTCGTGAGGAGATTGTGGCTCGTCTGGTTGCCATGTTGTATCAGCGAAACGAGGTGGATTTTCATCGCGGCACCTTTCGTGTCATGGGCGATATCATCGATATCTTTCCGTCCCATGAGGAGGAGCATGCCGTTCGTGTGGAGTTGTTCGGTGACACCATAGAGGCCATCAGTCTGATAAACCCCCTGCGAGGGAATGTGGTGGCCCGACTGCGGGATGCGGTCATATACCCATTTAGTCACTATGTCACCTCAGGCGGCAGATTGGATGAGGCTATCCGCAATATAAAATTGGAGTTGGACGAGCGGTTGCTCTTTTTCGAGTCGCAGAACCGGCTGGTGGAGGCCCAGAGGCTGGAACAGCGCACTCAACTGGATATAGAAATGCTCTCGGAGTTGGGTTATTGCCACGGAATCGAAAATTATTCCAGACACCTTTCGGGCAGACCGCCTGGAGTCGCCCCTCCCACGCTCATAGATTATTTTCCCAAGGATTTTCTTCTGGTCATAGATGAAAGCCATATCACTGTTCCCCAGATCAGAGGGATGTATGCAGGAGACCGCTCTCGTAAGGTCACTTTGGTGGAGTATGGTTTTAGATTGCCATCGGCCTTGGACAATCGGCCTTTGAGATTTGAGGAGTTTGAAACGCTGGTAAATCAGGTTGTTTACATCTCGGCGACACCTGGGCACTATGAGCTTGCAAAGGCCGAAGATAGAGTGGTGGAACAGATTATCCGTCCCACAGGGCTGTTGGACCCTGAAATTCAGATAAGAGCTGCTAAAAATCAGGTGGATGATCTGCTGGAAGAGATTCGTTTACGGATCGAGCGAAACGAGAGGGTCCTGGTTACGACGCTTACCAAGCGTATGGCGGAGGAATTGACTGAATATTATGGAGGTCTCGGCATAAAAGTGGCCTATATGCATTCCGATATTAAGACAGTTGAACGCAGCCGTATCATTCAGGCGCTTCGGGATGGTGAGTTCGATGTGCTTGTGGGTATCAATCTCTTGCGTGAGGGGCTGGATATGCCGGAGGTGGCGCTTGTGGCGGTGTTGGATGCGGATAAAGAAGGATTTTTGCGTTCTGAGCGCTCTCTTATTCAGACGGCAGGCCGTGCGGCGCGCAATGTAAATGGCCTCGTACTGTTATATGCGGACAGGATAACGGACAGCATAAAGCGTGCTGTTTCGGAGACCGATCGCAGGCGCAGCATACAGATGGAATACAATAAGAAACATGGCATCACGCCTGTTACCATTCAGAAGACTCGGAAACCCTCACTTTTTTCCATCTATGAACAGGATGTGCAGGAGGTAGCCCAGGACACGGTGGAGGAATTTTCGGAGGCAGGTCTTCGAGAGGAGATGAACAGGCTGGAGGCAGAGATGAAGAACGCTGCGAAGAACATGGAGTTCGAGCGCGCCGCTGCCTTGCGGGACAAGCTGAAGCGGCTCAGAGAAATGAGCGTATCAAGGGACGAAAGGCCGTAGAATGGTATCCATGGGTAATTTTAAGGGATTTCTGCTGAAAGGCCGATGGGTTTGGCTGTTTTTGGGGTTGACCGTTGTTTTGGGAGGGTTGGCCTTTTTAGAGTATGAAAAACGGCCTATGTCCGGTGAGAAGAGCTCGGTGCTGCTGGAGATAACTCCGGGCATGTCTTTTGGTGAGATACCAGAATTCTTGCATAAAAAAGGCATCATAAGAAACAAATGGGCATTTTGGTGGGGGGCATTGCAGAAAAACGCCTTTCACCGTATTCAGGCAGGAGAATATGAGTTGTCACCATCCATGTCCGTAAATGAGATATTGGATATCTTTATAAAGGGGTTGGTCAAGAAATATGCGGTGGTTGTGCCGGAGGGATTCAATGTCTTTGATATCGCAAGGCGTCTGGACGAAATTGGGCTCTGCACCTTCAGTGCATTTTTGCGTATCTCCCGTGATTCGGAATTTTTGAAGCGGGTGAGTGTGGAGGCCGAGAGTCTGGAAGGCTATCTGTTTCCGGATACCTACTGGTTTGTGAAAAAGACCTCTGTGGAGCGGATTGCAGAGGCAATGACCAGGCGATTCTGGCAGGTATGGAACGAAAACGGCTACGGAACGCGTGCAATGGCCATGAATATGCAGGTAAAGGATGTCCTGACCCTTGCATCCATCATAGAAAAGGAAACGGGTATTCGTGAGGAGCGTCCTCTGGTATCGGCCGTGCTTTGGAATCGTCTGCGCAAGGGGATACCCCTGCAGGCCGATCCCACAGTGATCTATGGTCTGCTTTCCGAAAATGAGCCGATTAAGGATACAATAACGGCAGCCGATCTGCGCACCCCCACGCCTTATAATACCTATGTCATAAAAGGCATGCCCAAAGGTCCTATCTGCAATGCAGGCAAGGCCTCCATCGAGGCCGCTCTGTCTCCGGCTGATGTGCCCTATCTGTATTTTGTGGCCCAGCCCGATGGTTTCCATCATTTTTCCGTCGATCTGAAAGAACACAATGCAGCGGTTTACCGGTACCGTCGTGGGCTTACAGACAAATAGGGACACATTGCATGCGCCTGATTGGTGCACGAGCGTGTCCATACAGAGATGACACATTACCTTCAGGTATTCCGTCAAAGATGGTAAACCACTCTACCTTCGGGTATCCCCCCAGAGGAGGGGAATGACTGTGGTGATAATAAATCTCTGATGAAGTTACCACTTTATACCACTATATCCGTACAGCTTTATTTGTTATTTTTATCAATAAAATCAAAAGGTTATATTTATATTAAAATTTTAATACCAAGGTTTTCTTCCCATTACCCCATAGAGATTCATAAAATTTGTTTTTTTTTAAAAATACCCTTGACATTCCTTCTGAAAAGCCCATATAGTGGTCGCCAGTGGTGCAAAGTGGTGTAAAGAGGGAGACATGTTCAGGGGCAGATCTATCCATACACTCGATGCCAAGGGGCGTTTGAGCATACCATCACGGTTCAAGGATGTATTGCGTTCGCGATACAATTCAGATCTTCTTGTCATCACTACACTTCCTACCTGTCTTGCCGCCTATCCCATGGATGAATGGCGTAAACTGGAGGAAAATTTCGGCAGATTTGACCTGGTATCCCCTCCGGAGGTTTTGTCTTTTCAACGTTATTTTCTGGCAGGCGGCATAGAGTGCCCTGTGGACGGTCAGGGAAGGACCTTGTTGCCAATTCATCTCAGGGAAGAGGCAGGTATAGATAGAGAGGTGGTGCTCTGTGGAATGCTTAAATATTTCGAGATATGGAGTAAACCAGCTTTGGATGAAGAACTCAAAAAGGCCCGTAACAATTTCGAACAACACACCCGTCTCATCGCTCCAATCATCTCAAAATGAGAGCACCGAAGGATTGCACGTCCCTGTCCTCCTGAATGAGGTTTTGAGTGGTTTAGACCTGAAACCAGGTGGTTTTTATGTGGACGGTACCACAGGCATGGCAGGTCATTCAGAGGCTATGCTGAGGGCATGTCCTGATATTCGTCTTCTGTGCCTGGACTGGGATGCGGAATCCCTGAATAAGGCCAGAGAGCGCCTGAAGCAGGCAGGATTGGACGGCTCCAGAGTGTTGTTTGTGCAGGGGAATTTCTGCGATTTGCCTGAGATACTGGCAGGCGAGGGCATACACATGGTTGATGGTATTCTTCTGGATCTCGGCATCTCTTCGTATCAGCTCAACAGTAGTGAGAGGGGGTTCAGCTTTTTAAGGGATGCGTCTCTGGACATGCGCATGGATCGTTTCTCCTCTGTTACGGCAGCCGATATAGTGAATGGGCTTCCGGAGGAGAATCTGGCCGATCTCATCTATGAATATGGAGAGGAACGATGGTCGAGGCGGATTGCGCACGCCATAGCAACCAGACGCAAGGAGTTGCCGTTTCAGACAACCTTGGATTTGGCCCATGTGATATTTCAGTCCATTCCAAGGAGGTTTCACAGCAGACACCTGCATCCAGCCACCAGGACATTTCAGGCCCTGCGTATAGCTGTCAATATGGAGATGGACAATCTGCGTAATGCCCTGAATAGATTCCCTACATGTCTGGGGCCGGAAGGTAGATTTTGTGTCATTTCTTTTCATTCGCTGGAGGATCGTATGGTCAAGGATACATTCAGAAGTCATGCACTTTTGCAGAATCTGACGAAGAAGCCAATAACCCCTTCTGATGTCGAGATTTCTGTAAATCCGAGGTCAAGAAGTGCCAAGTTGCGCATCGCAGTGCGTATAGATCATTAAAGGAGGCAGTGAGGAGATGAGTTATCGTGCAGGTGCAGTTCGATTCCCCCAAAAGCAGTTTTCAGAGTCATGGGTAGCAGGCCGTACATTGCGGTCTGGTAAATCCATGTATTTGATCAGGTATTTGGCTGTAAATATTTCTTTACACGATGTTCTGCTTTGTCTGTGTCTGGTGTTCCTGCTGGGCTTGCAGGTGCTGATCAATTCTTATGTCGGTCAGATGCGTGGTCAGAGCGCTGTTATCGAGACCGAGCTGAGCCGCACTCTTTCCAAAAACGCGATGCTGAAGGCGGATGAGAAACAACTTAAGGCAGTGAGCAATATCGCCCTGTTGGCTCAGAGAATAGGGCTGAATCCTCCACAAAAGCATCAGATCGTTCGTATGACGGTAGACCTTAAATAATGGACACTGTTGCGCATGGCGAAGGTCTTCGTCATTGAGGATGGGCTCTCTCGTTGCCATATTGTTGAGAGACCATGAGGGAGAAGAGACGCGATCCTTACAGATTTTTGCTAGTTGCCTTTTGTTTGATCGGTTTAGTGGTCGCCTTGTGGTATTGGCAGGCCGTCCGTAAAGCAGGCGGCGAAGACAGCGGTGAAAGGTATAAAAATGCGGCGGCCGGCGCTGCTGTGCAGTTCAGACGGAGTATAGTGGATCGTGCGGGTGCAGTATTGGCTGACCAGACCGCTTCTCTTTCGGTGTGCGCCTATCATATCAACACGCCTCCTTTGGAACAATGGTGTGGACTGGTCGCCTCCATTCTGCATATGCAATGTGAGGATATCCGTTCCAGATTTATCAGTACGCAGGGTTTTGTCTATCTAAAACATGATATCAGCGAGGCGGAAGCGGCCGGAGTGAAAAAGGCGGGGATACCGGGCATCGATATACTGGAGATTATGCACAGGACATATCTGGATGGTCCGCTTTTTGCTCATGTCATCGGTTTCGTGGATCAGAAAGGCAGGGGATTGGACGGTATCGAGTATCAGTATGACGAGATATTGCGCAACAAATCCCGCACCGTCTTTCCTGTCACCATAGAAAGAGGGCTTCAGAACCTGGTCAATAATGTGCTGAAAAGACAGTTACAGGTATTTCAGGGGGACAGTGGTTGTTTTGTGATCATGGCCATAGAAAACGGTGAGATACTGGCATTGGTCAATATTCCTTTTTATGATCCCGAAAGATATTGGGAGTATGATAGGGCTAAATATCCGAATTTCGCCATATCGGCCAGGCTTAATCCCTCTTTCTTCCCTGTATTTTTGCAGTGGATTGCACAGAGAAGGGCTGCTTTGAATCATCCTGAAAGGTCGTCGTCGAGTCAGATACCTGCGGAGAAGGGCAAGGCCGCTCTATCTGATTACAATGTCACTCCAGGCGCCTGGAGTGACGCCACATTCGGAGCGTTTCGTATGTATAGCCCGTGGTCCGATGCCGAGATGCGGAGTATGGTCTTTCAGCAGGATATATTGAACGACCTCTGGGGATTGGGTTTCGGTCAGGTTACAGGCATAGATCTTCCGGGAGAAGAGGCCGGAAGTTTGCCTGCAAGCATGGCCGGCACATGGGATGCCGTATTGGAACAGTATATGGCGGCCACTCCTGTTCAGACACTTAGGGCTTTTTCGGCATTGATAAACAGGGGGAAATTGGTGCCGCCCCATGTGGCCTTGATGGATTCCAACAACAGTGTATTCAAGAAAATCAGCTATTGGGACGGCGGCATGGTCACAGGGCCGAAGGCCGTGCCAATTACCGAGGAATTGGGCATGAGATTGCGTGAGGCGTTTGCCAATGAGGATGGTCTGCCCCTGGTGTTTGCAGCTCCATCACCTGTGCGCAAGGATAACAATATACAGATAACCGCCCTTGGTTTTTATCCACAGCATGCGCCGGTGGTGTCCTATATCTTTGTAATGGATGGAGTGCAACGTCTGCCGGATCAATATTTTAAACTCTTGAAACCACTGAAAGACGTGGCGGCCAAGGCAGCCCGTTTCCCATTGGATGGATGACATGGATCAGACATTTGAAGATTCATTCGATCACCTTTTGAGTCTTATCAGACAAGGCAAAGTGACCGGTGTTACATCGGATTCTCGACAAGTAAAGCCGGGGTATGTCTTTGTGGCCGTTCAGGGCAGCCGATTGAACGGCTGTGATTTCATAGCCGATGCCATAAAAAACGGTGCTTCCTTTGTGGTGCTGCCAAAGCATACACCCTCGCTCATGCCGCCTTCGCAGGCAGGGCAAGCGATCTTTGTAGAGGTGCTCGATGTTAGGGAGGCTATGGGCCGGCTGGCCGCTGCATTTTATGGTCTCAAGACCGAAGCCCTGCGACTTATAGGTATCACCGGCACCAATGGCAAGACCACCATCACATACCTGCTGGAGGCCGTTTTTCAAAAAGCTGCGATACAGACTGGTGTTATGGGCACCATCAACACTCGCTTCAAGGGCGTCGAAAGACCGTCCATGCTTACCACGCCCGATGTGGTGACTCTGCACCGGACTCTGCGCGAGATGAGAGATGTCGGTGTGGAGGCCGTGGTGATGGAGGTGTCATCCCATGCCCTGGATCAACGGCGGGTGGTAGGCTGTAATTTTCAGGCCGCAATCTTCACAAATCTTACGCACGATCACCTGGATTACCACAGGGATATGGAGGCGTATTATCAGGCCAAGCGCAGACTGTTTCTGGAATACGCTCCGGAATTTTCCATCATCAATATAGATGACGCCTATGGCAAAAGACTCTGGAACGAGATCGAAGGTCGAAAGATCAGCTACGGTTTCGATGGCCAGGCCATGGTGAGGCCGGTTTCCTATACATCGAATCTCCATGGCATTCAGATGGAAGCTATCACGCCTATTGGGCCGCTCTCCATTGTTTCAGCTCTGGTGGGTCGTTACAACATCTCGAACATACTGGCGGCAATCGCTGCATCCATCAGCGTCGGTATAGAAAAGATCGCCATACAGGAGGGTATAGCCGCCCTTTCCGGTGTACCCGGAAGGCTGGAGCCTGTACGCATTGAAGGCATTCATGCCTTTGTGGATTATGCCCATACGCCCGACGCCTTGTTCAAGGTTATGAGGGAGCTTTCGAGCTTAAAGGGTGATGGCAGGTTGTTTTGTCTGTTCGGATGCGGTGGAGACAGAGACAGGACAAAACGGCCGGAGATGGCGCATATTGCCGTTTCTTTGGCGAATGAAGCAATCATGACCTCTGACAATCCTCGCAGTGAGGATCCCAATCAAATACTTCTTGAAATGTGGCGGGGTTTGTTTCCGTGGCCTTCTGAAAGGCAATGCCGCATTCATGTGGAGCCGGAGCGTAAAAAGGCCATAGCCATGGCCTGCTCTTTGGCGCGAGCAGGCGATTGTATTCTGGTGGCCGGCAAAGGGCATGAGACCTATCAGGAGATAGCTGGTGTACGCCATGCCTTTGATGACAGGCTTGTGCTTCGGGAGTTTCTGCAAAATCGCATTGGAGCATTGCCCGAATTCACTCTTGAGGATATAGCTAACGCCCTTGGTGTAAGCCCGTCGGCATCTTTGAGCGGTAATATCGCCCTACACAGTATCTCTACGGACAGTCGCAACATATATCCATCCCAAATTTTCTGGGCATTGAACGGGTTGCGCTTCAGGGGCGCGGATTTTGTGCAGGCGGCGGTGCAAAAGGGTGCTGTTGCTGTGGTGATGAACGAAGAGGACAGGAATGCGGTGTGCGATATTTTGCAGGATTTTCCTGTGTTTTTTGTGCCGGACAGTCTCTACGCCCTGGGAGAGATGGCGCGGTTTCACCGAAGTAGAAGCGGCTATCGTGTCATAGGAGTGACGGGCAGTTGCGGCAAGACCACCACAAAAGAGATGATAGCCTCTATTTTGAGCCAAAAGGCCCGTGTTTTGAAGACGCAGGGCAACTACAACAATCTCATAGGACTACCCCTGACCATTCTCGGCTCGCCGGGAAATGAGGATTGGGCTGTGCTCGAGATGGGTATGAATCAGCCAGGCGAGATCGAGAGACTCTGCGAAATAGCCAGGCCATGTGTGGCTGTGGTAACCAATGTAAAGCCGGTGCATCTGAAGGGTCTGGGCGATATTCATGGTGTATTGCGCGAGAAAACGGCTGTGTGGCGCAGCATCGATGCAAGCGGCTTGGTGGTGGTGAATCTGGATGACGCCCTGCTGGCAGAAAGCGCAGGCCGGCTGACCAATGCGGTGCGAAAGATCGGTTACAGTCTGCATGAAGAGCGAGCGGCACAGGCGGGTTTGAGCCCAGTGATTTATTTGAAAAATTGGTCTGTGATCGAGAATGGCACCAGACTGGGGTTGGCCGTTCGTGATGCAAATCAGGACAGGGAAAATGTGTTTCCGGTGGAATTGAAGCTGATCGGTCTTGCAAACCTGCAAAATGCCCTATGTGCCGCCGCCACCGCCATTGGTCTCGATTTCGACATTCAGGCGGTGCAGGCAGGTCTTGCGGCAGTGACACCCGTAAAGGGCAGGCTGGAGCTGAAGTCATTTGAAAGGGGTCTATATATCATAGACGACACCTATAACGCCAATCCTGCCTCCATGGAACTTGCCCTTCAGACCTTGACGCTCTGGGGAAGGGGTGAGTTGTGGGCGATACTCGGCGATATGTTCGAGCTTGGAGAGAATGCGGAGGCCTATCATGCCCAAGTGGGACGGCTGGCTGGCGCCTGTGGTTTGAACCGGCTGTTCGTGGTAGGTGGTTTTGCAAGGACGATGGCGAGTGCCGCTTTTGATGCAGGTATGTCCTTCGATGCAGTAGAAGTTTATGAAAGCACCGACGCCCTTATGAATGCCGTGCGTTCCAGCGGCATTGGCCTTGAAAATGGGCTTGCAAAAGGGGAAATTACAGTTTTGATTAAGGCCTCTCGTGGAATGAGTTTGGAAAGGATTGTGAAGGCGATTACAACTATGATGAAAAAGGATTGATATGCTTTTTTGGCTTTTGTATCCATTACACATATATTGGTCGTTCTTCAATGTCTTCAGATACATAACATTTCGAACGATCTATGCCGCCCTCACCGCCATGTGCATAGTTTTGCTTTTGGGGAAATGGTTCATTCGCAGGATGCAGGAGCTTCAGATGGGCCAGATCATTCGGGACGACGGCCCGCAGAGCCATCTTGCCAAGGCAGGTACGCCCAGTATGGGCGGCATTCTGGTGATTGGAGCCATTTCCACAGCCACGTTGCTCTGGGCGGAACTCACCAATCTGCTGGTCTGGGTCGGCCTTTTAGTGATGTGGGGGTTCGGTATCATCGGTTTGATAGACGACCTGCAGAAGATCATGAAGAGGCACAGCCGTGGGCTTCAGGGCAGATGGAAGCTGGTTGGCCAGATATTTTTCACACTGGTGGCAGGTTATCTGGTCTATACATTCGGTGACTGGAACACACAGGTGAGTGTGCCGTTTTTTAAGGAATTTCGGCCGGATATCGGCATGTTTTACGTGTTTTTCGCGATTTTGGTGGTGGTCGGGGCTTCGAATGCCGTAAATCTTACCGATGGTCTGGACGGTCTGGCCATAGGGCCTTTTGTGGTTGTGGCGGCGGTCTATACCCTTTTCAGCTATCTGGCCGGGCACAGTTCCATAGCCTCGTATCTGCAGATTCCATATATTTCGGGCGCTGGAGAGCTTGCGATATTCTGCGGGGCCATGGTCGGGGCCGGATTGGGTTTTTTGTGGTACAACTCCTATCCTGCCTCCATCTTTATGGGAGATGTGGGGTCTTTGGGACTGGGGGGTGCCCTTGGGGCGGTGGCTGTGCTGGTGAAACAGGAGATGCTGCTGGTGATTGCAGGGGGTGTCTTTGTTTTGGAGGCCGTATCGGTGATGTTGCAGGTGGGATATTTCAAGGCTACCGGCGGCAAGCGTATCTTTCGTATGGCGCCCATTCATCACCATTTTGAGCTCAATGGCTGGAAGGAGCCCAAGGTCATAGTGCGATTTTGGATTATCTCCATAATCTTGGGGCTGATAGCCATTAGTACATTGAAGTTGAGATGAGCGACATGCCTAACATATTGATTTTGGGGGCTGGTGTCTCCGGCCAGGCAACGGCTCGATGGGCTATTGACCAGGGTTTTTGCGTAAGGGTTAGTGATGTAAAGCCGTTTTACGCATGGAATCAAGGGTTTTGTGAGTGGTGTCAAGCAAATAGCGTGGAAATGGAGGCCGGTGGGCACAGTTGTGATGGCATAGACCGTTTTGACCTGGTGGTGGTGAGCCCTGGCATAGATTTGAAAATAGAGGTTTTGAGGTCTGCTCAGGCAATGGGCATTCCTGTGGTGGGTGAGCTGTTTCTGGCAGCCAGCCTGTGGCAGGGCCCGATTCTGGCCATTACCGGCACAAATGGCAAGACCACTACCACAAAATTGGTTGGCGACATGTTGCAGCGTATGGGTTTGAATCCCGTGGTGGCCGGAAATATAGGCTGTCCCCTGATTTCGCTGGTGAACGAGGACTGCCATCAAGTGGCTGTGCTGGAAGTGAGCAGTTTTCAACTGGATACATTTGTGAATGAACCGGTTTTGGGGCTGCCCATGCCGAGATTCAATGCCTTTGCCATCTTGAACATAGCTCCGGATCATCTGGATCGCTATGATGGTTTTCATGGGTATGCGGCCAGCAAACTGAGGGGATTGAATTTTTTGAGCAAAGGTGCAAAGGCGGTGGTGAATGCAGGGCTTGTCGCCATGTTGGACGGTTTTGGTCTTGGGCACAGTGAATATATGACCTTCGGACTTGAAAGGGGTGGTGAGTCCGGGGCGGTGATAAAGGATGGTCTTGTCGAAATATATGGCATGAACGGTGTGGAGACATACGATACCGCTGGCTGGAGGCTCAAGGGTCTGCACAATCTGGAAAATCTGGCGGCGGCCATTTTGTTGGTTTTGTCCCTTTATGATTGCCGGCAGGCCAGGTCAGGGATTGCGTCATCCATCTCTGCATTTGAGCCTCCTGCCCACAGGCTTCAGTTCGTGGCTGAGATAAATGGAGTGGATTTTTACGATGATTCCAAGGCCACCAATGTGGCTGCGGTGCACACAGCACTTTCCGCCATGGACAGGTCTGTGGTGCTCATAGCAGGCGGCAGGGGAAAGGGCGAGGCATACGATGAATTGAGGGATTGGGCCGAAAAAGGGCGCATTCGGGCTGTGGTCACTCTTGGAGAAGAGGGCCCTGCCATCGCAAAGGTTTTTGAAGGTGTCTGTCCTGTTTATGAAATAGTGGATATGACGGGCGGCCTTTCCGCCATGGAAAAGGCGGTGAGACAGGCGATGGAGGCGGCGGCACAAGGGGATGCGGTGCTTTTGGCCCCGGCCTGTGCCAGTTTTGACCTGTTCAAGGGTTATGCGGAGCGCGGTGATGTGTTTCAGGCGGTCGTCAACAGACTTTTGGCAGAGGTGTTGCACGATGCTTAGACTGGCCGTAGCAGGCGGAGGTACAGGCGGTCATGTGTTTCCAGGCATGGCGGTGATAGAGGCGATCAAGGCCAAAATGCCGGTGGAAATACTGTGGATCGGAACGGGCAGGCCAATGGAAACGGCCCTGCTTGGCCCCAAAGGTTGGGACTACAGGGTGTTGGCTGTGAGACCACTGACGGGTTTTCAGTGGATCGCCAGGCTCAAGAGCCTGCTGACCTTGCCGTATTATGTAGCTGTGGCCCGCAGATGGTTGAAGGAGTTCAGGCCGGATGTGGTGCTGGGGTTGGGAGGCTATGTTTCAGGCCCTGTGTTGGTCGCTGCATGGCTTTTGGGAATACCGGCTGCTTTACATGAGCAGAACATGCTTCCAGGGCTTGCAAACCGCATATCTGCCCGATTTGTCAGGCGTATCCTGGTGAGTTTCGAGGGGACGATGGGGCTTTTGCATCATGAAGACATACAATGGACAGGTAACCCTGTTCGCAGGGAGTTGTCTTTCGCCTGTTTGCGGCCAAGGTCGGGTCTGAACGGCCATCGTCTTCTGGTGCTGGGAGGCAGCCAGGGGGCAAGCGGTTTGAACAGGCTTGTGTGTTCTGCCATAACCCTTTTGAGCAGGTCAGGATTTTTTCTTGAAGTGTGGCATCAGACTGGTAAAGTAGATGAAGAAACGGTGCGCAAGCTCTATGAAGATGCTGGAGTCAATGCAAAGGTCGTGCCTTTCATCGAGGATATGGCCCAGGCATACTCTTGGGCGAATTTTGTGGTGGCTCGGGCCGGCGCGGGTACGGTTGCAGAGGTTGCTGTCACAGGCACGCCTGCTGTGTTTGTGCCATATACAGGGGCTGCCGGACATCAGGAGGCAAATGCCATGTATTTGGCTCAAAAAGGTGCTGCCTTGTGTTTTCGCGAAAACGAGATAGGCGCGGTTCGGCTGGCGAGCGAGATACAGAGATTGCTGGACGATGATGGCCTTTTGGCTGCCATGAGCGAAAGGGCGTTTGACCTGGCCAGACCTGATGCCGCTGAGCGCATTGCAACGGCGCTTTTGGAACTGCGCAAATAGGACATTTGTGAATTTATTTTTTTTGGAGCCGTTATGTATAAAAGACAACATATTCATTTTGTGGGAGTGGGTGGTATAGGTATGAGCGGCCTGGCCCAGGTGCTTTTACAACTGGGCTATAAGGTTTCCGGTTCCGACCTGCGTTCCACGGACATTACTAACAAACTGGCCGTATCAGGGGGCATAATTTACAAAGGCCATGAAGCCAAGCACATTCAGGGTGCGGATGTCGTGGTCTATTCCTCTGCCGTCCCACCGGACAATCCGGAGATTCTGGCCGCTCATCAGGCCAACATACCCATCATACCCCGCGCCGAACTCCTGGCAGAGCTCATGCGTCTGAAAAAGTTCGGCATTGCTGTGGCAGGAGCCCACGGCAAGACCAGCACCACATCCATGGCGGCCTCTGTGCTGCAGGCGAGTGGCGTGGACCCGACTGTCATCATAGGAGGCAAGGTTAAGGCGTTGGGTACGCATGCCGTGTGGGGCAACGGCGATTTTCTTCTGGCAGAGGCAGATGAGAGCGACGGCAGTTTTTTGCGCCTTACGCCATCCATAGTGGCGGTGACGAATATCGACAGGGAGCATCTGGATTTTTATTCAAACATGGACAACATCGTTGCGGCCTTTTATGAATTCATCGAAAAGATTCCATTTTACGGCCTTGCCGTTCTCTGCGCCGACGATTCAGCCATTGCTTCTCTGCTGCCCAGCCTGCGCAAGCGTTATCTGACCTATGGCACCTGTGAACAGGCGGATTTGAGGGCTGTGGACATAGAGTTGATCGGTTTTGGTGTGCGCTATCGCGCTGTTTTCAGAGGAAAAGGGCTGGGAGAGATACGTCTTCGAGTGCCCGGGCTGCACTATCTGCGTAATTCACTTGCTGCCATGGCTATCGGTCTCGAATTGGAATTGCCTTTTGATGCCATCAGCAGGGGACTTTATGAATATCAGGGGGTGGGCAGAAGATTCGAGGTGATAGGTGAGCGCGATGGTATCACATTTGTGGATGACTATGCCCATCACCCCACGGAGATAGGGGCCACACTGAAGACAGCCCGCTACTGCTGGCCTGACAGAAGGCTGGTGGTACTGTTCGAGCCCCATCGCTATACCCGTACGCTGGCCCTGATGGATGAGTTCCCAGCGGCGTTTCAGGATGCGGATATGTTGTTTCTTACTGAGATATATCCGGCCAGCGAAAGGCCCATAGTGGGAGTGAGTGGAGAGAGACTGGCCAGAAAAATAGAGGAGACAGGTTGCCCTGTGAGTTTTGTGCCCAGTGTGAGCGAGCTTCCGGAGTGTGTTTCACGGATATTACGGCAGGGAGATGTGGTGCTGACCCTGGGAGCAGGGTCCATAGGACAGGTAGGTTATACTATGTTGTCACAGCTTCTCAATGGCCAGGCAATTGCTTGAATCGGAGCTTTCGGCCGTAGACGGCCTTGAGATCACTCGAAATGTGCCCCTTGCACCTTTAACCACCTTTCACATCGGTGGAAAGGCCAGGCTTTTTTTGGTGCCAAGGACCATTCGAGCCCTTGAGCAGGCGCTTTTTCTGCTCAAACGTTATGGACAAGGTTATAGAATCCTTGGAAACGGCAGCAATCTGCTCATAGACGATGCAGGAGTGGATATGGTATTGAGCCTTGGGGGGTTGAACAGGTACCTTGCCCCTCAGCTTCAGTTTGCCGGCGGGCTCGAATTCATAGGGGTTACGGCGGAGGCTGGCGTGCCGTTACAGCGATTGCTGGCCTGGGCGGTCAAAAATGGTCTTTCAGGTCTCGAACGACTGGCCGGTATACCTGGGAGTGTGGGCGGCGCTGTATCCATGAACGCAGGTGCCAACGGCATGGAGATATCTTCGATAATTGATGCGGTGCTCTTTACCTTTCCTGGTGAGAGCCAATGGTATTCGAGGGAGGCCCTGAGGTTTGAATACAGGCGGCTTGTTCCGCCTGACGATGCGCTTGTAAGCGCTGTGAGATTTTCACTGATGCCATATTCTATATCGGATTTGATGTGTAATGTCAGAATGATAATGGGACGCAGACGCAGTACTCAGCCCATAGGCAGCAGAAGCGCTGGTTGTGTGTTCAAAAATCCAGAAGGGGATTCGGCCGGCCGGTTAATCGAGATGTGTGGACTTAAAGGAAAGCGTATAGGAGATGCTCAGATATCTTCAAAACACGCCAATTTTATTGTAAATCTTGGCCAGGCTGGCTTTGGCGAGGTCTTTGAGCTCATGGTACTGGCCAAAGAGACCGTATTTGCGCAGACCGGTATTGTATTGGCGCCTGAAGTGGCTGTCTGGAGGGAGTATGTTTGAGGCTTCCACTCGTTTCAACACAAGATATCGATCTTCGGCCAGGACCATGGCCAGAAAGAGGGCCAGATGGAATCTGCTCAAGAGATTGGGTGGGAAGACCATGCTGTGGTGTGTGGCAGCGGTGTCTTTGGTATTTGGAGGTATTTATGCATGGAATTATCTTAGCCACAGTTATGTATTTTGTGTGCAGTCCATTCGCATCGAGCCGAGCCGGCATCTGAACGAGGAGGAAATATTGAAGTTGAGCGGTCTTTCATCCACTACCAACATTTTGAATATGGATGTGCATGCTGTGGAAAAGGCCATTGAAGCGAATCCATGGATTGAAAAGGCCTTCGTTGAGCGCAGATTTCCTTCTTCTGTGCATATCCATGTCAAGGAGCATCTGCCGGTTGCGGTGGTATCGTTAGGGAATAAGCAATATCTGGTGAATGCATCAGGGGTTTTGTTTAAGGAACTGAAGCCCTCGGAATCCGTGGATGGGCTGCCTGTGATCACTGGTTTGAAACAGGATGGCGTGCGGCAGGGCAGCTTGCCGGCTGAGGCCGTAACCAGCATGGAACTTTTGAAAATGGCGCAGAAAGGGGCCAGGACTCTTGGGATTGGCAATATAAAGGAGATACATGTGGCTGAATCAGGGGAGCTGACTGTTTATACAGCGGATAAGAATGTGCCAATTTTATTTTCTGCAACCGATGTCAAACAGCAGTTTGCAAAGGCTGAAAATATCTTGTTTCATTTATATAAGTCAGGGAATTATGATCGGCTTCAGGCCATTGATCTGGATTATGGGAAGGATCGCGCTGTGGTGCGGCTTAAATGAGGAAACTATATGTCTGACAAGACATCAAATATAATAGTTGGGCTTGATATAGGCACTACCAAGATATGTGTTGTGGTGGGAGTCTGTACAGAAGATGGCATAGATATAATCGGTGTGGGGTCACATCCATCTGTAGGGCTTAAAAAGGGTGTGGTGGTCAATCTGGAAAGTACTGTGCGTTCCATAAAAAAGGCCGTGGAGGATGCGGAACGCATGGCTGGTTGTGAGATAGGGCAGGTGTATATTGGTATCGCTGGAAGCCATATCAAGGGATTTAACAGCCATGGAGTGATAGCCATCAAGGGGCCGGAGGTGTCCCAGGAGGACATAGATAGAGTTATAGACGCTGCTCGTGCCGTAGCGATTCCTCTGGATCGAGAGATGGTGCATGTAATTCCGCAGGAATACAAGGTGGATGATCAGGCCGGTATCATGGACCCTGTGGGAATGCGCGGTGTGAGGCTCGAGGCACAGGTGCACATAGTGACCGCTGCGGTCACTGCGGC
Source organism: Dissulfuribacterales bacterium (assembly GCA_041287365.1). Taxonomy (GTDB): domain Bacteria; phylum Desulfobacterota; class Dissulfuribacteria; order Dissulfuribacterales; family DYLC01; genus JAQVIJ01. The sequence continues at coordinate 159,348 of JBEULL010000033.1, read as the reverse complement.
TCAGAATCTGGTGGCCTGCGCCAACAGGGCTGGTCTGGATGTGGTGGATATAGTGCTTCAGCCCATCGCATCTTCGGATGCCGTGTTGAGCAAGGAGGAAAAAGAGCTTGGTGTGGCGCTGGTGGATTTTGGAGGCGGTACTACCGATCTGGCGGTTTTTGTGGAAGGAGCCATAAAACATACATCGGTTATCGGGCTGGGAGGTTACAATCTCACCAATGACCTTGCCATAGGCCTGAAGACTCCCATAAACGAGGCCGAGCGTTTGAAGATACAGTATGGCAGTTGTCTTGCTTCCGCTGTACCTCCTGATGAGACCATAGAGGTGCCCAGTGTGGGAGGCCGCAAGCCGAGACTGCTGTATCGGCACGTGTTGGCCGAGATACTGGAGCCTCGTGTGGAAGAGGTGCTTGGGCTTGTGGAGCAGGAGATGTCCCGTGTCGTTTCAAGGGACAAGGTGGCATCTGGCGTGGTTATTACAGGCGGTTCAGCCCTGTTGCCCGGCATGGCCGAACTGGCGGATCAGATATTCCAGCTTCCGACTCGCGTAGGGTACCCCCAGCACATCACAGGGTTGGTGGACATGGTCAATACACCCATGTACGCCACTGCCATCGGCTTGGTGTTGCACGGTCTGGAGCACAATGTAGACAGGAAATTTCGCATTCGGGACGGCAATATATTCAACAGATTGCTGACCAAAATGAAGTCGTGGTTCAAGTTTTGATGAAGGAGGGGAATATGTCGTTTGAATTTGTTGAGACTACTCCAACTGCAAAATTAAAGGTTGTGGGAGTGGGTGGCGGTGGAGGAAACGCCATAAACAATATGATCGCATCCAAGATACTTGGAGTGGATTTTATTGTGGCCAATACCGACATACAGGCATTAGAGACATCCAGGGCTGATATCAAGATACAATTGGGAAAGAAACTTACTGCCGGGCTTGGTGCAGGTTCAAAACCTGAGGTGGGCAGAGAGGCCGCTGAGCAGAGTATAGACGAGATTCGTGAGGTGTTGGCCGGCAGTAATATGGTATTCGTAACAGCCGGCATGGGAGGAGGCACAGGCACAGGCGCAGCCCCTGTGATAGTCGAGGTGGCCAAGGAACTCGGCGCCCTGACCGTGGCGGTGGTGACCAAGCCCTTTACATTTGAGGGTAAACAGCGCATGAAAAAGGCCGAGGAGGGTCTGGAGCGGTTAAGACAGGTGGTGGATACCATTATCACCATTCCAAACGACCGCATCAAGAATCTCGACACCTCCAGCAGACTTCTGGATGTATATCGCAAGGTGGACGAGGTTTTGTATTACGCTGTACGAGGCATCTCTGACCTGATTCTTGTGCGTGGTCATATGAATGTGGACTTTGCGGACGTGCGTGCCGTAATGGAGCACATGGGGCTTGCCATTATGGGTACCGGTGTTTCCAGGGGTGAAAGAAGGGCGGTGGAGGCGGTTCAGATGGCCATAGCCAATCCATTGCTGGAGGATGTGTCCATCAGCGGGGCATATGGCATTTTGATGAATATTACGGCCCATCCGGATACCTTCAAACTGGAAGAGCTGACTCAGGCATCGGAACTCATCTACAACGAAGCCCACGAGGATGCGCACATCAAGATAGGGACGGTCATGGATGACAACGCAGGAGATGAGTTGCGTGTTACCATAATAGCTACCGGCATCGGTAAGCGTGATGCCTGCCCCAAGGCCGAGGTTGTGGATTTTATGGATAAAAAGAAGGAATTGGCGAGTCCAGATGAAAGGATTCCTGGTCTTCAGGCAGGCAGGGGTGTCAAAAAAGAAGTCGGTGTCCAGAACAACGCCATGAGCCTCGATGACATGGATTGGAATCAGTTTGAGATCCCGACATTTTTGAGAAAAAAGGCGGATTGATTGTCTTCTAATGAATAGCGGTGTCTGAAGAATCTTGATGGCTGCATCTTCGCATTTGACTTTGCAATCTATTCCGGTCTTGCCGTCTATTTGATGGGGTAATACGCGGGGAAATATATCCTGACAATAGTGCCTTTGCCCTCTGGGCTCGAGATATGAATGGAGCCACGATGGTCCTCTATGATCTGCTTGACATACGCCAGCCCGAGGCCGGTGGTCTTGCCCTTCTGTGTGGTATAGAAGGGTTCGAAGATGTGTTCCAGTATTTCCTGCGCAATGCCAGGACCGTTGTCTTCAATCGTTAACGTATTGCCGTTTTCAGTGAGATCGGTGGTGATCTCTATGGTAGCGGCCTCTGGACACGCCTCGATGGCATTGCCTATCACATGCTTGATGGCCATGATTACCGTCTGACGGTTTCCATAGAAAAACAGGTTCAAAGGGCTTCGGTTAAGTAAAATGACCTGTTTTTTTTGTTCAGCCAGGGGGCGGACAAGCTCTATGGCCTCTTCGGTCAGTGAGTTCAGCTCCAATTGCGTATAGTGTACCTGTGGTAGAATTATGTTTTTTTCGAAGCTGGTGACCAACTCGTTCAGCCGTTGCACCTCGTCCATTATGGCTTGAAATTGCGGTGTTCGGATATCGTCGTTTTTTTTCAATAAAGAACGGATCATGCCGCTGATCACCATGACCGGATTGCGTATTTCGTGGGCCAGTCTCAGGGACATTTCGGCCTTGCTGCGTTCGGAGATGATGTTTTCCAGATCGTTGGTGAGTTTCAGCATCTCCTTACTGGTCTGTTCTATTCTTTTTCTGTCCTTGAGCATCTGCAGCATGATGTCATAGACATTTCCGAAGAAAAGAGTGACAGAGGCTATGATGATGAAACTGATGGAATTGATGGCCCCGCTTATGGGAGATAGTCCTTTCCAGAGCCAGTTCATGTCCAGAAAATAGAGGATGTGTTTCAGGATATGACCGAATGACCTGGAGATCGCAAATATCAAAAGCGCATAGGTAAACCACACGAGATAGCGTGCGAGCGGGTGCTGGACATGGGTCAAGAGTATTTTCCGAGTGTGATGTATGCAGCCTGCGCTGATGAGGATCATGAGGCTGCTGCCCAGCATGTCTATTCCCCAGATTGGGTATAGAGGGAATGTCGTCATAGAGGAAACCTGGGAATCAGATTCGGTGAAGCCGCGATCTTTTTTACACCCTTATAGATCATATACATGCCTGGGACACAGAGAAAATGGTCGCATTTGAAGACTATATAGGCCCATGCCACCCATGAATCGAGATAGATGACGGGGGATGGTATGTCTTTGACGATATTTGAGGCAGGCAGGAGTTCTTCTATTGTATGGCCTGTGATCGTCCAGACATTCCAGAGGATCAGCCATACTATGCCGTTTCCTATGGAATGCCAGCCGTCCATCTCGAGGAAGCCGTTTTTTTTCAGTTGCCGGTACAAAAGTGTGCAGGATGCGGCAAAAAACAGGTGTGCGGCCTGATGTACATAGATGCCTTCCGGGTTTCCATGTGTCTGAAAGGCATTTGCATCTGTTGAAGTAAAACAAAGCAGGCTGCAATAGAATAATATTATGGTGGTGCTTGACTTGTGTATTTGCATCATTCAAAATTATAAGGAAGTTTCCCAAAAGGTTATTGGTCTATTATACGCCCAAACCGCCACAGATCAAAATTACGGTGGATTGTGATGGTCATGGCAAGTTATAAGTAATGCCAATATATTCATAATGATGATAGGATTTTTACTATATCAGAAATTAAAATCAAGTTTTTCTTTGAAAGGATGGTTATGAGCCAGAACAAAGCGGCTGTAAAAAAGGGAGAGTCTTTCACCATGGATCTTGGTGTGGCCTCTGTAAGATGGGATATAACCCATTTATATCAGGGCATTTCGGATGACCGCATTGCCCAGGATATGGCGGCATGTGAGACCGAGGCAAAGGCGATAGCGAGGCGTTTTGCAGGCCGTTTGGCAGTGCTTGCGGCAGAGGAGTTTTTCGAGTTGCTCTCCCGTATGGAACGACTACTGGAAATGGTCGGTCGTGTGAGCAGCTTTGCGAGCCTGAACTTTTCCACTCAGGTCACCAATTCTGAGGCCGGGGCATTTTTGCAGAAAATAAAGGAACAGACATCCTTCATTGTCAAAGAACTGGTGTTTTTTGACCTGGAGTGGGCAAATCTTTCCAACGATGAGGCAAAAAAACTGCTGGAATCCCCTGCCTTGGGCCGTTACCGCCATTATCTCGAAAACATTCGGCGTTACAGACCTCATCTTCTGAGTCATCAGGAAGAGAGGCTGTTGTTGGAGCTGTCGCCTGTGGGTGTTTCAGCCTGGGTAAATCTGTTTGAAAAGGTATTTGCAGAGCAGCGCTACGGTGAACGTAGACGTCCACAAGAGGAGGTGCTGGCCGATCTCTATTCACCGGACAGGGCTGTGCGCAGAGAGGCGGCCAGGGAACTCACCGATGGATTGAAGTCTGTCTCTACGGTGATTACTCATATCTTCAATACGGTCCTGGCTGAAAAGATGATCGAAGACCGTCTGCGCTCCTATCCTCACTGGCTTCGTTCTATGAATCTTGCAAATGAGTTGGAGGATGAGGCGGTCAATGCACTGATCTCCGCTGTGACCAGCAGATACGACATTGTCCAGCACTATTATGCCTTGAAGCGCAGACTGCTTGGGCTTGAGGAGCTCTTTGATTATGACCGTTACGCGCCTTTGCCCTTTGCCAGTACAACCATGGCGTCCTGGTCTGAATGCCGTGAAATGGTAATACGGGCATTCACAGGTTTCAGCCAGCAAATGGCAGAGATTGCTCAGCGTTTTTTTGATGAAAAGTGGATAGATGCGCCGGTTGTGGCAGGCAAGACATCCGGCGCCTTTGCACATCCCACCGTGCCCTCGGTCCATCCCTATGTACTCGTGAATTATACAGGCAATCTGCGGGATGTGGAGACAGTAGCCCATGAATTGGGGCATGGCGTGCATCAGGTGCTGGCAGCATCTCAAGGCTATTTTAACAGCAATACGCCCCTTACCTTTGCAGAGACGGCCTCGGTCTTTGCAGAACTCTTGGTCTTTCATAGCCTGATGAATCGGCTTACAGACAAAAAGGAACGGCTGGCACTGGCATGTTCCAAGCTGGAGTCCATATTCGCCACCGTGTTTCGGCAGGTGGCCATGAACCGGTTCGAGGATGCTATTCATAATGCAAGGCGTACACAAGGGGAATTGTCCTTCGATGACTTTGACAATATCTGGCTTAAGACACAAAAAGAGATGTTTCAAGGTAGTGTAACGCTCACCGATGATTACGCCCGTTGGTGGGCCTACATCGGGCATTTCGTGCATAAGCCGGGCTATGTCTATGCCTATGCCTTTGGCGAGCTTCTGGTGCTTTCGCTCTATTCCCTGTTCAAGAATGGAATGCAGGGGTTCGTGGAGCGTTATCTGGAGCTGTTATCCGCAGGCGGCAGCAAGACGCCGGAGGAATTGATGAAGCCGTTTGGTGTGAATATAAATTCCAGGGAGTTTTGGATGAGCGGCCTGCAACTTATCGAAGAGATGGTGAGGGATGTGGAGGCCGAGGCTGAGTCTCTGTGATCTGCGGTTAAAACATGTGTATCCGCTCGCAATCAGGGCATATCCAGGTGGGGCCGTTGCTCATGCCCCATCGGTTTTCCTTCATGCAGTCGTCACAGATGGCAAAGCCGCACTGACAATTCCAGCAGAAGGGCAGGGTTCTGCCGCAGGCGTGACATGTGTAGGTGCGTTTGGGGCGTCTGCGGCTGTCCCTGGTCTCTTGGGAATATTCTTGCGTTTTCTTTGATTCAGGTTGTTTCATATTCACTCTGATAGAAAATTCCAACAATTTGCATGGAGGCTCAAAAAAATCGGACAAAAGAACAATTTTTGAAATCTCCCTACGTCGATTCTTGCTCCCTTACAGTCCATGTAGTTCCTTCGAGTGTATCTTGAAGCGCTATGCCTTGCGCCTCGAGTTCGTTTCGAATGGCGTCTGCTGTAGCCCAGTCTTTTTGTGTTCTGGCCATGGCCCTTTTCTCTATGGATGCTAAAATACTCGTTTCACTCAGGCCATTTCTCGCCAGATATTCCATATTGTAATCATGGATAAAATGCGAAGGATCTTGTTGAAGCAGACCAAGTATTCGGCCAAGCCGCTGAATGGTTTCTGAGGCCTTAACAATTGTGGTGAATACGGTTTTGGAGGGCGCCCTGGCCGCCTCCTGCATCAGACGGTTCATGGCCTTTACGCCTTCGAATACTGCTCCAAGGGCACCTGCCGTGTTGAAGTCGTCCGACATGTGCTGCATAAAACGTCCTTCAAGTTCATTCAGCAGTCCGATATCCACCTTTGCTGTTTCTGATACAGGTCTTTCCTTTTTGCTCTGGGTACTCTCAAAGCGTCTCGCTTCAATTATGGCAGAATAGATGCGCCACAGGGCGGTTCTGGCATTTGAAACAGCCTCTTCCGAGTAGTCAAGCGGGCTCCTGTAGTGTTTGGAGAGCAAAAACAGTCGCAGGGTTTCAGGATGGTGTCTGGTCAGTATTTCCTGTATGGTGATGAAATTGCCCAGAGACTTGGACATCTTTTCGCCGTTTATGGTTACAAAACCGTTATGCAGCCAGTAGCGTGCAAAGGGTTTGCCTGTAGCAGCCTCGGATTGGGCTATTTCGTTTTCGTGGTGGGGAAAGATGAGATCCAGCCCGCCTCCATGGATGTCGAATGTGTCGCCCAGATATTTGCGTGACATGGCCGAGCACTCTATGTGCCAGCCTGGTCTGCCTTTGCCCCAGGGGCTTTCCCAGAAAGGCTCTTTGGGTTTTGCGGCCTTCCAGAGGGCGAAGTCCAGCGGGTCTTTCTTCTTTTCGCCTGGTTCTATGCGGGCACCGGCCTTGAGCTCATCCAGTTTGCGATTGGATAGTTTGCCGTAGTCCAGAAACGTGCGCACAGCGAAATATACGTCTCCTTCCGCCTCATAGGCATGTCCCTTTTGAATCAGGACATGAATCATGTCTATGATCTCCTGAATGTGTTCGGTGGCCTTGGGTTCGAAGGTGGCATGCAGCACCCCCAGCCTGTCCATGTCTTCGTAAAAATGGCCGATCTCCCGCTCTGCCAATACCATGGAATCCATGCCCTCCTGATTGGCCCTTGCGATGATCTTGTCGTCGATATCGGTGAAGTTGCGAATGAAGGTCACCTCAAAACCAGTGCCTTGCAGATATCTGACTATGGCATCGAAGACTATGGCGGAACGGGCGTGGCCGATATGGCAGCGATCATATGCAGTTATGCCGCAGACATACATGCGGACCCTGCCTGGTTCTAGAGGCTGAAAGACCTCCTTGGTGCGTGTGAGTGTGTTGTAGAGTCGAATCTCCAAAGGAATGCCTCCGTTTTCAATGAATACCCTGTTTTTATATTCTGAAGCAAGGGCTGTGGTCAAGTGCTGTTTTTGGCTTGACAACCAGAAGACTTTTGATTAGAGAGACACAATATCGGCTATAATTTTTGCTTGACACCACAAGATGTAGTATTTTGTAATATAATGCCCATAAACAGGCTTGGAATCCGATCCTGTTCAACAACATAATTTAAGGAGGAAAAACGGAGAATTTATGGAAAAGAAGATGCAGCTCCCCAAGACCAATCTGCCCCTCACTCAAAACGCCCTGGTCGTGCTGGCAAAGCGTTATCTGCGCAAGGATGAAAACGGCAAGGTAATCGAGACACCGGAAGACATGTTTCATCGGGTTGCCCATGCCGTGGCCATATCCGACTCGCTCTACGATAAGTCCGCTGATATTTCGAGTATAGCCGATATATTTTACGAGGAGATGGCCAGTATGCGTTTTCTGCCCAATTCGCCCACCCTCATGAATGCAGGCCGAGAGCTGGGGCAGTTATCCGCGTGTTTCGTGCTTCCGGTGGAGGACGCCATAGAGAGTATCTTTGAAACGATCAAACATACTGCCATGATACACAAAAGCGGCGGCGGTACCGGCTTTTCCTTTTCCCGCATAAGACCGGAAGGTGATCCTGTAAAAACCACTCACGGCGTGGCCAGTGGGCCTATCTCATTTATGACCATCTTCGATGTGGCTACGGAGACCATCAAACAGGGTGGCACAAGGCGCGGGGCTAACATGGGCATTCTGCGAGTGGATCACCCTGATATCGAAAAATTTATTACCTGCAAGACCAAAACCGATAGGCTCAATAATTTCAATATATCTGTGGCGCTAACCGAGGAGTTCATGTGGGCGGTGGAACGAGGGGATGACTATGGCCTCAAGAATCCTCGAACCGGTGAAGAGGTCAGACGGGTCTCCGCAAAGCATATCTTTGATCTCATCGTGGAGTCGGCCTGGAGCAACGGTGAACCGGGCATAGTTTTTCTGGATCGCATAAATCGTTCCAATCCCACGCCTCACCTGGGTGAGATCGATAGTACCAACCCATGCGGCGAGCAGCCGCTTCTGCCTTATGAATCCTGTAACCTTGGTTCCATCAATCTGGCCAAATTCGTAAAAGACGGAGAAATCGATTACGACAGGCTGAGAGAAACCGTGCGCAAGGCAGTGCATTTTCTGGACAACGTCATCGACGCCAATCGTTTTCCGTTACCTCAGATTCGTGAAAAAACCTTGCAGACCCGTAAGATTGGCTTGGGCATCATGGGATTTGCGGATATGCTCATATCATTGAGCATACCGTATAATTCAGACGGCGCCATACTTGTAGCCGAGGAGGTGATGTCTTTCATTAACAGGGAATCCAAATTGAAATCCGCGGAATTGGCACAAAAACGGGGGAATTTCCCTGCCTATAAGGGCAGTATCTACGACAGGCCGGAGACTCCGTTCATGCGAAACGCCACCACCACTACCATCGCACCTACCGGCACCATCAGCATGATAGCCGGCGCCTCCAGCGGCATAGAGCCCCTTTTCGCCGTCAGTTATATCAAACGTGTCCTGGACGGTACGGAACTGGCAGAGGCCCATCCCCTCTTTCTGAAGGCTGTTCAAAGGGCAGGTATCTATTCGGAGGAGCTGTTGGAGCGCATAGCCCAGGCCGGTTCCATTCAGGGATTTCAGGAGATACCCGAGGAGATCAAACGGATCTTCGTGACATCTATGGACGTTTCTCCCGATGACCACATAGCCATTCAGGCCGCATTTCAAAGGCATACGGACAATGCGGTTTCAAAGACCATTAATTTTCCGGAAAATGCCACAAAGGACGCCATTAGACGGGCATATTCTTTGGCTTGGCATCAGGGCCTAAAGGGTATCACCATTTATCGTTACGGTAGCAGGCCTGTTCAGGTGCTGAATCTCAAGAAGGACGGAAAAGACGAGGCGAAGCAGACTCAGGTTCAGCCGGTATCGCAGCCGCAGCCTGTGGAGGAACAGCCTTATGTCTCTAACGGCAAGATCGTACCAAGGCCCAGGCCTGTACGCACCACCGGCGTGACGGAGCGTGTGAGAACAGGCTGTGGATACCTTTATGTCACGGTCAATCGAGACGATAAGGATTTATGTGAGGTCTTTGCCCAGATGGGTAAGGCTGGAGGTTGTGCTGCGTGTCAGATCGAGGCGGAGAGCCGCCTCATCTCTTTGGCCTTGCGTTCCGGCATCAGTACGCAGGCCATAGTGAAGCAGTTGGCAGGCATAAGGTGCCCCTCTCCCATCTGGCAGGAAGGGCAGCAGATACTTTCATGCCCTGATGCCATGGCTCGTGTCTTGGCCTCGGCGGCTCAGGTGGATGTGCAGCGTAAAATGGATGATATGAAATTGTGTCCTGAGTGCGGTGCCACCATGGAGCCTGAAAGCGGGTGCATGGTATGCAGGTCATGCGGTTTTTCCCGTTGCAGTTAATCTCGATATTCAAATACATCGCAGCCTTGAGGAATCGCAAGTCCCTTCGAGTTGTCACAGAGTGGTTTTATAATGGCAATCCTTATGGTTGTTCCATTCAGATATTTTTTCAATGGCTTCATTCAGGGGGTATTGTATGAAATGTGTTCATCTGTTGATATCAGGACGAGTACAGGGCGTGTTTTACAGGGCCAGTGCGTATGATGAAGGCAGACGGCTTGGCTTAAGTGGTTGGGTGCGCAATCTGCCGGATGGCAGAGTGGAGGCCCTGGCCCAGGGGTCCGAAAAGGATGTGAATGCCTTTGTCGAGTGGTGTAGGAATGGGCCGCCTCTCGCACGTGTCACGAAGATCGATGTTACAGAAGAGGACTTGAATCAAGGTTTGACGGGGTTTGAAATACGCAGATAATATTTCAAATTCATTGACAATATACCCTGCGATTATTAGTGTTTTATCATACAATTTTTTTATTCAAAATAAAGGAGGACGCTATGCCTTTTCTGAAGAAGTCTTTGGGTGTGTTTTTCGTGATGTTGCTGATAGTGCAACTCTCGGGCTGCGGCTACAACACCATTCAGCAGCAGGATGAGGCGGTAAAGGCCGCCTGGTCGGAGGTGCTGAATCAGTATCAGCGCAGGGCTGACCTGGTGCCCAATCTGGTAAATGTGGTGAAGGGTTACGCGGAACACGAAAAGGATGTGCTGACCAAGGTCACTGAGGCCAGATCCAAAGTTGGCAGCATTCAGGCCAACGAGGCGCTTCTGAACGATCCTGAAGCCTTCAAGAAGTTTCAGGCCGCTCAAAAAGAGATGTCCTCGGCCTTGTCCCGCCTTCTGGTGGTGGCGGAGAATTATCCCCAGCTCAAGGCGGATGGTGTGTTCAGGGACCTTCAGGCCCAGCTTGAAGGCACTGAAAACCGCATCACCGTTGCCCGCAACCGCTATATCAAGGCAGTGGAGGCCTATAATGTCACCATTCGTTCTTTCCCGAGCAATCTCACTGCCAAGTTCTTTGGCCATACCACCAAACCCAATTTCGAGGTGGAAAACGAGAAGGACATAGCAAAGGCACCGAAGGTGGATTTCGGTCCCAAACAGTGATGACATGACATTTTTATTTTCAGCCCTTGCAATGCGTCAGTTTAGGCTGTTTGTCGTATTTCTGGGCATTGCAGCCTGTCTAATGTGCCGAGTGAATGTCTGTCTTGCCGAGCAGCCTGTGCCAGCGCTCACTGCTCGCGTGATGGACCTCACCGGCACATTGACCCCTGCCCAGAGATCGGCGTTAGAGGCAAAACTTGCCGCCTTTGAAGGGGAAAAGGGGGCGCAGATAGCCGTTCTCATGGTTTCGACAACCCAGCCTGAGACCATAGAACAGTATTCCATTCGTGTGGTGGATGTGTGGAAGCTGGGGAGAAAGGGCGTGGATGACGGTGTGTTGTTGCTTGTAGCCAAAGACGACAGAAAGATGCGCATAGAGGTGGGTTACGGCCTGGAAGGGGCCCTGCCTGATGCCGTAGCAAAGCGCATCATAAGCGAGGTGATCACACCTTTTTTCAAACGCGGAGACTTCTATGGCGGTATAGATGCGGGTATAAGCGCCATCATCAAGGTTGTGTCCGGTGAGCCCCTTCCTCCTCTCACTATACTTAAGGCCAAAAGGAGCGGCACCAGTGGTTCTGGTGCGCTTCCCATACTCTTCATCACCGTATTCTTCAGCGCCATAGCAGGCAGTGTGTTTTTGCGCCTCATATTCGGCAGGTTTTTAGGCGGGGCATTTACCTTTTTGATAGCGGCGGCCTTGACCTGGTTCATACTCTCTTCCCTTATCTGGGCCGTAATCATCGGCATAATAGCCCTGTTCATGGGCATGGCCATGGGCGGCAGGGGCATTGGGGGTGGTTTCTATTCAGGCGGTTTTGGCGGCGGTGGTTTTTCAGGTGGAGGAGGAGACGGTTTTTCCGGCGGTGGTGGCGGTTTTGGCGGTGGTGGTGCATCAGGGGACTGGTAACACACGATAGGCGGCAAATCGTTCCTGTATTCTCTGGCATCTTTTTTGCTTTCCTTAAGACAATTAAATAAGCTGTCGATAAAAACATCAAAACAATCTTTTTGTCGGAGTGATTTTAGAAAAAGGGGGCATTATGTCTTTGAGTCAGGTGGTCATAAGGCTTCGTCGTTATGGGCTGTCATGGCTGTTGTTTTTGCCTCTTTGCCTTTCCTTGCCTGCCGCTTCCATTGCTGCAAGCATAAATATCGGCAATATGAACGTAAGCGGCAATACCTTGTCGTTGGAGGTAATTATTTCCAATGGCGGTAATCCCGTTGGATCGGCAGGCTTTGGTCTCACATATTCGGCGGATCGGCTGCAGTTTATGGAAGCGGATTCCACTGCCGATGCTATGAATACTGCCATGCCGTCGGGCGCTCAGATACGGGTTGGTGTGATGTCCATGAACCCTGCTGCCGCCATGCTGACTGTGCCCATGCGTTTTCGAGTGCTGGGTATGGGGCCTTATCTCTTTGCCTTTAACCCAACTGATCTCACGGACATTCTGGCAGGGGTGAATCCCAACAGGGCATGGGCATACGGCCATCAGCAGCTGAATGCGCCGGTTTTCTGGAGTGTGCCGAATGTGGGAAATGGAAATCTCTTCTGGGTGGTGCCTCATGTGGAACAGCTTACAGGGCTTTCCCTTGAATATGATGGCGTCGATATTTTGGCGCCCATAGTTTCTCTGTCTCAGTGGTACTACGAATTCATCTGGGGGACGGCCTATCTGGTGTTTCCAAGCATCTCTCTTCCGCCTGGAAGTTATCCATTAACTGCTGTTATGAGATATGGTCAAAATGAAATCAGACTGTCAACTACGGTGGTGGTTCAGTAATACTGATCGTTTAGGAGGCGATTATGAAAAAGAAATTTTCGAGCATTTTGTCAGGGGTGTTGCTACTGTTTCTGCTGTCTCTCTTGAACGGCAATGCTTGGTCTGCTGCTACGCTCTCTCAGCTCTATGAAACCCCAAAGGATCAGGTCACCACTGCCACCTTACCTGAGTATAACAACCTGCAAAGTTATGTGTATGACGGCGTGAAAGGGGTGACTGCTGCCGGAGGAGCGGAGCTGATTTTGGCCATGGGAGAGGGAGGGCTTGTGACATTTAATTACGACAGCACCACCCCTACCTATGGCATCATAGACCGCAAAACCAGCGTGACCATGGGCACGGAGGAGGTGCCTCTGTTTGTCACACGTGTGGTGGCGGACGATGCTGGTGCATCGCCTGATATTGAATATGATACGGTCTTTGCACTTTCAGGCGGGTACCTCATAAAATACTCGCTGAGCACGACAGGCTCACTTTCTGACCCTAAATATGTCAGAATATATGATCCGGCCGACAACATGAAGCAGTATGAGCCAACAGACCTGGTTATAGTCAAGGATTCTACAGCTGGTCCCACAAAGACCTATCTTGCCGTCAGCGCTCGCGAGCAGGGTGCTGTAGGTGGAGCCGTGTTTCTCATCGCCTTTGATAATTCAAGTGATGCCTTTGACACCAATACAGGGCTTCCTGCCTTCGATATTTTGCGGACGAGCTTTGCCCCCAATGCCATCACGGCAGTGAATGCCAATGTGACCGGAACAGCGGCTGATCTGTTGTTTATAGTTGGGCCTGATAACATCGTGGTGAAGGCCATCAATACAGCCAATATCGGAGGTACCAGCCCAACTGATTCATTCTCAGATGCGGCCCAGGGCACCTTTGACGGCACTGCACGGGATGTGACGGTATATGCCAATGCAGCGGTGGATACCACAGAAGCCAATACCGAGGTCCTCATCTTCATTGCCACTAACAACGGTATTCATGGTTTTGAGCTGGACAATTCCGGCACATCCTATAGCCTGGAAGACAAGGGCAATCTCACGCAGGGTGAGGTCCCAAATCTGGATTCCTATGGCGTGGCATTTAATGATGCAGGCACTGCTGGTGGAAGGGCTGGCTGGCTGGCTGTGGCAGGTGGCACAGGCGGGCTCTATGTGTTCAAGAGCGGAGGTAGTGCTTCAGCCTCTCCTGATACCCTGACTCTGAGCTATGTTGCTGCCCTGGATACTACAGGCACCACGGAAAAGGTGTTTGGATTTGCAGGCACGGTCAGTGCTACTACCATTGGCAATATCTATGTGGCGGATGGCGGCGGTGGCTTCAAGGATATAGGCGGCACTACCATGAACACAGCGCCTGAACTTAAACTCAATTACCAGTGGGACGAGTCCGTAGCAGCTGTTGCCACTCGCATCGTCAACAATGGCACAAACGACTATGCCGTGGTGCTGGATCAGGCCGGTGGCCTCAAACTCTATCAGGTCGATACCAGTGGAACTCCATGGAAGCTGGTGCCTCAGAAGGAGGCCGATGCCCAAGGTGGTAAATACGGCTTTGACCTGGCCTGGGACAGTATCTATTCTGCCGAAGGTACAGGGACCAACCTGGCTGGCACACCTTATGATCTGTATGCAGCAGCGGATTCGGGCACATCGACTACCGTTCATGTCTTTGTGGCATCTGGTCCTGCAGGCATCAAAAAGATGCAGTTGACTGCCGTGGGTGGTGCATTTTTGTATGACGAGACATCAGCCAACATCGAGGCCTACAATACTCCAGGTATTGCCCGTGGAGTGGATGCCTCTCAGACTGCTGCTGGTCAATTTAAGGTGGCTGTGGCCGATGGAGATGCCGGCGTGCTTTTGATGGATTATGGCATTACGACAGCCAACAAATTTACGTTGAACCGTTCTTTGGCCATGCAGGGCGCAGGTGTGGCCGAGGGTATTGCCATCGACAAACGCACAGCCAGTTCCTTTGTGCATGTGGCCTATGGAGATCAGGGGCTCTTGATACTGGATACAGGTGATGCAAGTTTCAGCAATTGGTCCAATCCCACTACGGCTGCTCAAATCACTGGTGCGACTCTGAGTGGCTATGCCAAAAAAGTGGTGATCGGCCAGCAGGGTTCGGCATATTATGCCTATGTGCTGGTGCAGACTGCCACTTCAGGAAACAAGATCGTGATAGTGGATGTGAGTACGCCGTCCTCCGCTGCTGTGGTTGGGACATATACTGCCGAGACAGAGGTGAACAACCTGGCGTTCGTGGGCGATACCGCCAACTCCAAGTATTATCTTGTGCTGTCTTCCACAAACGATACAGTCTTGGGCCAGACCTCTCGTGTGGCAGTGGTAAATGTTTCCAATCCGGCCACTCCGCTGGCTGGGACCACTTATGGCGTGACAGGGCAGGCCATCGGCATAGCAGCCAAGTACGGGACGAACAGCATGGTTGTGGTGGGTGAGGTCTTGCAAATGGGCACGGACAATGGCTACAAAGGAGAAGTCGGCCTTTTGAAGCTCTCATTTACCGGTGCCCAGACCGTGACAGTCACGCCTACGGCCAGCGCATCCGTGGTGCCTTTGGGCGGCTCTATCACTTTGGGGGCATCGGTCAGCGGTGGAACAGCCCCATATCTCTATTCCTGGTCTGTGGTGCCGCGCAGTGGAACGGATACTGGCACCTTTAACCCAGCGCCACCAACTGCTCAATCTGTGGGCTGGACTGCGCCTCAGGTGTCGGATCTCTTCACCTTTACCGTGCAGGTTACCGACAACGACGGCAATGTGGGAAGTGGCAGTATCACTGTTCGCGTGCGGCCCACAGGTGTTTCTGTGGTGAATCGCATAGGCAAGGCGGGATCAACTGTGACCGTGCCCATCGAGATAAGTGGTGTGCCCAGCGTGGCCATAGATGCATGGGGTATGGATGTTACCTTTGATCCGCAGATATTGGTCTTTACAGGGGTAAGCACACCCAGTGACCTCTCAGGCTGGACCGTTACAGGGCAGCAGGTGTCCAGCGGCCGTGTGCGCATAGCGGGTCATGCGGAGGCTACAGACAAGGTTATCGAGCCAGGTGCAACCAAAACATTGATATACTTGCGTTTTTCTATCAATCGCAACGCAGCGCCAGGCACAATAGCCAGTGTAACTCCATCCAATGCAGTGGATGATATAGCCGGTGTGCCGCTTACAGCGGGTAATTTCAAGCTGGTCTGCCCAGGCGATGTGGATGGCAGTGGGCTTTTGACGCCTCAGGATGCCCTGTGGACATTCTATTACTTCCTGAATCTCTATAGCCTGCAGGATGACGAGGCCAAGGTGGCGGACGTGGACAACAATGGTGTGGTCAATCTCACCGATGCCGTAGAGATCATGAATCGCTATGTGGCATACGGCGGGGCGTGCGTTGTGACACAGTAATTCGTTAGGCGCAGAAAGTGCTATTTGGGCGGCCTCATGGTCGCCCATTTTTTATTAAAAACTTTATGAGATTGCCGCGCCTGCCTGATGTCAGGCTCGTAATGACGTATGTGGTGTGTTCTCGTTATTGTGAGGGAAACGAAGCCATTCAGCCGTCCTTTTCCAGTCATTGTGAGGAGTGAATCTATGAAGCAATTGCGCCATTCCTCGTCATCGCGAG
Source organism: Dissulfuribacterales bacterium (assembly GCA_041287365.1). Lineage (GTDB taxonomy): Bacteria > Desulfobacterota > Dissulfuribacteria > Dissulfuribacterales > DYLC01 > JAQVIJ01. Next base: position 142,962 of record JBEULL010000033.1, on the reverse strand, counting down.
GAGGGCGTAAGTCCGATGAAGCAATCCTGCCGAATAATGTATATTTTATATAATCATGATTTACAGATGACAATTTCTATGGAATAGTTTATGAAAGTTTTTTGTGTAATCTGCTGAAAGGATGTGTGCCATGAGTGAGATTACAACCCGTCAAAAGGATGTCAACCAGGTTGCTTCTGAGCCGGGTTATTTCATACGGACCATCGATGACCTGTATGAAATCATCCGTACCAATGAAAAATGGCGTGAGGCACTTCGTAGAGAGCTTTTGAGCCCTGCACTTTTGAGAATGCCTGAGGACTTTGCGCGCTTCAAGGAGGAGGAATTCAGGCCATTAGTCAAAAAGGTTGATCACATAGAACAGGATGTGGGTGTATTGAAGCAGGATGTGGGTGTATTGAAGCAGGACGTGGGTGTATTGAAGCAGGATGTGGGTGTATTGAAGCAGGATGTGGGTGTATTGAAGCAGGATGTGGGTGTATTGAAGCAGGACGTGGCGGTTTTGAAGCAAGACGTGGAAATTTTGAAGCAGGATGTGGGTGTATTGAAGCAGGACGTGGCGGTTTTGAAGCAAGACGTAGCTATCTTGAAGCAAGATGTGGAAATTTTGAAGCAGGATGTGGGTGTATTGAAGCAGGACGTTAACAATCTCAAGGATAATGTCTCTGATCTGCAAGGCAGTGATCTGGAGCGTCGTGTTCGAGACAAGGCAGCTTCTTATCTGGGGAGGTTGATTCGTCGCTGTCGCACCATAGCTCATGATGACCTTGCTAAAATTCTTGATGATGCCCTGGACGAAGGCAGGATTACGGAAGAGATGCGTCGGGATGCGATAGCTGTGGATGTGGTGGTTACAGGTCGTTTGGCAAGAGATGTTCAGCGTAATGTGGCGTTGGCAGTAGAGATATCCCAGGTGGTGGATGTGGGGGATGTGACACGCGCCGCGCGCAGGGCTGCGATCATCGGTCATGTGATGGGAGTGGAAGGGATTGGTGTGGCCTTTGGAAAGAGCTGCACTCAAGGCGCCCAAGTAGCTTCAGACGAGCAGAATGTGGTGATTATCTGTCAGACCAAGGAGCAAGAATAATCTTGGTGTCTTTTAGGAGCGAGGGCGTCTCGCCCTTGTATTCCCAGCTTGTAGTCAATCAGTATTTCAGTATCGAATTCCGTCTCGAAAGTTTTCGAGGGTGTTTTTGATTAACAATCCTCATCAACAATTCTTTACGAGATCATCAAAATTAAATGGCTATAAAAAAGTGGCGACTCAATGGCCGCCACTCCATTCACACCACACTTCAGAAATAGGCCATTATGTCCTGAAAGCACTCATAGCTTCCTTGAGGTCCTTGTTGGCCTCTGTCAGGGCGTTGGTGACTCTGTTGAGTTCCACGGCCTTCTGGGCCAGGGATTCATTCAACTGCATCACCTGACCAGCTTTCTCGGACATCATTTGTGCATTCTGGTTGCTCTCCTGAAGCCTCTGGCTGATCTCTGATGCGGCGGCGGTCTGCTCCTCTACTGCAGCTGCGATCTGATTGGTGATGTCAGTAACGTGTGAAATGGATGTGGAGATATGTTTCATGACATTCAGCGTGTCGCTCGAGCCGCGCTGTATCTCCTGAATGATGCCGTCTATCTCCTGCACCGAGTCTGAGGTCTGCTTGGCCAGCTCCTTTACCTCATTGGCCACAACGGCAAAGCCCTTGCCTGCTTCACCTGCACGGGCCGCCTCGATGGTGGCGTTCAGAGCCAAAAGATTGGTCTGAGCGGCGATACCACCTATGAGCTTGCTGACTTCACCTACCTTCTGCGCTGCCTGGGCCAGCACCTCCACCACCTGCATGGCCTGTGTGCCCTCGGTATTGGCGTTGTCGGCGGCGTCCTTGGCCTGAGTGGTGTTCTTGCTGATCTCGGTGATGGTGGCAACCATTTCTTCCATGGCCGAGGCAACGGAGGCTATGCTGCCTGCTGTGGACTGGGCTGCATCGTCGATCTCCTTTGCAAAGCTTTTACCCTGTTCCGTGGCTGCTGAGAGGGTCTCTGCGCTCTCCTTTACTATCTCAATGTTGTCTCCTGTCTTTCTTCTAGCAGCTATCATCTTGTCAAAGAGTGTTTTTATGCCTTCTTGCGTGCGAATGAGGGTATTGAGCATCTGGCCCATTTCATTGGTCAGTCGAGTCTCTATGTGTGTGTCAAATCTGCCCTGGCTCATGTTCTCCAAAATGCCCTGAACTGCTGCGATTCCTGAGCGCAAGTTTCTAAATATTATAAAGCCGCTTATGAGCAAGATGGCTGTGCCTGCCAGCAGGGAGAGGAGAATTTCCATGTTGACGGTGTTTATGTGAGATATATTGGTGTGAAATGCGCTGTCAACAAGTGCGTCCAGGTCGTTTTGTATAGCAGCAATGGTTTCCGCTGATTTTTTTAAGATAGAGTCCAATTCCTGTTTCTCGGCATCGGTAAGCCCTTCTTTGGCCTCTTTTTTGACAAGTGTAAGCCTTCTTCCCTTCTGCTCTTCACTCCATTTCGTAAAGCGGTCTTTTATATCTCTGGCCTTTTCTTTATTGGAAGGGTTGATGGCAAGGGAAATAAAGTTGTCCAGTACAGTTATGCATTCTTGAGTGTCTTCATTAAATTGCTTTATATATTTTTCATCGAAGGTGATCTGATATGCCCTCAAGGCGGAGAGTGCCTCTGCGGCATGGAACTCTGCATCCGTTGCATTCTTAATACGTTTCATGCCGTCTTCGGTTGTAAAACGGTTGTTAAGTGTAAGCCAGACCACAAGACCATTGGAGATCAGCAAAATCAAAGTAGCAAGAATGCCCATTTGTTTAAATGTGAGATTTTTCATAAATAACCCTCCTTTTTTGACTGAATCGTTTTGGTAACCTTTTTATTCGCTGCATTTTTATTTTGGTAATTGCCGGTTAGTTCTCGTTTAACGGCAGATACAAGCGTTCTCTTGCGGGCCAGAGCTGTTCCAGTAGGTTCAGCAGGTTTCTGGCTGTTTCAGGCGGTGATCTCGATGGAAAGAGCAGTCGGCACTTCAGAATCAGATTGCCTCGTTGCCCCAACTCATTTATCCAGCCATAGCCTGGAATCAAAATGGTATCCTGTTCGCTTTGGCCTGCATAGGCAGGGACACTTACTTGAATCCAGCGGCCTTCCAATGTTCGAAATGGCACATCGCCTCCTTTGAGCGCTGTCCAGATGTCTATGTCCAAAGAGGCGTGCAGGTCTTGTCCGTGAATGCGCCATCCTTCAGGAAACTCCACTCGCACCTCCACAAAGACTGAATCGCGAGAGTATCTTTTGGCCTGCCACGGGCCTTGCCCCGGAATCTTCAGCACCATGCCGTTTTTGACTCCACGTGGCAGGTGAATGCGTAGCGGCCGTTTGATGGTCACTCTACCTCTTCCTTTGCACAGCGCACAGGTCTTGTTGCTGATAAAGCCGGTGCCGGAGCAGGCGGAACATACGATGAACATGGTCTCTTTGCCCCACTGCATGGGTATGGAACCTTTGCCGTTACAGCGCGAGCATTTGTGCTCGTTTTTGTCCGGTGGAGCAAGGCCGGTGCCGTTACAGCGAGGGCAGAAGTCCTCTCTGTCCACCACCCACATCTCTTTGCTGGCTCCAAACAGGGCATCCTGAGCCGAAACTGTAAGAAAGAGGTATGTGCCGTTTTGCAGGCTGTCCACACCTTCATGGGAGTCAGCAAGGGAATCGGTGTGCAAGGCCGCTTCGCCTTTTTGAGCCTGGTAATGATCTTGTCTCAAGTGAGAACAACAGCGTTCATATGCCTGCTGAATCTGCAAAAACCGGTTTGTGTCCACAAAAGAGGAGCTGTCAGGGTGCAGTCGTTTCATAAGTCTGCGATATGTCTGGCGTATTTCCTCTTCTGTGGCAGATGCATCGAGCCCCAGTGTGCGCAGTGCCTCTAAATAGTCCTTGGATATCATCAGTTGTTGGAAACGTTCTGAAGTGCATCCGTGTTCAAAATGACCAGGAGTTTTCCTGGCAGTTTGCAGACATTTTTTACATATCGAATGTCTATGCCTGCCAGCAGGTCAGGCGGAGGTTCTATGTCTGCCGTGGGTACTGAAATAACGTCTCCTATGCGTTCCACCAGCAGACTTATGGGTTCTTCTCGATTGCCCATGATGATATTGTGAAATACAATGCCCTCTGGAGGCGTGTAGTCGAGCCCGATTCTTTTTGCCAGATGAATGGCCGTAAGTATGTGCCCGCGCAGGTTCACCACTCCAAGCACGTAGTCCGGTGCAAGTGGAGTGGTGGTAATATTCAAATTCTTGTTGATCTCGATGACGATGTCGATGGGCATGCCGAAGAAGTGCTTGCCCATATAGAATGTGATGAATTGGGTTGTAGCCTCGGAAGCAACGGCCACATCCGTGGTCTGAGATTGTACCGGAAGATTTTCTGTCATATATGCCTCCTTGTTATGCAGCGTTTTGCAGTCTGATCTTGAGCAGCCGCTCCACGGCCTTCAACACCAGGTCCCTGTCCAGTTTGGGTTGATAGTCGTCAACGCCGGCCTGAATGCCGCGCTTTCTGTCCTCTTCACCCGAGAGGGATGTAACGGCTATGACAGGCAGGTCTTTGGTGGCAGGATTGTCTTTGATCTTGCGAGTGAGCTCCAGGCCTGTCATGTTGGGCATTTCTATATCGGTTATGACTAGATCGAAGTGTTCATTTTGCAATGTGTCCCATGCCTGTTGGCCGTCCTCCACCGCTGTTACATTCAGCCCTGCGGCGGTGAGATAAGAGCTGAGGATATTGCGGTAGAAGTTCGAGTCCTCCGCCAGCAGCACCTGGGCGGCCATCGTCTCACTCTCTGCGACCTTTGCAAAGAAATTCGGGTCATAGGTGCGGATGATCTGGTAGACGTCCAGAAAGATGGTGGTGCGGTCCTTTATGATGGCCGAGCCGATCATGCCTTCCTGTTTGAAGTTTTCTTCCTCCACGTTGACTGTGATATTGATGCTGTCTTCGATCTTGGATACCAGAAATGCAATGTCTCTACCGTTTACGTGAAATACCAAGAGGTTGTATTCATCCTGTTCCGGAAGCGGCGCAATGGGCAGATAATTTTCCAGACGTATAATTGGCATGGAACGGTTTCGGTACTGTACTACCTCCTTGCCTGCCACATGCTCCAACTGATTTGTGGTTATCTTGTCGAGGCGGTTTACAAGGGCCAGAGGAATGGCAAAGTATTCATCTTGCGCCACTGTAAAGAGCAACAGAAATTGTTTTTCCTCCTCACCTGTAGCCACTGTGGTGGCGGCCTTGGCCTTTTTCAATGCCTCATCCGCCTTGAGATGCAGCATGGAGGCAATGCCCACGATGTCCAGAATAAGGGCGGCCCTGCCGTCTCCCATAAGCGTTGTGCCGGCATAACATCTGAGGTGTTTCAGGTGGCGGCCCAGGGGTTTTACTACTATCTCTTCGGAATCATTGATGTTATCTACCACCAAACCGAATTGCCTTTCTCCGGAGTTCAGGACTACGATTTCAAGTCCTTCTGCGTTCTCTTCCGTCATGGCAGGTAGGTTCAACACATCACGCAATCTGACCAGAGGCAGAATCTGGCCGCGCAGACGATAGAATTCCGCATTTCCTATGAGCTGTACGTCCCTGGATACTGCATCCTGGCTCAGATGTACGAGTTCCACCAGATTGACCTGTGGAATGGCGTAGCGTTCATTGGCACACTTGACTATCAGAGCCGGAATTATGGCCAGGGTCAGGGGAATTTTGATCTTTACCACGGAACCCACGTTTACTGTGCTCTGGAGTTCCACTGTGCCACCGATTTTTTCGATGTTGGTCTTGACCACATCCATGCCCACTCCACGTCCAGAGATATTGGTGACCTTCTCGGCCGTGGAGAAGCCTGGCTGAAAGATGAGCAACAATGCGTCTCTGTCCGATAGGGCAGCGGCCTGTTCTGCAGTCAATATGCCCTTCTCAACGGCCTTTTTGCGAATCTTGTTGGGGTCTATACCGGCGCCGTCATCTTCGATTTCGATTATGACTTGGCCTCCTTCGTGATAGGCGCGCATGGTTAGTGTGCCCATAGGGTCCTTGTCCTTCTGCACGCGCATATCAGGCGCTTCTATGCCATGATCGATGGAGTTTCTGACCATGTGAGTCAGGGGGTCTTTGATGACCTCTATGATGGAACGATCCAGTTCGGTCTCGGCTCCTTCGATGTGGAGTTGAACCTGTTTTTGGGCGTTTTTGGCCAGATCCCGCACTATGCGAGGAAATTTATTGAAGACATTGCCGATGGGCTGCATTCGAGTCTTCATAATTTGTTCTTGAAGTTCCGTTACAATGAGGCTCATGTGCTGATTGGCCGCCATCAGTTCTGGATTGTTGATGTAGCCTGCAAGTTGAGCCATGCGGTTGCGGGACAGTACCAATTCGCCCGCCAGATTCATCAGGTTATCCAGAAGTTGGACATCCACACGCACATGTGTCTCGGTCATTTGGGGTGCAGCTGGCGGCGGGCCTGCAGGCGTCTGTTTGGCCTCGGATGGAGCTGGAGGTTCCGGAGTTTTGTGCTCAGGGGAGGCCGCTTGCTCGGCTTGAGGTTGAAGCGCTTCCGCCACTGGAGTCTCTGCTGATGGTGTTTCAGACGTGGCCTCCTCAGGTTTCGATTCCGGTTTCGGGGCAGGAGCGGCTTCGGCTGCCTTGGGCGGTGGTGTAGATTTACTGGATGCAGCCGCAGGCAGGCCTTTTGTCACCTTTTCAGCAAAATTGCGAAGATCGACGACAAAATCGAGATACACGAGATCAGTGGGCTCTTTACCTGTCTGCTCCAGGCTGGCGACTATGGCCTTGATGTAGTCAACCGCCTTCAGGAGCATGGTCGCTATATCTTCTGTTACTTTGATGACTCCGTCTCTCAATTTAGATAGAATGTCTTCTGCAAAGTGGGCTATAGCTTCAAGGGTGGTGAAGCCGAAAAATCCGGACGTGCCCTTGATGGTGTGAATGGTGCGAAAGATGCTTTTGATCAGCTCAGCGTTTTCAGGGTCCTGTTCCAGTTCCACGAACTGCTGATCGAGAAGCTCCAGGTTTTCCTTGGCTTCGGATAGAAAATCCTTGAGAATGTCCTGTTCCATGCCCATATGTGTTACCTCCTTTGGGAATTAGCCGTTTTTCTTCCAATAAGTGGTCTTGCCTGATGCAACCCTCTCCATATAGGCCGGAAGACCTATGGGAGTCTCTGTGGCGCCAAGAATGAGGCAGCCACCAGGATTTAAGGTCTTGGTAAGTTTTTCCAGTATCTGCTGTTTGGTCTGCTGTTCGAAATAAATCAACACATATCTACAGAAAATGACATCGAACGAGCCGAAATTGAATGGAGAGAGCAGATTGAAGGTCTGAAAGTTTATCATACGCTTCAGGTTTTCGTTGGCCATCCAGAACGCGCCGTTTTGTTTGAAGTATTTGAGGAGAAGGGTTATGGGCAGCCCCCTGTTGACCTCCACCTGTGTGAACCGGCCTGCCTTGCCCTTTTCCACTGCCTCGCGAGAGATGTCCGTGGCCAGTATGTCCGCTGCACCTTTTGCAAGCGCAGGAAAGCTTTCGGAGAGCAGAATGGCCATGGAGTAGGGCTCCTGGCCGGTGGAGCAGGCCGCACTCCAGATGCGTACGGAGTTGCCGTTTCTTTTGATGATTTCCGGCAGAATCTCCTTTTTAAGTGCGTCGAAGGGGTGCTGGTCTCTAAAGAAATAGGTTTCATTGGTGGTCATGGCCTCGATGATGCGTTCCTTCAGGGAGCTGGTCATGCCGGTCTTGGCCTTGGAGTAGAGTTCATTCAGATCCCTGAGTCCCAATACTCGGGCGAGTTCGTTCAGTCTGCTTTCCAGCAGATATTCTTTGCCTGGCGCCAAAGCTATGCCGCTGGCGGTCTTGACGAGTTCTGCAAAAAAACGGAATTGTTCCGGAGTGATCATCTTTCACTCTCCATCATTGGTCTTTTCGATGTCATGGTTATTTCCACTATTGCACTAGCTATTTCATTCAAGGGGCATACTCTATCCGCCAGCCCTGACTCCACTACGAACTTGGGCATGCCCCAGACCACGCAGGTCTCCTGATTCTGGGCGATTATGACAGCGCCTTTTGCCTTCAGTTCCTGAATACCCTTGAAGCCGTCCTGCCCCATGCCGGTCATGATGACGGCCAGGCTCCTGCCCCCATAGACATGAGAGATGGAACGAAATAGGACGTCCACAGCCGGTCTGCAGCTGTTTTCAGGTGGTTTTTGATTGAGGCTGATGATGCGTTCAGTGCCGTTTACTGTAATTTCCATGTGGTAATCCCCTGGCGCCAGATATACGGTGCCTGGTTCTATTTTCATGCCTTCCTGTGCCTCGACCACCTTTACTTTGGATTTTTCGTTCAATCTGTTGGCCAGTTGAGTGGTGAATACCGGAGGCATGTGCTGCACCAGCAGCACCGGCAGGTTGAAGTTGGCCGGCAGTTTGGGAATGACCTCATTCAATGCATTGGGGCCGCCAGTGGAGACGCCTATTCCCACTATCTCTATCTGCCCTGGGCGTGTTACAGCGATTCTCGATGGTCTTGGCGTTGTCTGTACAGTTATATTGCCGCTGTTGGCAGGTACGGCAACGATTCGGTTGCTCATTCCGGGCCGCGCAACCTGCGGCGCAGCAGGTGTTTTACGTGGAGTCGAGACGCCGGTTGATGTCTTCAATGGTTCTGAAGGAGCGGATATGGTCTTGCCAGGCACGAGGTGAGCCGCCGTGGCGGTTGTTGAAAGCTGGGGTGCAGCCACTGTTTTTGCAGTCGGTTTCGGTACCGCAATCTTTTGTGATTCGGCATAAACCCTGATCTTGGGCACCAGGTCTTCCTGAATCTTCTTGACGCTTTCGGCGAATGCACCTGTGCCCGCCGGCTTGGGAACGAAATCGAAGGCACCCTTGGAAAGGGCTTCGAGAGTGGTGCGAGCGCCTTCTGATGTGAGTGACGAAAACATTATCACACCCACATTCAGCTTCTGGCGCCTAATCTCGTCCAGGGTCTGAAGCCCGTTCATTTCAGGCATCTCCACATCCAGCACTACCAGGTGAGGCCGGTGCGTGCGAATGAGCTGCAGGGCCTCCTTGCCGTTTTTGGCTGTGCCCACCACTCGAATGCCCACCTGCCTGTTTAGGGCCTCTTCGAGTATCTTGCGAAATACTATGGAGTCATCTACGACCAGAACCTTTGTGAGAATCATTCTTCCAGCCCCAGCATCATTTTTACCTTTTCCTGAAGCATCTCGCTGTTGAAAGGCTTCATGAGATATTCGTTGGCTCCGGCCATGACGGCTCGAATGATGTTTTCCTGCTGATTTTCTGTAGTGACCATCATTACCTTGACGTCATCCCAATTGGAGTTCTGGCGAATGTTGACGAGACAGTCATAACCTTCCATTTCAGGCATGTACCAGTCCAGAAAGACTATGTCGAACGGGCCTTCTTCCTGTAATTTTTTAAGGGCAACAAGACCGTTTTCGGCCTCTACGATCTCTGTAAAGATGTTCATCTCTTTCAGGCCGCTTTTGACGATATTGCGCATTGATTGGGAATCGTCGACCACCAACGCCTTCATAGGCCGTTCCTCCACGATTATGGTAGTATTTAACATGATAAATTTTTGTAACTATAGCAAGATAGCACTCAAAAGAAAATAGGGAAATCCCAAAAATTGTTCTTTTGCCTGATAGCTGCGTTGCTTGTCAGCGAAAAATGCTCACATACGAAGAGTATGCTGCGCTTTTTCGCCTTCTCGCGCCTTGCTATTCAACAAAACTTCTAATTTTTGGGACTTTCCAATATATTTTTCGTTTTTTATCGGTCTGCATTCAGAGTTATTGACTTGAGTCAATGAATGGTCTCGGCCTTCTGATATGTTATGAAATAGAGTCTTAAAAGTTGTTTTTTCGGCCTTTTCTGTCATAAAAGCCATCAAAGTACACCGGAGGCAAAAGATGACCATAAAAAGAATGCGGTTGGTGATTCAGACTGGATTCGCCCTGTATTTTCTGTATGCAGGTTATGTATTTTATGGATATTACCTGTGGGTCAGCGGTCAGTCAAATGAATACGAGCGTCCCCTTGCCTCAGTGGAGGCCTTTTTGCCCATCGGTGCCCTTACAAGCCTGAAATACCTGTTTTTGACCGGTGATTTCGATGTCGTGCACCCTGCAGGATTGGTCATCTTTATGGCGGTACTGCTTGCGGCGCTGCTCTTTCGCAAAGGTGTCTGTGGCTGGGTCTGTCCCGTGGGCTTTCTCTCCAATCTGTGCGAAAAAATGGGTAGAAGACTGAACCTGGCGTTTTGTCTGCCAAAATGGCTCACTATACCCCTTTCTGGTGTAAAATATCTGCTTTTAGGCCTTTTCGTGTATGCGGTTCTGATTGCGATGAACCGAGAGGCCATAGATGCCTTTGTCACAAGTCCCTATAATTTGTTGGTGGATATCAAGATGCTTCAATTTTTCCTGCATCCCTCTACCCTCACTCTGGTAGTATTGATGACCCTGTTGTTGTTTTCTATAATCGTGCGCAATCCATGGTGTAGATTTTTCTGCCCTTACGGTGCATTGCTCGGCATTCTGGCATGGGCAGGACCCACGCAGGTCAAAAGAGACGAGGCTGCCTGCATTCAATGTAAAAAATGCTCCAGGCTCTGTCCTTCATGCATTTCAGTGCATGACAAGGCAGAGATTCGAACACCGGAGTGTCAGGGTTGTATGGAATGTGTTGGTGTATGTCCGGTGAAGGGTTGTCTGAGCGCTCATGTGGCTGCCAGGCGTGTGCCGGCATGGGTTGTGGCCGTTTCGGTCCTGGCGGTTATCTGGGCCTTTTGGGGCTGGGCTGAACTGACTGGCCACTGGCATTCACGAATTTCCGATGGAGATAAACGTGCCCTTTTTCTTAAGAGCGGAGGGAATATAAGACACCCATGACCGCAGACAATCGATGATTTGCTCTCATCGCCCCTTAGCATGGCATATGCCGCCCCTACCTTTGACTGGATGGCCGAATGTGAGGTAGTTTTACCGTATGTAGGGATAGACCCCTGTGCCTGCACTCCAATAGCCGAACACCGTGTTTTGCTCTTATGGACGATTTTTTCAAAATAAATCGGACAAGATCGTTGAAAAAGCCTTTACATCAAAGGTCATTGGCGATTAAAATTAGCGGTCGGTCAAATTATAGGCCTTAAGAGAATATATTATTGTCTAAGGGCACAGCCGTTCAAGTCAACAGGAGGAAACATAGTGAAGATTGTATATGACCCTGATATACCTGTATCCATCAGGCCGTCCATTCAGCATGAGATAAAAAATTCCGTGCATAATCAGTGTGATTGCGGCTGTGATGAGATTTATGTCTATTTCAGCTCCAAGGATATCATAGATGTAAAATGTTATGACTGCGGTCACAGTTTTTTTGAGTTGAAGCTCGAAATAGACGACAGCCCTGAAAAAAAATAACGATTTCTGTAAGGAGAAGGAGAAATGCAGGGGATTCGTGTGGCGGTGGTGGGTGTAGGCAATTGTTTCAGCGCTTTGTTTCAGGGCATTCATTATTATCGAAGCAAGACAGCCTCGAATGCCAGTGGTCTTATGCATTGGGAGATAGGCGGTTTCAAGCCATACGAGATACAAGTTGTCTGCGCATTCGATATCGACAGGCGTAAGGTCGGTCTGGAACTGGCTGAAGCCATATTTGCACCGCCCAATTGCACTCAGATTTTTTGCAGGGATATTCCCAAGACGGGTGTTGTGGTGAGCATGGGCAGGATTTTGGACGGTGTATCGGAGCACATGGCCAATTACCCAGAAGGGCAGACCTTTTTGCCCGCTTCTCTGCCTGAGCCTTCCAAGGAGGAGGTGGTGAGGTTGCTCAAGGAAAGCCGGGCCGAGATACTGTTGAACTATCTGCCAGTTGGTTCGGAGGAGGCGAGTCGTTTTTATGCGGAATGCGCCTTGGAGGCAGGGCTCGGCATGGTGAACAACATCCCTGTATTTCTGGCCAGCGACAGCCATTGGGCGCAGCGGTTCAAGGAACGCAATCTGCCCATCATAGGCGATGACATCAAATCCCAGATCGGAGCCACCATCGTTCATCGAGTGCTCACCGATCTCTTCATGAAGCGCGGTGTGCATCTGGACAGGACATACCAGCTCAATATCGGTGGTAACACGGATTTTCTAAATATGTTGAACAGACACAGGCTGGCCTCAAAAAAGCTTTCCAAGACAGAGGCCGTACAGGCCATGCTGCCAGTGAACCTTGCTTCTGAAAATATACATATTGGTCCCAGCGATTATGTGCCGTGGCAAAAGGACAACAAGGTCGCCTTCATTCGTATGGAGGGCCGTCTTTTCGGAGATGTGCCCATGAATCTGGAACTGCGGCTTTCGGTGGAGGACTCGCCGAATTCCGCAGGCGTGGCCATAGATGCCATCCGTTGTTGCAAGCTCGCCCTCATGCGGGGTATTGGAGGCTATGTGCTTCCACCTTCTGCATATTTCATGAAACATCCACCGGTTCAGATGACGGATCACGAGGCGTATCTGGCCATGGAAGAGTTTATATCTTCTTGACATCATTTGAGATTTAAGGACAGTTAATGAAGGCCATTATAGCGTTTGAAGACGGCAGGATATTCGAAGGGGAATCCTTTACCGGCCCCTGCGAAGTGGCTGGTGAGATGGTTTTCAATACCGGCATGACCGGTTATCAGGAGATACTCACAGACCCTTCGTACAAGGGGCAGATGGTCACCATGACCTATCCCCTTATGGGTAATTATGGAATCAATGCAGAGGACGACGAGTCTTCGCAAATACATGTCTCCGCCTTTGTGGTACGTGAGTACCAGGAGTGTTACAGTAACTGGCGGGCAACCGGTTCCCTTGCAGAATACCTGAAGAGTCAGGGTGTTCCAGGCATTCATCAAGTGGATACTCGCGCCATCACTCGGCACATACGTCTGGCAGGCGCTATGAAGGCCGTGATCTCCACCGAGGATCTGAACCCTGATTCCCTGATAAAAAAGGCCAAGGAATCGCCTGGTCTGGTGGGTAGGGACCTGGTGAGGGAAGTGACCGTTGAAAGACCCTACAGCTGGAGCAATGCCCCTGAGCCTGTGGATATTTCCTGTCTGACTCCCAAAACCGAAAGACTCAGAGTGGCGGTTCTGGACTGCGGCCTCAAGTTCAATCAGTTGAGGTTGTTGACGCAAAAGGGGTGTGAGTGCGTGGTTTTTCCGTGTTTTGCATCCGCCGATGAGATGCTGTCCTGTAATCCTGATGGCATCTTTCTCTCCAATGGCCCTGGCGATCCGGCGGCCCTTACTGGTATTGTGAGAACTGTGCGCAACTTGATCGGCAAACTGCCCATATTTGGCATCTGTCTCGGCAATCAGGTGCTGGGTCAGGCAGTGGGAGGCAGGACATACAAACTCAAGTTCGGGCACAGAGGGGCCAATCAGCCGGTCAAAGACCTGAAAACAGGTAAAATAGAGATTACCTCTCAAAATCATGGATTTGCGGTGGACGCTGATTCCCTTCCGCCGGATGCCGAGGTGACGCATGTCAATCTGAACGACGGCACCGTGGAGGGATTCAGGCTGAAAAGCGAGCCGGTTTTTTGCGTCCAATACCATCCGGAGAATGCGCCGGGGCCGCATGATTCCGAATACCTGTTCCATCGTTTCATATGCCTCATGGCCGAAACTCGAAGATAAAAATGTGGTGTAGGGGAATGAACATTCGCCTCTACCAATGGGAAATATATGCCAAGACGCAATGATATAAAGAAGATATTGATCATAGGCTCAGGGCCCATTGTCATAGGACAGGCCTGTGAGTTCGACTATTCGGGGACACAGGCATGCAAGGCCTTGAGAGAAGATGGCTACGAGGTGGTGCTGGTAAATTCCAATCCGGCCACCATCATGACCGACCCCGATATGGCCGAGCGTACCTATGTTGAGCCCATTACGCCGGAGGTGGTGGCGAAGATTCTGAAAAAGGAGCGGCCCGATGCCATTTTGCCTACTCTGGGTGGCCAGACAGGGCTCAATACCGCGGTAAGGCTGGCGGACGAAGGTGTGCTGGAACGGTTGGGGATAGAGATGCTTGGGGCCAATCGAGAGGTTATACACAAGGCCGAGGATCGTGAGCTGTTTCGAAATGCTATGAAGCGCATCGGTCTGCGTGTGCCTAAGAGTGTGATCGTTCGCAGTCTCGATGCTGCGCTGGCATCGGCTCACGAAATAGGCTTCCCTGTCATCGTGCGGCCGAGCTTCACGTTAGGCGGTACAGGAGGCGGCATTGCCTACAATCGAGAGGAGCTGGAGGCCATCTGTTCTCGTGGGCTGGAGCTCAGCATGATTCATGAGGTCATGCTGGAGGAGTCGGTCATAGGCTGGAAGGAATTTGAGCTGGAGGTGATGCGGGATAAAAAGGACAATGTAGTCATCATCTGCGGCATCGAAAACATAGACCCCATGGGTGTGCACACAGGTGACAGTATCACCGTGGCCCCTATTCAGACTCTGAGCGATCGTGAGTATCAGCTGTTGCGCGACGCCTCCATCGCCATCATGCGTGAGATAGGCGTGGAGACCGGTGGTTCCAACGTGCAGTTTGCGATCAATCCTCGAAACGGCGACATGGTGGTCATAGAGATGAATCCTCGTGTGTCCCGTTCATCGGCCCTGGCCTCCAAGGCAACGGGTTTCCCCATTGCCAAGATCGCTGCAAAGCTGGCCGTGGGTTACACGCTGGATGAGATACCCAACGATATCACGCGAGAGACCATGGCATCCTTTGAGCCCACCATCGATTATTGCGTGGTGAAGATACCCCGCTGGACCTTTGAGAAGTTTCAGGATGCTCAAGACCTGCTCACCACCTCCATGAAGAGCGTGGGTGAGACCATGGCAATAGGTCGCACCTTTCGAGAGGCCCTGCAAAAAGGTCTGCGTTCCCTGGAGATAGGGCGGTTCGGTCTGGGTTTCGATGGCCGTAGTCCGTGGGAAAAGGCAGGGGTGCTGCCCGATGCTGACACAGTGATCAAGAAACTTCGTGAGCCCAATTCCCAGCGTATCTTTTACATTCCCCTTGCCATGGAAATGGGTATGGGGATAGATGAAATATATGGTATAACCGGTATAGACCCCTGGTTTTTGAACCAGATAGCCATGATTGTAAAGAATGGGCGGCAGCTGTCCGATGAGACGCTGAATGGCCTTGCCGCTGAGAATGGAAGGAGATTGAGGCATTACAAGCGCGAAGGTTTTTCAGATGTTCAAATTGCGCATACCGCTGGAATCGACCTCTCTGAGGTTACACGGCTGCGAAACGAGTTGGCCATAGAGCCGGTTTACAAACTGGTGGATACCTGCGCTGCGGAGTTCGAGGCATATACTCCCTATTATTACTCCACCTATGAATTGGAAAACGAGGCCAGACCGTCGAATAAAAAGAAGGTCATGATTTTAGGCGGAGGGCCCAATCGCATAGGTCAGGGTATCGAGTTCGATTATTGCTGCGTCCATGCCTCATTTGCCCTGCGGGAAGAAGGGGTTGAGAGCATCATGGTGAATTCCAATCCGGAGACGGTCTCCACTGACTACGATACCTCTGACAAGCTCTATTTCGAGCCCCTCACCTTTGAAGATGTCATGCACATAATACAGACAGAGCGGCCTGCGGGTGTGATCGTACAGTTCGGCGGTCAGACCCCTTTGAATCTGGCTGTGCCTTTGGCTCAGGCGGGAGTGACCATTCTGGGCACAAGTCCTGAAAACATCGACAAGGCCGAGGATAGAAAGAGTTTTCAGCAAATGCTCAAAAAACTGGAACTGGTGCAACCCGAAAACGGCACTGCCAGAGGTCTGGATGAGGCCCTGATGGTGGCCAAGGAGATCGGCTATCCAGTGGTGGTGCGGCCTTCCTATGTGCTGGGAGGCAGGGCCATGCGCATCGTGTATGACGAAGACGGCATCCGTTCCTTTATGGAGGAGGCGGTGCAGGTCTCTGAAGGCCATCCGGTGCTCATCGATAAATTTCTGCAGGACGCCATAGAGATAGACGTGGACGCCATTTCAGACGGTGAGATGACCGTGATAGGCGGTATCATGGAGCACATCGAGGAGGCAGGCATTCATTCCGGCGATTCGGCCTGCGTACTGCCGGCCAAAAGCCTGAGTCAGAGGCTGTTAAACGAGATTCGAGAGGCCACTCGTGCCATGGCAAGGGAATTGAACGTCATCGGCCTCATGAATGTGCAATATGCTGTGAAGGACGGCAGGCTCTATGTGCTGGAGGTGAATCCCAGGGCATCCCGTACAGTGCCGTTTGTGAGCAAGGTGACGGGTGTACCCCTAGCCAAACTGGCTACAAAGGTCATGCTTGGTAAAAAACTGACGGAGTTGGGCCTGACTTCTGAAAAGACCATGAATTACGTTGCGGTCAAGGAGGCGGTCTTTCCGTTCAAGCGATTCCCAGGTGTGGATATCGTCCTGGGCCCAGAGATGAAGTCCACGGGTGAGGTCATGGGTATAGACAGAACCTTCGGTATGGCCTATGCCAAGAGCCAGCTGGCTGCAGGTCTGAACCTGCCTCTTTCAGGCCGAGTGTTTTTGAGCATTCGCCCTGGTGACAAGGCAGCCATTTTGCCAGTGGCCAGGAGGTTGGAGGAAATGGGTTTTGAACTAGTGGCTACAGACGGCACCGCCAATTATCTGAACGCCCATGGAGTCAAAAGCGGAGAGGTCATGAAGATATCTCAAGGCAGGCCCAATATCGTGGATCTCATCAAAAACAACCAGATCGCCCTTGTCATCAACACTCCAAGTGGCAAAAAGACGCATTCCGATTCCTATTATCTGCGCCGAACCGCCCTGGAGTATGAATTGCCATATTTCACCACGGTTGCAGGGGCATTGGCCGCGGTAGAGGCCATAGACGCCCTTAAAAAAGAGGCGCTAAACGTGGCAGCGCTTCAGGATTACTATGTTTGATTCATCTCCAATACTGCTTCCATCCACTCTGAGGGAGGAATGCGGCATCTTCGGTATTTATGGCCATGAGGACGCCGCAAAACTCACATATTTTGGTCTTTACGCCCTTCAGCATCGCGGTCAGGAGAGTGCGGGCATAGTAAGCTCGGACGGAAGGCACGTTCGTGAGCATAAGGGAATGGGCCTGGTGCACGATGTGTTCAACGAGGCGGTCTTGAGCCGGCTTCACGGCCATCTGGCCGTAGGCCATGTGCGCTATTCCACCACAGGTTCTTCTGTGCTGCAGAACGCCCAGCCATTCTGCGTAAAACATGCCGGCTGTTCCATTGCCCTTGCCCATAACGGCAATCTGGTGAATGCAGCGGCCATTCGTTCCAGCCTCGAGGAAAATGGTTCCATATTTCAGACCACCATGGACAGCGAGATTCTGGTGCATCTCATAGCCAAGGCCCGGTCACGTGGTATGGAAGAGGCCATCGCCCATGCCATGAGCGTGGTCAAAGGGGCATACGCTGTGCTCATAGCTACGGAGGCCAGCCTGATAGGCTTTAGAGACCCATATGGTTTCAGACCATTATGTATCGGAAGATTGAATGGTTCTTATGTGTTGGCCTCTGAGACCTGCGCATTGGATTTGGTTGAGGCAGAGTATATTCGGGATGTGGCGCCTGGAGAGATAGTTGTTATAGATGCAAACGGTCTTCGTTCCTTTCAGGCTGTAGCCCATGCACAGACTCGGCACTGCATCTTTGAATTCATCTATTTTGCCAGGCCTGACAGCCGTATATTCGGCCAGAACGTCTATCTCTTTCGTAAGGCACTCGGAAGGGCCCTTGCCGATGAGGTAAACATGGATGCGGATTTTGTTATGCCTTTCCCTGATTCAGGCAACTATGCCGCCCTGGGTTTTGCTCAGGCAGCGAATATTCCATTGGAATTGGCGGTGATACGCAATCATTACGTGGGCCGCACATTCATTCAGCCCAGTCAGAGCATGAGGGATTTTTCCGTGCGCGTAAAGCTCAATCCTGTAAAGGAGATGCTGCGGGGCAAACGGGTCATCATTGTGGAGGATTCCATCATTAGAGGCACCACCTCTCGCACACGTGTGCGCGCCATTCGGAGTGCAGGTGCAAAAGAGGTTTCCATGCTGGTGAGTTGTCCACCCACGCGCTTTCCGTGTTTTTACGGCATAGATTTTTCTACTAAGGGAGAACTCATTGCATCGAAGAACTCCGTAGAGGAAATACGTCAATTTTTGGAATTGGACGGTCTTCATTATTTGAGCATAGAGGCAATGCTCAAGGCCGCTGGAGGAGATGGAAGCCGTTTCTGCATGGCCTGTTTTGACGGCAATTATCCTGTGGAGAGCGAGGATTTCAGGGGCAAGTTTCAGTTGGAAAGCAAATGAGTGCGGGAGAAAAGAAAATAGATCAGAGCGAAGGGATTGGAGAAATTGGGCATCGATACCAAAGTGATCGATTGACTGATGCCCAATTGATAGATAGGGCCAAAAAGGTCATAGATATAGAGATAGCCGCCCTCAATCGCGTAAAAAGCCGTTTAAATGCAGGATTCTGCAAGGCCGTTCAACTCATTCTCAATACAAAAGGCAGACTGGTGGTAACTGGTATAGGCAAGTCAGGGCTCATAGGCCGCAAGATATCAGCTACCCTGTCCAGCACCGGTACCCCATCGGTTTTTCTGCATCCTGTGGAGGCCATGCACGGTGATCTCGGCATGTTGGGCCAGGAAGACTGTATTCTGGCCATCTCCAACAGCGGCGAGACTCAGGAACTAATTTCGCTTTTGCCTATATTCAAGGCCCGTTCTATATCCATAATCGCCCTGACGGGTGGTCTGAATTCAACGCTTGCCCGTGAAAGCCATGCTGTCATCGATGTGGGCGTGGAAAGAGAGGCCTGCTCCCTGGGGTTGGCCCCTACCGCCAGCACCACTGCAGCCCTGGCTGTTGGAGATGCCCTTGCAGTGGTTCTGTTGGAATTGCGTAACTTCGACGCCCATGATTTTAGGCGTAATCACCCTGCAGGCAGCCTTGGTGAAGCCCTGCGTCTGCAGGTCAGGGAGGTGATGCTTACAGGTGATGCCATTCCAAAAGTGCGTACTGGATTGAATATTGAAGAGATTTTGTGCCGCATGAACACAGGAAAGCTGGGGTGTGTGCTGGTATTGAATAAAAATGACGAATTGGTGGGCATCATTACTGACGGAGATATCCGCAGGGGGTTGCTGCATGGGAGTGATATTCTGTTTACGCCTGTGGAGCGTCTCATGACCAAATCCCCCAAATCAGTGCCTCCTTCCGCTCTGGCCGCTGATGCCTTGGCCCTCATGGAGAGACATCTGATCACCGTATTGCCGGTTGTGGAAAACGGCCGACTTGTGGGTATAGTCCACCTCCATGACCTGCTTGGCAAGGGGCAGTTCAAGTTTTCAGTTTAGAGAAAGGAGACGATAACCTATGGCGCGCAGTCTAAACAAGGTCATGTTGATAGGCAGGCTCGGAGCAGATCCCGAGATTCGCTACACACAGGACGGTACAGGTGTATGCACATTCAATGTGGCTACAAATCGTCGTGTCAAGCGGAATGAACAGTGGGAGGAGGAGACGGACTGGCATAGAGTTGTTGCATGGCGGCAGACGGCGGACCTGTTGAGTAAATTTCTGCACAAAGGCAGTCTGATCTATGTGGAAGGCTCCCTTCGCACCCGTTCCTGGACGGATCAGTCAGGCAACAAGCGTTTTATGACAGAGGTGGTGGTCAATGATTTCGTTTTGTTGGAATCCAAAGGGGACAGGAGCGGTGGAGGCGAGTTCGGATATGATTTGGACGCAGCTCCTCCGCCTGTGGACGAGGAAGTGCCGTTTTAGAATGAAGGTAGTCTTTTTGGACAGAGACGGTGTCATAAACGAAGAGGTCGGCTATCTCTCGTCCGTGCATGACCTTCGGCTCATTCCTGGCGCCGGAGAGGCCATCGCCATGCTTAACAGATGTGGTTTTAAGGTGGTGGTGGTGACCAATCAATCAGGAGTGGCCAGGGGATTTTTTGAGGAAGTGCATGTGCAGGCCATTCATCGGGAATTAGAGCGCATACTTGCTGTTTTCGGCGCGAAGGTGGCTGGTTGGTACTATTGTCCACATCATCCCACAGAAGGCCGGTCCCCATATCAGATGGTCTGTGATTGCAGAAAGCCTGGTACTGGTCTTGTAACGAAGGCATGTGAGGAATTGGGTTTGAATCCGGAGATGAGTGTTGTGGTGGGTGATACCTGGCGGGACATGGAGCTTGCAGTGAATGTGGGGGCGGTCCCTGTTCTGGTGCTCACAGGGCACGGCGCAAAAACTTGGAATGCTTTATTGGCAGATCAACGTCAAAAAATAGGCTATGTGGCCGAGGATCTGTTGAGTGCAGCCCATTGGGTCTGTGGAATGCCTCAAGCACTTGAGAATTCATTGCAAACACACCTGTGCCCACGCCACTGATTTTCTCGAAGGTCTTATTCGATGGGAATCAGTTGACCGGTTTCGCCGTTCAGTTCGTATTCCTCTCCTAACATCAAGGGGGCGTTTTCAGCCCCGTGTCCTATCGGCAGTTTCCATGCCATTGGTATATTCAAATCCTTTAGACGATTCAGAAGCAGGGTATTGAGCTGTCCTTCATCGAAACTTGTGTGCTCGATCCTTCCTACGGCGATGCCGGCGAGTTGTGAGAGCCTTCCTGTGAGCTTCAGATGTGTGAGCATGCGATCTATGCGGTAGAGGGCCTCGTTATGGTCTTCCATCACCAGAATCGCCCCTTTCCATGGCGGTTCAAATGCCGTTCCAAGAGTATGCACCAGACAGGTGAGGTTTCCTCCTATGAGATGGCCTATGACCGTGCCTGTCTGAAGTGGTTCGCCTGATAGGGTTGGAGCGTTTCCTGTCCGTATCAGGTGCCATAAGGCATTGAGGCTTGTGTCATCGGTCTTGGCCAGAGTGGTGAGAAGGGGGCCATGAATGAGGATTGGCCAGTGGATATTGAGCAGTGCCGAGTGCAAAAAGGTCACGTCACTGAAGCCGATCAGGGGATTTTTGCGGCTTGACTCGAACAGCCTCTGCCAGTCCACCATATTCAGCCATCTAAGTGAGCCATACCCGCCTCGCATGGCCCAGACCATGTCGATGGTGGAATCGGTAAGCAGGTCATGAAACAACTGGGCCTGATGTGTATCATTCTGTGCCAGGTAAGGGAAGGGGCCGCTACCAGGGATATCGGAAAAGAGCACCACTTGAGCCCCCTGCAGATGGGTCTGAATGAGCTCTATGCCTTTTTGTATCTTTTCCGAATCTGCCGGGCTGGATGGGCTGAATGCCGCTATTCTCATGGCGTAGTTATGCTGTTTTCCTGTTGGCTTATGATCTCAGCCATCTTGTGGGCTATGGCGGCCAGACCCTCTGTCAGGGTGGGTGCATCGCGATAGTCGCGAGGAAAGAGGATGTCATGACCCCTGTGGAGGGGAAGCAGGTCAGCCTCGCCGTACATGTGCCAGATGGTCGTTTCATCCGCCAGCCGAATGATCTTCAGGTTCAAGGCTATCCATCCCCTTGAATTCCCTGCCGGAGCCAAAAACGAAGGAGAGCTGATCTCCACGAGGTAATCGAAGCCTCTGGCCTTGAGGGCAGGCATTGAAACACCCTTTTCCTGTTCTTTGTGCTGTTCCAGGGTCTGAAAGATGAGATGCTGAAGAAATACCTCCTGGACTATGCCGGCATAGCTGATGCCCAAGGCCTTGTCATAGCGTTGAGGCAGGTAAAGGGGCGTGAGATAGGCACTCTGCCTGGCCAATCCCAATGGCCTTTTGGGTTGAATATATACCTGGATATTGACATTCGGCAGGCGGCCGATGTCGTTTTGTGGAAAATTGGGCGGCTGAATAAAGGGTGGCTGGCTGCATGAGATGAGTAGGGCCAGCAGCATGGGTAACGTTATTATATTACGCATAAAAAACAATCTGATTGAATAAATTGAGGTGATTTTATTCATGATCCCACTATAACACCGTAGTGTTATAAATTCCATTATCTGCTTGGCAGTCTGTCATAGGTAGTGGGCGCTACACGGGCTTCGTCTGAGAGCAAGGCGTTGATGTCAGGTGTGCGAATCAGTTCGTTGCTTGCCACAGCCACGATGCGGTTGCTTCGCAGGTCCAGGAGCCTGACTGAGATAGTTACAGAGCGTTCGCCCACGGAATACGTGCCGGTAAGCGCATAAGCTGCATCCATATAGCCCTTAAGCTCAGTTTTATCCCTGCTCAATATTAGCTCGCCGGTGGTTGGATGCACGGAGACTGCGTTGCTGTTTCGAATCTCTGTTACGGCCATTCCGGCCTTTACCAACTCATTCCCCATGCCCTCTGCCAGGAGCCTGCCCAGGGTATCGGCTGTTTTCAGATTGTCTAAGCGCACAAAGGTGGTGACGATACAGGTGGATGAGCGGGCGCTTTCGTCCTGAAGATTGATCAAAAGCTCCTGAGTCAGCTCCCGTGTTATATCAAAGATAGATGCATGGGAATAGATTGGATGCGGCGCCTGGGATGAGCGGATGGAGACCGCCTTCATCTCGCAGGCGGTAAGTCCTGTTAGCCACAGAGATAGAACAAATACGACCGGAATACAGTTTTTCATGTGAATATCAGCTGTGCCTTGTGCGTGACGAGGCTGTGACGCGAGTCTTGGATGTCCTGATGGCCGGCTTTGTGTTTGCATTGTTGGCAGATGGTTTGACCTCCTGTAAGGCTGGTGCGGGCTCGGTCGCAGTGACCTGAGGTGCGGCAGGAGTTGGTTCTCCAAGTCCCTTGATGGCTATGCGGGCGGGCGGGGCCAGGTCAGGCACAGAGGCGTGTTGCAGCAGGTCGGATATCAGGCCGTCTTTTCGCATTATTGTCATGCCAGATGAGTGTACCAGTTGATTTGAATCCACGATTCTGGCGTTCACCATGACATAGCGGTCTTTTATCATATAAGTGCCTACCAGCACCAGACCTGCCGGAGTGGATTTGGCGATTTCCTTGCTGTCGCGGGACAGTGAGTATTCTCCGAAGCCTTCACGTGTCATGATGCTGTTGGTCTTTCGATACTCCATGACATTGAAGCTGGCGCGTTGCAGTTCGCCTATGAGCTGTTCGGCGATGTAGCGTCCAAAGGGAGATGTCTTGTAAAGGTGGTTTACGTCCACGAAGGTGGTCACTGCAACGGGTTCAGCCGGCGTCATGCCGTATCGGTAGTTTTTTACCAGTTGTTCCGCCAGGTTGTGTATCTGAAGGTTCAGATTCGATGCCTCGTCGATTATTACGGCCTTCTCTACGCAGGCAGGCCGGGCTGCCTGTTCAGGTACCGGTTCGTCCTGAGCCGCAAGCACACAGGGGCTCATGAGACAGATGAATGTGATGTATGTGCTGATATGTCTTTTCATAGCTTACTCCTTGGTTTTGAACGGCAGCGGCTCATAAAATTGAATATCGGAGTTGTCCGTTTCTATGACCTGTATTCTCTGGGGTTCATATCTCTTGAGCACATAGTAGGTGGGTTGAGGAGTGGTCTGGAGTTGCTGAGTGCTGCAAGGCACCACCACCTGTGTCCTTTGAAATGGGTTTTTACAGGAGATGTCCAGCAGAGACAGATTACAGCAGCCGCAACACAGAAATGCCGTTCCACACAGCAGGGGAATCCACAACTTTTTTTGCATATTGGGCCGTCCTCTCTTTCCTTTGTCTTTTGAAAGAATGTATCGGCAGGTCGTGGAGGTTGCTTGAATGTAGTGGTGCGCTACTGAGCTCGCCTTGTTGAAGGTCATCAGGTACAGCGGCCTGCCTCTATATGCTTCCCTTGTAAAATCCATGTCTCTTTGTTAACATTCTTTAGAATAAGAAGGGTTGATATGCTGCAAATTAAAAATCTCAATACATATTACGCGTCCATCGCCATCTTGCGTAACCTGTCCTTACATGTCAGGCAAGGGGAGATAGTTTGTCTCATCGGTGCTAATGGTGCAGGCAAGACCACGCTGCTGCGAACCATTTCCGGGCTTGTTCCGTGCAGTCAGGGCGAGATATTATACAGGGATAGAAGCATACTTGGGCTTGCGCCGGATGTCATTGTGAAAATGGGCATAGGGCATTCTCCTGAAGGCAGACAGGTCTTTGCGCCTCTCACTGTTATGGAGAATTTGGAACTCGGCGCCTATCACCGCTTTGGGAGGGCTGAAAAAACGGAGATCCAAGGGGATTTTGACAGGATTTTTCAGCTTTTCCCCAGGCTCTATGAACGTAGAAGGCAGATTGCCGGCACTCTGAGCGGTGGAGAGCAACAGATGCTGGCCATAGGCCGTGCCTTAATGGCAAAACCGAATCTGTTGTTGCTGGATGAGCCTTCTCTCGGACTTGCACCAAAGCTGGTAGAGGGCATCTTTCAGGCCATAGTGACTCTGAATCAGGCGGAGGGTCTGACCATTCTCATAGTGGAGCAAAACGCCAGGCGGGTCCTGGAGATGGCCCACAGGGGCTATGTGTTGGAGACTGGTAGGATCGTGCTTCAGGGTACAGCTCAGGAATTGCGGGATGACTCCGATGTCCAACGGGCCTATCTGGGCAAGGATTACGCCCAGGTTACAGAAAGATGATTGTTTGTTAAAAAAACAATCAATATTTTTTCGGTATGTTCCATTAATAATAAGAGGATAATTTTATGGAAACCATAGAACGCGCTCCGCTTAACGAGTTGCTTCAGTTGCAGATGGAATTGCTTCAGAGCACATTGAATCGTGTCTATAATCGCGTACCTTCCTATCGAAAGGCCATGGAATCTGTTGACATCACACCAGAGGCGGTTACCTCCTTGGAGGATATATACAAATTACCTTTTACCACTCGTCAAGACCTCATAGCCAATTATCCCTACGGCCAGTTTGCAGTGCCACTGCGTGACATTATTCGTCTGCACACCCTGAGCTGTGGTATATCTAACCCCATAGTCATGGGCTATACGAAACAGGACGTGGCTCATCGTCAGGGGCTTACCTGTAGATTTCTTTCGGCATCAGGCGTTACTGCCGACGATATCGTTCAGATATGTCTGGATCCTGGCATGACCTTTCTTGCTCAGGAGTTGAAGGAGGCGGCTGAGGCTATGGGGGCATTGGTCATTCCGCCGGAACCTATGGCTGTTCAAGAACGTCTGCGTATCTTGGTGGACTTCAAGACCTCTACCCTCATCACGTTTTCGTCTTATTTTCAGTATCTATTTGCAGAGTTGGCGGAAAGTGGAATTCAGTTGGCCAATCTGTCTCTGAAGCGAGTTTTGTTACTGGATGAGCGTCTGAATATGGACGTACGGAAGGAAATGGAGCAGGAGTTTGCGATAAATATTTTGTGTGGACACGGTATTCTGGAGGCGGTAGGGCCTGTCATGGCCTATGAGTGCGAAAAGAGAAACGGACTACACCTGGCCATGGATCATCTCATTCCAGAGGTGATAGACCCTGACACAGGTGCTGTATTGCCTCACGGGGAAAGAGGAGAATTGGTGATCACTACCCTTACCACCAAGGCCAATCCGCTCATGCGTTTTCGCACAGGCGAGCTGACTCGCATTATTTCCGAACCTTGCGTCTGCGGCAGAGTGGGCTGGCGTATGGAACCCGTTTATGGGCGCACGGACGGCCTGGTGCAGGTGCGTGGGCTGAATATCTCCTTGAATCAGGTGGATGAATTCGTCAGGCGCGGTATGGGCCGCCTTTCTTCCAATGCGTCTTTGCAGGCAGTGCCTTACGTGATGGCGGTCAGGAAGGAACGGTTTCTGGAACGGCTCGAGCTTTGGATCGCGATTACGGATGATTTTTTTGCTGGAAGCCTGCCTCTGTTGCACAACTGGCTCAGGGATATGGAGATGGAATTCGAGGATGCATTTGGGCTTTCATGCCGCATGAGACCAGTGGAGCTCTGCACCCTTGAATCATATCTGAAACAGGGATTGCGCGTAATTTATCTGTAGGTCATTTGCTATGCGCTTATTATTGCACATCTGTTGCGGGCCCTGCCTGCTTTTCCCACTCAAGCGCCTGAAGGATATCGGTGTGTCAGTCACGGGTTTTTTTTACAATCCCAACATACATCCATACATGGAATACGAGAGGCGTATCGAGGCATTGAAGGAAGTGGCTCGGCTCCATGACTTTTCTGTAATCTACAGCGAAAAGGGCTATGGTCTCAGGCCGTGGTTACAGTCAGTGGCAGAAAATATGAACTTTGGAGCCAGGTGTTTAAGATGCTATGAAATGCGCCTGTTGGAGACAGTTACAAAGGCAAAAGACGATGGATTCACTCACTTCAGCTCCACGCTTCTCTACAGTCGCTATCAAAATCATGAGGCTATTTACCGCATAGCCCAGGATTTGGCGCAGAAAACGGGTGTAGAGTTTTATTACGAGGACTTTCGTGAGGGCTGGCAGGAAGGGCAGGATGTGACGCGAGAGCTTGGTATCTATCGCCAATCTTACTGCGGCTGTATTTTCAGTGAAGAAGAACGCTATGAAAAGAGGGGGTTGCGGCTGCAGCAGGGGTTGAGTCAGTCAAACCAATATATTAAGTAAAGGTTAAGTTGGTATGAGCTGTTTTACATGTTTGTACATGGTGTTTGCCACCTCTTCCACTTCCATGTAAGAACTGTCCACAAGTATGGCATCCGCTGCCATTGCAAGTGGTGCGATCTGCCTTGAGCTATCCGCCTCGTCCCTTTGCTGTATCTCACGCAATACCACATGAAAATCCATTTCAACGCCTTGATCTTTTAGTTGAAGCCACCTTCTTTTGGCTCGAATCTCCGGTTTTGCAGTCAGAAAGAATTTGTATTGGGCATGAGGAAAGACCACCGTGCCCATATCCCTGCCTTCGGCCACCAGGTCTGTGGTTCGAGCGATTTCACGTTGGAGTTCAGTGAGTTTTTGTCTGACACATGCAAATTGCGAGATGAATGAGGCCGCCATGGACACCTCTGGTGTGCGGATGGTCTGTGAAACGTCTTCGCCGTTCAGCCGTACACATTTTCCATTTATTGCAATGTCGATTCCTGAGAGTAGCAGTTGCAGTCTGTCTTCAAGGTGTCTTTTTACCATATTTTCCGAAGGCTCGAATCCTTGTCTCAGTGCGTGAAGGGCGACCGCCCGATACATGGCGCCGGTGTCCAGCCTTGTGAAGTCGAGGCGTTCGGCAAGCAGTGCGCTGACCACACCCTTGCCGGCTCCGGCAGGGCCGTCTATGGTGATGGTGTGGTGTCGAGTCTGCATGTCTTTGAAAAGGCCTCCTATAAGTGGACAACCACAGTGGGTTGCCCCTGAAATTAACGGGGGGTTCGAAGGTGTGACGGTTTCATCATTCTGAATAGGGTGTGCCTTTTGGTGATGTCAGCGTCATGGCTATGGCATCGCTCAACTGGTCTATCTTCACCGGTTTGGAGATGACTGCTTCCACTCCCTTGGCTTTTAGATCCTGGCCTTCATACTCATAGCCCCAGCCGGTGAGCAAAATGGCTGGAATACCCTGTTCTTTGGCCTTTTTGGCCAGGTCCCAGCCGGTCAGATGAGGCATGCCCAGATCGGTTATGAGGAGTGCATATTTTCCTGATTCTATCTCTGCAATGGCCTTTCGAGGGTCTGTAATGGCCCTGGCCGCGTAGCCCAGGGATTCAACGGCCATCTGAATCATCTCGGCTATATCCGGTTCATCATCCACCATGAGGATAGTCACGCCTTCTTGGGGCTGATGTTTGGCCTTGATGCCCTTCATGGTATCGAGTGTCACTGTATTCATGGTTGCTGGCAGGGAGATGGTAAAGGTGGTGCCCTGGCCGAGCTTGCTCTTGACCTGGATATCACCTCCTGCCTGCATGATGATGCCATAGGCTACGCTTAAACCAAGCCCTGAAGACTGCGGGCCCTTGGTGGTGAAGAATGGGTCGAAGATACGGTTTTTCAGTTCATCCGGTATTCCAGTGCCTGTGTCTGTGATCTTTATTTCAACATGATTTTCTTTGAGTGCTGTGCTGATGGTCAGAGTGCCTCCTTGCGGCATGGCATCTATGGCATTTAGAAAAAGATTTATGAGCACCTCTCTGAGGTCTGAAGGATTGATTGCAGCCATACACATGCCTGAAAAATTCAGTTCCACAACGAATGGAATGCCTTGTTTTTCATATTCGGCCTTCCATTTGGGTTCCAGCAGGCGAATGGTGTCTTCGATGATGGCGTTGGCATCGGAATGGGCATGGTTGGATGCGTCTTTTTGATGCAGTCGAGTATAGTTCTGTATGCGTCTGACTATGTATGCCCCGTCTGTGGCGGCCGTCAGTATATTTTGCAGGCGTTTTCTGACAGTGGGTTCCATGGTCTCCTTGAGTAGAAGCTCTGCATTGCCCATGATGATGGTCAGAATGTTGTTGAAGTCGTGAGCGATGCCACCAGCCATGGCCCCAAGGGCGCTCAGTTTCTCGCTCTGAAGCATCTTCTCAGCCATTTTTTTCTGCTCGGTAAGGTCATGCAACATCACCATGTAGTTGCAATCGGTCTGGGCGTGGTCGGTTATGGGGTGTAGAAAGATATCGATGGAAATACTTTGTCCGTCTATTTTCATGACGGGTATATCGAATAACCGGACGGATTCTTTTTTACTTATGGCCTGTTGAATGGCCTGGTAATGAACGGGATTTTGAAAGATGTGTTCCAGGGTATTGTTCATGATGTCGCTTGGCGCTGCATTCAACATGAAAAGAAAGCGCGGATTGGCCATGATCACTTGGTTCTGACCGTTTAGAAGACAAATGCCCTCAGGATTGTTTCTTACAATGGCTTCCAGGTGGCTGAGCGTGCTTTTTAGGTTCTCGTTTATGGCCAGGACATCCCGTGTTCTGAGTTCCACAAGTTTTTCCAGATTCTTGCGGTGGTCTTCCAGCTCCTGCTTCAATGTGGTGGACTGTAGCAGGCTCGCTATAATATTTGCAAGAATCACCAGTTCTCTGCGTTGATATGGTAGAATCTCTCGAGGCTGGCCTGCACTGAGATTCAGCACGCCCTCTTTCATGAGCGGAAGGCATGCCAGACAGCCGGGTTTTATCACTGCATTGTTACCATTGGCAATGGGATATTGAGAGCAGTCGGGTATGAACACAGGGTTCTGGCTATTGAAGACCTGCCACGCTATGCTGTCCCCTGGCCCGAAAGACAGGTCCTTGTTGAAGGTTTTTTGATTCTGTTCAGCCAGGATATCCCAGACGCCTGCCGCAGCCTTGAGTCTCAGACAGTTGGCTGATTGGTCGTATAAAAGGATGGACACGTTGTCGAAGCGGGTTTCTTCCAGGAGAATGCGTAGTATCTGCTGCACCACGTCTTCCCTGGAGGTGCTGCGCATGGTGAGAGTGACTATGCGGAAGACTATGCCAAGGGTTTCCATCGCTTCGTTTTTCTGTTCCCGAATATTCAAAAAGCCTTCCTGAAGCAGATTAGTGAGTTGTTCGTCCATATTGTTCAATCCTTTTTATCAGATAAACTGTTTCAACATATCCTCCGCCTTTGCATTCATATCAGGCAGAATCTTCAGTAGTTCTCTGTAATCTTCTTGCGTGATATGCAGAAGTTCAGCGGCATTTTTGCATACGAATGGAATGACGGCGGCCGGTTCGAGTCGCCTTGAGCTGTTTCTGTTTGAGTCTGAATTGGAGAGGTGATCCGCCATTACAATCAGCGCTGTCTCTATTGTATGTGTCTTTATTTTTTGGGGTTCATGATGCGCGAGCATAATCGATGCAAAAGAGGCAGGCAACCCCCATTTTTTTGCAATAATATGTCCGATTTCGCAATGCGTGACGCCAAGTGCCTTTTCCGCTTCATAGACATCTATAGAGTGCTCATCGGCGTTTTGAATGCTTTTTTCAAACAGTTCCGGCAGATATACAGCCATGGCAAGGCGGCCTATGTCGTGCGTGAGTCCAAGGATGTATATCTCTTCCTCGGAGATGGAAGATGTGTATTTCCTGGCAAGCTCTCTTGCGATGATTGCGGTCAGTATCGAGTGATGCCAGAATGCTGTACTATTAAAAAAAGGTGTGGTTTTTTTTGAACGGAATTGCTGCAGAAGCGCTACTGTCAGAAAGATATTTCTGATTTCTTTCATGCCGAGCACGATGATGGCCTTTTTGATATCCTGAATGCCACCCCTGAACCCATAGAAGGAGCTGTTGGCAAAACGAAGCACATGGAATGCCAGGCCAGGGTCTGCTGCGAGCAGCTCTTCAACAGGCCGAATGTAGTTTTCTGTATTGTTGAGCAATGAAATGGCGCGGCAGAGGTTTGGATTTGGGCTTGGCAGCCATTCCAGCTGTGTTACGACATTGCGAAGGGCTTGCGTAAAATTGTGTTCATCTAGTGGCATATCGTATCCTTGTTTGTAGTTGGCCTTGCAATGAAGGCAGATAGGCAGCCATCATGAAACTTTCCTTTGGTTCGGGACGTATTTAATCGAATATGTTATGGGAAGTCCCAAAAATTGTTCTTTTGCCTGATAGCTGCGTTGCTTGTCAGCGAAAAATGCTCACATACGAAGAGTATGCTTAGCTTTTTCGCCTTCTCGCGCCTTACTATTCAACAAAACTCCTAATTTTTAGGACTTCCCTTATTATTATCACGCTGCCAGTGTTTTGAAAATAGTTTTTTGTTGTATTACAGGGCATTGCTACCCTGGAATTTCGCACAGGTTTTTGGTAAGTTATTGCCTTTTTCCGTAACCCTTGTGCTTTTTTTGTTAACTTCTTGACAACATGTTTGTTTTATAATAAAGGTATCATTGCCGTTTGTAGTTTGTATTAAAAATATCCTTAAAGGAGGGATTGTAATGAAGAAGATTTGGCTTGGTTTGTTGGCAGGTGCTGTTTTGTTACCTGCTCCAATGCAGGCAATAGCTGCACCGCCCACAGCGGATCAATTGGCTGCACAGGTTGAAGCGCTTACAAAACAGCTGGAGAGTCTCAAACAGCAAATGGCAGAGGTCAAGGCCGCTCAGGACAAGACCTCTTCTACGGTTGAGACCGTCTCCGAAAAGGTGGAAAAGTCCGCCCAGTCCCTTAAGAGCAATCTGGAGTTCTCTGGCGATTATCGTTTTAGAGTGGATTCCACTCGCGCCCATGTCACCAATTACTGGAATCAAATGGATGTGCTGACTGCGTCCAATACCATGACTCAGTGGAATTCCGCTCAATTGGGTCAAAACTTGATGCCCATGATGGCCATGTTTCCTCCCGCTCTTCAGCAGCAGTTGGGCGGTGTGATGCAGCAGTGGGATTCCATGTCTCAGCAGCAGCGTTTTGCGGTGTTGAATGGCATGATGGGTGCCTTGACCGAGCAGCAGCGCGCTGCCATGATGAACATGTTCGGTGCCGAGATGCAGAAGTCCTACAAGACGCAGAACGACCTGCTCTATACCAACAGGCTGCGCTTGAACATGAACGCCAAGCCCACCGAGAACGTAGAATTCAAGGGTCGTCTTTCCATGTACAAGATATGGGGTATGGAGTCTGCTAATGCCACTGCGGTGCCTTTCGGCATGAACGGTTTCATGTACGACCCCAATATTACAAGGCGCCCCAATGACAACACCGTTCGTGTGGAGATGGCCTATGTGAGCTGGTCTGATATAGCCGGACTGCCCATATGGTTCTCCGTAGGCCGTCGTCCCACTGTGGATGGGCCTCCACTTAACCTCAAATACAACTATGACAAGCGCTATGCCACACCAGTGGCTCTGGGAGTTGACTGGACTTTCGACGGTCTGACCTTGGGTTATCAGTACTCAGATCCTGTTCCAGGTAAGGTGCGTATCTGCTACGGCCGCGGTTATGAGGCCGGTTTTGCCAATATCCCCAACACGCCTTCTCTGAACGACACAGACTTGTATGGTTTAAGCTGGGATGTCATCGACGACAAGAGTCAGAACCTCTTTGCCAATGTGCAGCTGTTCAAGGCGGCCGATGTGCCCAACTACATGGAGATGAGACCCATCAACTTCCCCATGCTGGTGGATCCGGGGCAGCCTCTTCCCATCAACGATCCCTTGATGTCCACTGCCTATAAGGGCTATCAGGTGGGCGATATCTATCATTTGAGCGGTGTTTTCATGCATAAGCTCATGGGCATCGATTACTTCCTTAGCGCTGGCTTGAGCCGCACCGACAACCGTTTCGTCGATCACTATGGAATGTATCCAGGCCTTATGAATGCCCCAGGCGAGGATGAGAACCATTGGGGTTGGGCTGCGTTCATGGGTGTGCGCATTCCTGTGGAGCAGTTGAACAGCAAGATCGGTTTGGAGTATAACCATGGTTCTCAGTACTGGATCAACTTCACGCCTGCTGCTGACGACCTGTATCTATCCAAGCTTGCTACTCGCGGTGACGTGGCAGAGGTGTACTGGATATATGACATTCCTGACACTCCTCTTACCAAGTTTGGGAAGGCCTTCATTCGTGCCGGTTACCAGTACTACTGGATCGACTACACCAACAGCGGCAGCTGGATGGGCAAACCCATCAAGATGGAAGACGCCAAGAGCGTGTTGAATGCACAGCAGTTCGCTCCTGTGGATCATATGGATAACTTCTATGCCACATTTGAGGTGTTCTTCTAACAGTTAGCAGTCAAACTTTATCGTATTTTTTGAAAGGGGCCATAACCGGCTCCTTTTTTTTGTGTCTGGTGTGTATCGAGTGTATCAGGTCTATTTGTGTCTCAATGTGATACATTTGATACATAAATAGACATTCATAAAATAATTAAAGTTTTTTATTAAGTGTTTTTGAAATTTATTCAATAATATCAATAGATTATTATCGATAGAGTCAGCCTTTATTGGCATTATATTTGAATGTAACTATCAGTAACAATATAATGTTGTTATCTATGATTATGAGGGTCGTTTATCTATGCCAACGGAGCAGGAACTCTTCAGAAAGGTTTCGAAGCTATTGACGGATATGATAATTTTGGCGGATGAAGGTGATGAATTCTGTCAGCATGACCATTGCCATCTGCTTTTTAGCATCATTCGAGACTCGGCATATCGTGTCAAACAGGAACTGGAGCGCCAAAAACAGTTGTATGCTCTATGTGTCCATAAATGACGCTCTATATTTTGTGTCTCGGTGCGGCTTCAAGAGCATGTGTCCATGCTTTATGCAATATTCTAACTCATAATGATTTCATTTCTATTTTAAGGAGGCAAGGCCTATGGATGTTTTGATGTTGTCCAGGTTACAGTTCGCTGTGGCCACCATGTTTCACTTTCTCTTCGTGCCCCTGACACTGGGGCTTTCCATCCTTACCGCCATCTATGAGACCATGTATGTCAAGACAGGCGATGAGGATTACAGGCGTGCGGCGAAGTTTTGGGGCAAGCTCTTTCTCATAAACTTCGCACTGGGCGTAGTGACGGGCATCACCTTGGAGTTTCAGTTCGGCACCAACTGGTCTCGCTACTCCAAATATGTTGGCGACATCTTCGGTTCCCTGCTGGCCATCGAGGCTACCCTGGCCTTTTATTTGGAGTCGACATTTATTGGGGTTTGGCTCTTTACTTGGAATAAAGTAAAACCCAAGACTCATGCGTTATTCATCTGGCTGGTGGCCATTGCATCAAATATATCGGCCCTCTGGATACTTATTGCCAACGGCTGGATGCAGAATCCGGTAGGCTACACCCTTCGAAACGGCCGTGCGGAATTGGCGGATTTTTGGGCTGTGATCACAAACCCCTTCGCTGTGTTGGAGTTTTTGCACACTGTCTCAGGCGCATATATCCTTGCAGGTTTTTTTGTGATGGGTGTGTGCGCGTATCATCTGCTTCGTAAAAACGAGGTACAGTTCTTCAAGAAATCTTTCAATGTGGCTGTGACCTTTGCACTGATATTTGCCCTGTTCGAGGCCTTTAACGGCCATCTACACGGTGCCGAGGTGGCTAAGACACAGCCTGCCAAACTGGCTGCCATGGAGTCTCACTGGGAGACGGCCTCCAATGTGCCCATGTATCTGCTGCAGATTCCTGACCCTGCAAACGAGAGGAACAGCGTGCAGGCCATACCTATTCCAGGTATGCTCAGCATATTGGCGCATCACGATTCATCCGCAACGGTCAAGGGGCTGAAAGATTTTCCGATCTCTGAAAGACCGCCTGTTATGACCACGTTCTGGTCATTCAGGCTTATGGTGGGCCTTGGATTTCTCTTTATACTCATAGCCGGGCTTGGCTGGTTAAAGAGAAGAGAAATCGAAAATCAATCTGGTCTATTGAAATTGTTTATCTATGCCATTCCATTGCCATACCTGGCCAGTGAACTGGGTTGGGCAGTGGCCGAGGTGGGCAGGCAGCCATGGATCGTGTATGGACTCATGAAGACAGCTGACGCGGTCTCCATTTTGGACGTGAGCCAGGTGGCCACATCTCTTGCTGCGTTTGTTGTCTTTTATTCAATGCTCGGCATTATCGACTTTTATCTGTTGGCCAAATACGCCCGAAAAGGGCCTGTACATTAAAAAAGGAGGAACGACTCTATGCTCGAGACCATCTGGTTTATACTTTGGGGTGTTTTGTGGGCCGTATATTTCATGCTGGACGGCTTTGATCTGGGGCTTGGAACACTACTTCCTGTATTGTCCAAAAACGAGTCAGAACGTCGTATAATTTATAATTCCATGGGGCCGTTTTGGGACGGAAACGAGGTCTGGCTCATCACTGCCGGTGGTGCCACCTTTGCGGCCTTTCCCACGGCCTATGCAGTGATGTTTAATGGGCTTTATTCAGCCCTTTTGCTGCTGCTATTTGCCCTGATCATTCGTGGAGTATGCTTTGAGTTCAGAAACAAGGTGGATTCTCCTGGCTGGCGTTCTGTTTGGGATGCTGCCATGGTCATCGGTAGCTTTTTGCCAGCCTTACTCTTGGGAGTGGCCTTTGCCAATATCTTTGAGGGGTTGCCCATAGATCAAAACGGTGTATTTCAGGGAGGGCTTCTTACTCTGCTCAATCCCTATGGTCTGGCAGGCGGCGTGCTCTTTGTTCTATTGTTTTTGGTGCATGGCAGCCTGTGGCTGGCCGTAAAGTCTGAAGGGGCGCTTCAGGATCGTGCCGGTGCCATGGCCAAAAAACTCTGGCCTGTGCTTTTGGTGGTGGCGGTGCTGTTTTTGGGCTTTACTTTAGTGGCTACCGACCTCTTTCACAACTATTTCAAGACGCCTGTGTTGTGGCTTATTCCTCTCATCGCTGTCTTGGCACTGATAGGCACATTTGTGTTCATTCGCCAGGCGGCCTGGGGTAAGGCATGGATCAGCTCTGCCCTCACCATTGTGTTCGTGACCTTCTTCGGCGTTGCCGGCCTGTTCCCAAGGCTTTTGCCGTCCAGCCTCAATTCGGATTACAGTGTAACTATCCAAAACGGTGCGGCCAGCCAGTTGACCCTCAAGATCATGCTGGTGGTGGCCCTGGTGATGGTGCCCGTAGTCATTGCCTATCAAACCTGGGTCTATCTGTTCCTGGGCGGAAAGGTGACGGAAAAGGATTTGGCATATGAAGAGGCATATTGACAGAATTGTCTAATGGTTTTTTAATAAAAATTATCTGCTGGTATCAAAATCACGACAAGGAGGGAATCATGTTCAAAGAGAGTGTGTCTGTTGGTTTGGGTATTGGATTGGCGCTTTTTGCATCTTCTGCCATCGCAGGAACCTTTGACAAGTATGTGATGCCTGTTACCAACCCGATTTACGATGGCGATGCCCGTAACGTCACCATGGTGCGGCCCATTTATCTGTATCAAAATCTGCCAGACAAGGTGGATACCATCGTGGGAAAGGTGCCTGTGGGCGGTTATGTAAATGGTTTTGCTGTGCAGGCCAGTTATGCCATCAATGAGCGTATGTCTATTGTGGCAGTCAAGGATGGTTATGTGGATTGCAATCCTGATCATACTCTGAACGACCACAACGGCTGGGCCGATATAGCTGCAGGCCTGCAGTATTCCTTTCTGTACATGCCTGATCAGGATTTCATTATGACAGGCCGTTTGGTGTATGAGAGCGCCACAGGAAGTGATCAAGTCTTTCAGGGAAACGGTGATGGCAACATCAATCCCAGTATTTTATTCTTGAAGGGCTTTAACGGCTTTCAGTTCTCCGGTGCCCTTGGTTTTGTGATTCCATTGAATACAGATAAAGAAAATACATTGTTCTATGATTCTTGGCATGTGAGTTATGCTGTAACCCCATGGTTCCATCCTCTCATCGAGCTCAATCACTTTCATGTGTTGAATGCAGGCGATAGAGGCGTGCCGGCCGCTGGCCTGAGTGCCATCGGAACCCACCAGGAAGACGATCTGGTTGCTGGTATCGCAAAATTCAATGGCTGTGATATCATAAACTTGGGCGGTAAGCACAATGACGACAATCGGGACATGGTCACATTGGCCCTGGGCGCCCGTTTCAAGGTCAATGAGTGGGTGGATATGGGCGCTGCCTATGAATTTCCGCTTACAGACGATTCTAAAGGGATGATGCAGGACCGCATCATGGTAGATGCCATGTTTACCCTTAGGTTTTAGTCTGTATTTTTTCAGTAACATCAAGCGGAATGCCTGATGGTATTCCGCTTTTTCTTTTTAGGAGGCTGTCATGCACTCAAAAAAGCTTTTGATCCTTGGTTCAAACGCCCGTGTCACCAATTTACCTGTAAAGGAGGTGAGTCTTCTCGCTCAGGGGAGCCTGCCTGCCTATGGCTATAACCCTGGAGACTTTATCGAGCTTCTTGCAGGAAACGTTACGGTTGTAGAGGGCCGTATCGAGGAGTGTATCACCTGGCTTTCCTCCTTTTTGACAAATACGGAGTTGACCCCTGAGATCAATACCATTACCTATGGCGCTCTCAAGGAGATATTTCAGCTTTTCCGAAAGACCGCCTTCAATGATACAGCTGACACTGGTCATGGCTGGTTCATGGTGCATCAGATCCTGCCGCCAGGCGGCAGGCATGCAGAGCCGGATGAGCTGGAGTTTTCTCCTGAAAATCAACATAAACTTCATGGCAATGACGGCATCATAATCGTGGATGACGGAGGTAGCCCGCCCAAGGTTGCGGATGAGCTCAAGCGGCTGAATCCAAATGCCTGGGCGATAGCCCTTGGTATCAGCGCCGCTCGATGGGAGTGTTGGGCGGACCACTTCGGCGAGAGTTTTACGCTCTTTTGCAGGCGCTCCGACCTGGAGACCACTCGCATGGAGATGGACAGCGCCATTCTGTGGGAGACCATCATCGCCATGACTTTACGTGGGCTCAAAAACCCTGAGGTCGGGCTTTTCGATGCCTCTACTAATCGTTTCCGCTGTAATATCGTTGTGGAGATGTATCCTGGCGGCATACTCTTTATCACTCCTGAGCGCATCTTCTTCAGGCACAGAGAGGGCAGAGGAGTGAGGCCTGACAGGGGTGCTGCTCGTGAACGTGGTTCTGTGCCGTGTTACGACACCATGCCTGTAGCCATGCTGGCCATCGACAGCCTGCGTCTTGGCCGAGTGCCGGTTCAGCGTGAATACATATTCGATTTTTCCAGACGTACTTTGAACAATTGGTTTCAGATATTTGATTATGGCTATTATTTCAGTGAAAGTTTGGAGTTTCCGAACATAGATTTCAAGGAGACATACCCAAGCGGCGCGCCGTGCAGCATTATCGACAGAGGAGATGATCACTACTTCTTTGAGTTGCCGTCTCCTACGCCGGAATTGGACAGGACACTGGAGCTTTTGGCCAGTCAGGAGTGGACTCGAGAGCGTAAGGTAGCTTTGCGTGGCTTTCTCGCACATGCCACACGGATTTGCGGATTGCCCGAAAGAAAAAAGACCATCTATCCTCCGTATTTCAATGTCATTTTAAATATCTTGGGGCATCTGAAGGATGAAGTGAACCGCAAAAACGGTTTTAAGCGCCTGCGTATGTTTCAGTTGGGCAACCTCAAGACCATTGACCCGGCGGAGATCGAGCCGGTCATCACTCTATATAACGTCATAGAGAGCTATATCACCAAGGAAAACTACAAAAGGCCTCTGTGTGTGGGTGTGTTTGGTCCTCCTGGCTCTGGCAAGTCCTTTTCTGTGGAGGAGGTGGCACGTGTCATTTCGCGCAGGTTTGCGGTCAATCCCTTTGATTTTTTTCAGTTCAATCTTACGCAGTTTACAGGGCCTGAGGAGATAAATGCCGCCATAGACCTGGTGCGGGCATCGGTGGCCAGAGGCAAGATTCCCATCGCCTTCTGGGATGAGTTTGACTGCCGTTATGCCGGCGATGAATTTGGATACCTGCGCTATTTTCTCCCTGCCATGCAGGACGGCGTGACCTATGTGCACGGCACTCCCCGCTACATAGGTCGTTCCATCTTCGTGTTTGCAGGCGGAGTAAAGAGCTCTTGGGACGATATGATGGATATTCTGCAAAAAAGCGATGCAGCAACCTTACAGATGGTCAAAACCCTCAAGATTCCGGACTTCATGAGCAGGTTGCGCGTGGTACTGGACATAGACGGCATAGAGATTCCGGACCGCTTGTTGCGAGACTCCTCTACACCTGAGGAGCTGGAGGAGCTGGAACGCATTTTGTTGAAACGCGCCCTCATCATAGCGCATCAGATGAACAGCCACTGGAAGAAGGCGGCACGCAAGACATCAGGTCTGTTATTGCGTCTGCTTTTGGCGGATTACAAGTTCGGTGCCCGCTCCATGGAGGCGGTGATCGAGACCAGCCAGGTGGCGGATAAACTGGTCTATGGCCTTCCAGAACTCATTCCTCCGCCTGCCGCTCGCATACATGCCACTTGGCGTGTGGACCTGGAGCGCAGAGTGGATGCAGTGCGCAAGGAACTGGGCATGCGCGGAGTCTGGTAGAGTTATTTGGCGAAGATTGTGCAGAGAAAGACTTGATAGCTCGCGAGAATGGTGCCATGCGTTTGCAAATAGGCGTTTTCTATGCGTTTTATATGGCCTGGGCTTAGATGAAATGGTCTGGCAGTGGGGGTTACGCCTGTGTATTTCAGCGCTTTTAAAAGATGTAGAAGGTCTGTATAGCGCCGAGTGATGGTGATCTCCTTCAGGCTGTATCGCTGTGAAACGTTCTTCAACAGGTTTGTAAGCCTATCTTTGTTCAAAAAACGTGTGACAGCAAGGCTACTGCAATCTAATCCTGTTTGCATTATGGCATTTTGCAGCTCCAAAAGGCTTTGATGTCCAAAATATGAAAAGTGCAGACAACCATTGACCTCCAGCAGGTCATAGGCGGCTTGAATGGAGGTTTGCGGCGTCTGAAACCAGTGAAAGACGCTGTTGGATGTAATGAGGTCAAAGGGTTTTTGATCGCATGAAAAAGGCAGCATCTCACCGTCTGCACACAATACCTGAATTCCGTCAGCCTGTTGCACCTGTGCTTGCAGATGCCCTTCGGCCTTTTGAATCCTGGCCAGGGTCTGGCGCGCCATGCTATGGGAGATGTCCAGAGCAAGGATACGGCCGTATGAAAAGCGTCTTTTAAGAAGCTCGGTATATATGCCTGTACCACAGCCTATCTCCAGAATGCGTCTGGGGGTTATGTCCGGCAGTTCCTGCAAAAGCAGGCCTGCCACCTCTTTTTGCACCGTTGCCCAGCATTCGTAGGTGCAGGCTGCACGAGAAAATGATGCTGAAATCGCCTGCTTCATGGAGTTTTTTTCAGAAATTCGTTTGCGATGCCTGTAAAATCCGTGTGCAAAAAAGGCAGATGGCCTGTGGGCAAGGTTACGGCCTGCGCCTTGGGAGGTATCTTCGGCATAAGGTCAGGCGGGGCTATGAGGTCCTTTTCTCCGTGAAACAAAAGCAACTCTTCTCCTTTTATATTCACAAGTATTACAGGGTTTGACGCCAAATAATGAAGCCCCCATTGCACCTCTTCAGGCCGTATCCTGTTTAGAAAATCCTGCTCAAATGTGTTTTTGAACCACGCATATTGCTGCATCTGGCCCACGAAGCACTTTTTATACAGACGGCGAAGGTAGTTTTGAAAATCGGTCTTGGTCGCCCGTATCTGCTCGCGAATCTCCATTGTATCGAAATGCCTTCGAATCGCTATCAAAATGAGTTTGTGTACTAGTTCGGGCAGTTGTCGTTTCAGTTCCAGCGCCAAAAGGCCACCAAGGGACCAGCCCAAGACATGGCAGCCCTGAGTGCTTTTTATCAGCTCTTTCAGTTCATTCAACAGGTTTTCTCTTGGAGCGTCCGGTGCATATACTATTTGAGACTTAAGAGAAAACCCCTGAAATATCTCAGGCGCAAAACCCAGGCCCGGTATCACAATAAGAGGTGAATCAGAGTGCATTTTTCAGAGTCGATACCAGGGTGTGAATCTCTTTGGCTGTATGTGAGGCCGTAAGGGAGATGCGCAGCCTTGCGCTGCCCTTGGGCACGGTGGGCGGTCGAATGGCCTTTACATACAAGCCTTGATGAAAAAGGCGTTGCGACACATTTAGGCAGCGTTCGTTGTCGCCCAAAATAATGGGAATAATCTGTGACCGGCTTTGCATCTCAATTCCCAGTTCCCTTTTTAGAAGGTCTGACAACAATGCCATATTTTCCTGAAGCTGTTTGCGCCTGGCCTTGAGTTTCGGCATGAGCCTTAAGGCCGCCAGATTC
The DNA here is from genome assembly GCA_041287365.1 of Dissulfuribacterales bacterium. Taxonomy (GTDB): domain Bacteria; phylum Desulfobacterota; class Dissulfuribacteria; order Dissulfuribacterales; family DYLC01; genus JAQVIJ01. Next base: position 102,078 of record JBEULL010000033.1, on the reverse strand, counting down.
ACTCCCACCACTGCTGGTGGAAGGGCAGTGGAGAAGATAAAGGAACGGGCGTGGTTGATGAGTTGGTGCTTTAGTGCATGGGAACAGGCCGCAAATGCTCCAAAACTGCCAAAGGCCTTGCCAAAGGTGCCTATGATTACATCCACCTCGCAAGCTATATCTTTTGTAACGAGACCTTCTCCATTTTCACCGAAGACCCCCAGGGCATGGGCTTCATCCAGAAACAGACAGGCGTTGTATTGCCTTTTTAACTGCAGCAACTCTTCGATGGGTGCCATGTCTCCATCCATGCTATAAAGAGTCTCAGCCACTATCCAGACCTTTTTATCGTTTGTTGCATGGTCGGTGAGGAGTTCCTTCAGGTGTCCCATATCGTTGTGCCGAAAGCGGTAAAATTCTGCCCTGGAGAGCAAAATGCCGTCTAGAATGCTGGCATGCACCAGTTTGTCTGCCAGTATCACATCATTTCTGGATATCAGGCCGGAAATTACACCCGTATTGGCCAGGTAACCAGCACCGAAGAGCAGGGCAGCCTCCGTGCCCTTGAATGCGGCCAGTTCTTTCTCAAGTTCGTGGTGTATTGTCAGGTCTCCACTCATGAGTCGAGAGCCTGTGGCGCCTACTCCCCACAGGTCCATGGCCTTTATTGCACCTTGTATCAGAGATGCATCACGGGCCAGACCAAGGTAGTCATTGGAGGAGAAGTTCAGGAGTTCACTTGAAGGGTCTCTTGGCAGCAGTCTGCGTTCTGTGGACATGCGTGAAGGGTTTATGTGGGTTTCACCGGCCAGTAGATGGTAAATGTGCTGCCCTTGCCAGGCTGGCTTTTGACATCTATAAAGCCCTTGTTGCCATAGACTATACCATATACCATGGCAAGCCCCAGACCTGTGGCCTGTCCCATGGGCTTGGTGGTAAAGAAGGGTTCGAAGATGTGCTGAATGATGTTTTTATCTATGCCTTTACCCGTGTCCTGAACAGTGAGTTTCATATATGGCCCAGGTGCCAGACAGAGGCATGGCTGCTCGCCGGATACGGCCTGGTCCATTACATTCGATACGGTCATGTATTCTGTTTGAATGACAAGCTGTTTGTCAGGCATGTCCTCCATGGCCTCGCAGGCGTTTTGCGCCATGTTCAATATGAGCTGTTCCAGGTCACTTGGCCTGATGAGTACAGGAGGCAGACTGGTATCCAGCTTCAGTTGCAGAGAGACGTTATGGGTTGTAATGAGTTCTCGAAGCGCTGTAAGCCCTGCAAGATAGCTGTTTATATCTATGGGAAAGGAAGCGGTGTGGCACTGCTCTGTGCTGAAGGCCATGAGCTTGTCTATTAGGGAAAGGGCCTGTTCGCAGCCCTTTTCCATGCGGTCGAGGTGGGGTGTTATGTCGGGATGGTCGTGGCGGCGGATCAGTTCCAGACTTCCTTTTACGAAGGTCATGATATTGTTGAAGTTGTGTGCGATTCCGTTGACGAGCTGACCTATGGCCGCAAGTTTGCTGGTTTCCAAAAGCCTGGCCTGAAGGGCCGCGTTTTCGGCCTCCATGCGTTTGCGGTCAGTGATGTCTCGAAACAGCCCCACAGTGGAGACCACTTGGCCGTCCTTTCGAGTGAGACTTAGATTCCCTTCCACCCAGATGGTCTTACCAGTTTTGGAAATAAAGCGCGTCTCCACCTTGCCCTGAAATTCTCCTGCCATAAGCTGAGCAAATGCCGCCATGCAGTGGTTTCTTTCTTCCGGGTGAATGATGTCCAGGTAGGTGAGATGCGGTAACTCATTCGGCGTATATTCCAATGTTTTGAGCCATGCAGGGTTTACATATACAAATGTCCCGTCGTTTCTAACGCACTGAATCAGGTCATTGGCGTTGTTGAAGAGCAGGAGATAGCGATCCTGGGCGGTCTGCAATGAGTCTTCATGAAGTGTATTGTATGACATGTCTTTGTATTCGGCGGATTTTATATTTTTTGGCTATTATAACTTAACCGTCGAATAAAACAAAGTATGATCTTTATACAAGAAATGCGCCGCTGGTTTTCAGTCCAACGGCGCATTGAGAGCACATCAAGGTTCTTTCTGATTGTCAGTTGACCACTACCTCCACTCCCTCGTAATAGATGTTGCCATTCAGCTGAGTGTCGGGCTGATCATCCAGTCCGAAATATATCTGGTATGTGCCGGCAGGCAGGGGCAGATTCAGAAGCTCATATGACTGCACGGCAACCGGTGCATATTGCAGGGCGTTTTTCAGACCTTCCTGCCAGCCTTGAGGTGGTGCAAAGGAAACGAGACCGAAGGGTGTGGCGGCTAACGCCCACCAGTCGTAAGTGGATTTTTTGAGAATACCCGGGTCCAGTTGAACGATTATCCTCACCGGTTCGGTATGCGAGACATGCAGGCTCTGCTGCTTGCCGTTGGCGTATATGTGCGGGGCAGGCGGTCTCTCCTTTTCGGCATAGAAGCCATAGGGAGTGTTGTTCCACCAGGTTATGCCGGCCATGCCGTCCTTGGTCTGAGTGAAAAGATAGCCTTCGAATTTCTGGTCGTCGTTTAAGTTGGTGGGGGTATTATTGAAGTCTATATAGAATTCGATTTTATGGTCCACCCAGCCGACGGGATTAGCCACGGATTCTTTGACCTTGCCTCTTACCTTGTGGATATTGTTGTTCTGATCGGTGTATTGCCCTAATAGCAACCAGTAATCTGTGCCGATGGCATGTATGGTGTTCGGATTGCGCCAGAGCTTCAGCGCACCCTTCCACCCGTCGTGATTCATGGAATATGCACCTATAAAGTCGTTGGTTGTCACAATGCCGCTTTTCAACTGGGGTCCACCCTGAAGGTTGCCTTCTTTATTTACAAAAAAGCCATAGGGGATGTTGTTCCACCATGTGATGCCTGCTATGGCGTCCTTGGTTCGAGTGAAGAGATAGCCTTCGAATTTCTGGTCATCGTTTTGAGTGGGAGTATCTGCTAAATCTATGTAGAAGCGGATCTGATGGTCAGGGCCGAATGCCGGAGACAATGGATAGTCGGCTGTGCGCACATAGCCTCGCACCGTATGCTTTTTGCCGTTGCCATCGGTATATGTGCCGCCGATATTGGGCGTATTTTCTATGATATTGCCGTCAGCCTTTGTGAGGTTGAGACCCCCGCGCCAGCCGTCGTGATCCATCTGGTAGGTGCCGACAAAATCAATGCGTTGAATGGTGGAGATGCCGCCCACACGCAGGGATGGATCTACATGCTCGTTTTGCTCCGCTGGCTGGAACGGGATGCCGCCCACACGCAGGGATGGATCGCCGAACAGCATGTATTTCTGAACATGAGACCACATGGCTGATGGGCACCAGTCGCAACCCGTAGAGAAATCGATATGAAAGTTGTTTGCGATGTATCTAAGGAGAAACAAGCAGATTGCTGATGGAGATGGGCGGGGTGTAGAATGATATGGCTCGAGTGCTTTGAGCCGCAATGTCGTCCTCGTCTGAAGCCAGGCCGAGTGATGACTGTGTGGCTGACACGAACGCCGCCAGCAAAAAAAGAACACACACATGTTATTTGTGTCTCTCATGGCCATACCCTCCTTTGAGTGAAAAACGTATAGATAAAAGAATATATATAGCACTGTTTATTGTTAATCTTTTTATATTTTGTGTATAAAGTTGTTTTTGTGGTGTAAGGGTTAAAAATAGGATTGTTAGGATTTCATATTGTATAAAAGTATTGTAATTTTTATTGTCATGCAGCCGATAGTGAGGGATACTTTATGAAATTGTATCGCAAAACCGCTTTGATTTCCGGGGCTATTCGTGGCATAGGTCTTGCCATTGCAAAGGAGCTGGCCGAGCGGGGTGTGCGCTGTGTCCTGACCTATTTTGATTGGCAGGAAGCGCTGCCGTACATGCATGAGGTCATGCAGGGGATCGGTGCACCATATGTGGCGATAAAGGCCAATTTGCTCACACAGGAGGGGGTGGATCAGGCTGTAAACGCAGCCTTGGAGCGTTTCGGATGTCTGGACATTCTGATAAACAACATAGAGCGGGGCGGTTGGCCTGTGGTGCACGGGCCATATACGCCAGAGCAGTGGGAATTGGAGTTTCACACCACCCTGACAGCCAAGTGGAGGCTTTACGAGGCAGCACGGCCGCATTTGAAGGCCTCTAAGGAGGCGGCGGTGATCAATATATCCTCCATTGCAGGAATAGTTGGAAGAAACGGCCCTGCAGCCCTTGTATTTCCGGATTGTTATTCCGCTGCCAACAGGGGGATTGGTATTCTGACCGAGACATGGGCGCGGGATCTGGCGCCATTCGGCCGAGTAAATGAGATAGTCTTAGGGCTTTTTGAGACAAGGCACGGCCCGCAGACTCGTGGTTGGGGCGTGCTTTCAGAAGAACAACGCCGGGCATTGATCGAGCATACACTGCTCAAGAGGACAGGGAGACCGGAAGAGGTGGCAAAGCTCATGCGTTTTATTCTGGAGGAGGCGGACTATATGACCGGCGCAACCATTCGTCTGGATGGCGGCTATGTCCTGAGTGGAGACAATGTCTGCGAAGTGCCTCGAGGTGTGGTGCAGCCAGGTGAATCGATTTTCGGTGGTAAAACAACTGATCAATAAAGGAGAGGGATGTCCTAAAAATTAGGAGTTTTGTTAAATAGCAAGGCGCGAAAAGGCGAAAAAGCTAAGCATACTCTTCGTATGTGAGCATTTTTCGCTGACAAGCAACGCAGCTATCAGGCAAAAGAACAATTTTTGGGACTTCCCGAGAGAAAGAGATGGCAAAGATAAAACAGAAGGCCAAGGCCAGGCATATACTGGTGGAGACCAGAGAGGAATGTGAGGCATTAAAACAGCGTATAGAGGCAGGAGAGAGCTTTGAAAGTCTGGCTGAGCAGTATTCCAAGTGCCCTTCAGGGAAAAACGGCGGCTATCTGGGTGAGTTTACACCAGGTCAGATGGTGGAGGAGTTCGACAAGGTAGTATTTGGCAAGCCGGTCGGCAAAGTGCATGGCCCTGTAAAGACACAGTTCGGCTATCACCTAATCTACATAATGGAAAGGGGTTAAAATACACTTTATTGGTATGGTCAGTCCTTACACATGAGGTGAAGGCACGAATATGGATACGAACAGGTCTTTTGCATAGCTGTCGGACATGCCGGCTATGAAGTCACATACCTGACGTTCGTAGGGTGTGTTTGCCTCTCCGGCTATCTCTTCTTCAAAGAGCCTTTTTCGTTCTCTGAAGAAGGCGTCCTGATTTCGAATGAAGTATTCATAGAGTTCATAGAGGATCTTTCGAGCCTTTTCAAACTCGTTGTGCACCTGAGGTGAGCGATAGACTTTGTCGTACAGGAATGCCCGCAGTTCCAGCATCACCTTATGTCCCTGTTCCGTGATGCCCAGATGAATGGTGTCTTCTTTGATTTGCGTGCCCTCTATGACGTTTCGTATCATGGAGGTGGTGCGTTCGCTGTGTGTATGGCCGAGGGCTTCTCTGCATTCCACCGGTATATCCCTTTCCGAGATGACCTTGCTTCGAATGGCATCATCTAAATCGTGACTGAGATATGCGATGATATCTGACAACCGAACGATTTTCCCTTCTATGGTTGCGGCCCAGGCATCGTCGTTTTTAGGAATTATATCGCCGAACCCCTTGGAATGCTTGGCTATTCCGTTACGCACCTCATATGTGAGATTCAAGCCCTTGCCACCGTTTTCCAGCACCTCCACTATGCGCAGGCTCTGCTGCGTGTGTGAAAAGCCGCCAGGGACTATCTCGTTTAGTATGGTTTCTCCGGCATGGCCGAACGGTGTGTGTCCCAGGTCGTGCCCCAGGGCGATGGCCTCGGCCAGGTCTTCGTTCAAACGAAGGGCGCGGCATAGAGTGCGGGCGATCTCCGCCACTTCCAGGGTGTGAGTGAGGCGGGTGCGGTAGTGGTCGCCCATGGGAGACAGAAAGACCTGCGTCTTGTGTTTCAGACGGCGGAATGCCTTGGAATAGAGGATGCGGTCCCGATCCCGCTGAAAGGCGGTGCGAATGGGGCATTCAAGGATCGGTGAAACCCTGCCTCTGGTTTTGGAACTCAATGTGGCATAGGGCGCCAGAAACTGCTGCTCCCGCTCCTCTATGACCTCTCTGATGGTTTTAATCTGCATGCTCATTATGATAGCCCTCTGTATTTGAGACTGCAAGCGGATGTTGTATGAAAATCCTGTTTGCAGGCAGTATGTTGCGCATAGATCCTGATGTCATGGCCATAAGCGGAATATTCTCAGCGGCTGGATTTCAACAGCCTGGAAGAAATGTGTCTTGGATTAAAAAATACATTATGGGAAGTCCCAAAAATTGTTCTTTTGCCTGATAGCTGCGTTGCTTGTCAGCGAAAAATGCTCACATACGAAGAGTATGCTTAGCTTTTTCGCCTTTTCGCGCCTTGCTATTTAACAAAACTCCTAATTTTTGGGACTTCCCTTATAAAAAACTATTTCAATAACAGGGTTTATTACAGTGCTTTTCATGGCCGTATGTGCCACTTTACATGCATTCGAATCGTCTGCATTGAATCTGGTCATCCTTTTCAGGGATGATATGGCGGTGCATAAAAAATTGGTTCAAAGTGTGTGGGAATTGCTCGCTTCCAATAAGGATATTGTTGTCGGCGTTGTGCCCATTCGGCCCTTTGGAGGCTCTTTGGTGGTTGCGGCGCCCTGATGGCGGTCTCCTATGACCTCGACATATTGCCTGTTGTCGTTGCCGAGGCAGTAAAAGTCTATAAAACCTCGAGTGTGATACTCGCTGAAGATGTGTTTCGAAAAGCGGTAACGGTTGATTACAATGTAGATGTTGCAGAACGGCTCGACTTGCAGTTGAATACAGATCGACTTGGTCTGCAAGTTGTGGTGGTCAAATAAATGTGAGTAGAATGGGCTCAAGTGAGTGATTGAAAAGCTGAAAGATGTCCATGAATAGGGGAATTATATTGATTTTAGGTGGTGCCAGAAGCGGCAAAACCGCTTGGGCGTTAAGGGAGGCTGAAAGGCGTTTGGTGGAACTCAGTGGCACTGAGCATCCTGGCATAGGCTCTCATGCCCTTTATGTGGCAACGGCCCAACCTTTGGATGCGGAGATGGAGGAGCGGATTCAAAGGCACAAGGAGGAGCGGAGTGAGCTGTGGCGTACTGTGGAAGAACCTCTTGATTTGAGCCGATGCCTTTTGAATTCCTGCCGGTATCCGGTGGTCTTGGTGGATTGTCTGACCATGTGGGTGTCCAACCTTATGGCTTGTGAACTGTCGTTGGACCAGGTATTTTATGAGCTTTGCACAGCCCTTAAGCGAGTACCGAATCAGATAATTCTGGTCTCCAATGAAGTTGGGTTGGGCATTGTGCCGGATAATCCGGTTGCCAGGCGTTTTCGGGATGCGGCGGGTAGGCTTCATCAGGACATAGCAGCTATATCCGATGAGATATTTTTTGTGGCAGCCGGAATCGCCATGCGCATGAAGTAGCCTTAAACGAATTTTGATGGCATCGCACAAGCCCGCCAACTTCTGTGTTGAAGGTCAATCCTTTGTCACTGTGATCAGCAATGTTGAATGTTTAATGCTTAAGTTTGAATTGTGGTAAAAATCACATGAATTCATCAACAATAACGATTTGAGTGTCTTGCATTTGTTTTTTCAGGTCATTCACCAAATGACTTTTACGAACTCATGGATTTTATGAGGGGATTTTATGGATTATATGCAGCAACTTATTAACCTTATTAGCTCTATTCAGCCTGTGGTGCATACCCTTGAGGACAGGATACAGGCACATCTGGACAACCTCACCAAACCAAGAGGCAGTCTGGGCAGGCTGGAGTGGATCGCTAAACGGTATTGCCTTATTTTCAATACGTTAAAACCAACCATCCCTCGCAAGACGGTATTCGTATTTGCCGGAGATCATGGAGTGGCGGAGGAGGGTGTCAGCGCCTTTCCAAAAGAGGTTACGGCTCAGATGGTTTATAATTTTCTAAGAGGTGGGGCAGGAATCAATGTGCTGGCTCGTCATGCCGGAGCCGAGGTGCGCGTGGTGGATATAGGAGTGGACCATGACTTTGAAGGAGTGGACGGCCTGATACAGGCCAAGGTGGTGCGTGGCACACGCAACATGACCAAAAGGCCTGCCATGAGTGAAGACGAGGTGGTAAAGGCGGTGCTGGTGGGCGTTGACCTGGCAAGGAAGGCTGTTGACGAAGGAATAGACCTTTTGGCCACCGGTGAAATGGGTATAGCCAATACCACTGCCGCCAGTGCAATAACCGCCTGTATTTGCAATAAAGAGCCATCGGAGGTCACAGGCCGAGGCACAGGGGTCTCGGAGGATACCTGGCGGCACAAGGTGGGTGTGATTCGCAGGGCCATTGAAACGAACCTGCCAGATTCGCAAAAGCCTCTGGATGTTCTGGCAAAGGTGGGAGGTGTTGAGATAGCAGGTATCTGCGGTCTGGTGTTGGGCGCTGCCGCCATGAAGCGGCCTGTGGTGATAGATGGTTTCATCTCAACCGCTGGTGCCCTGGTGGCTTATGCCATGAACAAGGCTGTTGCTGATTATATCTTTGCAGCCCATCGTTCGGTGGAGCAGGGGCATCGAATTCAGTTGGATTTCATGGGGCTTGAGCCGTTGTTGGATCTGGATCTGCGGCTTGGTGAGGGCACGGGCGCCGCCCTTGCCATGAATCTCGTGGATGCCGGAATCAAGATATATTCGGAGATGGCTACTTTTACCGCAGCCTGTGTTTCTGAAGGCGCTGTCAATTGAAAAATAACTGGTGTTTTCTTTTGCAGTATTTTATTTTCAATTTCGGATTAACAGCCGTCAACGGCCTTGCATCATGTCTTCTTCTAAATTGCGTTATCTGGAACTCACAGGTTACATAGTCGTTCCCATCTGTTTTGGCCTTTTTGCCGTATTTTTAGGCCAGGATGCCAATTGGGACCTGCGAAACTATCACTTTTACAATCCCTATGCCTTTCTTTACGGCAGAATGGATGTGGACGTGGCTCCGGCCCATGTTGCCACCTTTTATAACCCCATCCTTTATGTGCCGTTTTATTGGATGGTGGTAACCCTTCCACCCAAGCTGGTGGGTTTTCTTCTGGGTCTGATTCAAGGCCTGAATTTTATACCGCTTTATCTGATGGCAAAAAGACTTTTAGCCGAAGTTCAAAAAGGATTGAGTCAGTGGGTTGAAGAAAAGGGGCTGCGCATGCCCATCATCGCCTTTTGTATAGCTGTTTTGGGCCTTTTGGGCGCTGGCAATGTCTCTGAATTGGGCACCATGTTTAGTGACAACATCTTGAGCATTCTCATTCTTACAGCCCTTTATGCCTCTATTTCGGCCATTTCCTCCGGTCGTCTTTTGCCTGTGGCTATTGCCGGCCTTTTGTGCGGCCTTGCCATGGGCTTCAAGCAGACCACTGCGGTCTTTGCACTGGGCATGTGTCTTTCGCTGCTCTTTATACTCCAGGGTCTGCGTCGCGGGCTGCTTTGGGCCTTTGTCTTTGGTATTACGGCATTGGTGGGCATGGCGATTACGGGTGGCTATTGGCTTTGGGAGATGTGGCATCGGTTTGGAAACCCTCTTTTCCCCTATTACAATCACATCTTCAAATCGCCCATGGCCTTTCAGGACGCATACAGGGACGCCCGTTTTCTGCCGAATGGCTGGCAGGAATGGCTGTTCATGCCCTTTATTCTGCTCAAGGACCCATATCAGGCGGGTGAGGTGGCGTTTTTCGACCTGCGCCTGGCGTTTTTCTATCTGGTGGTAGTTGCGGGTTTGATCGCCGCATTGGTGCTGAGATTGAAAGACAAGGATTTGATGCAAAGGTATTTCCCTGCCTCGATACGCCTTGTGCTGGCCTTCTGCGCCATCTCGTATCTTTTGTGGCTGAAGGTCTTTGCCATATACCGATACATCGTCCCATTGGAGATGTTTGCTCCGTTGGCCCTTTTTCTCTTGTTCTATGCCGTTATGCAGAATCTTCGGCAGTCATTTCGTATCTGGTGGCTTTTTGCAGCGGTACTGTTGGTCACCACCAAGCCTCTTGCCTGGGATCGAGTGCCATGGCAGCCAAATGCCAAGGACTATTTTGGAGTGCAGCTTCCTCACATACCTGATGCAAATCATACCCTCGTTTTGATGACCGGATATGAGCCCATGGCCTATTTGATTCCATATTTTCCTTCAAATATTCCATTTTTGCGCATTCACAGCTATTTTACAGGGCCTTCAGACCATCCCAACGGTTATGACCTGCTCATGCAGCGCAGAATATTTGAGCACTCCGGACCTATATACGTGCTATATCGTTCCATGGATGAAACTACGGCTGTTTCGGCTACAAAGGCATATGGTTTGCATTTAATAAAGGACGAATGTCAGCCCATGAAACCACATATCGATCAGTGTTGTGAAGGAGTTCTGATGTTTTGTAGACTGGAAAAGGTGGCCAAACGATGACAACAATGCAAGGAGGAAACATGCAAAGCGAGCCAAAAATTGCAGTAGTTATACCATGTTACAATGAAGAAGCGGCCATATTCAAGGTGGTATCTGATTTCAGGCGTGCCTTGCCTTATGCGAAGATATATGTATTTGATAACAATTCCCAAGACAGAACCAGTGAAGAAGCGGCTCGCGCCGGCGCAACAGTCTATACCGTCAAGCAGCAGGGCAAGGGCAATGTGGTGCGCCGTATGTTTGCGGATGTGGAGGCGGATGTATATGTGATGGTGGACGGTGACGACACCTATGACTCCGAGAGCGCGCCTAAAATGATAGAACTGCTGATTTCAGGCAAATTTGATATGGTAGTGGGTGTAAGGGTCACGGAAGAGGAGGCGGCTTACAGAACCGGCCATCGTTTCGGTAATCTTCTGTTGACGGGTTGTGTCACTGAGCTGTTCGGCAGGTCGTTTACGGACATGCTTTCCGGCTACCGAGTCTTCTCTCGCAGATTCGCCAAGAGTTTTCCAGCACTTTCCACCGGATTTGAAACAGAGACTGAACTCACCGTGCATGCCCTGCAGCTTCGTATGCCCACCGCTGAGCTCAAGACCCCTTACAAATCCAGACCGCCAGGATCTCAAAGTAAACTGCATACATACAGGGACGGCATTCGTATTTTGCTCACCATCATCAAGCTTCTGGAGCAGGAAAGGCCCTTGTTGTTCTTCAGCCTGCTTGGGTTGTTTTTGGCATTGACATCCGTAGGGCTTTCCGTACCTATCATAACTACCTACTTGCAAACAGGACTTGTACCGCGATTCCCTACGGCGTTTCTGTCCATGGGGCTCATGATATTGGCTTTTTTGAGCCTTGTGTGCGGATTGGTACTGAATACTGTCACGCGCGGCAGGCAGGAGATCAAAAGATTGTTCTATCTATCCATTCCGGCATTGTAGCGGCCGTTCTGAGGTTAGTGGCTTTTTGTGGTTACAATGTCTTCCTGCTGTCGAGCAAAAGGGTGACAGGGCCATGGTTTATGAGCCCCACATCCATCTCTGCCTGAAACCTGCCTTGCTGAACCGAGAAACCTTTTTCTTTTAGCAGTGTGCAAAAGTGTTCGTAGAGTCTTTTCCCTTCTTCCGGTGGGGCTGCCTGAATGTAGGACGGTCTGCGGCCTTTTTTGCAGTCTCCAAGCAGTGTAAATTGAGAAACCACGAGGAATTCACCCTGTATATCCTGAATGGAGAGATTGAGTTTGCCATGACTGTCATCAAATACCCTGAGCCCGGCACATTTTTCCGCCAGGAATTGGGCGTCTGCCTCTGTATCGCCCTGTTCCACACCCAGAAGTATCAGGGCGCCGTATGCAATCCTCGCAATTTCCTCAGTATTGACTCGCACCCATGCCTCCTTGACCCGTTGGAATACTGCCCGCATGTTGTTTGCTCCTGCCTGGAATTTTTTGGAGAATAACATGAAATCCGTGAATGCCAATCTCTCCCTTACCGAACTCAAGTCTGAGGGTCTGAGGCTCTGGCAGCCGGTGAAAGGATATCGTTTTTCCATTGATGCCCTGCTTTTGGCGGATTTCGTGCAGATTCGTAAACGGGATGCCAGTCTGTTAGAGCTTGGTGCGGGATGCGGAGTCATTTCACTTATTCTGGCGAAAAGACATTCGGATATTAAGGTGTCGGGCATGGAGTTGCAGGAGATACTGTATGCCTGCGCTGCACAAAATGTGATTGACAACGGTATGAGCCATCGTGTTGAGATTCGACTTGCGGATTTTAGCCGTGTGGAAGAGTATGTCCTGCCAGAATCCTTCGATTATGTCATCTCCAATCCTCCCTACAGACGGCCTGAAACAGGTCGAATATGTCTCGATTCCTGCGATGCCCTGGCCAGGCACGAGATTTTGATGGATTTTAACGGGCTTTGCAGGGCTGCTGCCTATGTCTTGTGCACAGGCGGCAGGTTCTGGTTCATTTATCCAGCGGCGTTGACCGCAAAGGCCATAGTGTCATGCAGGTTGTACGGACTGGAGCCGAAACGCATCAGGTTCGTGCACTCGCACTCTGACCGCCCTGCCAGGCTCCTGCTTCTGGAGGCCTGCAAGGGCTGTGGCGAGGAGCTTGGGGTTGAACCCCCTATATTTTTGCAGGGGTAGGTCTTGCTGTGTTTTTACCGTAGTCCATAACATTTTTTGCCGTTGCCCTTGACATCCTTCAGTTTTCCAATTATTTTTCAAAGCTCATTTGAGACATAGCGGAGGTTGAATATGTACGCAGTTATCAAAACAGGCGGAAAACAATATAAGGTTTTTCAGGGCGAGGTATTGCGCGTAGAACGCTTGCCTTATGAAGTGGGTGCTACCGTAGAGCTCAAGGATGTCCTGATGGTCGTAAATGACAGCGATGTCAAAATCGGTAAGCCTGTGGTGGCGGATGCATCTGTAAAGGCCGAGGTTCTGGAGCACGGCCTTGGCGACAAGCTGGTCATGATGAAAAAGAGAAGACGCAAGGCTTCAAAGGTCAAGAAAGGTCATAGACAGCCTTACACCGCCCTTGAGGTCAAGGCGATTTCTGCATAGGAGGAGAATATGGCGCATAAGAAAGCTGGAGGAAGTTCAAGAAACGGTCGTGACAGCGCAGGTCAACGTCGTGGTGTCAAGAAATTCGGCGGGGAGTACGTCATCCCCGGCAATATTTTAGTAAGACAGGTGGGTACAAAATTCTATCCTGGTATCAATGTGGGGATGGGCAAGGATTACACCCTGTTTGCCAAGAGCGAAGGTCAGGTTAAGTTCGAGATGTGGCGCAACAAAATGCGAGTCAGCGTCTATCCGGCAACATCTTCGGCAGTCTCTCAGGCAGCCGAGTAAAATAGATATTCAACTGTTTGTTAATTTAAAAAAGCGGTTTTCACAACCGCTTTTTTTGTGTCTGTGGCTCATGCAAATAAGAAAGGTAACGGTATTTGATCTTCAGCAGATTTGCGCTATCGAAGCGGTATCCCATGCCACTCCTTGGACCTTAAACGATTTCGTTTCAGAATTGGACAGAACGGATTCAGAGTTCTGGTTGATATGTGATGAAAATAATCGTGTGCAGGGTTATATTGTATTCCGGTTGATCTTGAACGAATGCTATCTAATCAATATAACAGTTTCAGGCAGTTGGCGTCGCCGTGGCATAGGCAGCCTTCTGATGCAGCATATGATAACCAGGGCCGGTAAGTGTGGTTGTGATCGGATTGTTCTGGATGTGCGCAGGAATAATGTGGCAGCGTCAGCCTTTTATGAGAAATGGGGCTTCGAACCGGCAGGCGGGCCTGGTTCCTCAGCGGATTATGTGATGACCAAAAATATATGAATGGAGGTGTAGTATGGCCGTTAAAGTAGGAATCAATGGTTTTGGCAGAATAGGTAGAAACATTGTGCGGGCGGCATTTATCTATCCAGAATTTAAGGATATAGAGATTGCCGCCATCAACGACCTGACTGACGCCGAAACACTGGCTCATCTTCTAAAATATGATTCGGTCATGGGTCGTTTCAGCGCCGAGGTGCGGACATCCGGCAGCAATCTTGTTATAAACGACAGAGAGATTCGCGTTACCGCCATCAAAGAGCCCTCGGAACTCCGTTGGGACGAAGTGGGTGCGGAATATGTGGTGGAGGCCACCGGCAGGTTTACGGATGCGGCTCTTGCCCGAGGACATCTGGAGGCCGGAGCACAGAAGGTGGTGCTGTCCGCTCCGGGTAAGAACGAGGACAAGACCATTGTCATGGGCGTCAATGAAGACGACTACGACCCTGTTCATCACAACATAGTATCCAATGCCTCTTGCACCACCAATTGTCTGGCGCCTGTGGCCAAGGTGTTGCTGGAAAATTTCGGTATCGTGCACGGCCTGATGACAACCGTGCATGCCTACACCAACGACCAGCGCATTCTTGATTTCCCCCACAAAGACCTGCGCAGGGCCAGGGCCGCTGCCGTGAACATGATTCCCACCAAGACGGGTGCTGCCTCGGCTGTGAGCAAGGTTATTCCGGAGCTCACTGGCAAGCTGGACGGCCTTGCCGTGCGTGTGCCCACTCCAGATGTGTCTGTGGTGGATCTGGTGGTTCAGGTGGAAAGGAATACCACCGTTCCAGAGGTCAATACGGCTTTGAAGACCGCCGCAAACCGTTTTCTGGGCTATACGGAGGAACCCCTGGTTTCAACCGATTTTCTCGGAGATCAACATTCTTCCATAGTGGATGGATTGTGCACCAAGGTCATGGGTGACAGGCTGGTAAAGGTGATGGCCTGGTATGATAACGAGTGGGGTTATTCCAATCGAGTGCTCGACCTCATTCTGTACATGGCCTCGAGAAGGTCCTATTGATGTTCATTTTTGTCTTTCTCTTGACAGGCTTGAGTTTCTCTGGTTAAGATATGCCTCGCCTTTAACGAAGAAGGCATATGCCGCTGGGGGATCGTCTAACGGCAGGACAGCAGTCTCTGGAATTGCTTATCGGGGTTCGAATCCCTGTCCCCCAGCCAATTTATTTCTTTCTTCTTATTCCCCGTTTTTTGCTCGCCACTCACTTTTGATGGGTTTATGCCTCTGCATTGCAGATCTTTGTTGACTTTGTCGTTTGTATCCTTAAATTTTGTTAAAATTCACTGAAGGTGACATTGAAAATTGGACCGTCTCATTCCATAGACATTCTATGTGTCGATTTAGTTGTTTTTTGATTTTTTAAGGTTCCAAAAGGGGGGTGTATGCCTGAAAAGGATTATTACAAGATACTTGGTGTTTCTCGTGCAGCCTCTGCCGATGAAATAAAAAAGGCCTTTCGCAAACATGCCATGAAATATCATCCAGATAAAAACAAGGGCGATAAACAGGCCGAGGAGCGCTTCAAAGAGATAAACGAGGCCTATGCTGTATTGAGTGATCCTGAAAAACGCAAACAATACGATACGTTTGGGTCTTCAGACTTCAACAAGCGCTATACTCAGGAAGATATCTTCAGAAACTTCGATTTCGGCAATGTATTCAGGGACATCGGCATGGGTGGCCGTTTCAAACAACAGTATGGCGGTACCAGGGTAGGCATGAATTTCGAAGACTTCTTCTCGAGTATTTTCAATGTGGGGGCAGGCCCTGATTTCGGAGAGCACTTTCAGCAGGCCTCACCCAAGGGCCAGGATCTGGTGCTGGAAATGGCCCTGACACCAAAAGAGATGCTGGAAGGTTGTCAGAAGCTCATCATGCTGGGCGATGGTGGCAGACAGGAAAGGCTTTCGGTCAGGATACCCGCGGGTGTGTGCCCTGGTAAAAAGATTAGATTGGCAGGGAAAGGAAATTATGGCCCTGGTGGAAGAGGTGATCTGTATCTGCTTATCACGCCTCAGGATGACGGCCGTTTCAGAATACAGGGTGTGGATGTGACATTGGAACAGGAGATTTCATTCAGTGACGCATGTCTCGGGACCGAGATAGAGGTGCCCACAATAGAGGGGAGTAAGGTGCGCGTAAAGGTGCCTGCTGGCGGCACGGGTGCTGGTCAGCGTTTGCGCTTACAGGGTAAGGGGTTGCCTGATGGATCGGGTAAAAGGGGAGACCAGTATATTCAATTTTTTATACACGTCCCCAAACGGCTGACTCAACGGCAGAAAGACCTGCTTCAGCAGCTCAAAGAGGCTGGACTGTAAAATTATAAGGCGTGTTGCTGCACGAATGCCTTGATCTCGTTCACTGAGCATGGCATCACCGTAAGGCGTTGGGGTTTTGCCTCAATCCCATTTAGAACTGCTGGACGTGACGGTTCCATGCCCGTTGCCTCCTTCACTGCATTAGCAAATTTGGCTGGGTGTGCGGTGGCAAGACATACGATGTGGCCTTGAAGATGCCCCCTGTGTACCATGGCAGCTGCCACTCCCACAGCGGTGTGGGGATCGAGGATGTAGCCGGTTTTGCGGTAGAAATCTCCGATGGTCTGCGTGGTGAGCCCCTGGTTCACTGCAAGGGTTGTCATGTCGTTTCGTGCCATGGCCATCTGTTCTGTGTTGAAGACAATCTCACCCTGTCGTTCAAAGTCGCTCATGGCCTCTTTTACTCGTTCTCCCGATTCGTTCATCAGGTAATACATGTAGCGTTCGAAATTGCTGGCTATCTGTATGTCCATGGACGGACTGATGGTTGGAATGACCTGTCGGGCCTTTTTGTAGCGGCCTTCGGTGAGAAAACGGGCAAGGATGTCGTTTTCGTTGGTTGCCAAAATGAGCTTGCCGATGCGGCCTTGCAGCATTCTTTTGGCTATATATCCCGCAAAGATATCGCCGAAATTGCCTGTGGGCACGGCGAAATGCACTGGATTGGATGGTGTGCCGCCTAACCTGAGACAGGCATAGATGTAATAGACCACCTGTGCCATTACTCGCGCCCAGTTGATGGAGTTTACTGCTCCAAGCTGATGTTTTTCTTTGAATTTCAGATCGTTGAAGATGGTTTTGACTATGGCCTGGCAGTCATCGAATGTGCCTTCTATGGCTATGTTGAACACGTTGGCATCTGGCACCGTGGTCATCTGTAAGGCCTGTATGGGGCTTACCCGATTGTGCGGATGCAAAATGAAGATATTGATGTTTTTTTTGCCTTTGACGCCGTAAATGGCGGCGCTTCCGGTATCTCCTGATGTGGCACCCAGTATGTTCAGCCTGCCGCCTCGCTTTTCCAGTATGTAGGCGAAGAGATTGCCCAGAAATTGCAGGGCGATGTCCTTGAATGCCAGGGTCGGGCCGTGAAACAGCTCCAGAATGTGCAGGTCGTCTGCACTTATCAGCGGTGTGACTTCAGGTGTGTCGAAGAAGGTATACGAGGTGTCGATGAGTTTCCGCAGGTCTTTTTCTGGTATGTCCGTGGCGAAAAGACGGATTATCTGAAATGCCAGGTCCGCATAGTCGAACTGGGACCATTCCTGCAATGTTTCGGTTGTGACGGTTGGAATGGTTTGAGGGAGCAGCAGTCCACCGTCCGTGGCCAATCCCATCATCACTGTATCCTCAAAGTTTATGGAGGCGATACCTCCCCTGGTGCTGATATATTTCATGACAGCCTCTTGGTATCCATCTTGCTGTTCTCTAATGTGAGCAACCTTCAAAAAAACTCTACAAGATCCTCTGGCACCGTTCATTATTTGGGGCATGGGCCCAGGTATCTGCCTTTTGCGGTTATTACCTGTTTCATGGGTGGTTTCCCTTCCATTTGAGTGGTGGAGACGATTTTGCTTTCCATAACATCGCCGGTATAGGTGGCAGTGCCCTCGCTTTTCATCTTCATGCCATCGTTATCACACACCATGCTCCATTTGACCGTATTGCCTATCTGCTCCTGATGAGTGATCTTGCAGTGATTTTCCTTCATCTTTTCATTCTGGGGCACCATATTTTCCTTTGTGATGCACTGTTTGTTTGTGACCTGCATGGTGTTTCCGTGGCTGGATATACTCATGCCAGGTGGTAGTTTCACTCCGGGTGGCAGCTTTGGCATCTCCGGCATACCCTCCATCTGCATGTTGGTGGTGAATTCCTACATACCTTCTTTTATCTGGGAGTCGGCGGCATCGGCAGAATTTCCTAAGAGAGATATGCCTGTGATTCCTAACATGGCGAACGAGCTGATGAGTTTAATGGTGGATTGTTTCATGGAAGGCTCCTTTTGGCAGACGGTGTATGTGGAACGGTTGATGCAAGGGGTATAAATATACATTTTGAGTGCACTGTCAAGATTTTTATGTAAACGGTGCAGGGCTCAATCACATTTTATAAATGTTCATGGTGTCCGTAAGGTTGTTGAAATCGCCGATGTATGCCTAACCTGCTGTTTGTTATGCAAACAGCTTTGGCTGTACGGGTTCGTTTGCGGCAGGTATGGATGTTTGTTTTAATGGTGTCAGCAATTTTACCTCTCCATATACACCGTCGTAGCCTGGCCTGATATTAACATGACCACCCCTCATGTGTCTGATGCCTGTCAGGATTGGTTCCGGCACGAAGGGACGTAGTTCCTCCTCACTCTTCCAGAGTAGGATATTCAACTCGCTTCCAGTCATGTGTATCAGTCGCTGATATTCCTTGCGCACTCTAGCTGTTCCTTCTCCGGTCTGCATGGCTTCAGAGATGATCTCTTGCAGCGGCACCAGACTTATATATGGTCTGATCTTTGTGTCCATATTCTGGCGCTGAAAAATGGCGTGGGCTGTTTTCTCATCACGGTCTGCCAGTTCTTCCACTCGATAGGCCACGCCAAGCGTGAGAGGCCTATGACAGACAGGACAGATACCATTTATTTTTCGAGTCTGTTCCGGAGCGAGAAAAACACCGCAGTCTCTGTGCCCGTCGTAGTGATATTTGCCTTCCTCAGGGAAAAACTCTACGGTTCCTTCGAAACCATGTGCAGGCTGTTTGATGGCGTGTACGAGGTCATGATATGTCATGGGACAGGAAAAGATATTGGCTTCTCTGCCTATTTTTGCAGGTGAATGGGCATCTGAATTGGAAATGAGGGTGTATTTATCGAGACAGGACAGGCGCCGATTCATGAGTGGGTCGGATGAAAGACCTGTCTCCAGGGCATATATGTGCTTGCTTTCCTCCTCGAAACACTCTTCTATGGAGTCAAAACCGGATTTGGAGCCAAACACCGAGAACCAGGGGGTCCACACGTGGGCAGGGACAACCATACAGTCCGGCGACACATCCATCACTATATGCACCAGTTCCTTGACAGGAAAGCCCAACATGGGCCGGCCGTCAGATGTGATGTTGCCCAGTTGTGCAAGTCTTGTTTGAATCTTCTTGGCAGTTGTTACGTCGGGGGCAAAGAGCACGGTGTGAATGCGTCTGCCCTTGCCGCCTTGCGTGAAGATATTGGCCACCTCGGCAGTAAGCATGAATCGTGTGCCGGCAGGGTCATCCTTGCAGACGAACAGGCCGTCTTCCGCTGGTTCCAGTTCCTCTTGCAGCTCTGCGAGATATTTGGGGTGTGTAAAGTCGCCTGAGCCGATGACGGCTATGCCCTTCTCTTTGGCTATCCTATTGATGGCCATTGGGTGCATCTCCTGGCTGGTGGCCCTGCTGTATCGAGAGTGAATGTGCAAGTCGGCCAAAAAATATGGTTTTTCTCGTAGTTGTAGAATGTCTATGAATTGCATAAGTGGATTTTATAAGATAGACTTTTTTTTGCAAGTACAAGGAAATTGTTATGTTGTCATGGAGACATTGCATATTTTATTTGGTGATAGTCTGCTGTTTGGTGACGGGCACACGAGATGCTTTCTCCGAGACTTTGTCTTACAGGATATCTTGGCAGTCCATTCCGGCAGGGACAGCCACCCTCAGCTTTATAGAGCATGGTGAAAAGGCATTGATCGAGCTGAATGCTCGGTCTCTTCCGGTCATGAATGCCATATACCCGGTCAGGACTCATGTGGAGTCGGAGATATCGGCAATTTCAGGTTTGCCTCACAGATATTTCAAGAGGTCGAAAGAGGGGTGGGGGAGTGAAAAGACCGGAGAGATATTGTTCGATAGGGAGAGGTATGTTGCCACTGTTTATAAAAACGGCAGGGTTGAGCGAATGTTATCTATACCGCCTGACACATATGACCCTATTTCCTGCCTGTATTTTTATCGAAAAATTCCTGAACTTGGTGGCAAACCAGTGCAATTGACTCTTACGGACGGCAAGAAGATTAGCACAGGCGTGGCAACCGTTTTGCGCAAAGAAACCATAGAAATAGCGGCAGGGAGGTTCAATACCCTTGTGGTGGAGCCCAAAATGGAGGGGCTCACAGGTGTGTTTCAGAAGAGTCCCAAGTCCAGCATCATCGTATGGCTCACGGATGACGAGCGCCGTCTACCTGTGAAGCTCAAGAGCGAGGTTATAGTCGGAGCATTTACCGCGGAGGCGGTCGCCATACAATAAAAATAAAAAGGGCAGGTCATGAGGCTGCCCTTTAATGACTTCTTTGAGTTATACCCCGTAGTGTTTGCGCATGAATTTATTCAGCCTGCTGTAGGCCTTTTCCAGTTCGTTTTCAGTGGGAAGAAATGCAAGCCTGAAATGCGGTGAGGCTGGAAACGGCCCGAAGCCGCTGCCGTGCACAACCACCACACCTGTCTCTCGAATGAGATGTTTCACAAATTCTTCGTCGGAGATGGGGACATCCACTTTGGGAAAGGCATAAAAGGCGCCGTTGGGTACCTGGCATGAGATTCCTGGAATGGCATTCAGCATCTCCACGGTGAGGTCCCTGCGTCTCTTGAGCTTTTCGAGAGGCAGTTTCAAATGGGAGAGGCCGTTTTGCAGGGCAGCAGGTATTGCGTACTGTTCGGGGTGGCAGGCGCAGAGTCTGGCTCGAGCCAGTTTTTTCATGCCCTCCACGTAGTCCTCCGTGAGTTCTTTCACTCCACTGATGATGGCCCATCCTATGCGGAACCCGGGCGCCAGGTAACACTTGGAGATACCGTTGAAGGTCACGATAGGGAGGTTGTGGTCAAGGGATGCGATGCTGATGTGTTTCTGGCCGTTCAAGATGAGTTTGTCGTATATCTCGTCGCTCAGAATGACCAGATGGTACTTTGTGGCCAGTTTTATGATCTGTCTCAGGGTGTCTTCCGTGTACACGGCGCCTGTGGGATTGTTTGGGTTTATAAGCACTATGGCCTTGGTCTTGGCATCGATCTGGCTCTCCATGTGTGCTATGTCCGGCTGCCAATCGTTGTTCTCGTCCAATATGTAGGGTTTCCCTTCAGCAAGCAGGCGTGAGAGCAGGGCGTTGTAGAGCGGATATCCAGGTGATGGCACAAGGACATTTTCTCCGTGGTTTACCAATGCGGATAGGGCGAGGTCGATGCCTTCACTGGCACCTGTTGTGATTAATATCTCCTTGGGCGCTATGCCGTCGGCTATAGCCTGATCGCGTATGGCATTCAAGGCAATCTCGATACCCTCGGATGGAGAATAACCGGTATGGCGTTCCTTCATGGCCTGATAAGTGGCCTCGATGAGATGCGGAGGTGTGTCGAAGTCGAAAAGCAGGGGGTCTCCTATGTTCAGAAAGATCAGGTCACCTCCTGCCTTTTTACGTTCGTTTGCAATGGCCAGAATGTCCCGAATGGCGTATGTTATGTGTTGTGTCCTCAACGATGGGATTATTTTGGGAAATGTGTCCATAACGATGTCCTTTTTTTGCAATCGTGCTGCATTTTGCTAATTTTGTAATGCAGTCTTCACAGGGCGATATTTTACTGGAAATTTTCACGAAATGCCATTATTTTTCATAAAATTCAACGAAGTGCGTTTTTTTATCTGTTAAGCTGGTATGAACTTATATAAATGGCATGACATAGACCGGGCTAGGCGGATTTTGGGGTTGCCGGAGGAGGTGACTCGCATGGAGATACAGGCCGCCTATCGCAGGAAGGGCATGGAACTACATCCCGATACCTCTGCAGGTGATTCCCATGGAATGGTGGAGTTGAATAACGCATACAGATTGCTGATGGATTATGTGGATTCTTATAAAATAAACCTTGTGCCCAGCGAAGCAGGTATGAACGACGAGGATTGGTGGATGTATCATTTCGGCCAAGACCCTGTGTGGGTCGGCGATAAGAAGGAAAAGGGAGATTGAAACATGGCGCTTATAGTCAGAAAATACGGAGGAACATCCGTAGCGGATTGTGAAAAGATCGAAAGGGTTGCTGCAAAGGCATTGGAGTGTCAACGGGCCGGCAATCAAGTGGTTTTGGTGCTTTCCGCCATGTCAGGAGAGACCAACAAGCTCATAGGTTTTGCCCATAAGATTACAGACAGGCCGAATTTGCGTGAGATGGATACGCTCATGGCTACAGGCGAACAGGTTACCGTGGCACTTTGTGCCATAGCCATCACAAAGATGGGCGGCAAGGCCAAGTCGTTTTTAGGGGATCAGGTGCCCATTCTCACCAGCGATGCCCATACCAAGGCGCGTATTCTGGATATTCCGGCGAATCGACTTCGGGCAGCCATGGATAGTGGCTATATCCCTGTGGTTGCCGGTTTTCAAGGCGTGACCTCCGGCGGTGACATCACTACCCTGGGCAGGGGTGGCTCCGATACCACGGCTGTGGCCCTTGCAGCGGTGCTCAAGGCGGATGTGTGCGAGATATACACGGATGTGGATGGGGTTTATACAACGGATCCCAACATGTGCCTCAGGGCCCAAAAGATAACTCGTATTTCCTATGAAGAGATGCTGGAGATGGCAAGCCTGGGTGCGAAGGTTTTGGAGATCAGATCCGTGGCCTTTGCCATGCGCTATGATGTCCCTGTGCATGTGCTCTCCAGTTTTACCCATGAACCAGGTACAATCGTTACAAAGGAGGATGAATCCATGGAAGAAAGGCTGATTTCAGCGGTTACATATAGCAAGAACGAGGCGCGCATAACCATTTCCAAGGTGCCTGATAGGCCTGGCATAGCGGCCACCATCTTCAAGCCCATCACTGATGCCAATATCGTGGTGGATATGATCATTCAGAATACCCGTGCCGGCGATATGACGGACATGACCTTCACCATTCCGCGCACGGACTACCCACAGGCCATGGAGATCGTGGAAAAGGTGGCCAGGGAGATAGGTGCCGAGCGGGTGACCGGTAGCACAGATATCGCAAAGGTTTCCATCGTGGGCGTAGGCATGCGCAATCATGCAGGTGTGGCAAGCCAGATGTTCGACATCCTTTCCAAACACGGCATAAACATACTCATGATCAGTACATCCGAGATTAAGATATCTTGCATCATAGAGGAGAAATATACTGAATTAGCAGTTAGGGCCCTGCACGAGGGTTTTGGTCTTGACGCTGACGTTGCCCCGTTAAAGATATGATTCAGATATACGATACAACCCTGCGCGATGGTACACAGGCGGAGGATTTCAGCCTTTCGGTGGAAGACAAGGTCCGTATTGCCTTGAAATTGGATGAGATCCATGTGGATTTCATCGAGGGTGGCTGGCCCGGCTCCAATCCAAAGGATGAACAATTCTTCAAAGAAATCAAAAATTATGCCCTCAAACATGCGAGAATAGCGGCATTCGGCAGTACTCAACAGGCTAAATATGCTAAGCCTGAGGAAGATTCTAACTTGAATGCCCTGGTGCAATCCGGTGCGTCTGTGGTGACCATTTTCGGAAAGACCTGGGATGTGCATGTGACCGATGCCCTTCGTATCACTCTGGAGCGCAATCTCGAGATCATCAAAAACTCTGTATCGTGGCTAAAAGGTCAGGTGTCAACGGTGTTTTATGATGCCGAGCACTTTTTTGACGGATTCAAGGCAAACAAGGCCTATGCCATGCAGACTATCAAACAGGCATTGCATGGTGGAACTGATTGTTTGGTGCTCTGCGATACCAATGGTGGGACATTGCCGCATGAGATATATGAGATAGTCCAGCTAGTGCATAAGGAACTGCCGAATGCTTCGTTAGGCATACATTGCCATAACGACTCCGATGTGGCTGTGGCCAATTCTCTTATGGCGGTCAGGGCTGGAGCTATGCAGGTTCAGGGCACCATGAACGGTTTCGGTGAACGCTGCGGCAATGCCAATCTCTGCTCCATCATACCGGCTCTTGCGATCAAAATGAACCTTCAGTGCCATGCAGGTGCTTTTTTGGCCTCATTGACCGATGTCTCACGTTATGTGAGCGAGATTGCAAATCTTCCGCACAACAAATACCAGCCCTATGTTGGCAGAAGCGCCTTCGCCCATAAAGGCGGTGTGCATGTGAGCGCTGTGAGCAGGAATGCCTCCACCTACGAGCACATGGCACCTGAACTGGTGGGCAATCACAGGCGTATCCTCGTTTCGGATCTGTCTGGAAAGAGCAATGTGTTGGCCAAGGCCAGGCAGTTCGGTCTGGATATAGAGAGTCACGATCCGGTTATCATGGACATCGTGGCCAGGCTCAAGGAACTGGAGTCCCAGGGATTTCAGTTCGAGGGAGCCGAGGCTTCATTCGAGCTGCTTATGCGCAGGGCAATGGGACAGGCCCGCAAATATTTCGATCTCATAGGATTCAGGGTGATCGATCAGAAGGTTGAAGAGGATGCCCCGCCTCAGGCGGAGGCCACTGTGATGATTCGAGTCGGCGGGCATGTGGAGCACACTGCCGCCGTGGGAGAGGGCCCTGTGAACGCCCTGGACAATGCCATTCGCAAGGCATTGGAAAAGTTTTATCCTGTGCTCAAGGACGTGAGCCTGGTGGATTACAAGGTGCGTGTGCTGCCGGGCGTTCCGGGCACCTGCGCTCGCGTGCGTGTGCTCATCGAGTCCACTGACAGGCATGACAAATGGGGGACTGTTGGTGTTTCTCATGACATTCTGGAGGCCAGCTGGCAGGCTCTGCTGGACAGTATCAGCTATAAATTATTGAAAATAGAACAAAGAGGTGAATGAGTATGGCTAACGAGACTTCCATTCTGACCATCGCCCAGGTGATGGGTAAGACCATTCAGGACATATTGAACAGATCCGCTAAAATGCAGATTTCCATTTCCAAGACCGCTCAGATGCTGCAATCCCTTCAGATGTGTGAGGATATCAGCGCATTTGTGAGCTTTTACGGAAGCTATAACGGCATTCTGGTCATGAATTTTCATCGGGCGGCTGCTGTGGAGATTGTGGCCAATTCCTTTCGCACCATGGGGCTTCCGGAGTCCGAGATACCAAAGCACCACATGTCTGAGTCGGTCAGGAGTTCCCTGGGTGAGCTTCTGAATCAGATCATAGGGGGTGCCCGCGCCACTATTCAGTCCGTGTTCGATCTGACTGCGGAGGCGAATATCCCTGCGGTGGTACCCATCACCAACCCCATTGGGCTCGTATTCAAATCCTCTATTATTGAGCAGATGCCATGTTGCCGTCTTTCATTTCTTACGGACAACAAGAACCGTTTTCACATGGATCTGACCATAGAACCCACGTTGTTCGTGCCCTTGAAATAGATGGTGTCGTAAAAATAATGTTTAATGTTGAATTGAGGTAATAAGCAATCATATTAGATGGTTAATGTGGGTTGCGAAACGAAGAATGCAATGCGTACAGTAGGTAGCGACTTTTTGTGAACTCATCAAAATAGAAAGAACACATGAAACAACCATTATTGCCTGTTGCACTCGGCGTTTTTTGTTTTTGAGCATTACAAACCCTGTTTCTTCCTGGTCATTCAGCTTCAGCAGCGCTTCCGATACAGCCAATCGTGAGGCTGATTCCCGCATGTATCAGGAGCGTTCTTATTCCAATGCCCGAACACAGGGGCCGAGCATTATTGTGATGCCAGGTGAGATCAAGAGTAACAATGCCACATTCCGACAGAAGATTACCGCCAACAATATCAAGGATTTTGCTGAATTGGAGCTTTCCAGGGCAAATTTTCGTGTGCTGGAACGGGGCGATCTCGATCCTATGCTGAAGGAGCAGCAGCTCGCTCAGGAGATGGGAAGCCTGAATCGTGGGCAGTTTAGAAAAGGGCAGTTCAAGACCACCAAGTGGTTTGTGCGTTTTGATATTTTGAAGGCAGAGCCAGTTGCAGCCGCCTCCCAAGGGTTTGATGGCGGTGTTGCGGGTGATATTGCTGGTTCACTCATTTGGCATGGCCGGACGGCCGCTGCTGTGAATACAGGTGTGTCTTCCGTGCAATACAGGGATTCGGCCAAGGTATGGGTCATAGGTATGAGATACAAGGTCATGGATGCCACCACATCCGAACAGGTCACAGGCGGTTATGTGGAAAAAAAGATGGAGGTGGACGAGACCGCCAAGGCCGCCTTGGGTTTTGCGGGCAGCCAGCAACGAGGCGTTACCCTCGACACCATGGTGCAACAGCTTGTGCAGGAGGCGGTTGCCCATATCGACGCTGAAAATAAGTAGATGTAGGGCCCTATAAAAATAGGGACGAGTCACTCCGTCCCTATGGCCTGAATATCCTACTTACTTATTATCTTATGTTTTAACCACCAGCACAGGGCATGGTGAAAGATTTATCACACCCTCAGTCACGCTTCCCATGAGCAGGCGCCTAATGCCGGTTCTACCATGGCTTCCCATGACTATGGCATCCACGCCTTCTTTTTTGGCCAGCTCAGCAATGGTCTGGGCTGTGTCGCCCTCTTTTACAAAGGTTTCCACCTCACATCCGTTTTCTTTTGCCTTCTGCGCCGTGTCTTGCACCAGTTTTTGAGCGGTCTCGACCATCTCATGCTGAATACGCGGGGCAATGGTCAGAAACTCGTCTGATGTGTTGATTACCACCAATATCTTCAATGTTTCACCATAGGCCTTGGCGAACTCAATGGCCTTTTTTGTGGCTGTCTCGCTGTAGGTAGAACCGTCCGTTGCTAACAAAATGGAACCCCAGCGAATGGTGGCGTTTTCAGGCACCACCAACACATCGATTCGGCTGTAACCTATGACACGAGTCAGTGTGCGGCCCAGGACATGCTTGGTGCCCCGTTCCACCGCCGAGTAGTCCTTGGAACCCAGCACAATGAGGTCGCAGCCCCCTGCCTCTGCGGCATCCAAAATGCGTTCATGTGGTTCTCCCTGTTCTGTAATTACGCGTACAGTCAGCCCCCGTTCCTCTCTTGCGATGGCCTGGGCCCTGGCGGTTATCTCTTCGGCAGGGCCCTTGATGATCGCTTCTATGTCCTTGATACCTGTCAGGTCCAGGTCGCCAAGAAATTTTGGAGCGACATAGATGCCTGAAATAGCGCCTTTCTGTTCCGATGCCAATTTGATGGCCTGTTTCAGCGCATTGTAGCAGGCTGAAGAGCCGTCCAACGCCACAAGTATCTTGCGATATTTTTCCATTGTGTTATACCGTTACACCCTGTGAGCCAGGGCTGCCTTTGCCTGACGTTCCTGCACCATACCCTTGATGATGGCGCTCATTATGATGAATGCACCCACCGCCAGGGCGATGCACATGAGAATGAAGCTTCCGGTTTTGAGCACCTTTATGGTATCTGCAGGAAGCTCCATGAGTTTGAGTGCTACCAGATACTCTGGAATAGCCAGCAGTCTGGAGACCGCTACGATGAGCATGATGGTGCTCATGACGAACTTGACCATGTAATCTTTTACATAGGTGGTGCCTATGGCGCCGAGCTGCACGCCGAAGAGCGAACCCATGAGGATGATGAGGGTGAGACGCAGGTCAACCATGCCCAGCATCGCCCATTTGATGGAACCTGTAAAGCCCATTACACTTGCCACTACCAGCTCCGTGGCACTGGCGACCAGAGCCGATGCTCCCAACACATAGATCATTCCAGGCACGCCTATGAAACCGCCCACCGCTATGGTAGCCGCAAGTAAACCTGTCAGAAAACCGACCGGCGCTATGAACCAAAAGCTCATGCGGATACCTGCGGTCTTGAAGGTGATCATAGGAGGCAGATTGATTTTGGCAAGTTTCTGAGCCAGGGGCGCCATAACCTTTTTTTCCGCATCGGCACCACTCTGCAGGGCCTTTTTCTTGGCCTTCTGCGCATCCACGAACACATATCCGCCTACTACCAGAAGAACCACAAAAAATGCCACGCTGACGTACAGGTTGGAACCAGCTTCGCCCCAGGTATGCTTGATGAACTCCTGTATCTTGATACCGATGAGCACGCCTATGCCCGCAGTGGTCGCCATGACTAGGCCTAATTTCAAATCCACCTGTCCGTATTTAAGGCGTCTGTATGCGCCGACTATAGCCTTTGGAAACTTGTGACACATGTTACTCGCCACAGCTACAGCCGCCGGCACCCCCATGCTCATCATGCCAGGTGTGAGCACGAAGGCGCCGCCTGAACCTATGAAACCGCTTACCAGGCCGCCGATGAAGCCGACTATGAAGAGAAAGCCGATCTTGGCGGCATCCAGTGTAATGAAGACCTGATTTATATCTGTTGGTATTGAGCTTACGTCAGCCATTTTATTTGCCTCCTATTTTTTCTTGGCCGTTATGCCGAAATAATCATAAAGTCCATGCGCAAAATTGGCATGTATGTATGTGTAGATGGCAACCATCACCAGGGGAAACAGGAAATACACACCGCCTGACTGTCCTTTGAAATCCAGTGTGTTGATGATATCCTGATATTTAAGTACCGCCCATATAAAACCAAAGGATAGAATGCCTTGAAATATGATGGTCACTATGGATGGTTTGTGAGCCGCAGGTGCCGGAGCGGTCTTTCTGGAACCTTCCTGCATAATCTGGCGGGCGGTGTCGTGTTCGCCCGCCTCTGCAAATGCGATTGCCGCCATGTCTGTCTGAATGCCCTGCATCTTATACCTCCCTTGTTACAAGCCTTGTAATGGTAGGCTGTGTCTTTGCATAAGTTTTTTGATTTTTACTGCATGAACCATTTAGAAGCCTTCTGGCCTCGTTGGATTCACCGGCCTCGGCAAAGGTGACTGCCATCATCAGCCGTTCCAGATGTGCCGTCATTTGTGAAAACAACCGTTTCATTTTTTTATCTCCTTGTCTTTGATTTTGACCGCATCGGCGGTATTATTTTGTCTGTCGCCTTTCTATTATTCAATAATGATGCCACATTTTTTTGATTTTAACTAATTGATATCATAGCATTTTTATTAAATTTTGTCTGCCTGTGCAATTTTGTTGCAATATTTGTTGCAAATAGCAACATTATTTTTTACTGTCTATGGTGTGTGTTGTAAAATAGCTATTGAAAAGAAATAGTTGTGTATTTTGTAACAGTTTGAAGTAAGATTGTTGCATTTTGCAATTAAAGATATGCGTAGCCCTGGCTATACTTATTGTTTTTTAAGGAGAAAAGGCCGTCCGGCCCGAAATGGTTGAGGATTCCGGATTACATGACTCCTGTATAATTGAGAGGTTGTCTTGTTATGTTTAGAATCTTCATGAACAGCATCTCCAGAAAGATACAGCTTGGCTATTATTGCCTGATAGCTATTGGCACCATATCCAGCATTCTTATGTGGCATGATGTGAATATGGTAAGGACGCGTCTCGGCAAACAGGAGGCCTCGAGCCAGATATATGAGGCGGTGCTGGAGATGAGGCGTCAGGAAAAGAACTGGCTGCTGTTCAGAGATGATGAGGCATTTGACAGCAATCAGCGCCTCATAGCCCGTATAAAGGAATTGATCGCCACATATCGCAATGAATTTCAAACCCTTGGGCTTTCTTCTGCTCTGAACGACCTATTGAAACAGCTTTTGGATTACGAAAAAAACATTCAGGAGCTGGCATATGAATCGAATCAGCTCGATGAAATCAGGTTGCAGATGATACGTCAGCTCGGTAGAGACATAGAAAACGATACACGGCAGCTCACAACGAAGGAATTGAGTGAGATCTATCAAACACTTGATTATATTCACTTTACTACGCTCATGTGGTTGATGCTGATGTTTTTTGTGGCCCTGTTTTTAGGGCAGCAGATGTCCACGGTCATCATGGAGCCTTTGCGTGAGATCGTGGATTACACTGCTAAAATAGCTCATGGGGATTTCACGAGCTATACGCCCAAGCATCGCGTGATGGAGTTGAATGCTGTAGTGGAGGCCCTGAATGTCATGAAGCGGGAGCTGAAGAAGTGGGAGGAACAGGTGATTCAGAGCAAGAAACTGGCGTCTCTCGGCACGCTGATAGCTGGTGTGGCCCATGAATTGAACAATCCCATTTCGAATATTTCCACCTCGGCCCAGATATTGATGGAGGAACTTCAACAGGCCAAGCCGAATGCCGAGGTGGATTTTTGTCGTGATATGATAGGGCAGATACTCTCCGAGCTGGACCGTGCCAGGCGTGTGGTCGCCTCGCTTCGGGAATTTGCGAGGGCCACTGATGTCCGTTTTGAGAGATTGCAGCTTTCATCGTTTCTGGAGAGTGCCGTACAATTGGTGAGGGGAGGGCTTCCGACCGGTGTGGAGCTTACGGTTTCCATAAAACAGGATGGTTTTTTTAATGGCGACAAGCAGCGGTTGCAGCAGGTGTTGGTGAATCTGTTGATGAATGCCATTCAGGCAGTGGGAGAAAAGGGTGAGATATGTATTGAAGGCAGTGTGGATCCCTTTGCTGGCAGGGTGATACTTCAGGTTATGGACAACGGCCCTGGCATTCCGGATGAAATAAAAGATCATATATTCGACCCGTTTTTTACCACAAAAGACGTTGGAGAGGGTTCAGGACTGGGTCTGTCCATCGTATATGAGATAATCAAAAAACACGGCGGGAGTATAACAGTGGAATCGAGTCCCGGAATGGGCGCAAAATTTATAATAAGATTGCCGATTGAAAGTGGCAAGGAGGAAAAGGACAATGGGTGATGAAACCAAGGCCCGAATACTGGTGCTTGACGACGAACAGGTCGCATTGCGTAATCTGCAATACATACTTACAAAGGCCGGTTATGACGTAGTAGCCTCACAAAGCGGCGCCAAAGGATTGGAATTGATAGCCAATCAGGAATTTGACGTGGTCTTGACCGACCTTAAGATGCCTAAGGTAGACGGCTTCAAGATATTGCAGCGCGTTCGAGAGTTGTGGCCTGATACCGAGGTTGTCATTATAACCGGCTTTGCCACCATCGATTCCGCTGTGGAGGCCATAAAGATGGGGGCTTTTTACTATATATCCAAGCCCTATCAGATCGAAGAGGTACGCAGGGTGGTACAGCAGGCTCTGGATCACAGGAATCTCAAAAAAGACATAACGTATTTCAAAGACCGGCTGAAGCGCTTGAAATCCTCCAAGATCATCACTGAAGACCCTGTCATGCTGAAGTTGCTGGCGACCGCCCAGGATGTGGCTCAGAGTGACTGTAATGTCTTGATCACAGGAGAAAGCGGTACCGGTAAGGAACTGCTTGCCAATTTCATACATGAAAACAGCCCTCGGTCCAAAGGCCCCATGCTTGCCATAAACTGCGGGGCCTTTACGGATGAACTCCTTGCAAACGAGCTTTTCGGCCATGAGAAGGGGGCATTTACCGGAGCCGATCGTTCAAAGGCCGGGCTGATAGAGACCGCTCACGGCGGCACCCTTTTTCTGGACGAGGTGGCTGAGATGTCCCTAGCCATGCAGGTGAAACTACTGCGCGTCATTCAGGAAAAGGAGGTTTTGCGGCTGGGTGCCACACGAGCCCAGCCGATCGATGTGCGTTTCATATCTGCAACCAATCGGGATGTGGCAGCCATGGTTCAGGAAGGACATTTCAGAAAAGATCTGTATTATCGCATAAATGTGGTGCATATGCACATTCCTCCCCTTGTGGCCAGACCCAGTGATATACTGCTGCTGGCACATTTTTTTCTGCAGAAGTATGCGCATCTTATGAATAAAAATGTGACAGGAATCGATTCCGACGCAGCGGAGATACTCAGATCCTATTCGTATCCTGGCAATGTTCGAGAGCTTGAAAATCTGATGGAAAGGGCTGTGGTGTTTGCAAAGAAAGAGCTCATAGGAGCGGAAGACCTGCCTGATCTGGCTGTAGAGACCTTCCGCCCCAAGAAAGATCGAATGCCAGCTCTGGAAGAGCAGGAGTCGAGCTATATAAAATGGGTGCTGGAGCAGGTCGGCGGCAACAAGAAAAAGGCCGCCGATATTCTGGGAATAGACAGGGTGTCTTTGTGGCGCAAACTCAAAAAGATGGGAGTGGAGTAACAGCCCTATGCAACCCCGCCTTGTATGCTTAGGAAAGTCCCAAAAATTGTTCTTTTGCCTGATAGCTGCGTTGCTTGTCAGCGAAAAATGCTCACATACGAAGAGTATGCTGCGTTTTTTCGCCTTCTCGCGCCTTGCTATTTAACAAAACTCCTAATTTTTGGGACTTCTCCTTATATGGTTATCAAAGGGCAGGGCAGACCCAGTGGCAGTTTTTTGAGGGATGCGGAGCGAGAGTATGTGAGCTTCTCAAGGACAACGGAGATCACCTGTTTTCTGGTGCGTAAAAAGGATGTAATGGTGTCCTTAAACCTGCCGTTGGCCGTGTGTTCACGAAACGGTATGTCCAGCATGCCTTTTTGCTGGGCCTCTCGAGTGGTGAGAAATTGTGTGCTATCCGTTCTTTCTTTTTGTTGCATCGAGGCTGTGCTGTCATCGGTTTTGGCGTCAGGACGATGGACGTGCAGTATGTCCAGCACCGAACTAGTGCGATGGCAGAGGTCAACCGCATATTTCAAAGTGCGAGTTCCGATTCCTTCACCTTCGACTACCAGTAGGACGGTTGGTTTGGTGTTCAGCACTTCCAGCGCCGCTTTTGATAACCCTTCTTCAGCTAAGGCGGTTGCAGCCATGTGCTGATTGAAAAAGTCCTTTATCTTTGTGATATAATTGTCTCTATCGGAAGGTTCTGGCATGGCTTTTCTTTTGCCTCCTGATTTGGCTTGAATAGTGGTATGATGCCCTTGAACAAACTCTCTGTTTTTTGGCTGTTCCTGTTTTTTGCACCTGTATATAGTATTAAGCAAAATTCATTCCATTGGGTCTGAAAATTATTTTTGTTAGTATCTTATTGATTTAAATGATATTTTTAGATGATTTGGTTTAATGGATGGCTTCAGGGTGTTTCTAATAATTGTTGCAGATTGAAATGCTCTCGTTTCATTCTGTAAACATTTATTGTGTAATTCTTTGCACAAATTCTGAAATTAACGGCTTGAACATAAAAATTGTTATAATCTGCATGGTGACGTTTTTTTTAACTCTTTCCAGAGATCTTTTGTTTTTTTGTATTGCTTTTTCAGTGGAATGATTTTATAGTCATTAAATCAAATTCATCGTCCCCGACCTTTCATGTAGTTCGTAAATCCCGATTCACTATAAGCTGGTGACGCCTCGCTTGTTGTATGGCTTGTTTGGGGTTTGGCTGTCTGTATCCGTTGCCATTTTGTTCTTGTAGGATAATTTTGGTGTAACGGGTTTGATTGTGGGTTGGCGCCGATGTAACAGCGCCTGTTCACAGTTGATTGCTGGCGCATAAGCCGAGCCTACAAAGTTTATTTACTGGGCGCACTCACTGGTCATGCCGTGAATAGCTGGCCTTATTCCAAGCCTGGCGGTTTTTCCGCCTTATACAAGAAAGGACTGTCATGAATTTTTCAGATTTTGAACTCAACCCCTCTATCCTCGCATCCGTTGCAAAAGCCGGCCATACAACGCCTACTCCTGTGCAGGAACAGGCCATTCCGGCCGCTCTTCAAGGCGTTGACCTGCTTGTTTCTTCCCATACTGGAAGCGGTAAAACCGCTGCTTTTCTTTTGCCAGCCCTGGAGCGTTTGCAGTCCAATGCAGCCAACAAGGGCCGTGGGCCTCGTGTTCTGGTACTGACTCCGACTCGTGAACTGGCGTTACAGGTGCAAGCCGCAGCGGATATCTATGGAAGCGGGCTCAAACGTCTGCGCACTGCATGTCTTGTGGGAGGTTCCTCTTACAATCAGCAGTTGCGTCAGTTGAGTCAGCCTGTGGATATCGTTGTGGCCACGCCTGGCCGTCTGCTGGACCATCTGCATCGGGGCCGTATCGATTTCGGCAGAATAGAGATA
This sequence comes from Dissulfuribacterales bacterium, assembly GCA_041287365.1. Lineage (GTDB taxonomy): Bacteria > Desulfobacterota > Dissulfuribacteria > Dissulfuribacterales > DYLC01 > JAQVIJ01. Next base: position 67,927 of record JBEULL010000033.1, on the reverse strand, counting down.
CTGGTTCTGGACGAGGCGGATCGTATGCTTGACATGGGATTTATCGACGATATCGAAGAGATCGTTTCGCATACTCCTCAAAAGCGTCAGACCCTTCTCTTTTCCGCCACCCTCGAAGGCGTTGTGGGGAATCTGGCCCGGCGTTTGACCACAAATCCTACGCGCATAGCGGTTTCCACGCCTGCCGTCGCCGAACAACTCATCGAGCAGCAGCTCTTCTTCACCGATGACATGGCACACAAGGAGAATCTGTTGAATGCAATCCTGCAGGACGATAGCGTGGAACAGGCGCTTGTCTTCACCTCCACCAAAAGATCTGCGGAAGACCTCTCCGTAACCCTTCAGACCGCCGGTTTTTCTGCGGCGGCCCTTCATGGCGACATGAATCAGGGCCAGCGCAACAGGGCATTACAGAGATTGAGGGATGGCCGTGTGCGGGTGTTGGTGGCAACCGATGTGGCCGCTCGCGGCATCGATGTCCTGGGCATAACCCATGTCATCAATTTCGACCTGCCAAAACAGGCCGAGGACTATGTCCATCGTATCGGCAGGACAGGCAGGGCAGGCAGGCAGGGCATTGCCATGACCTTCGCTTCTTATCGCGAAAGGGCAATGGTGCGCACCATAGAAAATTACACAGGAAAACCCATTCAGGTGCATGTTATTGCAGGTCTCGAGCCTCGCTTCAAGCCTGTGTCCGCTGAAAGAAATGACGAAAGAAGCGGCCGGGGGCGGTTCAGCAGATCTTTTGCCTCTTCGGGCAGCAGAAGAAACCCAAGGAGTGGCTCACGCGAAGGTTCCTATGGCGGGTATGGCAGTGAAGACGGTTTTCATGCTAAACGTTCCGGCAACACGCAGCAGTCAGGCCGCAGAAGAAGTGAAGGGCCCAATCGTGACGCCGCATTTGAAAGGGGCGACAGAAGGGAATTCTCTCATGAAAACAGGCAATGGAAGAGGGAAGACGCCGTGTCTTCTTCGAATATACATGGTGAGCGGAATGTCAGCCAGCCACGTTTTCGTGAGCGCAGTGACAGCACATTTTCGCCGGATAAAAGGCGCAGGGTTGCAGGTGATTCAGGGGAATGGAGACCTGTGCGTTCATTCAAGGCCGGTGGGCAGAATAATAGACCCGATACTTTGCCGGGTACTCGCATAAAGATAAGGGGTGGAAATCCCAGGCAGGATGAATTCCGTGATCGCGACCGTTCTAATAACACCACTTCGCCGCAAAAGCGTCGTTCTTCCACATCTGTCTGGATGGCAGACTGGGACAGCGTCAAACGGCGTTAACCGATTGGGTTAGAAAACCTCGAAAAATGTTTGATTGAAATCAGGGACGCATTTAATGTGCCCCTGATTTTTTTTTGGACTTTCTATGTCAAGGATGGGTTGCCTGAGCTTGATTAAATCCCCATGGCCCACTCTAAAATGGCCTTGTGTATGTGCATCTTGTTTTCGGCCTGATCCCAGACTACGGAGCGGGGGCCTTCCAGTACATCTTCGGTGATCTCCTCTCCCCTATGTGCTGGCAGGCAGTGCAAAATTATGGCATCCGGTGCAGCGGAAGAGAGCAGTGCTGCATTTATCTGATATGGTGTAAAGAGCTTCTTGCGTTTCTCTGCCTCTGATTCCTGCCCCATACTGGCCCATACATCCGTATTTACCACATCGGCACCCTTTATTGCCTCTTTTGGGTCATGAGTGATCATGATTTGCGAATCACTGATCTGTCCCAATGCCCAGCCCATCACTTGGGAGTCTGGCTCGTAGCCTGAAGGACAGGCTATATGCAGTTTGACGCCCAGACGCACCGCCAGTTCTATCCAGGAATTGGCCATGTTGTTGCCGTCTCCGATCCATGCGATGGTGAGTCCTTTTACATCCCTGCCTTTGTGCTCCATGACCGTCATGATATCTGAGAGTATCTGGCATGGATGATACATGTCCGAAAGGGCGTTTATTACCGGAATATCAGACCAGGCCGCCAGTTCCTCCACCACCTTTTGGCCGAATGTACGCACAGCAAGGCAGTCTATGTATCTGGACAGGACTCGGGCTGTGTCTTTCAATGGTTCGCCCCTGCCTATCTGCAGGTCTCTGCCTGTCATAAAGCTCACATTGCCCCCCAGTTGATACATGGCCGCTTCAAAGGAGATGCGTGTGCGCGTGGACGGCTTTTCAAAGAGCATTCCCAAGACCTTGCCGCGAGCAGGTGTTTCATGGGGACGAGGCTGGTTTTTCCAGTAGAAGGCACGGTCCAGTAGGCTGTTTAGAACCTCTGTTTCAAAGTCGGCGATCCTTAAAAAGGAACGCAAGTGTTTGGAGAATGTATTTTGCATGGATTACCTCACAGAATTTCCTGTAATGTCTTCAAAAGCAAGTCGATCTCGTCTTTGGTGATCACGAGCGGTGGAATCAGGCGCAGCACGGTATCGTGGCTCAGAATTGCCAGAATACCCCGATCGAGTAGCTTTAAGGCCAGGTCAGGCATGGGACTGCGAAACTCCATGGCCTGAATGAGCCCTCTGCCCCTCACTTCTTTGACCTTGTTTGAATGTTGTGCGGCTATTGCCGTTAGGCCCTGTTGCAGATAATCACCTTTTTCTTGAACCCCTTGCAGAAAACCGTTAGAGAGCATGGTCTTGACCACTTCCAGCGCCGCTGCACAAGAAACAGGGTTTCCGCCAAATGTAGAGGCATGGCTGCCTGGAGGGAGATGGGTCATGGTGGTCTCGCCGGCCAGCATGGCACCGATGGGAAGCCCATTTCCAAGGGCCTTAGCCAGGCACATGACATCCGGTGTGACGGAGGTCTGTTCATATGCGAAGAGACTGCCTGTTCGGCCCATTCCCACCTGCACTTCGTCGAACATGAGCAAAAGGTCGTGCTCATCGCAGAGCTGCCGGGCGGTTTGCAGGAATTCGTCCATTGCTATGCGTACTCCGCCTTCACCCTGAATGGGTTCCAGTAATATGGCGCAGGTGCGGTGGGTAATCGCTCTTTTCAAGGCATGGCTGTTGTTCAGTGGAACGTGTTTGAAGCCCGGCATCAGGGGCTCGAAACCCCTGTGATATACCCGCTGACCTGTGGCTGAAAGAGCGGCCATGGTTCTGCCGTGAAAGGAACCTTCAAGACATATGATTTCATAGCAATCTGGCCCATGCAGGTCATGGCCTCTGTGTCTGGCCAGTTTGATGGCGGATTCCATGGCCTCTGTGCCCGAATTGCAGAAAAACACGCGATCAGCGAAGGAGTGCCGGCATAAGATTTCCGCCAGTTCCATCTGGGGCTGCGACCAATAGAGATTTGAAACGTGCACTAGGCGTTCCAGTTGTGCCTGAGCGGCCTGAATGATTGCGGGATTACAGTGGCCCAGGCTGCAAACAGCTATGCCAGCTACGAAGTCCAGATATTCACGGCCATGGTCGTCCCAGACCCGTGTGCCTGCGCCCCTTACGATGGTTATAGGAAACCTTCTGTATGTGTTGGCTATGTGGTCTTGTGCCTGCATCTTTTTAACCCTCGCCTGTGATCTCTGTGCCTATGCCGCTGTCCGTAAAGAGTTCCAGCAGTATGGCATGTTCCTGTCTGCCGTCTATTATGTGCGCCTTTTTAGCCCCTTGTTCCAGTGTCTTCAGACAGGATTTGAGTTTTGGAATCATGCCGCCCGTGGCAGTGCCGTCCTCCAGAGCCTTTTTGACCTCATTTACGGTCATGGAAGGCATCAGTTCCTTTTCGCCATTTGCGTTCTCTTTCATGACACCCATGATGTCGGTGAGCAGAATGAGTTTTTCCGCCTTGAGCGCGGCGGCGATGGCCCCTGCTACCAGATCTGCGTTGATGTTGTATGCCTGTCCGTCTGGTCCGACGCCGACCGGTGCTATGACAGGGACGAAACCCGCCCTTTCCAGGGCCGTAAGCAAGTCCGTGTTGACTTTGACCACCTTGCCCACACGGCCTATGTCGATGATCTCAGTAGGGCGTTCGTCGCCGGAATACCGGTATATCTTCATGCGTTCCGCCTGAATCAGGTCACCGTCCCGGCCGGAAAGCCCTACCGCACGCGCTCCGTGGCTGTTGATGAGCCCGACTATCTCCTTGTTGACCGTGCCTACCAGGACCATCTCCACCACACTCATTGTCTCGTCATCGGTGACTCGCTGACCTTCGATGAATGTGGGCTGAATGCCCATGCGTTCCAGTGTGCGGGATATCTGAGGCCCTCCGCCATGCACTATCACGGGATTTATGCCTACATATTTCATGAGAGTCACATCCTGAGCGAACTGTGCCTTGAGCCGCTCATCCTTCATGGCATGTCCGCCGTATTTGATGACGATGGTCTTGCCGTAAAATCGTTGAATATAGGGTAGGGCCTCTGTGAGGATATGTGCCCTGATACTGTTGTCTTCAAGTGTCATGGGTTTCTCCAGAATTATAAAATGAACCTGCTCAAATCTTGATCCTTGACGATATCCTTGAGCCGTTCCCGAACGTAGTTGGATGTGATGTCAATCTGCTGTGGCCCCATGTCAGGGGCGTTGAATGACACCTCTTCCAGAAGCCTTTCCAGCACCGTGTGCAGCCGCCTTGCTCCGATGTTTTCGGTCTTTTCGTTTATATCGCAGGCGATGCGGGCGATTTCCTCGATGGCTTCATCGTTGAAAACGATTTTTATGCCTTCTGTTGCCAACAGGGCCTGGTATTGAAGGATCAGGGCGTTTTCCGGCTCCAGCAGTATGCGTTTGAAGTCCTCTTGTGTCAATGAGTGGAGTTCTACACGAATGGGAAATCTGCCTTGCAGCTCAGGGAGCAGGTCGGAAGGCTTCGAGACATGAAATGCGCCGCTTGCTATGAAAAGGATATGATCCGTGCGCACGGAGCCGTATTTGGTGTGTACGGTGGTGCCCTCCACTATGGGCAGGAGGTCACGTTGCACACCTTCTCTGGAGACATCAGGGCCGTGTCCACTTCCCTTTGCCGCAATCTTGTCGATTTCGTCCAGAAAAACGATGCCGGATTGCTCCACCATGGCCACTGCCTGCTCCGTGACCTTTTCCATGTCTATGAGCTTGGCAGCCGCTTCCTGTTGTAAGAGCCTGAGCGCCTCCGACACCTTGAGCTTGCGCCGCTTCTTTTTGCCCGGGAATATGCCGGAAAGTATCTCCTGCAGGTTGTTCTGCATATCCTCCATGCCGGTGACCGCAAAAACCTCCATCATGGGGCCTGCCGGTGGTTTTTGGCTTATCTCCATCTCCACCACACGATCATTGAATTTGCCGTCTCGCAGCATCTCACGGAACTTTTCTCGAGTGGTGTTGAATTCTGCCTCGGTGTCCTCGATGCGTTTGGGCAGAAGCAGGTCCAATACCTGTTCCTCCGCCATTGCCTTGGCCTTTTCTTCCACCTGAGACCGTTCCTGATTCTTGATCATATCCACTGCAATATGCACAAGATCTCGAATTATAGACTCTACATCCCTGCCCACATATCCCACTTCCGTAAACTTCGTGGCCTCCACCTTGAGAAAGGGTGAGTTGGCGAGTTTGGCCAGCCTGCGAGCGATTTCCGTCTTTCCCACGCCTGTGGGACCGATGAGAATGATGTTTTTGGGCGCGATTTCGTCCTTGAGCGGACCTGTGACCTGTTGTCTTCTCCAGCGGTTGCGAAGGGCCAGTGCCACGGCCTTCTTGGCCTCTTTCTGGCCGATGATGTATTTGTCGAGTTCGGTGACTATCTGTTTTGGCGTAAGTTCCACGGTTATTTCCCTTCAATATCTAGTGTTTCTACTGTGATGTTGTCATTGGTGTATATACAGATTGATGCCGCTATATGTAGGGCCTCTTCAGCTATCTCTTTTGCTGAAAGTGCTGTGTGTTTCATGAGCCCGCGTGCCGCAGCCAGGGCATATGGCCCGCCCGAACCTATGGCGAGAATGCCGTCATCCGACTCGATTACATCACCCGATCCTGACAGTAAAAGGGACGACTGGGCATCTGCCGCAATGAGCATGGCCTCCAGGCGGCGCAGCATGCGGTCCGTTCGCCAGTCTTTGGAGAGCTCCACCGAGGCGCGCAACAGATTGCCTTTGTATTGTTCCAGTTTTTCTTCGAGCCGGCCAAAGAGAGTGAAGGCGTCCGCTGTGGCGCCTGCAAAGCCGGTCAGTACCTTGTTGTTGTAGAGCCTGCGTAGTTTTTTTGCCGAGTGTTTGATAGCGGTATTGCCGAGGCTGACCTGGCCGTCTCCTGCCAGGGCCACGGTGCCTTCTCGTCTCACACAGATTATGGTGGTGCTTCTCATTTTATTTTCAGTCATTTCAACCTCTTGTCATTTTTTGATCTCGGATGCGCCGAACGATAGACTTCGGTCAGCCGATCTATGTCCAGATGTGTATAGCGTTGTGTGGTGGCAATGCTGGCATGGCCCAGAATCTCCTGAATGGAGCGCAGGTCCGCACCGCCTTCCAGCATGTGTGTAGCCATGGAATGGCGCAGACTGTGAGGCGTGATGTCGTTTGAAAGCCCTGCCTGAAGGCATTTTTGCTTGATAGTCCGTTCCACACTACGCGTGGTGAGTCGGCCTCCGCGTGCGTTCAAAAATACGGCGTTTTGCGAAAGTTTTAATCGGTTCAACAAATCGGTCCGTTTCGTAAGATATGCCGATAACGCCCTCTTAGCCTTGCTTCCAAAGGGCACAATACGGTCTTTGCCGCCCTTGCCGTGCACCTTGACCATTTCAGGAGACAGGCGCAGGTCGTCCATGTCCAGACCACACAGTTCGTTTACTCGAATACCCGTGCTGTACAGCAGTTCCAAAATGGCATTGTCGCGCACAGCCTGAAATGTATGCACTGGTTGCGCATTAAGCAATTCCGTTGTCTCGTCCACCGTTAGATATGCCGGCAGGCGTTTTTCGGGTTTGGGTGAATGTATTTCCTCTGCCGGGTTTGAAGTGACTTTACCTTGACGGACTAAAAAACGGAAAAAGGAACGCAGACATGCCAGGTTTCTGGCTATCGTGGCTCGTGAAAGACCTTTTTGCAAAAGGGCGGCTAAATGATGGCGGATATCTCGAGATGTGATCTCGGCCGGATTCAAAGCGCCTGTTGCCTTCTGAAAGGCCGTGATGTCTCTTCGATAGGCAGATGCGGTCTTCTCGGACATTCCGCGCTCAGCAAGTAAAAAGTCGATGAATTCGTCGATGAATCGTTGCATGGTGCCGTCAATCATAAGGAAGTTATTATGCCACTTCATCTCCGCCATGCAAGAGGATTCATGGAGGTTCCTCATGAATTACCAGTGAATTTGTTGCAAGGTTAATGGCTGGGCAGGGCGTTGTCAACACTTCAATGTGTATAACGGCCTTCCCTGTGTGGGTAATTGATTACATAATCTTTATTGCACATCTTCGTGGTTTGATTTTGTGTTATCGGCAATTCATTGAAATAATTGCATGAAGAATCGAACTTCGGTATGGTATATGTCTTGCTTTTGTTTTTAGAAAAATTGTTATAATTCAATTTCAGGAGGTGTGTCATGAAATCTTCGATAAAATATTTCTTTGCCGTTTCAGCGGTGGTCCTGGCACTTGGCACAGTAAGTACGACCATGGCGGAGGATGAGTTATATCTTTGCGGCATAGTTACGCATGTGGACAGTCAAAATAATACAGTTACAGTGGATGTGAAGTCGGCAGGGTGTCAAGGAGAGAGGAGATTCAATCTATCTTCATCTGTAAAGATTACAGCATTTAAATTAGATGAAAAGAAATGTTTTTTCATAGACAGCAATGTATGCAAGGCAAATCAGACATACAGTATCATAAAGGATTAAGGGAGGATAGCCATGAATAGACTGCTTGTATTGTTCACGATATGTTGTTGTATAGCATCCAATGATGCCCATACAGCCGGAATGGTGGATTATTGCCAGACTCCTCCTTTCGTTAATACATCGGCAGCACCAAATGTCTTGTTGGTTGTGGATACCAGTGGCAGTATGGGATGGGAGGCATATTCCTATGGGGATAGGGATGGCGATAACGATGGTTATTTAGATCACTATGATTCCAATAAGATTTATGAAGGATATTTCGATCCAACAAAGAACTACATTCAGGATAATAATAATGTATGGGTGGAGACGACAGACAGTGACTGTGATTATGTCTGTAATGGAAACTGGAGTTGTAGTAACAAAAATAATCCAGATTATTGTGTCTATGCATATCCACAACCATGTTCAAGTAGTAAGAAAAAATACAATTGTTGTAGTAAAAAACTTCAAATTAGTTGTCCTACAACCGGAAATTATCTAAATTATGCACTGATGTCTAGAATGGACCTGCTGCGCTGGGCCATGACAGGCGGTTCACCGGCAAGTTGTGATGGGAACAGCCTTCAGAAATGCGATCCCGAAATAAATACCCCCCAACTCTCCTGCGACGCAACGGGCTGTATCTTGCAGACAACCAATGGTGACAAGATTAAGGCTCGATGGGACAGGATTACAGGTGGAGCTGGCGGTCTGCTTTTTCAATTGAAAAATCTTCCGTTGCAGCCGCGCATTGGTGTGATGTTTTTTTCCAACACTGGTGTGACAAAGACCGTCTATATTGGTGATTTTGTCGCCTCCTCCAATTTCGATGGCGTCAATCCTTACAAAAATACCATAACCGCCCTTAATTATCAGCCGCCTGGTGGTTCTACTCCCACTGGCCCTGCCCTTTGGGCCGCCTATGCATATCTATCGCAAAGCGGTACTGATTTTGGTGCTCCGCAGCCTCAGACAGGCGTGGGGAATGAGTGGAAAAACCCCATGTATCAGTGTTTTGACGCCAATGGCGATGGCAATTGCCAGGGGAATGAGTTTGTCTTGGTGCCCTGTGCCAAGAATTTTATAATCTTGCTTACGGATGGCCAATGGAATAAGGGTGGTAATCCTGTCTCCAGCAATCGTGCTTGCAGTATCGATATAGGATATGAACGATATTCGGCAGATCCAGTTGTCGCTGCCTATTGGCTGCACAAAAAAGGCTATACGAATGTTCCAACCAACATTCAATCCTATGTGGAGTCCTTGTATGCTGTTGGGTTGTGGCTGGGAGGTACTGGAGAACTTTCTCTAAAAAATACAGCCATGTATGGTGCCTTTGACAGATCGAGGCAGTGGCCAGGCAATAAAACCGGTTATCCAAATCAGACCTGCTACATGGATGATTGTGGTGATGGCAAGGGCAGTAGCTGTACGCCGCTTCCACCGTCATCCGCGGATTGGGACAAGAATGCCGACAGTCTTCCAGATACCTTTTATAGTTCAAGTAGCGCCGCCCAGATCAAAAACAATATCATGACCATCATTTTCGACATCCTGCGCAGGGCGTCGTCGGGCACGGCTGTCTCGGTGCTGTCGTCCAGCGAGGGAAGCGGCGCAAATATCATTCAGGCACTGTTTTACCCCAAGCGTACCTTTGGCACAACCGATGTCTCCTGGATAAGCGATATCATGAACTATTGGTATTACATGGATCCGTTTTTTAACTATTCGCAGATTCGAGAGGATACTGTGCGAGAAGGGGGCAATGACTATACCTTGCTGGATCTTAAAAATGACTACGTCACCAGTTTTGCCTTTGATTCGAGTCAGAACAAGACATTGGCATATCATTGGCAAGACACCGATGGCAATGGAAGCCCTGATACATATTTGGGTTCTGTGCCCATAGAGAATGCGTTGGCCGTATGGCGTGGTGGTTTCAACCTTTGGTGGACGGATCCTGCCAACAGATATTTGAAGACCTCCACAGGGTCTGGTATAATTTCCTTTTCCACATCCAATGCCGCTACACTACAGCCATATCTTGGAGCAGCTAATACTACTGCAGCCAAGACAGTCATAAATTATGTAAGAGGCTATGATTGTGTGGATTCAAATGGTGAAGCCTGCGCTTGCGGAAGTTCCGGTTGCTTGAATATCGGCAGAAGCAGGACAGTGACCACAGGCGTGTGTTCGGCCAGAAGGAGCCCATGTAATTCGTTAGCTGATTGTCCAAGCGGCGAAACCTGTGATCAGGAGACCCATGTCTGGAAGATGGGTGATGTTATTTCCGCTACACCGCGCATCATGGGCCCGACTCCTCTTAATAATTACAACATCTCCGCTCCAATTGGATACAACGATCAGACCTATTACGACTTCATAAGCAGCAATGATTATAAGAACAGACAAAGTGTATTTGTGGGGGCCAATGATGGTATGCTCCATTCGTTCAGACTCGGCAAACTCCTTCAGGATTGGTCGGGAAAACAGTGGTACCAACCAGGAAGACTGGAGGGAGGTACTGGTACCGGTGGTATTGGTTTTGAGCGATGGGCGTTCATCCCTCAAAATGTTTTGCCATATTTGCAATACACCTTTGACGAAGATTATTGCCATCTTTATATGGTGGACGGCCCGATCACCGTTTTTGATGCAAGCATAAATAAGTCTTCCACTTGTAATCAGGGAGATTATAAGGATTGTCCTATTATTACAACCAGTTCAAATGGCAATCTGAATCTTGCAAAAACGAGTTGGCGGACCATTCTTATCGGCAGTATGGGTATAGGCGGTGCTACAAGCAGTAGTGTTTCTTCAGAACGTGTGGCGACACCTCTATCCGTTTCCGGCAGCCCTGTGGGTTGGTCATCTTATTTCGCTTTGGATGTCACGAATCAAGACAATCCTCAGCTGCTTTGGGAGTTCACAAATCCCAATTTGGGTATGACCAATATAGGGCCAGCCATTGTGAAGGTCGGCAAGTCCAAACGCTGTTCGGTAACGGATACCATAGCCTGCTCTACTGATACCGATTGTGGTGAGACAGGGGGCCAATGCGTTACAACCAACGGTAAGTGGTTTGTAGTGCTTGCATCAGGCCCCACCGGTCCCATCAGCGGTCAGGAATTCAAAGGGCATTCTGATCAGAATCTCAGGTTGTTTGTTCTGGATTTGAAGACTGGCGCATTGATCAGAACCATCGATACCGGTATAGCCAATGCATTCGCAGGATCGATAAGCTCCAGCACGCTGGATGTGGAAAAGAACAATCTATTTGCTACAGGGAATTATCAGGATGATGTGGTTTATATAGGTTATGTAAAAAACACCACAAGCGGCGGTGTATTGAGGTTGGTGATAGATGACGATATAAACCCGGCCAATTGGACCGTAAGCAAGGTTATCGACAACATAGGGCCTGTCACTACCTCGGTAATAAATCTACTGGATAGAAAAAACGGAAAACTCTGGCTGTATTTTGGTGAAGGCCGGTATTTTTATAAACAGGATGACCTTTCAAACCAGCGTAGAATATATGGTGTGCAGGAGCCGTGTTTTGCTGGTTCACCAGGGAATGTGGCACAAGGATGCTCATCCAGCCTGACTATCGAAGCGTTAAAAGATCAGAGCAGTACTCCAGGGGCGTTGACTTCAGAAAAGGGATGGTATATCAACCTGGATTCTGCCACTACCACAACTGGTGCCGAGCGTATTATCTCCAACCCGACTCATGATTCACATGGAGCTGTTTATTTCATCAGTCTGGCCCCAACCTCTGATATATGCAGTTTTGGTGGTAGCACATATCTATGGGCAGTGGACTATAAGACCGGCGGCCAGGTCAGTTATGCCATGCAGGGCAAGGCGTTGATACAGGTCTCAACAGGTGCGATAAAAGAGCTTGATCTTTCGCAATCATCCTCATTCCCAGCCAGAAACCATCGGAAAAGCGATTCCATAACAGGACTACCGCCAAGCAATCAAGGCCTTATGGTAATCACCAATCCAGTCCCCATGCGAAAATTCATGCATGTGCAGGAAAGGTAATCGAAGTGTGTATGGGCAGCCCTGGTGGCTGCCTATAACGAAGAGCGAGAGAATAGAAATTTTTCAACTAACCAGTGATTGATAGTGATTTTTGAGGGCTTGTTATGAAACCTTGCACAATATTTTCCAATTATGGCAGGCTGAAATGGGCTGATGGTTTCACTGTGGTGGAGCTGTTGGTGGTAATCGCCATCATGGCCATTTTTTCCAGCCTTTCGGTGTGGGGATTTTCTTCCTGGAAGGCGAGATACGGAGTGGAGTCCGCCACCAAAGAGATATATGCCACGCTTATGAAGGCCAGAAACGATGCCTCCACCACCAATACACCCTATCTGGTCACTTTTGCGGCGCATTCAGTGCAGGCAGGGCCTGATGCAGACGGTGATGGCAACATAGATGGCACCCCTATAACTCTGGACTATTCAACTTACACCGTAAATTTCGCCTTGACTCCCATTAGTTTCGATAGGCGGGGTCTGGCTGATACGGGTGGAGTGGACAATCAGACTATCAGCATTACCTCCAGTGCTTCAGGTATAAATCCTGCCGTGGATTGTATAGTGGTATCCGCCACTCGCATAAATCTCGGCAAAATGACAGGAGGCGCCTGTGTACAGCAATAGAATATTTACTCAATTGGAGGAAAAGGGTTTTTCTCTGGTGGAGCTCATGATCGCCATGTTCATCTTCATGGTAGTGATGTTGGGGCTCCTGGTGGGCGTTAACTCGGCCATACAGGCCAACAAGGGCAATGTGCTGCGGGACGAGGCTGTAAGGCTTGCGGAGGAGGAGCTTACACGGCTCAGAAGCGAGCAGTTCACTGATTTGGGGACATCTGGTGCATTGGCTGCCACTGGATGGACAGGGCCGAACAATTTGACGGTCAATATACGCAACGGAACAGTGAGTTATGCCGTGTCTAAACGCATAACCGACATAAACGGCGGCGCACTGCCCGTAAAACGCATAGATGTGGCAGTGGGTTGGAACGATGTGGGTGGCACCGGTGCGCAGGCGCCCACCAATATGAACTATCAGGTGGTTTTGAGCGCCGTTTTGGTTCAGACTCAGAGTAATTGAGGGGGTTAGAATGAAAAGGCGTATTTTTGCGGACAAGAGCGGTTTTACCCTTGTGGAGATCATGGTCTATCTGGCGATTCTTTTAATCATCATGACGGCAGTCTTCAATAGCTTCATTAAGGTAACTCAGCCCACCTTTCGGCAGGCAGAGATCGCTGAGACCAAGCTGGAGACTGGTCTGGGTATGGATTTGTTGAGATTGGACTTGGAACATGCCGGTTTTGGGCTGTTTTGGCGCATACCTACAGGAGCTGCCCTTGTTTATGGAGAGCCAGCCCCTTTTTCTCATTCTAACGAAGTGCCTCGCGCATTGGAGAGTGCAGATGACTCTGCTAATTCCTTGAACAATGCCGATTATTTGGTAATTCGTGCCACAAATGTGGCGCGGAGTCGAGCCAGCCAGACTTGGGGTTATGTCATGAGGGATGCGAGTCACAATATCGTAGTGCAGAGCATGGGAGACGATGCCTTTGCAAATGGTGATCGCGTGCTGGTGGTGCGGCCTGAGATAGCGCCTTCGCAATACCGTCAGCTGGTCATGAATGGTGGTGCCTGGGTGACCAATCCCACTGCGGCTGCTCTGACAAATTTCGCTCCAACAGCCAGTCCCAACGACCCCAATGGCGAAAGATATTTGATCTATGGCATCGATGATGCTGCGGCAGCTCGGCCGTTCAATCGCACGGATTATTATATCAGCAATGCCAATGTGCCGGCTCACTGTGCGCCAGGCACTGGTGTTTTGGTAAAGGCTGTGGCCAATCAGGCGGACAATAATTTTACAATTCTGCCAATAGTTGATTGTGTGGCGGATTTTCAGGTGGTCTATCACCTGGATACCGATGGAGATGGCGGATGGGATACTATAAGAAACGCCAGTTCCATAGCTGCATTGAATCCCCAGCAGATCAGGGATCAGGTGAAAGAGGTGCGTTGTTATGTGCTTGCCCATGAAGGCGGTAGGGATACTTATTACGAGCATAGCACCGATACCATGAATGTAGGGGAGGTGGATGCTGGAGGTAATCTTCTGGCAGGCAGATCATTCAATATTCGCAACAATATTCCCGGCAATTGGGCCAATTACCGCTGGAAGGTCTATAGCTTGGCGGTGACTCCCAAGAATTTAAAATAATGTTGGCGTACTCGTAAATGCGCCCTATGAGGAGGCGATATGAAAGCCGTTTGCAAGTTTAAGGAAATTTTATGGAATGAACGAGGCGTTGCTCTGGTAACTACTTTGATTTTGGCCTTGATCGGCATGCTCATGGTGTCATCCCTAATATACATGGTGCAAAGCGGAATATGGAGCAGTGGTTCCAGAAAAAACTATCAACTTGCCCTGGAGGCTGCTCACGGCGGGCTCAATATACTGACCAAGGATGCTGTTCAGGCAGGTATTCAGGGAAGCGCCCTGAGTGCCGTTGGAAACTACGGCGGGCTTTTGACCGGCGCTACAACAGATGCCTGTTTTCAGCAGAAGTTGACTCAAACCACCTCCTCCACCAATTGGAGCAGTTGCAACCTTACAGATCTCACCACGCCCACATTCAATCCGGATGTGGTCTTTACCTTTACATTTCCTGCTCCTCAGCCAAATATGGTGGTAAACGCAAAGATTGTGAATACTGGAAGGGGAAACAGCAGCACATCGCAAAATGTTTTGGAGACTGGTGGAGTGGAGAGCAACAACAGCGGGACAGTGATGCCTCAGCACATTCCCTATCTCTATGAGACAGAGGTCTTGGCGCAGAGCGCCACCAATCCTCGAGAGAGGGCGTGGCTTTCAGCCATATATGCATATTGAGAAGCGTGAGTGTCCCTATGGTTTTTGCTATACGGGTGTTTCAAATAAACCTTTTCTGTCTGCCAGATAGTGGCCTTGACGCAATGCCGCCATGATCATATCTCTTTCCTGTGCAAGCCGCGAGGCCACGGCCCTTCTGATTTCCAGCGGAGAAGACCGAAAGCGTTTCATGCGCTCTGTATAGATAGTCTGTACTATTGCCTGGGATGAGGCTGTTTTTCGGTTTTTTAGCGCCCTTTCCACGATATTTGCTGCACCTTGCGGCCCGTGTTGCACGGCTGTGCTAAAAATGGCCTCCTGTACGGGAATGGGCTGATCCTCGACTCTCAAACCGGTGCGCTCTGTGATGGCCTGACATGCGGGCAGATAGTGAGTCTGCTCTATGAAATCCCTTTGAAGCCTTTCAAAGCCTGCTGGATCTTCGGCGGCGATCTGCTGCCACACAGCAGGCATGCGACCTGTTTTACCACCTGTATTGGCTGGCCCTGCCTGTTTCAATCTTGCGGCATAGGCAGGTGCCCTTTCCTGTAGGTATTGAAGAAATTCGTTCATGGTGCCTGGCCTGGATGCTATCTGATAAGTGCCGTATGAGGTGCCTGCCATTGAATCAAAGCCGATGATACCGGGTCCATTTGTGCCGGATTCAAAATACGCGGATATGCGGCCGGGACTCGATGCGGTCAGTATATTTGTTTGCAACAGGGGCTTGCCCTGGCCGTTCATGGCCTGATATGCCTTTTTTGCCTGGGAGGGTGTGGTGTTTCGATGAGACACTCCGCTGTAATTGTGAGATAGATAGATGGGGTGTCTATGTTTAGCTGCAAGGGGTGTGGCTGTTTGCGTTTCATGCCCATTTGCGTCAAGATTTTGGCTACCGACGTGCATGACGCTGGAGGCATGATTGTGGCGTTGACCGAGCTGATGTGCCTGTCTATTCTTCAAAATTTGGGCAAAGGATGGAGTTGCTGGTATGGATTTTCGTGCCGAAAGCCGTTTTAGCCCAAAGGATTTAAGTTCTGTATTGCTATTTTCGTGCAGAATGAGATTCTTTGAAGTCATTTGCAGCCCTCCTGTTTGCTTTCAAAAAAACAAAAGCAACATGTATGCCATTATTTCGATCTGATGACTCCCATCACTTTCAGCGTCACGCTGTAATACCTGGATATCTCTCCTAAAGTCGCCATCTCCCATTGCCATTCTTTTTGAATTTGAATGCCTGGCAGTTTCAGTCTTGGTTTTATGCCGTGAAGTGTGTCTTCCTCAGCAGATATTTTGCCAGTTTTGTCTCTGTAGATAATGCTGTGGTCGGTTATAAGGCAAACCGTGCAGTTTAGATTTGCAAGTCGTTTCAGATGGTCATTCACAAGTGTTTTTGCCCAGTTTTGAAGGTCTGTTTCACTTGCATGGCATTTTTTCAGTAAAAAGGAGGCGGGGCAAAGTGAGAGTTGTGACAAAATATTTGCCGAGATCACAAGGCTGGTGTTGAAATCGCAGCCAGGAAAACCCGTTGTTTTCTGCACTGGAATTATGCTTCGATGTCTGTAAACTGAATGGGCTATTCCGGCTATATCGGCGTTCAAGAGAAAGACATTGGAGTATTTGCTGGCCGTTCGTCTGGTGTCTGAAAGATGAAAGATGTCCACCAGCAGCACCTCCTCAAATGCATTTGACAATTCAGCAAGAGGGATATCGAGGAGCAGGCCGGAGCCTAATATCACGGCCTTGTTGCGGTCAGCGCAGAGATTTACGGCCTGCAAAATGAAATCCTTGCTGAAATCGAGATGAGGCTGCCATGCCCTGCGGCAGCGTTTATGGCGTTCTGAAATGGCAATCAATTCATGTAGATAGCCCATTTCTTTGATATGGGGTGGAGCAGGAGTCAAAAGGTGTGTAAGAAATTCTCGAAGCATTTAATAGAGTAGAAAAGGCCTTCTTGCCTCTTTGAAGTGCTCCTCTTCCTTTTGCCACAGGCCATGAAGCTCTGTTGAGTCAGCGCCTGCCTCCAATGCCTTTCTGAGCTCTTGATTGCCTATAATGAGGTCTGCCGGCAGTTTTTCGAACTCGTATTCATAAGGCGGCGATTTCCATTGAAAATCTTGTCTGTGGAGTTGAATGATGAGTGAGACCAGGGCGAGGCTTGTGGAATATGGTTTGAAACTGCGTCGGTCTGTGACATGTATCTGAAAGCCATGGCATGGCTGGCCGGCCCATTTGTGAAAGGTGGGTTCGAAGTGTTGCTCTCGCAGAAAAAAGCCTGGCAGCCGCCACTTTTCCACATGCATAGCGACGTTGGTGCAACGAAGATAGGGGGCTCCAAAGAGCTCAAATGGCCGCGTGGTGCCTCGGCCTTCAGAGAGATTCGTAGCCTCCAATAGCACCTGACCTGGGTATACGAAGGCGGTCTCGATGCAGGGCATGTTGGGTGAGGGCATCACCCAGGGTAGTCCTGTGTCTTCAAATGCCATATACCTGCGCCAGCCCTGCATGGGTATTATAAAAAGCTCCAGGTTTGAAAAATACTTGGCTTGAAACATGCCGGCCAGTTCACCAATGGTCATGCCATGCCGCATGGGTATGGTATCCATGCCCACAAAGGATCGAAATTTTGATTGCAGCAGGTTTCCTTCCACTGCATCGCCACCAATGGGATTGGGTCTATCCAATATGGCCACGGCTTTGTTATGTCTTGCACAGGCCTCCATAGCCAGAAAGAGTGTCCAGATGAATGTATAGACACGAGTGCCCACGTCCTGCAGGTCCACCAAGAGTATGTCCAGCTCTTCCAGTTGAGAGGTTGTGGGCTGTCGGTGTGTGCCATAGAGGCTGAAGACCGAAAGCTCATTCCACACACCATCTGCTGATTCCACCATGTTGTCCTGCTTTTCTGCAAAAAGGCCATGTTGTGGTGTGAAAAGACAGCGCAGTTTGTTTGAAAAGACCTCTTTTATGACATCGGCGGCGTGGTAAAATTTATGGCCGTCAAAGAGAATGGATGCCTGATTGCAGAGCAGGCCCAATCGCTTGTCCTCTAACCATCGAGGAGGATTTTCTATGAGGGATGCTAAGCCGATTTTTACAGGTGGCTGTATGGTCATGGGGATTTTAATGTGAATGGCCACAAGTATGTTTGTTGCTGATTTTTTGAAACTTCTTTATGGGCATCAGGGCTATTACCATGTCATGCGCATTTGAATCCCCTGTCTGTGCAGATACTCTTTGATATCACGGATGGTGTAATGGCCGTAGTGAGTCATGGAGGCTATGAGGGCTGCGTCAGCGCCGGATTTCAGAATCACATCCGCCAGGTGCTCCGGCCTTCCCGCCCCGCCGGATGCAATTACCGGAATGTTGACTGCATCGCAGACCAGTTTGGTGAGTGTGAGTTCATAGCCGTTTTGCGTGCCGTCGGCATCTATGGAATTGAGACATATCTCACCTGCCCCCAGCCTTTCGGCCTCCTTTGCCCACTCTATGGCATCGATGCCCATGTGTGTCCTGCCACCGTGAATCACCACCTCGTAACCGGATGGAATGACCTTGGTTTTTTCCACATGTTTTACATCCATACCAAGAACGATACATTGATTCCCGAAGGCGCGAGCCCCTTGAGCTATGAGGTCGGGATTCTTGACCGCAGCCGAATTGATGCTGATCTTTTCAGCGCCTGCCAGCAGCACCGCCCGCATGTCCTCAACGGTGCGAATGCCGCCGCCCACTGAAAACGGCATGAATATGCATTTAGCGGTATTTTGCACTACGTCCAGCATGATGGCGCGATGATCACTGGATGCAGTGATGTCATAAAAGACCAGTTCATCGGCACCCTGTTCGTAATAGAACTCGGCCATGACCACGGGATCGCCGATGTCCACGTTGTTTTTGAATTTGATTCCCTTGGTGAGCTTTCCGTCTCGAACGTCCAGGCATGGTATGATGCGTTTGGTCAGCATATTAGATGCTCCATTTGCAGAAGTTTTCCAGCAGGTTAAGCCCTGGTCTGCCGCTCTTTTCCGGATGGAACTGCACTGCCACAAGGTTTTCTTTGCAGATAGCCGATGCGAAGGATATCCCGTAGTCCGTAAGCCCGAGTATGTGTTTCGCTGCGGCAGGTTCCGGATAATAGGAGTGTACAAAATAGAACTGTGTATCACGAGGTATGCCTGTAAAGACAAAATGGTCTTGCAATGGTTCCATTCTATTCCAGCCCATGTGTGGAATCTTCAGGCGTTCGTTGCGAGTGGAGAGACCATCAGGGAATCTGACCACTTTGCCGGGCAGTATGCCGAGGCATAGAGTATCGCCTTCGGCGCTCCAGTCAAAGATGATTTGTGTGCCGAGACAGATGCCCAAAACAGGTTTCCCTGCCCGTATAACCGAGCGAATGGCCTCATCGAGCCCTAATTCCTTGAGGTCTGCCATGGCCTTTTGAGCGGAGCCTACACCTGGAAATATGACCCTGTCTGCCTTTGCTATCTCTTCAGGCCGGCACGTGATGGAGCAGTCGAAACCTATGTGGCGAACGGCACGGGCCACACTGGTCAGATTGCCGGCGCGATAGTCGATGATTGCGATCACTTAAGCACCCTCCACTGACTTTTTGTTGAATTGATTCATGGCTGCATCGATACCCTTTGTGAGAAACAGGGAAACCGCCTCAATGGCCGTGGCAATAACTCGCTGACAGACAGGCAATTCATGGGGTTCGAATGGCATGAGTACGTATTGTTCCACGGGGATGGTGGGCATCGGTCTGCCTATGCCTAGTTTCAGCCGAGGAAAATCATTCACACCGAGATATTGAATTATGGAACGAACTCCATTATGCCCCCCGGTCCCGCCTTTTTTTGCAAATTTCATGTTGCCGAGGGGTTGATCAAGGTCGTCGTGAATTACTAAAATCTCTTGAGGGTCAATGCGGTAATAACGTAAAAATGGGGCCACAGCCTCTCCGCTTCTGTTCATGTAGGTCATGGGCTTGATTAGCCGAATATCCGTTTTCGTTCCAGCAAGGTCCATCTGTAAAACGGCTGTTTCGGCTTGAGCGATTTTGGAGCCTGAAAAACCGATAGCCTCTCGAGAGGCTATCGCATCCAATGTGATAAAGCCCATATTGTGGCGAGTCATGGCATAACGTGTACCAGGATTGCCAAGCCCGATGATCGCTCTACAGGGCATGGTGAAGGTGTATTGTCCGCTTATTCCTTCTTGGCTGCCTCTGGTGCTGCCTCTGCCGTCTCCTCTGCCGCAGGAGCCGCCCTCTCTCCGTCACTGGTACCTACGATGGTGATGAGGGCTGTTTTGGGGTCATCAGTGAATTTTACACCCTCGGGTGCTTGAATGTCGGAGATATGAATGGCCTGGCCAAGTCTGAGGTTGGTGATGTCCACTTTGATCTCTTTGGGAATTGCAGTGGGCAGACACTTCACTTTTACAGTGCGTTTTATGATCTCGAGAATGCCCTTGTCGATTTCCACACCCTTTGCCTTGCCGCATGGCACCAATGGGATGTCCACCTCGATGGTCTTGTCCAGAGAGACCTCATAAAAGTCCACGTGTCTGAGTTTTTCGCTGACCGGATGGAATTGAAGCATCTTGATCATGGCAAGGCGTTTCCCTGTGTCCTGTCCGTCTTTTTTGAGATTGAGTGTGAACAGAATATGTTCTCCGGGATTTTTCTTGAGAATGAGGTCAATGGAGTGACCGCTCACCGCAATGGGCATGGATGGCTTTCCAGGTCCGTAAAGTATGGCAGGCACATCACCTGCTGCCCGCAGTTTTCTTGCCACTCCTTTACCGGTTGCAGTACGAATGGATGCGTCTAAGTCGATCTGTTTCATTTTTTATAACTCCTTGTGATATTAGACAAAAAGTGAACTTACTGAATCGTCGTTATGTATACGCCAGATGGCCTCTCCCAAAAGAGGCGCAACAGACAATACCTTTATTTTATCTATAGTCTTTGCCTTTTCAGACAGTGGAATGGTATTGGTTACGATCAGGGATTTCATGGGGGAGGCTTCGATGCGTTCCAGCGCAGGGCCTGAAAGCACGGGATGTGTGGCGCAGCCATGGACCTCCTTTGCGCCGTTGGCCATGAGTGCCTCCGCTGCCTTGCAAAGTGTCCCCGCAGTATCCACCATGTCATCCAGAAGAATGGCTATTTTCCCTTTTACATCACCTATCAGGTTCATGACCGTGGACTCATTGGGCCGTTCCCTGCGTTTGTCGATGATGGCCAAACCTGCATTCATTCGGCGTGCAAAGGCACGAGTCCTTTCCACACCGCCTGCATCGGGAGAGACCATGACAACTGGAGGTTCAAATTTTTCCTTGAGATATTGAAGCAAGACAGGTGCTGCAAACAGATGATCCACAGGAATGCCAAAAAAACCCTGAATCTGCCCTGCGTGTAAATCTATTGCAAGTACACGCCTGGCACCTGCGGCAGTTATGATATCGGCCACCAATTTGGCCGTTATGGGCACGCGTGGAGCGGCTTTTCTGTCCTGACGGCCATAGCCATAATAGGGCATGACCGCTGTAATGCGTCTTGTGGATGCACGTCTCAGGGCATCCACCATGATAAGCAATTCCATGAGATGGTGATTGACCGGAGGGCATGTGGGCTGAATGACATATACATCGGCGCCCCTCACGTTTTCACCGATCTCCACGAAGGTTTCGCCGTCACTGAAGGTTTTGACCGTTGCACGACCTATCGGCAGGTGCAGACAGTCGCAAATCTCCTGAGCCAATGTAGGATTGGCGTTTCCAGTAAATATTTTTATTGTTTTTCCCGACATATACATCCTCAAAAATGGCTGGGGTGGGAGGATTCGAACCTCCGGAATGCAGGTTCCAAAGACCCGTGCCTTACCGCTTGGCTACACCCCAATTATTCATACATCTACAAGCCCCAGCGGAATCAAAGACCAATGAAATCGACGAATTGACTTACGAACAGCTCATGAATAAACTTAACGGCAAGCTATAAAATATAGTTAAAGCGATTTATCATAGGGTTGTGACCGGCGTTACCAGCCACGTTTTGGGATTGTTTGCCGCCCGTTTGTATGTGTTTTCGTCTTTTAATTGTATTGACAACGCATCTGCGGTTTTGTCGGCCTCTTCTTCGGTTTTGAAGACTCCAAATACAGCGGAACCACTGCCTGTCATCATGGCATGCAATGCACCGCAGGAGATGAGTCGTTTTTTTATGTCGTTCAAAAATAAATAAGAGGACATCACGGCTTGTTCAAGGTCGTTTTGCCATAAAAATGCCGTCACGCCGTCAGCGCCACGTAAATTAGTGTGTCTAACCGGATTTGTCAACACAAAATGGTCATAAACCCATTTTGTCGAGATGCTGAATCCAGGCCATACTACAACGAACCAGAATTTTTCTGTTGCGATAGGTGTCAATTCGGTTCCAGTTCCCCTGCCTATGGCGGTGCTTTGGGGTGAGAGGAAAAAAGGCACATCCGCTCCGAGGCCAGCGCCCATTTTCATGAGTTCAGTGAATGACAGCGAATCGCCTGTGAGGGAGTTCATGGCCAGCAGCACCGCAGCCGCATCGCTGCTCCCTCCCCCCATGCCTGAGCCAGGCGGTATGTTTTTGTGGAGATGAATGGTAACTGAACATGGAATGCCGGTACGTCTCAGAAATGTGTTCGCAGCCTTATATGCCAGATTGGTTTCATCATCTGGCACGGGCCAGCCTGTTGCCGACAGAGTTATGCTGCTGGATGTTGTGTCAGGCTGGGGTGTTATCTCGATTTCGATTCGGTCTGCCAGGGATATCTTTTGAAAAAGAGTGAATATTTCGTGGTAGCCATTGGGCAGTTTCCCCAACACCTTCAGAAATAAATTCAATTTGGCAGGCGCTGAAATTTTGTAGAAAGCAGAAACTGACATGAATGGAGTCGATGGATACTCAAGAGTTTTTCAGGATGTTGCCCGAATATATTTCATGCGCAGGTCGTATAAAAGCTGTCTGAGCAGTTCCGTCTCGTCGTTTGTGAGGTTGCCGGCTGTTTTGGTCTGAAGCATGGCTAGAGTGTCGATGATATGTTTAGCCATGGCCAGGTCTTTTTTGGGGCCTTCTGTGCCGGGTGTATTGAGCTCTCCGAGATACATCAGGCAGGATGTGCCTATGGAGACTATGAAGGTCGAAAAATTCACTCCAGGCATCAGTTGTTCCTCGTTTTTGTGCGCATCGGTGTTGCTCATGAGTCGTTTTCCTCCTTCTTGAATGTGGTTTGAACCTGCAAGACTATGGTTTGCATTTTTTGCAAGGACAAAAGCCTTGCAGAAAGGCATCATTGCGAGTCTTAAATACGATTTTGTTGCTTTTGGCGGTTTGTGAGACCGACGGACAATCAGGCCTATGAAGCCGCATGGTCTTTTGATTGCCCACATAAAAGGATTCCGGTTTTTCAGGTGGGACACTCCACATGCCTTTTTTGGCCGAAATGGCCTCTTTTTGAGCGGACAGCAACTCTTTGAAGGTTGATACGGCAGTGGGGCTTTCTTTGTCGTAGAGACATACATAAGCCAATCCTGCATTCACCATAGCCTTGTTGATCCATGTGCCATCCAATAGAAATATCTGGGCCAATGTGCGGCCATAGTGATCCTGGCGTGTTTCGTCGAATTTCAGCCGTATCTTTTGGCCGTTGACCAATTTTGCGTTATGGATTCGGGCTTCTTCGCCGAACGTATCGGCAGGCTGGTTGTCGTGTGCTATTTCTGGGGCATCGATGCCCTGATAACGTACATGTCTGCCATTCACCAGAATTATCGTATCTCCGTCTATTACGTACTTCACCTCTGCCACTTCATCAGCGCAGGCAATGGCGGCCAGCCATACAACCAGCATCCATGCGATAGAAACGATTAACAATATTTTACGGCTCATAAAAGGTATTTTTATCTTCATTTAGCGCTCACCATTCAAAATTCAACCTTATTGTTTTTGTTCAAAGGGCCTTCCAGTAAGCCGCTCCAGTGCTGTTATGTAGCGCTGCCGCGTCTTTTCCACTATCTCTTGAGGCAGTGCAGGACCTGGTGCTTGTTTATTCCAACCAAGAGATTCCAGATAGTCCCTGACGAACTGTTTGTCGAAGCTGGGTTGAGGGCCGCCAGGTCTGTATTCATCCGCTGGCCAGAAACGCGAGGAATCCGGAGTCAGAACCTCGTCTATGAGGATTAGCTCGCCGTCAGCTACGCCGAATTCAAACTTTGTATCCGCTATGATGACTCCTGATTCCAGGGCCTTTTGAGCCGCCGTGGTATAGATAGTCAGGCTCAATTCTTGTATTCGATCCGCCATTTCCTTGCCTATTAGATTCTTGACTTGATTCAGGTCTATATTTTCGTCGTGTGCCCCCACCTCTGCCTTTGTGGAAGGTGTAAAGATGGGTTCAGGTAATTTGCTGGACTCCAGCAATTCAGACGGCAGAGGAATGCCGCATATGGCGCCGGTCTTTTTATAGTCTTTCCAGCCTGAACCGGATAGATATCCGCGGACTATGCACTCTACAGGTAGAGGCTTCGCCTTTTTCACCAACATGCTTCTACCCTCAAGCTGTTCACGGAATTTCTGTAGATCAGAAGGGTATTGGTTCACATCATGGGCGATCAGGTGTGTCTTCACTGTATTTTTTAGGAAATCGAACCAGAACAGGGAAAGTTGTGTGAGGATCACGCCCTTGTCTGGAATCGGAGTGGGCAGTATCACATCAAAGGCCGAAAGCCGGTCTGTGGCCACTATCAGAAGGGCATCATGAAGCTCATATACATCCCGCACCTTTCCCATGTGAGAGAGCCGAATGCCTTCAAGTTTGGTAGTAAAGATTGCAGCCATATCATTCTCCTGTTGTCTGTGTATTTTTGTCGCCTTTTTTCTTCATGCACAATACGAATATCTCTACGCTTTCGCTGCGTGAGCCCTTGGGTTTTATCAATTTTACAACATGGAACAGCTTTTTGCATCGTTCTACAAAGTCAGGGACTTCCTTGCCTTGAAATAGTTTACAGAAGAATGCCCCATTCGATGCCATAAGCTGAATGGCGGTTTTCAGTGCCTGTTCCACCAGGCTCATGGAGCGCAGGTGATCCAATTCCTTATGCCCGCTGGTCCTGGGGGCCATGTCGCTGAGAACCACCTGAAAGCCCTTTGATGGTGCCATTCCTTCCGGTAATGCCTCAAAGGCATCCTGTTGCAGTGTGACGATATTTTCTCCGCTGCATTTTATGGGTTGCAGGTCAATGGCTATCACTCTGCCTGTCGCTTCGACGATCTTGGCGGCATATTGAGTCCAGGAACCCGGTGCAGCCCCGAGATCCAATACCAGGTCGCCGCTTTTCATGATGTGATATTTTTCTTGCACTTCCTGCAATTTATAGACGGAACGGGCGAGAAAACCCTCCTTTTTTGCCTTCAGAAAATAAAAATCATGCAGTTTCTTCATGCAAACAGCTCCGCCAGGTGCACGGTCTCGATGGGCATGTTCAATGCCTTGGAGAGCTCCCGCCACTGCAGAAGGCAGCCGGAACAGGTGGTGACCACACATGCGTTTTTGTGCTTGCTCAAAATGTCTTGGGCCTGTTTTTCTAAAATTCTTGCAGAGAGTCCGGTGTGTTTCATGGCGAACAGACCCCCTCCGCCGCAGCAGCCCTGCGTGGCCTGGGCTCGACCGTCCGTCATGGTTTTCAAGACAGCCGGTAGGGATACGGCATCCTTGAGTCCATATCTCTGGTGGCATGGTGTGTGAGTCAACAGGGTCATATTGTTATATTTTGGTTTCAGGGTGGGAATGATGTCATGTCGCAGTAAGAATCGTGATAACTCCATGACTTGCCAATCTATTTTTGATTGCGTAAGGCCGGGCCAGTGATTCTGTATCATGTCAGCACAACTGGCGCAGCCTGTAACCACGATGTCCGGTTGCATCTTTTTTAAGACCGTCATGTTTTGTATGGCGAGCTCTCTGGCCATATCGGGCCTGCCATTGGTCCAGGCAGGCATGCCGCAGCATACCTGGTCTCTGGGTATGATAAGTGATGCTCCGACTGCGCCGGCAACGGTCTCCGCCACTTGGGGATAGATGTAGTTTTGGACACAGCCCACAAAGAATGCGATACGAATATCGGCCAGGGCTGCATGTTTTTTATGTATCTGGTGAAATGCCTCTGAGGTCAGGGAGTCTATGGCTGTTTTTGAGGCTGGTTGGATTTTCAGACGAAGTGCGTCTTTCTCATGGCGAAACAGGCCTAAAAGCCTCAGAAGCAGCCCACTGTTATGGGGCACGAGCGCCAAAAGAGGTAGAGTCCAGTCCAGAAGCCGTCTGTTTTTTAAAAGGTGCCACGCCCATTTGGGAATGGTGTGCAATTCTTTGAACTGTGTTCTGGCCTGAAGCACTCGGCTGGCCGTGTCCTCTCCTGCCTTGCATGAGGCGCTGCACGCCCCGCATTGCAGACAGGCGTCCATGCCCTTGAAAAAGTTGTTGTCTGCTTTGGTCGGCAGTCTTCCTTCTGCCATTTCCGTGAGCAGGTGGCTTCTGCCTCGTGGAGAGAAACATTCCAGACGCAGTATGTCGTAAACAGGGCAGACCGCAAGGCAAGCGCCGCAGTGATTGCAGCGCGAGCCTTGCGTGTGTGAGGTGTCTGAAGGCGATCTCAGAATGGTTTCATGCATTCTGTATTCATTTGGGTAATGCCTCGATACGGCGTTCCATTGCCTCATCGGACGGCATCTCTGCACCGAGTATCTCCAGGTGATTGGTCAGGCCGGTGATTTTCTTGTCCTTGGATATGGAAAGGGTGGCTACTCCGATGGACTGGCCTTTGTTGTGCGCCTTCAAGATATATGTATCGCCCACCTGTTTCGGCGTATTGGTGGGAGGCATCGGCCCACTTTCTATTATGATATTTATGCCAGGCACCGCTTGTGCAAGAGCCAGGTCGGCGTTTTCGCCCAGGTTGGAAAGTACTATGAGGATGTCCCCTTTTTGTTTCAGTGTGGGCAGCTGCTCCTTGAATATCGTAACAGGGTCCATGACCTTCTGGGAATTTGGAAGGTTGCCTGGATTTTTGGCGGTCTGTAATATGGAAATGATGTCGCCTGGGACTGCTGCCTGTGTAAGGGCAGTAACCACCACTTTTATCCCCTTCAACTCAAAGACGTCGTAGGGTTTCCATACCGGTTTTTCCCCTTGCATATTCAGACTTAAAAGTGTGGGTCGTTTGTCCGGCAGATGGGAAAGATATGGTATATCCATGGTGCCTATAGCGACGGCGTTGTATCCCATCTCCTTGTATGCCTCAAGTATCAGCCGCTCTTGCGCTATGTCCTTTTCTGTAGGGACGTTCACTCGCGCAGAGAAATCTCCTGCATCCAGAAGCAGCGTGGAGGAACGGTCTTTCAGGTTGTCTTGCGCCCACCTGGCGCGACGGGCAAGGCCGCCGGAGGTCTTGCCTTTTCAGCTTGGGCAAGGGGATAGAAAGCCGATATTGCTTCCAGTGTAACAGACATTGATGATTTGGCCGTCTTCGGCCAGTGCCAGCGTGGTGAGACCGCATAAAATCAGCCCCAACAGTGTTGCGATGAATCTTGTCATGCATTTCTCCTTTATTTTGATGAATGGTTAATGGTTAAGTGTAGGAAAAGCATTTAACATCGGGCTGTTACCCGTTAATTCAACATTCAAAATTCAAAATGAAACATTGCATCATTCGCATGTCCCTATCAGTTCGTTCATCCACCAGCAGGCCCAGTGTTCCTGTAAGATGGCTTCTGCCAGCAACTTGGCCTTGGGCGTGACCAGGCGTTTTTTGACATGGGGCAGCCAGCGCAGGGCGTCTTCACTGCCTGTGTCCAGATGCATCTTCAGGGATAGAATCATGTCCAATTGGTCGGCATCATGGGCCAGCATGGCCTCTTTGGAGGACTTTTCTTGAAACTCCTGAAAGAGTTCTGCCACTTCCTCTCCCCATCCAAGGTCTTTTGTCAGGTCGGCTACAGCCATGTCTTCGTGTCTTGTTACATAGCGTTTGTGAACCGCGTTGGCATCGCCTGTGCGCGCCTCGGGCAGGTCGTGAATCAGGCAGAGCTTTAGAAGTTTGAGTTCATCAATGTCCACTTCTTCTCTGGCCAGAGTGAATGCCATGAGTATGACGCCGAAGGTATGGGCTGCAACGGACTCACGACCCTGGCCCAAAAACGCGTAACCAGTGCGCCAGGTGCGTTTGAGCATGTTGCCTTCGAAGAGGAACCGCACCAGCCTTTTAAGGTCAGTCGGAGTATTCAATGCGTTTTGTGTTTCATTTTCCATATTTTATTTCATATCTTACAAAAAATTCCTGATCTTCGCCAGGTTGCATTTCGATAAGCTTCAGTTGAATGTTGAGAGGCGCAGGTCCGGCAAAAAGCTTAGTGGATGTATTTGAGCCGTCTATTTGGGGAAGCATTGTCAGAATCAGTTCATCGACGATTTTTTGTCTCAATGCTTCATAGTTGAGCCGGCCGCCTCCTTCTATGAGTAGAGAACTAGCCCCCCTTGTCTTCAATATCTGCAGCGCCTCTGCAAGGGAGAGGCTGGGGCCATGGTCGTAAGGGGGCAAGGGTAGCACCTTGGCTCGTGACTTGAGCCGGTTGGCCAACAGAGGGGCATGTGCTTTTGATGTAAAGACAAGTGGTGCAGGTGCAGAATTGAAAAGCCGACGCTGCACAGGAATCTCGCCCCGTTGTGTGATGATGCAGCGCATACGAGTTGGTGAGAGCCTGCCTTGCAGGCCGCGCATCTCCGGTTCGCCGTTTCGCAGGGTTTCCGCGCCCATCAAACTGGCATCCGTGCGTTCACGCCATGTCTCGAGGTGTCTTCTGTCCGATGGTGTACTGATGAGATCAGGTCCGATTTTGCCGCAGACAGTGGCGGCTGCGATAATATAGACCTTCATCGAGGGCGTTTTGCGTAATAGATGTTCAGGAAATCCAGAAGTTTTTGAGCGGAAGCCGGAGGTGATGCCACGGCCTTTTGAAAGAGTATTTCGCGAGGCAGCAGAGGCTTTCCGTAGAATCGTTCGTTTGACCTGTAATCCACCTGCACATAGACGCCTTGCAGGGCGACGCCGGCAAAGAGCCCGCGAGAGATGGAATAGGAATAGACCTCTGCATTTAAGGCAATATCAGTAGATGCCTCGAGTTGACGGCCTACCGGGCCTGCTGCAACCGAAAGGTCACCGCCAAGCGTGAGATTTTCCTGTATGAAGCCGTTTATTCCCTTGGGATTCATGATGACCAGTACGAGTTCGGTTACGTTTATACCTATCTGATAACCGATACTGCCCCCTCCGAGAGTGAGGAATATGGGGCCGGTCCACTGCCCTGTCTGAGAGTCCCTGACCACCAAAATGCCCTGGCCGTAGTTTCCACCGATGATGAAACCGGCCTTGTAGACCTTGGGAAAGATGGCAAGTCCTGAGCAGCGATACATGAGGTCGTCGGGGATGTTGGTTTCAGGGATGTGTCGTAACTCCTGAAGCACATAAAGGGCCTCTTCCACAGTGGCGGCAGGCACAGTATCTGCGGCGGATGAGAAATGAGGCAGGGAGGAGAGGCACAGGATAATTATAAGAAAAGCAATGAGTTGTCGCATGATTTCAACACGAGCACAGCCCTTTTGCAAGGGGTTACGGAATACACCTAAAAAGAGCCCTAAAAAAGCCAAAAAAGAGAGCCTAAAAAGAAAAATCAATGAAGGCTCATAGACTCATAGAAATGGTGGGCGGTATAGGGATCGAACCTATGACTTCCACCGTGTGAAGATGGCACTCTACCGCTGAGTTAACCGCCCGTTCCTGTTTTTTTAGCCTATTTCGTTTTGTTTGGCAAGAGGGCAAGATTATTTTTGCGACGCCATCAACATTTGAAAACCCCTGGTACAGGTGTCTTGCATTGCGGACATTTGCCGTCCTGAATGAGGTTTTGTATTATCCTGTAGCCCATGCGCCTTATGAGTAATGCCTTGCAGTGAGGGCATCTCGTGGTGTCCCCCTCTTCATTCAGAATATTTCCCACATATACGAAATTCAGTCCGTTTTTAAGGCCGATCTCTCTGGCCATTATCAAAGTGGATGCCTGGGTGGAGGGGACGTCCAGCATTTTATATGCCGGATGAAAGGCACTCACATGCCATGGTATGTCGGGACTGATGCCGGCTATGAATCTGGCTATGCCTTCCAGCTCTGACGGGTTGTTATTCTTTCCAGGGATGATCAATGTGGTCACCTCCACCCAGACGCCAAGCTCATGAAAGAGTTTTACGTTTTCTAAAACGGGTTGCAGTCTGGCCTTGCATACCTTGTGATAGAAATCCTCGGTAAATGCCTTGATGTCGATGTTTATGGCATCGAGAAACGGTGCGATGTGTCTTGTAACCTCTTGGGACATAAATCCATTGCTCACGAAGACATTTTTTAAGCCCTTTTGCCTTGCCAATACGGCACAGTCATATGCAAACTCATAAAAAATAGTAGGTTCTACATAGGTGTAGCTGATGCTGGCTGCCCTCGAATTCAGGGCGTTTTGCACCACTTCTTCTGAAGAAAAGGTGTCTCCTGGCATATCCCTTTGAGGAAACAGGTGGGGAAATTGAGATATCTTCCAGTTTTGACAGTGGGCGCATTGGAAGTTGCAGCCTACGGTTGCGATGGAGAAGGATGTGGTACCTGGCTGAAAGTGAAAAAGGGGTTTCTTTTCTATGGGATCGAGATTGGCTGAAATTAGCCTGCCGTACACCAGACTGCACAGAGTGCCTTCCTGATTTTCTCTCACACCGCATATACCCCTGCCTGCCGGCTTTATGATGCAGTGGTGATTGCAGAGCAGACATTTCACGCGGTTTTCCGAAAGTTTTTCATAAAACATAGCCTCTTTCATGATATGACCTCCATTTTTTGAGTTCATCGAAACAAACATATCTGCATTCACTCAGGGGTTCTTTGATTTTTCAAGGGTCCTTCTTGTTTTTGATTGAAGCGATAATCGAAAAAGATAAGCACAATGTTTGCATATGGCCAAAAAATGTTAAAAAATCAAAAACTGCAATTTACCTTTTGATATCTTTGGGCTAAAATAGGTCAACAATTCGTTTTATCAGGAGGCAATTTGGACACCTTTACCACCTTTCTCAAAAATCTGAGCCTGTGGCTTATTATAGGCCTTGCAGGGATTTTTTTGTATAACCTTTTTAACACACAACCTGAATATGTGCCGGAGATACCATACTCGGACTTCGTAAATCGTGTGATCAACAATGAGGTTGCCAAGGTTACTATCGAGCACGACAAGGTCACCGGCGCCATGGTGAGTCAGGAGCCATTCCGTACCGGTCTTCCACCGCAGGATACAGAGATCATGAAGCTCCTCAAGCAGCATAACGTCACCGTGCATGTGAAGCCCAAAGAGGAGACGCCCTTGTATCTTACCATGTTTATCTCCTGGTTTCCCATGCTCATCCTCATCGGCGTATGGATATTTTTCATGCGGCAGATGCAGCCTGGTGGAGGCAGGGCCATGTCATTCGGCAGAAGCAGGGCCAAACTCCTGTCCAACCAGAATATCACTGTCACTTTTGCGGATGTGGCCGGCATCGACGAAGCCAAGTCTGAATTGACCGAGATAGTGGACTTTCTCAAGGACCCACAGAAATTCACGAAACTGGGAGGCCGTATTCCAAAAGGTGTGTTATTGGTGGGAACGCCGGGCACAGGTAAGACACTTCTGGCAAAGGCCATTGCAGGAGAGGCCGGTGTGCCGTTTTTCAGCATAAGCGGCTCGGATTTTGTGGAGATGTTCGTGGGTGTCGGTGCCTCACGAGTCAGGGACCTCTTTGTTCAGGCCAAAAAGAATGCACCCTGTATCATATTTATAGATGAGATCGATGCAGTAGGCAGGCACAGGGGGGCGGGTGTAGGCGGCGGCCATGACGAGAGAGAGCAGACCCTCAATCAGCTTCTGGTAGAGATGGATGGTTTCGAAACCTCTGAGGCGGTGATTGTAATAGCTGCCACCAACAGGCCGGATGTGCTGGATCCAGCCCTTTTGAGACCGGGTAGATTTGATCGTCAGGTGGTGGTGCCTGTGCCGGATGTTCGGGGACGTGAGCAGATTCTGGCCGTACATGCCAAAAAGATCGCCCTTGCAGAGGGTCTTGATCTGGCTAAAATAGCCAAGGGAACTCCAGGTT
The DNA here is from genome assembly GCA_041287365.1 of Dissulfuribacterales bacterium. Classification (GTDB taxonomy): domain Bacteria; phylum Desulfobacterota; class Dissulfuribacteria; order Dissulfuribacterales; family DYLC01; genus JAQVIJ01. The sequence goes on along the minus strand of JBEULL010000033.1, from coordinate 35,927 downwards.
TTTCAGGTGCGGATCTGGAGAATCTCGTGAACGAAGCGGCCTTGCTTGCAGCCAAGGAGGGCAAGGAGAAGGTCACCGATGAGGATTTCGAGCGGGCCAAGGATAAGGTGTTGATGGGTGCCGAGCGCAGAAGTCTCATCCTTTCCGATGAAGAGAAGCGGATAACGGCATACCATGAGGCAGGGCATGCACTTGTGGCCCGTTTGTTGCCTGGCACAGACCCTGTTCATAAGGTCACCATCATTCCTCGCGGCAGGGCATTGGGTCTCACACAGCAGCTGCCTCAAAACGACCGCCACACATATTCCAGCCATTATCTGCTGAACAATCTCGCCATTCTCATGGGTGGCAGAGTGGCAGAGGAACTCGTATTCAACGAATTCACCACCGGAGCAGGAAACGACATAGAACGGGCATCAGATATGGCCAGAAAGATGGTCTGTGAGTGGGGCATGAGCGATATGGGGCCGGTAGCCTTTGGGAAGAAGCAGGAACATGTATTTCTGGGCAAAGATTTCGGCCAGGTAAAGGATTACAGCGAGGAAACCGCTCGCAAGATCGACGAGGCCATTCGCAAGATTGTAATAGATGCGTATGACAGGGCAAAAACGCTGCTCAGCGAACATATCAACTGCTTGCATTCCCTCGCGACAGGTCTTTTGGAAAAGGAATCCCTGGATGCCGATGCCATAGATGAGATTCTGACTGTATGCAGAACATGATATATTGCATTCAAAGATGATGGTGTCGCAAAAAAACGTTGACTGCTGTGTTGCGCTGCGCCCCTCGTTACTGCGGCATAGTTTAACTACGCCTCATGCCTTGAGCATTGCGTACCCTGCATTTGGCGTTTTTCGCTTTTTTACTCCCATTAATGATTTTTTACGAGACCATCAGATATGACAGCGCTTTTCATCAGGGATACACGTTTTGTCTGGGGTGAACGGACTTATGTTATGGGTGTCGTCAATGTCACTCCGGATTCTTTCTCAGATGGCGGGCGGTTTTTTCATTTCGAGGACGCGGTGGCCCATGCGGAAGGTCTTATAGAAGAAGGGGTGGACATTCTGGATATAGGTGGAGAATCCTCCAGGCCGTTTTCCGACCCTGTTTCCGTGCAAGAAGAGTTACGGCGTACGGTTCCCGTTGTCAAGGCCATTAGAGAGCGGTCTCAAATTCCCATCTCCATAGATACCACCAAGGCGGAGGTGGCTCAGGCATGTCTGGATGCCGGAGCCGATATGATAAATGACATCTCGGCGCTGCGTATGGACAGTCGAATGGTCGGTGTTGTGCGAGAATACGGAGTTCCGTGCGTGTTGATGCACATGAAGGGTGTTCCTAAGGATATGCAGGTCAATCCATTTTATGAGGATGTGGAGGCGGAGATCAGAGAGTTTCTGGCGGAACGCATCGCTTTTGCTCGAAATGCAGGGATAGCGTCTGAAAAAATAATCATTGACCCGGGCATTGGATTCGGCAAGCGTTTACAGGACAATCTTGTCCTTCTGAACAGGATAGAGAGATTGCGGGAATTGGGATGTCCTGTGTTGGTCGGCCCCTCACGCAAGGCCTTTCTCGCTGCTATAACCGGCATAACAGAGCCTGCATTCAGGGATATCGCCACTCTTGGAGCTGTCGCAGTGGCTGCACTGCGTGGTGTGGACATGGTCCGTGTTCATTCAGTGCGGGATGTACGTCTGGTGCTGAAGGTCATGACCGCAATAACTCATGAAACTATCGAGTGAGCATTGGGGAGTGAGCATTGTTTGATATATTGACCCGTTACATGGCGGAGTATCTGCCCATATTGCGTTGGCAAGACATAATCGACATCCTGGCGGTGGCCTTTATTGTATACAGGGTCATTCTACTCATTCGAGGCACGCGGGCTATGCAGACCATGGCTGGGCTGGCCATAGTGGTTGTGATATATTTTGTGGCTGGCAAGTTTCAGCTTCAGACTCTGCACTGGCTTCTCGGCGCTGTGCTGAGTTCCATATTCATTCTCATCATCATTCTGTTTCAGGACGATATCCGGCGGGCGCTCATACAGATGGGGCAGAGCCCTTTTTTGAAGACAAAGGTCAAGGCATTCAACGCCCTGGAGGAGATAGCGAAGACTGCGGCATATCTTTCCGAAGAAAAGACAGGGGCATTGATAGTCATAGAAAAGGATGTGAGCATGAGCGAATACATCTCCTCCGGCATCAAACTGGATGCAGAGACCTCCCGTTATCTCTTGAGCACCATCTTTTATAAAGGTACCATCTTGCACGACGGAGCGGTCATCATACAGAATGGACGCATAGCTGCCGCAGCATGCGTGCTTCCCCTCACCACAAATCCGGACATCAGCCGCAGGCTTGGGACAAGGCATAGGGCCGCCATCGGCATAACGGAACAGACCGATGCGGTTTCTATAATTGTCTCAGAGGAGACAGGGGCCATCTCGGTAGCTATAGGCGGTAAGATCACGAGGGATATCGATCCTGGCACACTGCGGCGTATTCTGCATAACACCTTCATGGTTGAAAATAAACCAGATGCATGGTGGAAGAGGTTTCAAAAGCGATGAGATCCTTTTTCTCTTCCGGTATCGTCATCAAGATCATTTCCCTGCTCTTTGCCACGTTGCTGTGGTTTTTTGTGGTTGCGGAGGAGAAATCCGAGCTCACATTGCCTATTCTGGTGGAATTGGTGAATGTACCCAAAGGGCTCATGGTTTTGAATGAGATTCCCACTACCATCAATGTCAGATTTTATGGGGCGCGCAGCCAGATACGGGAGCTGTCCGTGCAGCGTCTGTCCTATGTGGTCGATCTCAAGAACGTCAATTCCGGCACTATAACCATCAACATAACGCCTGACGCCATCGCCACACCTTCCAATGTGAAGATAATTCGTATTCAGCCCAATCAGTTCGACATCGAGCTGGGGCAGATAGAAAAACGCATGGTACCTGTCTCTCCCAACATAGTGGGCAGTCCTGCCAAGGATTACGAGATCGACGGCATAGATATCGATCCCCCCAGAGTGGAGATTGTAGGTTCCAAGGAGCACCTCGAACGAGTTAAGGCCATAAAAACACAACCTGTGGTGGTGGAGGGTGCAACCAGGGATGTCAGCGAAAAAGTGGGTCTGGAATTGAACAGCCTGAAGCATGTCAATGCAAATCTGTCGGAAACCATCACTGTAAAGGTCAGAATAAAGCCTGTGATAGGCAGAAAAAAACTGCAAAACGTACCGGTCTCTCTGGATGCCCCCAATGGAAAAATAAAATTATGGCCTTCAGATGTCACCGTTACCATAGAAGGGCCTGCATATAAGATCAGGGAATTGGGCCCGGACGATATTCGAGTGTTGATTCCTCAGCATGCGGTGGAGTCGAGACAAAAGGCCATTGTCCCGCAGGTTATTCTGCCCGATGATATTCATGTCATAGAGATAAAGCCACTGGAGATCAATGCAGTTTTGAAACGCAATAATTGATGATGTTAAATTTTGAATGGCGAAATGCGGATGGATGTTGAATTGTATAATAGAAGACTTTTTGGAACGGACGGTATTCGTGGAACAGCCAATATTCACCCCATGACTGTGGATACGGCCATGCGTCTAGGAAAGGCTGTGGCACATGTGTTTCAGCAGAAAAACGGCAGACACAGACGAATATTGATAGGGAAAGACACGCGCGTATCCTGTTACATGTTCGAAAATGCCATGGCAGCCGGCATCTGCTCCATGGGCGTGGATGTGTTGTTGGTAGGTCCCATGCCAACGCCCGCCATCGCCTTTTTGACAACGGGCATGAGGGCGGAGGCTGGCGTGGTGATCTCCGCATCCCATAACCCTTTTTACGACAATGGTATCAAGCTGTTCTCAGGTGACGGATTCAAGCTGCCTGATGTAATAGAGATGCGCATCGAGAGCTTCATGGCGACGGATCGCTATGAACAGCCTACCGGCAAGGACATAGGCAAGGCCTTTCGTATCGACGATGCACCAGGGCGTTATATCGTTTTTCTCAAGAATACCTTTCCAAGGCACCTGACCTTGGACGGCCTGCGCATAGTCCTGGATTGCGCCAATGGCGCCACCTATAGAGTTGCGCCGACTGTCTTCGAGGAACTGGGCGCAGAGGTCATTCGCACCGGTGTGGAGCCCAATGGTTTGAACATCAACGACGGCTGCGGCTGCCTGTTTCCCCAGCATCTGAAGGAGCTGGTTTTGAAACACCAGGCACATATCGGTATAGCATTTGACGGTGACGGCGACCGAGTGATTTTCGTGGATGAAAAAGGCAATATATTGAACGGCGATCACGTAATGGCCATCTGTGCCCGTCATCTCAAAGAAGTGGGAAGATTGAAATCGAATACGGTAGTGGCTACGGTCATGAGCAACATGGGCCTTGAAATAGCTTTGAATGGTATGGGCTGCCGTCTGCTTCGTACTCAGGTGGGAGACAGGTATGTAGTGGAGGCCATGAGGCAAGGTGGGTACAGTCTTGGAGGAGAACAGTCAGGCCATCTTATTTTTTTCGATTACAATACCACAGGAGATGGCATACTGGCTGCATTGCAGCTTCTTGCTATCATGCAGGAACAAGGTGTGCCGCTGTCGGAATTGGCTGGAGTGCTGACTGTTTTTCCCCAAATTCTGCAAAATGTGCGCATAAAGGAGCGTGTGAATGTGAGCACCATTTCCGGGCTTGGGGAACTGGAATCCAATTTATCCAGAGAACTGAACGGCAGAGGCCGCATACTCATTCGCGCATCCGGCACCGAGCCATTGATTCGTGTTATGGTGGAGGGAGAGGACGAGAATAAGATCAAAATGATAGCCGCAGCCCTCTGTGAGCATGTAGAGAAAAATTGTATCTGAACAGGGATTGATCATGGCGGACAAGAAACCAAAAATTCGACATTATCCTGATGCACAGCAGGACTCCATATCCGCAAGGCGTATAGTCAGAACCCCTCAAACACTGTCTCCTTCCTATCGCCTTGCCTTTGTTGACGCAGATTTTTTGCTGCGGGATGAATTAAGGGCTGTGAGACTGCAACTTGAGCTTCTGAAGCCGGAACTCCTGTTTCAGGAGCATAACATCGAGCATACCGTGGTGGTGTTCGGCAGCGCCCGCATACCTCCTCGTGATCAAGCCCAGCGTCATTACCAGGAGATATTGAAGAAACATCAGAGTAAGCCTGGAGACGAAGAATTACAGCAGCAGGTGATCATAGCCCAAAAGATGCTGACCAAAACCTTCTACTATGAAGAGGCTGTACGTCTGGGCAGGCTCATTTCCGAGAACTGTATGAAGTGTTCGGCTGCCGTCTGTTATGTGATGACAGGTGGAGGGCCAGGCATTATGGAGGCGGCCAATCGAGGTGCAAGCGAGGCAGGAAGCAAAACCATCGGTCTGAACATAGTCCTTCCGCATGAGCAGAGGCCAAATCCATACATCACGCCGGAGCTCTGTCTTCAATTTCATTATTTTGCCATGCGCAAGATGCACTTTCTAATTCGAGCCAAGGCCTTGGTGGCATTCCCGGGTGGATTTGGCACCATGGATGAGCTTTTTGAGGCCTTGACCCTCATTCAGACCGGCAAGATTGCACCAATTCCTGTCATTCTTTTTGGCAGGGAATTTTGGGACAGGGCCATAGACTTCGATTTTTTGGTGGAGGAAGGTGTCATCTCTCCGGAAGATCTGCATCTTTTTAGCTATGTTGAGACAGCTGACCAGGCCTGGGAGATCATCGCGAACCACATGCGCAGCTTAGCTCCCTTGCAGAACGGTCAGGAGACTCATGCTCCTGCACCAGATGCTGAAGGGCTTCATTGATTTCAGGGAATCTAAACTGAAAGCCATGTCGCGGTAGCACACGCGAGATTACTCGCTGGCCTGCCAAAATCACGTCTGCGGCTTCACCAAGGGCCAATTTCAGGGCGAACTCCGGTACTCTAAAAAAGGTCGGTCTGCCAACAGCGCGAGCCAAAGACTGTGTGAACTGCGCATTGGTGACAGGTTCTGCACACACGTTTATCACTCCGTTAAGCTGGTCTTGCACCGCCGCAAACTCCAGAATGCGGCAGAGGTCCAAAACGTGTATCCAAGAGAACCAGCGGCTGCCATTCCCAATCTTTCCGCCAAGGCCTTTTTTGAACACAGGGAGCATCTTCTGAAGTGCTCCTCCATTACTACCCAGAACCACTCCAAAACGGGCAATGACCACTCTTGTACCCTTTGCCTCGGCTTTGAATGCCTCGTTTTGCCAGGCCTCACATACCTCGGAGAGAAAGTCGTGACCTTTAGTTGAACTCTCTGTGCGAATCTCGTCTCCTCCTGCATAGTATCCCACTGCATTGGCATTGACAAGCTTCATGGTCCGGGCCTTTTCTTGAGGAATGGAGGCCACTAGATTGCGTGTGGAGATTAGGCGGCTTTCTATAATTTCCTTTTTGATCTCCTCGTTCCAACGGCCGAATATGGAACGCCCCACCAGATTGATGAGCACATCTGCATGACCGACTTGCTTCTGCCATGGCCCTTCTCTCATGGGGTCGCCTGAAATCTTCTGCAATCCGACGTGGTTAAGAGTGAATTTGGCAGGGTTTCTTGCTAATGCCATCACCTCATGTCCACAGTCCAGCAGGTGGCTGATGAGGTGCCTGCCTACAAAGCCTGTGCCGCCTGTTATGAAAAAACGCATGGCTATTCCTCCTTTTGAGTATAACTCGGCAATTTTATGATAAAGACCGTTTCCATGCCTGCTTCGGCAAGCGCAGCATCCTTTGGCGGGGATTCCACCGAGATAGTGCCGCCGCACTCTTGAATAATGCCGAAGGACACGGAAAGCCCCAGTCCGGTGCCTTTTCCCACCTCCTTGGTGGTGAAGAAGGGGTCGAATATCTTGGATAGGATATCGGGTGGAATGCCGGGGCCTGTATCGCCTATGAGCACCTCCACCATTCGAGTGGTTGGGTTGTAGCGTGTCCAGACACCCACCAGGCCTTCTTGATGAATGGCGTCGTGGGCGTTGTTGATGATATTTACGAATACCTGTCGGAGCTTTTCCTTGTCTGCCAGTACAGGCGGCAGGTCAGGGGCATAGACCTTATGCACATAGATTCTGTCCATATTGAGCGAGTGTTCCACTACGGCCATTACTTCTTCAAGACATTGTGTGATATTCACCGGCTCCTTGGCTCTATGCAGGGATTCTCGCGAAAAATTCAGGAGATCGGCCACGATCTTTTTGCAGATTTTGGTCTGTTTTTCTATGATTTCAAGGGATTCCATGAGGTCTTTGTGCCCGCCGTAATCCTCTTCCAGAAGTTGCGTATAGCCAAGAATGATTCCCAACGGTGTATTGATCTCGTGTGCCACATCCGCTGCCATGCGGCCAAGCGAGGCCATTTTTTCGGAGTGAGTGAGATTTGCCATAACCTGTTTGTATCGAGTCAGGTCCTTGGCTATGCCCTCACAGCCCACAACAGCCCCGTTTTCATCTTTTATAAGATCTGATGTGATGAGCATGGAGATATGAGAGCCATCCAGACACTTAAACTCCACTTCCAGATCCTTTACATGTCCGGCCTCCGTCAGATTTGACTGGAATCGCTGCCAGTCATCTTCGTTTACGAACAGCTCCCTTATTTCATGGTTGGTAAGCCCCTTTTTCTCTTGAAAGCCCAGAAGCTCCATGCCGCTATCGTTGATATCGAGAATTTTACCGTTGCAGTCGCAAAAAAAGATGATGTCTTTGGAGTTTTCGAACAGACGTCTGAATTTCTGTTCCGACAATTGCAACTCTCTTGTGCGTTCTTCTACGCGCTGCTCCAGGTTTTGATTTAGTTCCACAAGAGCCTTGTTGGCCATGGCCAGCTCATGGGAGGTCTGTTTCAGTTTTTTTGCATCCTCTTTGACGCGGCCTATGACTCGGCGTACCGCAGGAAAATAGAAGGTCAATGTGGTGATGGAGACAAAGGTCATGGTATTGAGCCCGCCGCTGTAGGGGGCAAAAAAGTCCCAGAGATGAGGAAAGCCCAAAAAGATAAAGACGAATTTCAATACATGTCCTATGCCTCGTGAAAGGGCGAAGGCCATCATGGCCATGCACAGCCAGAAGAGATAGCTCCAGAGCACGCTCTTGGGTTCCAGCACCGTGAGTCTCCAGGCATAATAGAATGCCACAAGGGAAAAAAGGATCATCAGGCTTGCGCCCACGAAATCCACTACATGGACAGGCAGAAGGGGTAGACACTGGTTCATACGGCATCCTCCCTGTCTCTCTGGCTGCGCTCTTTCACTTCTATACAGAAACTTCGCAGGGCCATGGCCAGGCAGAACATGGCAGGCACACACAGAAGGTGATCGAATTTCCCCAGGTAATAGATGTATATTTTGAAGTTTACAGGAATGCACAGAGCGTGAGGTAAAGGGCCTTCTTGTAACATGGCGTTAGGGGGTATATCCAACTCCAATCCATGAGTGATAAAGGCGTTTATGTTCCAGAGAAAGAAAAAGAGTAGGGAGAACTTCAGATATGTCCAGCCCTTTCCATGTCCGAGGGGGTGCCTGAACAGAATATATGAAAGAAAGACCATGGCGGCCATGAAGAACAGGTGGGCCATCTGATGTGTGTAAAGCCCTTCATTGCCTCCATGCACCTGTAAACAGAAGGCAGGGTCTGAATGAAGCAAAAAAAACAGGCAAAAAAGGGTGACGGGCCTTATGCTTTTATATAGTTGAGAGACGGCCGTTGAAAAGCAGATGGAGTTAAATAACATTGTCCTGCCCTCGATGTTTGTCTTTTATATTGTCAAGCATGTCACATGTTGTGCGATGATGTCAATCTTTTTATGCTATGTTCGACAGAATGGATTCTTTATGTTGAATCTTTGGTTCGACCGCCATATACTTTTTATAATAAATATCAACCAGATGTTCGTGAAAAGATGCACGAGCAGTGAAAAACAGGGGGGTGTATGGCGCAAATACTTGTATTGGACGATGTTTTGGATGCTGGCATTCTTATTAAAAAGATACTTGAGCGAAAGGGTCACAGCGTACATGTCTTCGACGAGGAAGAGGAGACCCTGAAGTATGTTCGGGAACATGCAGTTGATCTGGCCATTTTGGATATAAAGCTCAAGAAGCTCACCGGCATAGAGGTATTGGAGGAGTTGAGAAAGATCAGGCCCGAAATACGGGTTATTATGCTCACCGGTTATCCCACCATAGAGACGGCCGGACAGGCCCTGGGGCTGGGCGCAGCAGGGTATTGCGTCAAACCCATAGATAAAGAAGAACTGGAAGAAAAGGTGGAACGGGTGCTTTCCACCTGATGCTGGGTATTCTCTATGCGGGATGTTTTATGGTATTACCTTGTAATGTTAGCATGTTATTGAAATATGTCTGGACAAAACGCCCGGAAATGACGTCTAAAAAAGGGAAAAGTAGGGTTTCTTTTTGAGCAAATGCGCCGGAAAGCGCAAAAAACAGGCTTTGGGACAGCTTGAACAGCATCTCTTCAAGCAGCCCCTGTTGTATAACTTCATTTGAAAGGCCGTAAGCCCTGCACAACACGGGGCGATAATTGTAAACGGCACAGGTCCCGTTTCGGTTGAGCGGGCAGAGATATGCTACGGCCTGTTCCGCATCGCGTTTTTTTGTGTGAGATGCAAGTCTGGCAGCCTCGGTGAGGACATCTATTCTGTCCTGGCTCGTCAGCGTCCTTCCCATCTGATGATTGACATACACTGCCTCTATGAACAGCACATGAAATGGTGTGTGGCAGCAGGAAGTTGTGTTTTTGCCGCATTCCGGCACCTCGAAGCCGTTTTGCACGGCATTTTTCCGTTTTTCTTCGATCTCTTTGACAATGGCTTCGTATTCGCTGAAGAAGCCGCCGAGTTCTACTGTTCTTTTGTTTTCCAGGGAAGGCTCACGAATTTTGAGCTCCCCTGTCTGTTTGCCATATTTCTTTAGAAGCCTCCATTGAGTGTAGCTGGATGGTGTGGCGTGTGTATTTTTCAGTTTCTTTTCCGCCAGATTGAGCCCAAGCCCCCTGCGCAGCAGATACGCAGTCACGAAGGTGCCTGTCCTTCCGATTCCATGACGGCAGTGAACCAGCACCTTTTTGCCCAGATAGATGGCCTCGTCCATCCATGCGAGGGCCTTTTCCATCTCTTCCACATTGGGGGCATTGTCATCCTCCACCGGCATATAATAGACCTCGAAGCCCTCGCCCTGTTCTATCTGGTGCAGGTCGCAGAACTCGGCGCAGAGGTTCAGGATGGCGTTTATGCCATGCGCCTTCAGAAAATCGAGTTCTTTATAGGACATGGGAGCAGCACCCACTGCCAGATTTGAAGTGATCCAGTTTAGATTGTATTCAGTCATTGTTGTTTACTCTGTCTTGCATGAAGTCATTTTTACCCTTCAAAAAGGCCGCGGCCCATGCCTTGGCCATGTTTTTATTCAGGACAATCATATCCATAAGCCGCGTAACCGCCAGCAGTCTGCCCAGAATTTGCAGTTTTGCCTGTATCTCCGCCTGGTTGAGCCAGTTTATACGGGCCTGTAGATTGTCCTGTCTTTGAGTTACATCAAAGCCTGAGTGCGTCAGCACCTCGGTCAGAAAATTGATGCGCAGCATACGGCCTGAAAGTTCGGCTCCGCCGCCCGTAAAGCTGAACAAGATGTAATTATGAGAGGCGTCTTTTGCACAGAGGCTGTCAATGACGGAGAAATGATAGCCGAATTTAATGTTCAGGTTCATGTAGTCAGCCGATATTATGGCATAACTGGCGTAATTCGAGGAGCTGGGATTTGCTATGCCTTCAGCTGATACATTGGCTGCAAATGCCTTCCAGTCGAAATGGGGGCGGTCATCCACCCATTGAATGTTCGCATGTGACATGCCATTCCACAGGGCAAGCAAAGGAACGGATCGCACCGCCGAGATGTCCACCGAGGTTTCATTAACGTTCTTGCGAGTCAGGCCTCCTCCTATGTCTATCAGATACAATTCAAAAGGCAGCTTCGTTTCGAGGCGTTTGGTGCCCTTTTTTATGCTGCCTATTCTGGCAGTGGAGGAAAACATCTCCAGAATGGCCTTTTCGTGCACGAAGCGTATGATATCGTGCAAAGATCGACAATTCGAAGGCTCGAAAGAGGGATTCGATGCATTCGTGAGATTCAGGTGATCGATGAAGTTCATCACTGGTCTCATATCGCCGACAAATGTCCTGTCTATGAGTCTGTCACGTATGCCTGTGTCTATCTGTTGGAATACCTGCAAAAGGTTTCGATATGAGGAATTCGAAGGTGCCATGAGTAGAAGCTGATCTATCATGTCGTTTATGGCGTTTCTCAGGTGTTCATATGCATCCAGCAGCGCCGTTTGTGTTATATTTTGTCTGGAATACGCCATGTCCTGCAGGGCGGCCAAGGCCTCATGGGCCACTGTGTCCGCCTGCAGGAGGGCCTTGAATGCCATATATCTGGCCTTCAGAAAGGTTTCAGGACGGAGTGCCTGCTGTATCCACCCTTTCATTTTGTGCAATATCATTGCGGCAATACCTCTCTCTGAACCCCTGAATCCGTCTCATGGATTCCGCTATGCGCTCCAGTGGGATTTCCCCTTGTTTTGACGCCTTTTCCAGGGCCGTTATGAGGTCCAATGCCTTGTCCTGATGGTGACAGACCAGCAACAGATCATGTCCTGCCTGAAACGCCCTGACTCCAGCTTCCGTTATCTCATTCATTGTGTGAATTCCACCCATCTCCAGGTCATCGGTGAGAAGCAGCCCTTTGAAACCCAGGCGTTCACGTAACAATTCATGGGCTATTTTATGGGAAAAGGTGGCTGGAATGCCTGGATCCAGGCCTTCATACACTACATGCGATGTCATCATTGCGGCGACGTCTGCATCTATGGCCTCTATGAAGGGTAGCAGTTCCGGTTCCAGAGACAAGGATGCAGGCACTATCGGTCTTGTGTGGTGGGGGTCAGTGGTCACGCTGCCTATGCCTGGAAAATGTTTGCCTGTGGCTGCTATGCCATGGGATTGCAGTGTCTTGATGTAGGCGGTGCCACACTCGGCTACCAGCATCTCGTTGTTTCCATAAGACCGTTCTCGAAGAAACAGCTCTTCGCTTTCTCGGTAAATGTCCAATACAGGTGCCAGATTTAGATTGATACCGCACTCCTTCAAGGCCAGGGCTGCTTCCTCAGCCTGTTTGCGTGCTGCATCCGCGGGATTTATCTGATGTCCCACATTCCTGTTGGAGATGAGCCGAGGCCAGCGCGGGGGACCGAGTCTTTGTACCTCTCCGCCTTCTTGATCCACGGCTATGATAGGCTTTGGCAGACCTGAAGATTTACAGGCAGTTATCAATTGGTTGCATAGGTCCTGAAGCTGTCTGGCGTGCAATACGTTCCGTTTGAACAGAATAAAATTGCAGATGCCGCAGTTTGTGATATTCAGCAAGGTTTCATCATTCAGAACAAAACCAGGCAGCCCGACCATCAAGAATTGGGAGAAATTGAGGTTGCAGTTTGTCATGGCAAAGTCCCACACGACGTTTTATAATATTTTAGTATGGTTATTGCAACTACCACATAATCGGTCATATGACAACATCATAACAGAAAGAGCGCCCCATTATGACAACAATACAAGATGCCCCCAAAGCGAATATCATGCAGGTTTTTTCACCGTCTTCAGAGAAACAAAATGCCAGGATTCAGAATTTTGAAGACCTGGTTACGATTCTGCGCACGCACCCTGCGTGGCTTGAGGAGATTCGACGGCTTGTGCTCTCGGACGAACTCATGCAGCTTCCCAAGAAGTTCGATGACTTTGTCAAAAATGAGTTTCACCCCTTGAGACAGAAGGTTGATCACTTGGACCAGAAGGTTGATCACATCGAACAACGTGTCGAACGTGTTGAAGAGCGATTAGACCGTGTGGATCAGCGACTAGATCACGTGGATCAGCGATTAGGACATGTTGAACAGCGCTTGGGTCATGTAGAATACGATGTAGATAGCCTCAAGAAAGACGTGGCTGAGCTCAAGGGCGATAATTTTGAGCGAAAGGTGCGTGAAAAGGCGCCGTCTTATTTTGGAAGGCTCATAAAACGCTGCCGTGTATGGAACAATGAATCGTTGGCTGATGCCTTGGATGATGCAATGGATAAGGGCATCGTTTCAGAATCAGAGCGTGAAGACGCCTTAAAGGCAGATGTGGTGGCCACTGGTATTTTACGCAGTGAGAATAAGGAAGTAGTGTTGGTTGCCGAGGTGTCCATGAAGGTGGACAAAGTAGATGTGGAGCGGGCCGATAGGCGCGGCCAAATCATTTCACGCGTGTTGAATCGGCCTTACTTGGCAGTCTCCATTGGCAGAGACAGTACAGAAGGTGCTGTAGCCACTGCCAAAGAACTGGATGTGATGCTCATATAAATGACGAAAAGGCACGTATCTCATCAAGATAGACGCATCTTCGCCATAGGTGACATTCACGGCTGCCTTTCCCATTTGAAACAGTTGTTCGAGCGCCTCCCGTATGTAATAGGCAGGGACGTCCTGGTCTTTTTGGGTGACTATATAGACAGAGGCCCTGATGCGCGTGGTGTTCTGGACTTCCTTTGCGAACTTCAGGATACCGGCCATGAAACCGTAATGCTCATGGGTAATCACGAATATTATCTCTTGGAGGCGGCTCGTAGGAGTGACGAGAATCTTATGGCTGCCCTGCGGCTCATCGGTGCGGAGGTGACACTTCAGAGCTATGGAGTACAGGCCCTGTCACAACTGAAGAACTTGGCCTTTATGCCCGAAAGACATAGGCGTTTTTTGCAAGAACTCAAGTCGGTTTGGGAGACGGAGGATTTCATCTTCGTGCACGCCGGACTCGAACCCTTCAAGCCCTTGAACGACCAGCAGCCTCCAGTCATATATGAGATTCGAGATATCTTTTTCGACTCTGATTTTGAGTTTGGTAAGACAGTGGTGTTCGGGCATACACCTTTTGAAACGCCCTTTGTGCGACATGGCCGCATCGGTATAGACACAGGCGCTGTATATGGGAATCTCCTGACCGCCGTGAAGCTGCCTGAGGTTGAGTTTTACTTTGCATAATATGGTGATAATAAGATCATGAAGCTTAAACCGGATTTCGTACTACTTCTTATTAGTATAGCTTTTGCGGATGTTGCTTTCATCTCCTTTATCTCGTGGCTGCAGGAAATGGTAAAGCCGATGTATATGACGCCTTGCTTAATAAAAGGGTATAGAAACCACCTCTTTTCCATGATAAGGCCATTGCAATTATTAAGGAGGAACGAGGTCAACATTTTGGTCCCTTCCTTACAGATATTTTTTTTGGAGTTACAGAATGGAATGAGCAGAATCGCTATTCAGTATATGGACGAAGACATGGATTTAGATGGCTTGTCATGCAAATTATGATGTAGCATCCTTCAATGACTTCAATTCATAATCCCCTTCCATAAACGCCCGTGCCACCTCCGCGGCCGAGCTGTCGCTAGTCATGGCCATGTCCAGAAGCCTGGTAAATCCCAGAAGCCTTCCCAAGAATACGAGTTTTTCTTGCATGGACGACTGGTCAACACCGTTTATCTCGCCGTTTATCAGGTCGTCCTTCCAGTCCACGAAGAAGTCGTTTCGTTCCAGGAGTTCGGCGATGAAGCCGGCCCGTCTTCTGCGCTGAATCAGATTGGTTCCGCCGCCCTTGAAACGGAATTTGATATAATTAGCCTGGGGATTTGAACCACAGACCGTGTCGATCATGACGAAATGAAAGTCCATACGTGCATTCAGATTCAGATAGTCCCGGCTGATCATGGCGTAGTTAGGAAGACCGATGGGCCGTTCAGAGCGCGCATCGGCCACCCATCGGGAATAGGTCTGAGAGATGTCGGAGACACCCGGCGGTGGGCTTGACCAACGCAGCCCCGGTGTAGATACCCCCTTCCACAGCGCTTTGAATGGCGTGGAGAGGATCTCGTCCGGCCGTACCTTAAGCCATCTGTGCTCCTTCGGCACCAGGCCACCGCCTAAATCCACCACATGTACAAAGAAAGGGATGCCTGATTCCAGTGTAAAGACCGCTCCAGTTGTATTGGCGAGCAGATCATCGCTCGTGTCAAAGATGGAGAGAACGGATTTTTCGTGCACGAATCGCACTATGTCGTGAAGGGATCTGCACTCCAGCATGGAAAAGGTCGGCCCATAGGCGTCGGTGAGGTTTAAGGTCACTATGAGTCGTGTGAGTTCGTTCTGAAACTCAGGCAGCACGGAGGCCTTTTCCTCTGGAGCTGTTTCCTTGATCACACTCACGCTTTTCAGCAGTGCACTGCGGGCAGCCGCTATGTCGGCCTCATCGGCTACAAAGACCCTGTGTGTATCGGCGTTGAGAGTGACCCACTGTCCATTTTTTAATGTCGTCGTGGCGTTCTGAAGGCCCGTGAGCATGGGTTTGGAGTGTTCCCTGGCCACACATGAGAGGTGGTCCGCAGGATTGCCCAGATCCACAAGCACGCCCTGTACACGGCCCATGACTCTGGCCGCATCCACCATGCTCTGATGTAGCACAAGGATCACCGGTTCTGCAGGGATATTGTCTATGTCCTGCCTGTTTTTTGCGATGAATGCCATACCGGTGGCAGTCCCTCTGGATGCTGTAACCCCTTGTGTAAACAAGATGTCTTTTGACGACTCTGCCTTGAAAGATGCCTGTGACGCAAAAAATCTCAGAGGTCTTGCCTGCAAAATGAACAGTTTACCTGACGAATCCTTGGCCCATTCTATGTCCTGGGGCGTTTGGGCCAGGCTTTCTATTTCAAGAGCCAGGCGCACAAGGGTTTCGATATCTCTTTCTGTAAGGACAGGTTGTGTCTGCTCCTGTTCAGGTATGTCTTCCATCGTCATTCCACTCGTGGAATCGAGAATGAGTCGTTTTTCCTTTTTGGCTATAATGCATGGCATGGCGTCCCCTTTGATGGGCTGTCGTAAAGGCCTGTAGATGTCTGCATTGGATTCGCCTGCCACGGCAAGCTCTCCCAATCCAAAGACTGCGCTGATCAGCATGCGTCTTGAGTCCGAGTCGTTAGGGTCTATGGTAAAGAGTATGCCGGCCGCCACCGCTGGTACCATTTGAACGCACAACACTGACATATTGAAATCCAGCGGCTCTATGCCTGCATTTATGCGGTAGGCGATGCTTCTTGGACTGAAATTGCTCGCTATCACCTCCTTGACAGCGGCTATGAGGCCGGATTCTGTTTTTACATTGAGAATAGTGGCAAACTGGCCCGCAAATGAGTATTTTTTGCCGTCCTCACCAATGGCACTGCTTCTCACTGCAAGGCTATGGCCGGCTTCGAAGAAGGGTTGGGCCTGTGTAACTATGCATCTCTCCAGTTCGTTAGAGAGTGGAGCGGAGAGGATTTCCTCCTTTATGGCATCGAAGACAGGGTGGAGTACCTCAGTATATCCCAAACGGTCCTGCCTGGTGTTTCTTCCTAGTTTTTGAATGATCCTGAATGTAAGGCCGTTTTCGTCCAGAAAGCGGCGGCAGGAATGGACAGGAATGGCGAAACCTTCAGGTATGTGAAAATTACCTGTTTTCATGAGGTTCGCAAGCACAAGGGTCTTGTTGCCGAACAGCCTCGCTGCATGGGATTCGATCTGCTTCAGAGGAACGCAATCCGGAAGATCTTTCTGTCTTGGGGCCTGTTCCATCCATGCTTTTATTGCTTTCGAGATCAGCTCATGCCGTGTAAAAAGGATTTCATAACCGTTATCAGTTAGGTCATTGAGTTTTTCCACCATGCCGAAGGTTACAGAGAGCAGCTCATCGATTTTGTTCGCTATGTCTTCATACGAGGCATCGGTTTCTCGAAGTCTCATGTCGAGTTCAGTGATCAACTCTATGGCCCTGCCATTCAATTGCAGTATGGCTCGAAACATCTGATATCTGGCCTTGAGCAGCGCGAGATGTTCCTGAGCCTGACTTGTTTTGGCTGAATGCCATTGGTGAATTTTGTTTTTGACCCATTGAAGCATTGGTTTCATTCCACTGATGGTGGTTGAGACCTGGTCTGTTGAAGGAACCTGGCGAAGAAACGATCTATGGATTCTTCATCGGTCATGCGCACATCGAGCTGCCTCGTGAATGCGATGAGTTCGCCCAGTTTGATGAGAATGTGCTCGGTCTGTTGAGCGTCCAGCATCTTGACCTTTCCCACCACCAGATCACCGTGATGCTCCACCTTAAAAAAGAGGGCCTGTAATATGGAGACTATGAGGGATGCCCTGCGTTTTCTGCGTTCTTCATCGGCAAAGCCACCCACAAAACGAAAATATATGTAGTTGTTGTCAGGATTGGATGTCAGATAGGAATCGATCACATTGAAATGATAACCGAGACGCAGACTGATATTACAGTAATTCTCCGCTATGATGGCCAGATTCCTGCCGCTGTATTCGGGCATGCCCATCAATGACAGGGATGGCCGTGCGATGTTTGAGAGGATATCTCTAATACCTATGGGAGCCGGCTCCTTGTCCCAGACGCCTTCCTTGAGCAGACCTTTGAGGATGGCATTGAACGGTTTGCTTGAAATGTCGGAGATTGCCACCTCATTTTCCTGTTTATCTTTTACAGATTTAATGCCACCTCCCAGGTCTATGATGTGCATGCCGATGGGAATCGGCGCTTTAAGGACCTTACTGAACATTTTTTCCGAAACAGGCGTAAAGGATTGCAGATTTATGAGGGATTCTACGGCCTTTTCATGAGAAAAACGCAATATGTCGTGATAGGTCTCACAGTTTTCGAGTGCAAATTTTGTAGAAGACGGGTCCACCAGATTGAGCGGGGCTATCCATCTGAGAAGCCTTCGCATAGTGCGAACCTCATCGGATTCAAAAAAGACATCCTCTTCCATGGTTTCCAATGTGAAGAAATCCGGAATGCCGCCGGCATATATACATGTATCATAGGCATCCACCGTTACCTCCATGCCTTCTTTGAGGAGAACCGTTGCGTTTTCTGCGCCCACAATGGCCGGTGTTCTGTATTCCCTGGCAATGGCCGCCAGATGTCCTGTGGGGCTGCCTATATCCGTGACAATGGCTGCGGCCTTCTGCAGTATGGGACTCAGCGCCGGGCTTGCATTTTTACAGACCGCTATGGCTCCTACCGGAAACCTTGTGAAATCGTCCTCCGGTGAGACATGCACCACAGGGCCTGTGGCTATTCCCACATGCGCCGCCTGGCCTTTTTCTTTCATGAGCAGAGGAAGCTGTTTAAGTCGAGTGACAAGTTCCGTCTGCAAGGTTGGTGAGGCGTATTGTACATGTAGAGGTCTTGCTTGCAGGATGATCAGATTATCATGAGCGTCGAAGGTCCATTCGATATCCTGCGGTCTTCCAAAGGATTTTTCAATGGTGATCGCAGCTTCTGCAATGAGCCGAAGCATTCTGGGAGTGAGAAGTGCCGAACCCCTTCTTAAGCCGGAGGGCATAGTGTCAAGGGAATGAATATTGTTTTCTTTGGCGTTCAGTCTGCTCTCCAGCATTTTGAATGGATGTGTGCGAGAGAGCCTGTACCAGTCTGACAAAGAAGAGCCATCCACCAGAGAGGCACCGATGCCTGGCACAGCGGATATCACCATTCCATTCTCAAGTGGATTGGACGGATTCCGTGTGTAGATTACGCCCGATACGGTGGCGGTTATCATTTCCTGAACTGCGATGGCCACAGGAAATGCGTCGAGTTCAATGTAGTCATTGCCCAGGTACGACATCACCTGCGGAGAAAAACGGGCTGCCATCACTCGTTTGCATGCACTTAGAACATCTTCGTGTCGGACATTTAGAATACTCGTGAATTGACCCGCGAAGCTTCTTTCCATGTCTTCGCCCACAGCGCTGCTTCTGACGGCAAGTACTGGTCTGCGGCCAAGCCGCTCGTATAATTCTTCAAGTGCCTCTTTTACGGATTGTTCGACCTTGTTTGGTATGGCAGCCTTCTCAAATAGATCTCTGATATGCCGCCATGTATCTTCCATGTTTTTTTTGTTGGAATCAAGCGCCTGTGTTATGTGAGCCAACAGCCCGTTTTCTTCCATGAAAAGCCTGTATGCCTCGGTGGTCAAGGCGAATCCATCAGGTATTCGAAGGTGCAGCCGGTTCCAGATCTCGCCAAGGTTGGCATTTTTGGCCCCCACAATTATGTCCATATCCATGTTGAGCTGATTGTAGTGTAGGGTTATCTGGTCATGATATGGTCCTGGGCCGCCTGACAAGATGTCTTCCAGGCTGTTTTTTATGGCCTCAAATCGCTCATATAAAGCGAGATGGGCGTTTTTGGACATGGCATTGAGGTTGTAGATGACCTCTCGAATGATATCGTTCAATGTGGATATGGATTTTCCTATAAATACCTTGTCGAACAGATACGCTCCGCCCAGACTTTCTTCCATGGCGCTGATGATCTCGAGGGCCTTGCTGTTGAGCTCTATGATGCGTTGAAATCGTCTGAATATGCCTGTGATGGATGGAGAGTTCAAGTCATGGGAATGCTGGAGGATATGAAAGGCCGAGAGGACTGTCATGAGTTTTAGGTTTTTTCTTCTGTTTTGTTCAGTAGTTTCATGTCGCGCAGCTTTCTCCAGAGGGTGGTTCTCGATATGCCGAGTATCTTGGCCGTTTCGCTCTGGTTATAACCCGTTCTTTGATATACACTCATGATATGGTCTTTTTCCAGGTGTTTTAGGCTGTAGCCATCAGCGTTTGGTTCATAATCATCTTCAGCGGCGCATGATATGTCGGGTGGAAGGTCATTTATGCCGAGGACTCCGTCTTTGTTCAAAACAACGGCCCGTTCAATGATATTTTCAAGTTCCCTAACATTTCCTGGAAATGGATAGGCTTCAAGGGGAGTCAGAAACTCCTGTGTGATTTTTTTAATATTTCTGCCGAATTTTTGTGTAGCCTTTTCAGTGAAGTGATTTATCAACAACGGTATGTCCTCGGTTCTATCTCTGAGGGGTGGTATTTCGACGGTTACCACATTGAGCCGGTAAAAAAGGTCTTTGCGGAATTCATTGTTTTCTATCAGCGTGGAGATATTCCGATTGGTGGCTGAGATGAAGCGGACATCGAGTTCAATGGGGCGGACGCCGCCGACTCGATAAAAGACCCGTTCCTGAAGCACTCTGAGCAGCTTGACCTGCATGGAAAGGGGCATTTCCCCTACTTCGTCAAGAAATACCGTGCCTCCGTTGGCTGTTTCCAGCAGCCCGAGCTTTGTGGTGACAGCGCCGGTGAAGGCCTCTTTTTCGTGCCCGAACAGTTCGTTGGTGACCAGGTCCTCGGAAAACGCACCACAGTTGAAGGAAACAAAGGGATTCTGGGCCCGTGGGCTTTTGGCGTGAATGGCCTTTGCTACCAGTTCTTTGCCGGTGCCGCTCTCGCCCTGAATGAGGACATTGCAGTCCACGGCGGCAACCTGCTCTATGGTTTTGAATATCTGACGCATGGCAGGGGATGTGCCGATGATCCCCACATAGGCATTGGCTTTTCGAAGCTGCTGTTCGAGTTTGTCCTTGCGCAGGTTTTCTCTCACGTGCTCCAGTGCTTCCTTTACAACGGCTCGTAGCTGTTCGAGCTGCAGAGGTTTTGCAAGATAGTGAAAGGCCCCTTTTTTTGTGGCCTCTACGGCCTGTTCAAGGGATGCATAGCCTGTTATGACTATGACGGCTGCCTCGGGTGCAATGGTCTGTATCTGCTTTATGAGTTCCACACCGTCTGCATCCTGTAATCTCACATCGGTGATGATTATATGGGGCTTGCTTGCCGCGATGGCATTTAGGGCGTCTTTTGCGGATACAAATCCTTCGACTATATAGCCGTCCTTTTTGAAGGCATGTGATAGCCTTTGAACGGTAATGGGTTCATCATCTATGATAACGATCTGTGCGCCTGTGAATTCATTCATAATAATCCGATATCATAGCCACAGTGGAAATTCAAGCCTGAATGTGGTGCCTTGGCCTGGTTCACTGATGACCTGTATATCGCCTTTATGTTCCTTGACGATGCCGTAACTGACTGAAAGCCCGAGGCCTGTGCCATCAGGTTTTGTGGTGAAAAATGGTTCGAATATGTGTTCCATGACGGCATGTGGCATTCCTGGGCCTGTGTCCGATATCTCTATTACGGCCTTATCTTTTTCGGTAACGGCCTGAATGGAGATAATTAGTTTGCCGCCGTCTTTCATGGCCTGTAATGCGTTCAGAATAATATTTACGAAGACCTGTTGCAGCTGGCTGGGGTTGCCCATTATGGTTACAGGGTCTTTCGGCAGGTTCAGGGTTGTCTCTACGCTGCTGAGGCGTATCTGATTTTTCAACAGCCCGAGGGTATTGTTCATGAGTTCCCCAAGCTCCAACTTGTTCCATTCAGTAGGTTTTCGTGCCCGTGAGAAGTCCAGAAGATTGCGCACGATCTCTCTCGCCCTGTCCACCTGCACGATGATGTCATGAATCATGCCGCGACGTTCGTCACAGTCCATATTGGAGATGTCTTCCATGAGAATTTCGGCTGTAAGAGAGATATTGTTTAACGGGTTGTTGATTTCGTGGGCTATACCTGCGGTCACCTTGCCGAGGGCCATGAGCTTTTCGGCCTGTATGAGTTGCTGGTGTTTGTCTTCTAATGCCTGCAACATCTTGTTGAGCGCATCTATCAGTTCAGCGCATTCCACACATAATTTTTTAGTAGGTTCAATAGGTATATATGATAATTTACCCCGCATCACTTGAGCTATATCTTTTCTAATTTGTTGTAATGGAGTCATGATCCATTTTGCCAGAAATACGCCAATCATGGCGCATATAGGTAGAATGATAATGATCAGAATAAACGCTATTGCCTTATAATTTCTGGATTCCCTTTCAATCTGTTGTTTTACCATGCTGTCCATTGACATGGCACAGTTCATAAAATCATGTCCATATGCTCGTAGATTGATCTTAAGATTATTGAAGTCTATTTCACTGTAATCTTTACGAATCAGTTGGTGAATCAAGTCATAATAATTTTCGAATTCCGTTTTGCAATTTTTGATATTATGATTTTGATGAATTATTATGCCAGAAGTTTCTAATGTATTTATTGCAGTTTTTATTTCATTTAATTTATCAATGGTTGATATCAATTCGTTTTTGTTTTCGTATAATAGAAAATTTTTTTCGGACGATCTGACCTCGAGGATTCTCTGATTTATTTCATAAAATGACTCTATGATGCTTATTTTGTCTTCTACTTTATATAGCGAATAAATAGCGGCAATTGCGGCTAAGCCGCTTATTATACATATAATGAAAAAACTTAGTATCAGTTTCCCATAGATGGTTCTAAGTGCAAAAGAAATAAGCAAGATATTATTCCTCATTTATATCGCTATGTGCTTTTATTATTTTCTGATAATGTGCCTGACATTGCCCTTAGTATGACATTTTTTAATTCTTCCAAACGGAATGGTTTAGGGATAAAATCGAATACACCTTTTCTGAAAGCTTCCGAGGCGGTATCTACTTGTGCGTAACCTGTTATTATTATGACCTTCGCTTTTGGATTGAGCTTTTGTACCCGTTCCAGTATAGTCATTCCATCCATGCCTTCCATCTTTAGATCCGTTACTACTATGTCAAAAGTTTTTTGCTTGATTGCGTTCATCGCCTCTATTGGATCTGTAAAGGTTTCAACTTCAATGCCCATTTTCATGAACGCCTGTTTCAATCTTTTACCTACGATAGGTTCGTCATCTATTACTAATAATTTTATTGTTTGATCTGCCATAATTTATTCTCCTTGCTATCTGCCGATTATTTCATAATCGCCCATGAGAAACGCCTCAGCATATCTTTCGACTTGTGCGTCGCTGTCCATCTGGACGTCCAGTTGTCTTGTAAATCCTACTATTCTGCCAAGAATGTTAAGGGTTCGAATGATTTCCGACTTGGGCATATTGCCTGAACGTCCTGTAACTATATCGCCTTTGCTGGCCACATTGAAGCCGAATGCTTCAAGTATGATGGCGATCATTCGAGCCCGTCTGGATCGTTTGGTGATATCTGTGGCACCGCCCAGAAAACGGAAATATATATGGTTGTCTCTTGTCATGTCGCTGCAATAGGCGTCTATGATATTGAAATGGTATCCGAATCTCAGACTCAGGTTCAGATAGCCCTTGCTGATTATCGCTATATTGTGTCCGGAATATTGTCCGGCTAATGCATCCGTTGGTACATTTACGATACTTGTGATCAGGTCACCGAAACTTACGTTTGCGGCCTTGGTGTGCCATACGCCCGGAAAAAGCATGCCTTCAAGTATGGCCTTCAGTGGTTCCGATGTTACGGCTGTAAAGGTGACTTTGTCGCCCGTTACCGTTGCATCTATGCCGCCGCCCAGATCGATCAAAAGTATGCCTGTGGGAATGGGGAGGTCCAGATGCACCGCACGATAATCCTTTAAAAGTCGTCTTTCGTCCTTGCCCATTTCCACCATTTGAGCCACCGCCTTTTCATGTATAAAACGCAGTAGATCATGATATGTTTCACACGCCTCGGGTGTAAACTCATCCATCAACGGATCTACGAGTTTCAGTGAGGAGACATTGTCCAGCAGACGTTTGAGCAGTCTGAATTCCTTGGTGGCGCTGATATTCAGGTCTGTTGCGGTCTTGAATGCCAAGAGTTCCACCACTCGACCTTTATAGATTCTTCGGTCCTCTGCATCCACAGTGATCTCCATACCGTCCGACACCTTGGTAAGAATGTCTGTTACATTTACGAGGCATGGGACCTGAAATTCCCTGCATAATGTGGCCATGTGACTTACCGGCGTACCGATTTCCGTTACTATGGCTGCTGTCTTGTGCATTACTCGAATGAAGTTCGAGGAATCCCTCTTGCTGACTAATACAGCACCATCAGGAAATACATTCAAGTCGGAGATGGTGTCAACAATGTGTACCTGACCTGTTCCAATCCCTTGTTGGGCTACCGATCCACTATCAGACACTATGAGTTCATATTTTTTGAGGGCATCGGCCAGGGAACCTTTATTACCTGCCGTCGCTGGTATTACAAGGTGTCGAGCCTGAAGGATGTAGATGTCTCCATTTCGATCTATGGCCCATTCTATGTCCTGAGGCCGTTTATAATATATCTCGATCTGCATGGCATAAGAGGCAAGTCTCTCTATCTGTGACGCCGTAAGGCTTGGTTGATTTCGTAATTCCAGAGGAATAGCCGATTCACTCAGTTCACCCTCCTCCTTGGGATACAGACCTGTATTTTTGTGGGAGATGTTCTGACTCACTACAGAATAGGGCGGCTTTTTTTGAACATGGAATGTGTCCACAGGCACCCGGCCCTCCACGATAGCCTCTCCCTGGCCCCATGTGGATACAATGATCATGGCGTCGCTGCCTGGGTCAGCTGGATCAATGGTATAAATTACGCCGCTTGCATTGGATTCCACCATTCGGTAACAGCCTGCAGCTATGGACATATGTCCCTCGCCAGGAAATACCCGCAGTCGGTAGCGCAATGCCTTCGGGCTGAAGAGACTGGCCACTACCTGCAGATAGGCCTTGAATACAGCCATAGGCGTTGAAGACACATTCAGAATGGTCTTGAACTGTCCTGCAAAGGAGAAATACATATCCTCTTCCTGGGCGCTGCTTCTGATTGCAAGCCTCAAATCTTCTCCAAATACGCTTTGCAGATTTTTTAATTCTTCAGCGATGGCGGATAGAAGTCCGTCTGGCGGCTGGGCATTATGAATGCCCTGTTCAAGCGAGTGTCTCAATGGCTCCAGGGTTTCAACAGTACAGTCTGATGCCTCCATGGCGGTCTCAAAGGCATTCAAGGTCTCACGCAGGCCGTTGTGATCTATGAGATCGTGGTATGCCCTGGTGGTCAGGATAAAACCTTCCGGAATCTTGAGGTTCAGTTCGTGGAGCATCTGGGAGAGATGGGCATTTTTCCCACCCATTATGATGTAATGAGAGCGGGATGTGCCTGCAATATTGATGACCGGAACGCCGTCCCTGTCCTCCCTGTTTTCCATGACCGTATTCAGGCGCATGGTAAGGCGGTCGTATGTAGAGTATAATATTTGATATTTGTTGTTACAAAGTGCATTCAGGGCATGAACGGATTGCAACACGGCCTTTTCGAGGCCTTCCATGGTATTGTATATATATTGTCTGTCAAAGATGTAATCACCGCTTAGCTTTTCTCCGAGATCGGCAATCAATTCAAGGGCGCTGTTGTTGCAACGAAGGACATCTCTAAAACGCTCAAAGGCGGTGGCCGCCGGAAGGGGGGCTGATTCGCCTTCTGTCTTGCCACCGCCAAAGATATGTTTCAGGCTGTTAAGGATATTCAAACGGAGTATTCCTCCTTAGATTTTAATGGCCTCCACCGCCTTTGAATACTATGCCTACGCCAAGGCCAGCAAGCACGGCTATCACAATGGCTATTACACCATATAGGGCTGGATTTTTAAATGCAAGGTCTGACAACAGGGTTATCATGCCCGATGTCTTGACAACAAGTTTCTGAGATGCTTCAGCATAGACCCTGCCGTCCCGAATGGCAAGAACATCCACCTTATATTCACCGGGGGGTGCCTGGTAAGGCCAATCCACGGTCGCTGAGAAGCCGCCCTTTCCATCTTTTACAACAGTGCCCTCGTGAATGCCATAAACCTTGTCTTTTTCCTTGAATTTTATAAATTCATTGAACCAGCGGTCTTTGTCCACAGGGCCCTTGGAACTGGTTATTTCTACCTGAGCCTTGATGGCATCATATCCTACCAGGCTTCTGATGCGTTCCTCAGGACTTGCGATCTTGTTGATGGCACCTGTTGTATAGAGCATATAGACATTTGACACCGGTTTGAATTCCATGTCTCCTACCTTCATCCAGAAGAGACCGGCTGCCTTGCCCATAAATTTCAGACTGCTTTCCGTGGGAGGCGAGGATATCTTGATGATGATCTCGTCGTTGGCATCACTTTTGCCCGTAATCTTCAATTGTGCTCCATGATAGAATGAATCTATGAAAACCTCGTCAGGGATGATCTCACAGGTTACCGGCGCCTTCTCAATACCCGATGATGCTGCATCCATCGGCTCCGCTGCTCTTGAGTGGTCTGCCATAAAGAGAAGCCCCAGCAGCAGGATTACGGCTGCATATAGATATTTTGTCTGTGACATGATTAGTGCCCTCCTTTATATGCCAGAAGAAGTGATGGCTCCATGAGAAGCTCCAAGACGATCTTCACCGTCACTGCAAGCACGATAATAGCCAGCAATATCTTGAGTTGGTCGCCATGGAGTTTTTTGCCGATCTTTGTGCCGATTTGAGCGCCGAAGGTGGAGCCGAGCAGCAGTAGAATGGCCAGAACAAAATCGACTGTGTGGTTTGTGTATGCCTGAAGGAATGTTACCTCCACACAGGTGAACATAATCTGAAAAAGACTGGTTCCAACCACTACGTGCATGGGCATTCTCAGAAGGTAGATCATGACGGGTACCATGAGGAATCCGCCTCCAACACCCATGATGGCTGCCAGTATTCCCACAAAGGCGCCAAGGCCTACCGGCACCAGAGCGGAATGGGTCACGCCGGATTTTTCAAAGTATATCTGTATGGGTAATGCGCCCATAAAGCCCTTCGATGGTTTGGCGCCTGCATTTTTTTCCGATGTTGCCTGCTGTTGTGTCTTTTGGGCCTTGTCACTGCCTGCCTTGGCCTTTCTCATGGCGTTCAGGCTCTCAAAAAACATGAATGTGCCCACAAGGCCGAGCATGACGACGTAGGTCATTTTAATGAGAAAATCAGCTCCGCCAGTCGCCTTTAATACCTTGATCAGTTGAACGCCCACAGCGCCGCCTGTAAAACCGCCGACAAGTAACAGAAAACCCATTTTGAAATCCACATTGCCGAGTCTCCAGTGGGCCAGAGTGCCCGTGGCGGATGCCGCTACGATCTGATTGGCGTCAGTGGCCGCTGCAATGGTGGGCGGTATGCCGACCATCATGAGTAGAGGCGTCATGAGAAATCCGCCTCCTACGCCGAAAAGACCCGAAAGAAGACCCACCAGTAGCCCCAAGCCTACTGGCACCAGGATGTTAACACTTGTCAGTGCGAGAGGTAAGTAAAGATACATATAAGCTCCCTCCTTTTTAATTGAATTTTTGTCTATATAATTCCATTTTTTCAAGCATATGGTAATAAACCCTGTCTTTCCATGGAGTGGCCACCAATGTCCAAAAGGGTTTGAAATGAGAGTTGCCATGTTGCGCTAAACGTATTTTAAGGCGATCCAACCATTCTTTTTTTTCTTTTGCAGCATTCTCATCGCTGGCTCCTGTAATCAGGCAGAAGATACGCCGTTGTTTCAGAAACTCTACCAGGGCATCTTCAATGTCATTTTCGATCATATAAGAAGATATTTTAATGTGTTTATATGTACCAAGACGGATAACCATCTTTAACGACGCCATGGAGTCTGCAACACGCAGTTTTTTTGCGGCGCTGTCTCTGTTGGTATCGTTGTATTCTTCCCATGCCGGAATAATTACCGCATGTATGTCGGCCCCCACCCTTTTTGCCAGCTCTGTGGCGTAAAGACTGGAATAAAGATCTGAATTGCTACCATCCAATATAAGGGTAATCCCTGTGCTCATCTATAGACCTTTTTATGGGCGTCTTTCCAATCTGTGTCTTTAGAATTTTCTGCCATGGTTCGTATTTCGCACAATACTTTTGTGTTCATTTTTGTTATCGAACATAATATATTCAATAATATATTGAAAACAATTTAGGTTCGGTGATTTTCTTGAAATAAGCAATTGTGATGCCAAATTAATAACTATCTGTAATAGTTATATTAAGCTGAAGCAAGCTAATCTTTTTTGGGGCTGTATGTGTTTCAGAATGAAAAGTTTAATTAAAACTCCTTGGAATAATTACATTTTTCACATGTAACTGGTGTTTCAATTTTGAACGCCTAATTTTTTGTTTTTTTACGGCAAGTGGATAGAGTCAACATGGAAATAACCTATCAGAAATTCAGCCGATATTTAGGGCAAGGTCTGTCATTGAAAGGCGTAATCGGTTACTATAGGGTCTTCAATTTCCCTAATTTAATGATTGACAGCCCGCTGATTCTGTGATAACTGAAAGAAAAAATGAAAGCCCATTCATTTTTTGTATTTTTGCAGGTGCAAATGGTTGTAGCGAGGGTTCTCGAATGGCGAGCGTAAAACAGGAATTGGCAACCCTCTTGCGTGGTTTTGGAACTGCTTCCACCATCGCTATGTCCATCGTGTTTTCCATAATGGCGGGAGTGATAAGCGGTTATTATATAGATACATGGCTGTTTGAGGGCAAAACCTCGCCATGGTTTACGATTATTTTTTTTGTATTTGGTGTGGCGGGTGGTGTCAAAAATTTTTTTATCTTGACCAAACGTTTTGCGAAAGAATGAATCGATAATGAAAACTGTGATCAGATCTCTTTTGAAAGGTGAGTTGGCGGAAGGGCTGATGACGAGCTTTCTGCGGTTTAACTGGATTATCGGAGGGCTTGCCGCTGTAGGGTTCTATTTCTGGAGACAGGATATGTTCGGCGGGGTTGTAATGGGGCTATTGATCGCCAATTTCAATTGTATCGGTCTTCAAAGGGATTGCAACAGGGTTGTGCGTTGGGGCAACATATTTCTTTATTATGGTGGGCTGGCTGTACGTATGGCCCTGATTACCTTGGCGGTGACGGTTATTTTTTTGTTTTTGCCCATAAAAATCTCTCCGGTCGGGCTTTTTATCGGTCTTTCAGTGCCTGTGGTGAATTTTTATCTAATAGTGGCCATGATTTTATTTTATAAATTTAGAGTTAAGGAGGCGTAAACGGGGTATGGAACATCCACTGTTATTTTTGACCCTTTTGCTGGATGCACTGGGGTTGCCGGCTCATGGGGGGACCAGTTTTCTGGAAAGAATCCTTTCACCTTACATGCAGTACAGCTTTCTCGCCATGATTATCTGTCTGGTGCTGGCTAAGATGGCTACAAGCCGTTTGGAGATGGTGCCCAAGGGCATGCAGAACGTCATGGAGGCATTTGTAGGGGGTCTCGAAGATTTTATCACCGAACAGACCCATGATCGCAGAAAAACCCTTATTATCTTTCCTGTGGTTGCGACATTTGCCCTGTATATCCTTATTGCCAACTATCTGGGCTTGATTCCAGGGTTCATGTCGCCTACCGCTGAT
Source organism: Dissulfuribacterales bacterium (assembly GCA_041287365.1). Lineage (GTDB taxonomy): Bacteria > Desulfobacterota > Dissulfuribacteria > Dissulfuribacterales > DYLC01 > JAQVIJ01. The sequence continues at coordinate 6,517 of JBEULL010000033.1, read as the reverse complement.
CTGCACATCACGCTGGGCTGTACCGCCATTTCCATAGTGATGTATCATGCCCTGGGTTTCAGATTTCATGGTCTGAAATATATAAAGCATTTTTTTGGGCCGGTTCCGGCCATGGCGCCTGTGATGTTTCCAATAGAGATCTTCAGTCATATCGGTCGTATCCTTTCACTGTCCATTCGACTTTTTGGAAATATGGTTTCCAAGGAGATTTTGTTGGGCCTTTTGTTTATGTTAGCAGGTCCGTATCTTGCGCCTTTGCCGATCATGTTTCTTGGTGTGCTGGTCTGTCTGATTCAGGCCTTTATTTTTATGATGCTGTCCATTGTTTATTCCGTAGAGGCCATGTCTGAAGGCCATTAATCATTTTGGGGAAGAAGGCAAAAATATATTCCACATTAAGGAGGAAGTAGCAGAATGAAAAGGTTTTCGTTGGTGTCCGTGTTGTCCATGTTGATGGTCGTAGGGTTTGCAGCCATGGCTTTTGCAGCCGATGGCGATGTGGAGAAGGGTGGTCATGTAGGTATGCTGATGGCCGCTTCTCTGCTGGCCGCTGGTTTGGCAGTCGGTATCGCTGCATCTGGTTGCGGTGTCGGTATGGGGCACTGTGCTCGTGGTTGTCTGGAGGGTACTGCTCGCAACCCTGAATTGGCCGGTAAATTGACTGTTACCATGTTCATCGGTTTGGCCCTTATCGAGTCTCTGACCATCTATGCTTTGGTTATCGCCCTTATTGCCCTGTATGCCAATCCGCTGTTGCCGCAGCTTACCAAGATCTTCGGCATAGCCGGATAACATTTTAATTTGTAACAGTCTCTTAAAGAGTGTTGTAAGGGGGGAGTCTGAATATCAGTCTCTCCCCCTTTTTTTGTGTTATAGTGGCAACAAGTGTGGTTTTCAGAATTGCTCTTTTGCCCATGGCTGCCTGCGTTGCTGGGAAAGCTTGATTGCTATCTATTATGTCTCATCAGTTTTTATTTTGTGGCTTGCAATTTGTCATTTTTCTTTTTATTCTTTCAAGGGATGATGGATGGGAAATGGGAGAATATTTTTTATGAGTTATTTTTGTCAATCCAACATGAAAGGAGAAAAGGCAGGCAAACGATTGCATATTCAATTGTAATGGTCTGATATGTAATTAACCTTCCTAAGCCGTTTCTTATGACAATCCCGACATCATCTCATTCGGTTTCTGGTAACGCGAAAAAGTCGTTCTGGCACATTCTTACATCGGTCCGTTTGGCTATATCCCTTTTTATTTTGCTGGCGGCCACTTCAATTATAGGCACATTGATCCCTCAGGGGGAATCTCTGCACCTCTATCTTGAAAAATACGGCCCCACCATGTTTCAGGTCATCAAAGTTGCTCGTTTGTACGATATGTACAATTCATGGTGGTTTATTGCTCTGTTGTTATTGTTTGCTGTCAATCTGGTGGCATGCACTATAAATCGTTTTCCCATCATTTCGCAGCTCTATAAAAAAGATACATCATTGCAGAGCGTAGAGCGTTTATTGAAGATGCCGCATTTGTTAGTGCTTTCGCTGTCATCCATAGCTTCTTTTCCAGAAGAAGATGTTAAGAAAATCCTTTCTACGCATGTTCGCTCTTACGATGTGGAAAACGGTCGTCTGTTTTTCAATGAGAGCGGTAAATGGAGTTATTGGGGTGTCTATATATTGCATACAAGCATTCTCATTATTCTTGCAGGGGCCTTGATAGGCGCCATTTGGGGATTCAAGGGCCAGATCATGCTCGCTGAAGGCGAAAAGGTTTCAGAGGCGGTCGAACGTTTCACGGGCAAGGACTTTCCCCTTGGTTTCGAACTGTATTGTGAGAAGTTTTTTGTGGATTTTTATGATACGGGTGCGCCAAAGGAGTTCCGTTCGGACCTGGTGATCTTTGAGAACGGCAAAGAAGTGCTCAGAAAATCCATTCGAGTCAACGAGCCGCTTTCGTATCATGGTTTGACCTTCTATCAGTCAAGTTATGATGCCATTCCGCTTATAACCTTTACAATTACATCCGCAGACGGCAAAAAAAAGGTTTTGAATATGCCTGTTTCTGAAAAAGTTTCATGGCAGGAAGCCGGCCTGAGCCTTGGTGTCATGCAGTTTTTGCCCAATATTCATGGCAATCAGGCCGCGCATATCTGGATAGGTGATGACGGATTTCCGCCTGATGCCATTTGGTTTTTGAAGGGTGTTGAAAAGGAATTCAGACGGGGTAACAATATATATAAGGCATCTATTACGAATGTGGAGCAGCATTATATGACAGGTTTGCAGGTCAAAAAAGATCCAGGTGTATGGGTGGTCTGGCTTGGTTGCGCAGGCATGCTTTTGGGTTTTGGAGTGGTGTTCTGGATCGCTCACCGTAGAATATGGCTATGGGTAGGCGAAAGAAACGGGCAACCCACATTGATTCTTGCAGGTCGAACCAACAAAAATAACATGCAATTCGAACGCGTTTTCGATGAGATGGAACAGAAAATCCGCACTATGACAGGAGTAAAAATATGATCTTTACAAGTTCTTATCTGTTGAGCCTTACCACATTCATATATCTTGGAGCGGCAGTATTGTACTTGATCGCATGGGTATTTCGTGTCGACAAGGTAGGTATTCTTGGGACCTGTGCCACCGTTATCGGTTTTTTGGCTCAGACAGCGGGCATTCTTCTGCGCTGGATGGAGTCTTATCAGATGGGCTATGGTCATGCCCCACTTTCCAACCTTTATGAATCCCTTGTATTTTTTTCCTGGATGACCATATTGGTCTATTTATTTTTGGAGTTTCGTTTAAAAAATCGGGTGATAGGTGTATTTTCCACGCCTTTTGCGTCTCTTGCCATGGCGTATGCGTCTTTCAGCCCCAATGTCAATGATGAGATACAGCCATTGATCCCTGCTTTGAAGAGTAACTGGTTGATAGCCCATGTGGTGACATGTTTCCTGGGATATTCTTCATTTGCCATTGCCTGTGGCATGGGCTTGATGTATCTTATTAAATCAAAGGACTATACAACAGGTCTGCTTTCCAGATTGCCTTCTCAGAAAAATCTGAATGAATTGATGCATCAGACCATATTTTTTGGTTTTTTATGGCTGAGTGTGGGTATCATCACAGGTGCTGTATGGGCTAATGAGGCATGGGGTACGTATTGGAGCTGGGATCCCAAAGAAACCTGGTCGTTGATTACATGGTTTGTATATGCCATTGCCTTGCATGCCCGTTTTGTGCGCGGCTGGATGGGTAAAAAGATAGCATATTTGTCTATAATCGGCTTTGTTTCGGTGATTTTTACCTATTTTGGCGTCAATTTTCTTTTGTCAGGGCTCCATAGTTATGGAGCGCCTCGTTAATTATCTCTGGAGGATGGCTTATGTTTGGGCTCGGAACGCAGGAACTGGTCGTTATTCTTTTGATTGCCTTTTTGATTTTTGGAGGTAAGAAACTGCCGGAGATCGGCGCTGGTTTGGGCAAAGCGTTGAGTTCTTTCAAGAAGGCCCTGCATGAGGCGGAGGATGAGATACAAAAACCCATGTCCGAGGGCACTGCCTCCAAACCTGTGGAACACTCATCAGAAGGCGCCGCACAAAAAACAGTCTGAGTTATGCAGGCCATGATTTTGGCTGCTGGTTTGGGGTCCAGAATGCGGCCATTGACGAATGTTATCCCCAAACCACTTTTCCCTGTTCTTAATACTCCATCAATAGAGCGCATTCTGTGCTCCCTGATGGAGTATGGTTTCACTCATGTTTATGTTAATCTTTTTCATCTGGCCTCATATATTGCGGATTTTTTAGCTGCTTGGTGTCGTTGCAAAACAATTACTGTGATTCCTGTAATGGAACCATTTCTTTTGGGTACTGGTGGTGCACTTGTGAATGCATTACCGTATTTTATAAAAGAAAGTCCTTTATTGCTCATAAATTCCGATGTGGTGTGTAATGTGAATTTCAGACAGTGCTGGAATGACCACGTTGCGGGTGGGGCGCTTGCAACGATTCTAGTGCATAATAAAGAACCTTATAATAAACTCGATGTCAGAGATGGCCTGCTGGCAACTTTTGAAAGTAATGAAAAAAATGCGGTAGCATATACAGGTATTGCTTGCCTCTCCCCTGATTTTTTCCGTTTCTTGCCCAAAAAAATGCCTTGTTCTCTGATAGATGGCTTCAAAAATGCCATGAAAGATGGTTGTTGTGTCCGTGCATTGCCTTTGAAGAATTTTTCTCAGGATGGTATTTGGGAGGATATCGGCACTGTCGAAGGATATCTTGCTGCACATAAGCAGTTGCTTGCCTTAAACAATTGTCTGATTCGCCATGGGAGTGATTGTCATCTGGCGCCAGGGGCTATGATCGAGAAATGGGGTTGTCTTGGAGACAGAGTGCGTGTCGGCGAGAATGCGGTTGTAAGGGCCTCTGTGGTCTGGAACGATTGCAGTATCAGTGCAAATGAAGTGATTGAAAATAGTATCGTATCAACTTTTGGTAGATTGATATGGACGTCATCAAGATAGCTTTTTTTCAGTTTACTCCCATTCAAAACGCTCCGTCGTATAACTTGTATAAAGTTAGTGACGCCATTAAAGACGCTGAACGCCAGGGGGCTGACCTGTTTTTATTGCCTGAATTGTGGCTCACAGGGCCGTTGTCTGCTGATTTTGTATTTGATGATATTTGTAGAGGCTGTGTGGAGTATTTGAACAAGTTGGCACATGAGACTGGCATGGTTATCGTCGGTACTCTTCCAATGCCTTCTGATATATCAACTTTGTTTTATAATTCCACTTACATAGCATCTCCGTTTTCTGATGCTGGCGAACCATACAGAAAGATACATCTTTTTAAGCCGATGCAGGAGGATCGCTGTTTATTGCCTGGAGATAAGGCCGCCCCTATTTGGCTGACTCTGCGGGATAATAAAAAGGTGTGCATTGGGGTTATGACATGTTTTGATCTGCGTTTCCCTGAGCTGGCCAGAAAGTTAGTCTGGAGTGGGGCCGAGTTTTTGCTGATTTCGGCCTTATGGCCTGAGAGTCGCAGGGCTCATTTTGATTGTCTTCTCAAGGCGCGTGCCATTGAAAATCAGTGTTTTGTGGCAGCGGCAAATGCCTGTGGTCAGGTGGCGGATTATGTTATGGGTGGTGGTTCAAAGGTGATAGATCCAATAGGCGAAGTGTTGTATGAGGCCGAGGCAGAAGAATCCCTGGCTGTGGTGGCCTGTGTGTTGTCTGCAACGCAAGATGTGCGTGACAGATTTCAAACGCAGTTGCCTGCTGGTGCATGGTTTTGGGGTGGTCAACATAAAGTGATCGATTTAAATAGACTCTCCGTGGAGCTTCAGTGTCGCCGGCGATCAGGGCAGCGGATTGTCTTTACAAATGGTTGTTTTGACCTGCTGCATGCAGGCCATGTGCATTATCTGGAAGAAGCCAGAAGTCATGGGGATTGCCTTGTTGTGGGGCTGAATAGTGACGTTTCTGTTGCTGCCTTAAAGGGGTGTTCTCGTCCAATCAATAATGAATCATGTCGTGTATCGGTGCTGTCGGCCTTGGCCTGTGTGGATTATGTGATCGTCTTTCATGAAACTACTCCATTATCGCTTATTGAGGCCATCGTGCCGGATGTGCTTGTGAAGGGAGCGGATTGGAAGGAGGATGAGATCATCGGGGCCGATTTAGTCAAAAAAAGAGGTGGCAGGATATTGCGGATTCCATTTAGACATAATATCTCTACAAGTGCCATCGTCAAAAAGGTTCTTGGCGATCATAAAGAGTAAGGAGCTAATTGTGTCTGATTTACGAGATCCACGGGTTTTCTTTGCCGCCGAGCGTACATTGCTGGCATGGAACCGCACAAGTCTTACGTTGATGAGCTTTGGTTTTGTCATAGAAAGATTCGGGCTTTTTCTGCACATGATCAGTCATGAAAATAATTATACGCAAAAACATAGCACATTCTGGGTCGGTATTATTTTTATAATTCTTGGGGTTATTTTGGCGATTGTATCGTCTTTGCAGTACCAGAGATTTTTAAGGACGTTGACACCTCTTGAAACTCCGGCCGAATATTGGAAATATCTGGGTATGGTGACCAATATGGTTTTGGCCGCTCTTGGGATTGCAATAACGATTTTTCTTTTCTCAGGGGTTCAAAAATAAGAAAATGAGTGGAGTGTATTTATTTGTCATAAATACCCAAAAAGAGCTTGACTAATTCGAATGGTTTTGTTATTTACATAGCTCTGCTGAAAAGGAGGGCATCGGAGTCCTTTCGAAGCCAGAATGCAGCAACAGATGTATAAATTACATGTTATTTCATGGTTGTCTTGACAACAGTCAGGAACTGGCATATATTATTTTTTGTCGTTGATCTTTGAAAACTGAGTAGAGGATAGCAGTTAGTAGTGAATTTTGTTTAGTGTTTTTTATGAGCATCCGGTTTTTAAACTGGAGGGTTTGATCCTGGCTCAGAACTAACGCTGGCGGCGTGCCTAACACATGCAAGTC
>JBEULL010000032.1:0-15890 GCA_041287365.1 Dissulfuribacterales bacterium | reverse complement strand
TGCCTCTTAACGGCGGGGCAAAAGAAATAGCTGCATTATTCTCCATTTGAGGAGGTTAGAAAGATATGCAACGTTACAGTGTATGGACTGAAAAAATAACCTGATGTATTGAAATAAAAAGGATATTAGGGAACAGAATCTGTAGAAGATTTTGATATTATTGAGTTGAGAACGACTGGAGGTTTTATGACGATAAACATTGCACGCTTTTATAAACGGGAACGAATGAAGTTTGATTGCGAAATTATAACGCCGATGTTTCTTGGGAATTCAAACCAGGAGGCTGAGTTGCGGGCTGCTCCGTTCAAGGGGCTGCTTCGCTACTGGTGGCGGGTGGCAGAGGGCCATAGGTATGTCGATGCAGCAGCGTTGCTAAAAGCTGAAAATGCTGTTTTTGGCAGTGCGGATGACAGTGGAGGCAAAAGTCAGGTAGCTGTGGAGGTATGCCCATTGACAGATATGCCTCCTCAAAACAAAAAATTTCCAAAAGTAGATGACGTTGATTACCCTGAATGTGAGAAAACAAAGAAAAAGACTAATCCGCTTAATTATCTCGCAGGAAGGGGGCTCATCCATTACAAAAATGGCATTTTACATAGTTATTTTGCGCCTGCTGAAAGATTTCAAATACGTCTTGTTGTTAGCTATGAAAAAATGGAAGCGATCGAGCCAGTTTTGGCGTTGATTAGGGCGTTTGGGGCTATTGGCAGTAGAAGCCGCAATGGGTGGGGTTGTTTCTCTTTATTAAAAAAACAAGAGGTGCTTTTAAAAGATTGTATTAGCAATCTTCAAGATTGTATTAGAAATTTTTCAGAGATATTTGATGATGGTAGAGATTATCCACATTGTCTTGGGAAGGATAAGAATGGTTTATTACTTTGGAAGACAAAAAACACGCAAAAGACTTGGGAATTGTGCATGAGGGATTTGGCTGACATCTACATAAAAACTAGGACCAAGTTGGATGTTAAGGATGTTAAGAGTGACAGTCCTTCAGATAGACATCTGCTTGGATATCCTGTTACCAATCATTCTATTAATTTGAAGAATTGGGGCAAGAAAGGTCGCCATGCCTCTGCCTTAAGGCTTATTGTCCGCAAGGAAGCTGATGGTTATCGAGGATATATTCTGCATCTGCCTCATTTGTTCAGTGAGAAGATGTGGCCGAATGAGAAAGACAGGCAGATACGGATATGGCAGCAGGTGCATGGCAGTCTGGATCAACTTTGCGAGAGAGTGAAGATTGAGGAGGTTAAGGCATGAGCAGCAAGTTTTTACAGGATACGGATTACTGGATACACAAAACAAAGGCCTTTTTGCATGATCCGCCTGACAAGGCCATTCATATTCCAGGGCATGAAGAGCGCAGTAATGCCATTTTGGCAGCACTTGGCATGGAAGGTTCAACGCTACATAACGATGAATACAAACAGGCGGATATCATTGCATCAGGTATGGATCGGGCATGCCTGCCAGGCTATGTGGCTGGAGATGAAAATAAAAATGGAGCCGTAGATTTCCTCAAATCTCCACAAATTACCCATCCAACAGGAAGTGATGGGGCATTATGCATTGACTTGCCTCAGTCGTTTGAAAATGGCAATGAGGCGGTGAAATTGGTTAATGAAGCAATACAAGCGATTTTGAAAGACGATTTGGGTTGCAAGGCAGGAAGTGGTAAGGGGCTTTCTGAAGATGGACGCTATAAGGGCAATGAAACTGCCTTTGCTCCAATTCGTTTCCATTATCTTTTTTTCATGCTTCGCAGGCGGTTGACTCAAAAAAATATCGGCGGACTTGGCGGATTATGGCACAGGCTGCCTGCTGACACCAGATTGCCGGATCACTCCATCTGGCAGCATTGTGGCATGGTATCTGCCCTTGCCTCATGCCAGCGTCTTTCTGACCAAAAGAAAGCCAGCCTGATGGTTTATGCGATAACCCCTGTGCAGGATTTTGTCACCAGGGCGCGCAAGCTTCGTGATTACTGGTCAGGCTCCATTATCCTTTCATGGCTGGCATTTGAAGGCATCAAGGCGGTCTTTTATAACCTTGGCGCTGACCATATTGTCTATCCGAGTCTTCATGGTCAACCACTGGTAGATGATCTTTTGAAAAAATTGGGGATGGAAGAAGGGTGGTTTGATAGCAATGTCAGTGATGAAGTAGCCTCTTTCCCTAACAAATTTGTTTGCTTGGTGCCGCAAGGAAAAGAACAGCATTACGCTAAACTGATAGAAAATGCCATTTCCAGTGCATGGCGTGAATTGGGTGAAAAAACACTGGAACTGTTGTCAAAAAAGGTTGAAAACATAAAAAATAACAAGGATGACATTAAAGCTCAGTTTGATCGCCAGATGAATAACTATTGGGAACATCATTGGGCAGCAGCGCCTTTGGTAGCTGGACAAGATTGTTCTGTAGTTACAACATTACTTCATAATGAATCAATTGCTCCTGCTTTTGATTTCTGGAATGATTCCCAAAAAATTTGGTCTTCTACTGGTGAAGGTCAACTGTACTCTGTGAGCCATCGTCTGGTGCAGGCGGGGATGGCTTCTGGAAAGGCAAGGCGTGAAGATCTGCGTCCACCTGAAGAAGGCATCAAATGTGATCTTTTTGGAGAGTTTGAAATCCTGCACTATCAGGCAGATTGTGGCAAAAATCCAAAGCCATCGGAGGATAGTTTCTGGAAGGATGTCCGCGCTGCCTTTGGTGAATCGGATTTTGGGAAAAACGAACGCCTTTGCGCATTGGGCATGGTGAAGCGTCTGGCATATAGGGTGTGCAAAGAAAACAACATGCAGGATCATCCTCTTCATGAAATGTTTAAGAATGCTGATTCGTTTCCTTCCACCACAGAAATGGCGCTACACGATTGGTGGAGGCAGTTAAAAAGCAGAGCAAAAAGTCATGATGACCCAAAGGCGGTTTCATTGGCACAGAGATTGTCAGTTTTTGATGAAAAAGATGCCTTTAAGAAACTGGCTCAGTGGTATCATGCCAAAAATGAACCTGAAAGTGTCATGCGAGACGGGACTGATATCATTCCCATTGATAAAGATAAAGAAAGAACAGCAGCAATGGATATTTTCAGAGATTATCCAGTCAAAGATGTTCATAAATATTATGCTGTATTGATGATGGATGGCGACAAGATGGGCAAACTCATCAACGGTGAGACGCTGGGTTCCAAATGGGAGACTGTCTTACATTCCGATCTGGTCAGGCGATTTCAGGGCAACTTTGATGAAAAATATAAAAACTTTTGGAATTGTTGGCTAAATAAACAACGAATTATATCGCCTGCTGTCCATGCCGCCATATCAGAGGCGCTTGGAGATTTTTCACTGCTTGCAGTTCCACGTATCATCGTAAAACATAATGGACGGTTGATCTATGCAGGAGGCGATGATGTCTGCGCTGTTTTGCCGGCATCTACCGTTCTTGCAGCAGCCAGAGAGATTGCTGAGGCTTATCAGTTTGGGTTTGTAGTGGCAAGACATGACAAACAGTCTGAGGCTATCAGACATACATGGCAGCCTGAACCTGACAGTAAACTTGGCATTCATCTCGGCAATGGCGAAGGCATATCAATCTCAGCAGGTATTATGGTAGCACACCATAAAAAACCGTTGGGCAGAGTGATGGAGCGCGCCCATGAACTTCTGAATATGGCAAAGAACAAAGGTGGGCGCAATGCTTTTGCTCTGGAGGTGGATAAACGCTCAGGTGGAGGCAGGATATTTATGGCAGGATGGCAGGAGAAAAAGGATGATTTCCTAATACTTGATCATTTCCTTGAGACCGCCAAAGCGTTGAAAGCCAGCGAAAAAGCTGCCATGAGTTCATCTCTTGCCTATCGTCTTGCAACTTTTGAGGACGGACTAAATGCCTTGGTAAACAAAAATCCAGCAGAATTGGCAAAATTCATCGCAAAACAGCTTGACCGCTCAGGTTTGAATAAGAAAGTAAAAAATCTTACGGATGAAGCGCTGGAAGGCAAAATTCAAGCAATTGCCTCTCATGTCGCCGCCTTAATAGAGAGAAAAGACGAAAATGGCAGATTGATGATAGATTCGTTGATTGTAGCCAATTTTATTGGTCATTGCCTAAAAGAGGCTGAATTATGTTGAGTTTAAGAGGTTGCGTGAGCAATTGGTTCAATATGAAATTCTGGCATTGTATGTCGTGCCTGCCACAGATCAAATGCCGCTTGCATGCGCAGCCAGCTTTCAGCAGAGGGACTGAATGCCATTTCAAGACGCAATGCCATTTCAGGTGTAATCTTGCCCTTGCCATTGATGATTTTGGAAAGTGTCTTGCGGCTTACTCCAAGATGTGTGGCAGCCTCGCTCACAGAAAGATGGAGAGGCGCCATTATATCTTTTTTAAGAATCTCGCCAGGATGACATGGATTATACATAGACATTTTAATCTCCTTTTTTTAATGATAATCTTCGTAATTGACAATTTCTGTGTCGCCATTCACAAAACGAAATGTTACACGCCAGTTTGCCTGAACAGTGACAGACCAAATCATTTGTTTGTCGCCGTGCAATTGATGGAGACGATAACCAGGCATGTCCATGTCTGTAGGCTGATTGGCATTGTCAAGCACAGTCAAAATACGGCGAAGTTTGTCAGCATGTCTGGCTTGAATGCCAGCCTTGCTTCCTGTGTGGTAAAAATTTTTAAGTCCATTGTGAAGAAAACTTTATATCATATTTAAATGTAACCCTAAGGGTGTCAACTATCAAGACCTGAATGGAGTGACAATATGACAAAAACAACCTGGCTTGAGATACATCCAATTGATACGCTCTTTTTTCGAGGCTCTGAATCCATGGTGGCAGGTGAAAACCATGAGGTGGATACCATGTTTCCACCCATGCCTGACACCATCATTGGTGCGATTAGAACAGCGATCATGAGGCAGAAGGGCATAGCCCCTGCTATTTATCTGGCTAATTCAGAACAATTCTTGAGAGAATGTCCAATACTTGGCAAGCCTGACGACCCTGGTTTTAGCATCACAGGGCCTCTTTTTCGAACAGAGAGTGGAGTGCTGTTGCTGCCTGCGCCAGCCAACTGGTTCGCTGATCCGCCTGAGCAACACAGGAAAGAGAAGTGGGGAAAAGTCTATGCTGTGCAGGAGGCAAAACCATTGTCAGGTTCACCGCTTGGGTTGGTCGGTTCTGTGGCTAATCCGTGGTGGGTGAAAAATCCCAAATGCAGCGACATGAAGTCACTTGCTGGCTGGTGGGTCACGCCACCTACTTTTAAAGCGGTGCGTGATGGCAAAGATATTTTGTTCACAAAGGATTCGGCAGAATTAAAATGCGATCAAGCAGCCATTTTGCCTGCAAGCTCCTTGTTTTGCCGTGAAGAACGAGTTGGAATCGCCCTGACATCAGAACGCACTGCCAAGGAAGGGCATCTTTACAGCACAACTCATGTGCGTTTGCGTGCAGACATAAGCCTTATGGTCGGTGTCAATTCAATACATGAGCTGCCTCTATCTAAGGAAGGCATTCTGCAATTGGGTGGCGAGCAGCGTGTGTGCCGGTATCATTTTGTTGATGGCATAGAGCTTCCTGAAAAGCCTGCTGGTGAGTTCTTGCTTTTACTTTGTCCTATGACATTTTCTTCTTTGCGATCTACTTTGTCATCTACGCTTTTAGAAGCGCCTCGTGCTTCGGGAAAACTTTTGCGTGTTGGAGGCTGGGATATGGCAAAGGGATTTCATAAACCCATGAGTGCATGGCTACCGCATGGAACGGTGTTTTTTGATGGAAATAAATATAATTGCAGTCAGCTTATGACATTTTAGGAGGATAAAAATATGGACATAGATCAACTGATATCAGAAATTAATCAGATGACAGTTACACAAAAGCTGCTTCTTACGCAAGATATATGGGATTCAATCGCCAGATCAGATGCACAGTTACCTTTCCCTGATTGGCAGAGACAGGAACTTGAAAAAAGATATGGTCAGTACAAAGATGGCAGCATGGACCTGTATGATTGGGAGACTGTTCATAAAACATTACGGGAGAAGCAGCGTTGAAACTTTACTATACCAGCAAAGCCAAAGAAGACCTTGAATTGGCCTTTACGTGGTATGAAAGACAACGTTACGGACTTGGTCTTGAGTTTTTGGATTGCGTGGATGCGTGCCTTGCGACAATTATGCAGATGCCTGTTCTATTTCCCATCTCCCATTCATATTTTCGTCGGGCTTTGATTCGCAGATTTCCTTTTGCAATTTTTTACACCATAGAAGAGGATGAAATCGTTATTCATGCTGTTTTCGATAACAGACAAGACCCTGTAAAATTACCATAAAGATTTTCACTTTTTAGGAGGATAAAATTATGTATCTGAAACAACATACTAAATTATGTGTCATGCACGCCATTTCACCTGTACATGCGGGCGCGGGCTCTGCAACTGGCGCAGTTGATCTGCCCATTCAGAGGGAACGGCATACTGGCTGGCCTCATATTCAGGCATCGGGTGTAAAAGGGGCATTTCGCGATCATTGCGAGCGGGTATGGATGCTGAAATATTTGAATGTCGATCTGAAGGTAAAAGACGATAAAAGAAAACAGGTAGAAGATCTTACCAAACACATTTTTGGTATGGCTGAGGAGACTAAAGTTAAAGCCGGTGCTATTGCATTTTCCGACGCCAAACTGCTCGCCTTTCCTGTTCGCTCCAATCTTGCTCCTTTTGTGTGGGTGGTATGTCCAGCGCTTTTGAAGCGGTTGCGTCGTGACCTTGAGCTTGTTGGCAGAAATGCCAGTGGGCTCAATGAAATATCTGTCAGCGGTGACCAGTATGGTTTGGTCAAGGGAGATATGAAGGGAAGCCTCATTTTGGAAGACATTTGTCTAGAGCAAACAAATGGAGACTGGAATGCGATAAGTGACACATTTGCCAAACTTGATTCGGACATTGAACGCCTTGTTGTCATACCTGACCACCATTTTTCATTTCTGATGGAGACTGCCACTGAGGTGCAGGCGCAAATCAAGATCGAAGCAGAGACCGGCACCACAGCAGATGGTTCATTGCGTTATCAAGAGCTTTTACCAGCAGAGTCTGTGCTTTACACAATAGTATTTTTTGGCGAGGAACGTGCTGCTGATACCAACAAGCTGCAATTGGATACTTTAGCAAAAACAGTGACAGAGGCTGCAGCCACTCACATTCAACTTGGCGGCGATATGACCTTGGGCAGAGGCATCTTTCAGGTCACTTGGCTGAACGGAGGTGAGAAATGAGCAGAACTTTGGGGCAGAAACGTGCTGAATACTGTCTGGAAATGTTAAAAAATTTGAATTGTGACAACAAGAAGGAGTTTAAGGCGTTGAGTGCAGGACTGCCAGCCATGATTATGCAGAATGGCTTTGGCCAAACCTTGGCGTTTCTACTTGCTAAAGGAAAAGACAAACATAAAGACAAACATAATGAAGCATTCAAAATTATCGCCCTATGGCTGGCACAGAGAAATTTGATTGACATGAAACAGCAACCCACTGAAATTCTGATGCAATTAAGTAAGGATGAACAAATAAAAATCCTGATGCAAATAAGCAATATGGAACAAACAACATATCTTCAAGCACAAAAAGAAACATTGGCTATGTTGGAATGGCTTAAGCGATACGCCAATGCTGAATTGTTTACATGAGAGGTGATGATATGAGACTTATTTCACGGGAACTGGCTAACTCATTTGATGTTAGTCAGCCAATCAATTTTTCCCTCTATTTTAACAAAATGTTAACCTATCATGACAATTTTAGTTATCGAGACATAGAAAGAAAAAATGGGAATGAAAGAGAAAAAGGGATTAAAGAATCTTTCAAGCCTTGTGAAGGGGAAATAAATGGAAAGCGTTTTCGTGATGAACAATATGGTCCTTATCGTCAACATAATCTAGTCTATAAGCAGTCAAAAGAAAAAATGGAAAGGATTTTGAGACATCGCCACATTCATCAGGCGGCATATTGCAAAGCCATGGAGCAGGCTGGCTGGAAATCAATTATAATCCATGCAAAACTTACTTCACCGTTTGTGTCAGGGCTTGGCATGGCTCATCCTACGGAAACGGGTCTTGTGTTGGATCATACCAGCGGTTGTCCTTACATTCCTGCTTCAAGCCAGAAAGGGGTATTGAGGCTCGCACATATTATAAATAGTATGATGGATGACAAGGAGGTGGAGGATAAGGATACAAAAGAAGTCAAATATTGCTGGCAGGAAGACGATGTCAGCAAGACCATCTTTGGCTACTCCGAAAAGCAAAACTCCCTTGCTGGCCAATTGGTAGTGCTGGATGCCTATCCTCTCAAACCACCTGAATTGGGCGAAGAGATATTGAATCCGCATTTTATAGAATATTATGGCGGTAAACGAGGTCCAACTGAAGACCAAGATCCTATTCCGGTCAAGTTTCTGGTGGTAAAAGCTGGCGCTGAGTTTGTCTTTCGCCTTTTATTGAGATTACCGTTTGGAAAGGCACTTGAAAAGGATCAAGATAAATTAGTCAAGCTGATTAAAAACAATTTGATACGCGCCATCACAGAAGAGGGCATGGGCGCAAAGACATCCATTGGTTTTGGTCGGTTCTTTGTTAGTGAAGGTGTTAGTGAAGGTGAACCACCCGAAGTTCAAAAATGGTTTGAGGAATATGAAAAACAACGTGAGCAGAAATTATTTCCATGGCGGCCGCTTTTAAAAAAAATTGAAGAAGCAAAAGATTGGGGGCAATTAAAACAGTTGATGGAGAATAGTGCGTTACTGGAGTATCAAGCAAATAAAGAAATCGGTGCAGCATTAAAGAATGCTGCTGACGAAATCAGAAAGAACAATGCTCAAAAATGGACTGCTGATCGAGACAAGCTTGTATCGGATTGGCTTAAGCCTTCATCAGTTGACTGGGAGATTCTTCAAAAAGAACAACAGGTTGCTGATGCTGCTATAACTCAAGAGGAACAGGCAGATGTTGAAAAAATCAAAAAAATGAGTGATTGGGGTGCATGGAAAAGTGCCAAAATGGATATGAGTGCACTTTCCTTATCAGCTCTTGATGTATTAAAAAAACGTTTTGAAGAATGGGGGTGTAATAATAAAAAAGCAAAGTCAGACAAGCGTGATGCATGGAAACAGCTTCAAAGTATATTGAGAGAAAAACATAGCGATAAAACTAAATGAAATCCTTTCACATTCTCAGCACAGGTGTCTCTCTCATCACCAATCTTCAGCACAGAAAGGCTGTGATCGCAGGTGTTGACATAAGCACGATCAAGATCTCTGACGAGCTTCGATGGCGTGAGCTTCTGAATAATCAAAGATTTCTTTATGAAATTCAGGCCATGTTTGTGAGTGACAATCCAGAAAATCTGCATCAGGCCTGTGCTGAGCTCAATACATTTTTTAGAGCAGTAAAGGGTCAGCCTTCGAAAGATATAGAGATCTATCTCTTTGGCACACAGACCGCTGTAAATGAGCTGGTACGAAGTGTAATCGAGCGTGTGCTTTCTGAGCGTGGCTATCTGTTGTGCAATCCCTATGAGATAAGCGGCTATTTCAGAGAAAAGGTGCACAATGAGGCCCTTGCTGCGAAGGCATTTAAACAAGGCATTTTGGAGCTGATCGATAGATTGGTCAGGCTTGCCAATCGCAAGAAACAAGAGGGTTATGGAGTGTATTTCAATTCAACTGGCGGGCTCAAGGCCCATGTCATGACCACGGCCATTGCCGCATATCTGACTTCGTCCGAGGTCTATTACATGAATGAGGAGTTCGAGGATATCGTGTTTTTGCCATTTGCAGAACTCAAATCGTAGCAGGAAAATTTTATGTAAATCCCAATTGCAAATTGCAAATTGCATAAAACATATTAGTATAGCTCCATGAATCTAATTGACAGGACAGCAGAAGAATATCTGCTTCGTTTTGCAGGCCAGTATCCGGTTGTGACCATCACAGGCCCTCGGCAGAGCGGAAAGACAACGCTTTGCAGAAAGGTTTTTGGCAATAAAAAATACTTGAGCCTTGAAAACCTGGACACTCGGCAGTTTGCAAAAGAGGATCCCCGAGGGTTTCTGGCAGGGATTTCTGATGGAGCTGTGCTGGATGAGGTGCAGCATGCCCCTGATCTGCTTTCATATATTCAGACGATTGTGGATGAACGCCAGAAAAACGGGTTGTTTATTTTGACAGGCAGTCAGCAATTCGAGGTGACAAATACCATAAACCAGTCACTTGCAGGCCGGACAGCCATCTTGAAGCTTCTTCCATTTAGCCTTGAGGAGCTGGGCATTCATGCTTCAGGCATCACCATTGACAAGCTGATGCTGACAGGTTTTTATCCGCGCATCTGGAAGGATGGGCTCGACCCCGCCCATGCCATGGCAAGTTACATCGAAACCTATGTCGAGCGGGATATTCGTCAACTCGTCCATATCAAGGATCTGACGCTCTTTCAGCGATTTCTCAAGCTCTGTGCCGGACGTATCGGCCAGTTGCTCAATTTGAACAGTCTGGCATCTGATTGCGGTATTTCACATCAGACTGCAAGGAACTGGCTTACGCTTCTTGAGGCAAGTTATATCCTTTTCAGGCTGCCTCCATATTTTACCAACATATCCAAGCGCCTTGTCAAATCTCCAAAGCTTTATTTCTACGATGTAGGTCTGGCAAGTCATCTGCTCGGGCTTGAAAATGAAAATCATATCAGCCGTGACCCGTTGAGAGGAAGTTTGTTTGAAAATATGGTGATCGTCGAGGCGATTAAGTATAGGCTTCATCGAGGAAGGAGACCGAATTTTTACTTTTTCAGAGACAGCAACGGCAATGAAGTGGATCTGTTGATCAATATCGGACCTGAGTTTTATCCCATTGAAATCAAGGCAGGCATGACCATAAACAGGGATTATTTTAAGGGGCTTGACTATTTTGCAAGGTTTTTTTCAACACCTCATGGACGAGGGCTTGTGTATGGAGGCGATGAGTCTCAGCAGCGCAGTAACGTTTCGATTTGTCCTGCGACTTCATTTTATGAGTTGCTTGCTAGATTAGAAATATAAGGAGCGTATAACTATGACTACCGAAGCCATGATAATCTCTCTAGGAGGCTCACCACAGCCTGTAATAACTTCCATTATCAAATATCGACCGCTATTTATATCGTTTCTTGTATCTCATGATACATGCAATCTGATAGCAGATATTGAGAAAACACTTACGCAAGATCACGAAATACACTATAAAAAAGAAATAACTCTGGTGGATGACGTCAATGAACTTATGCACTGTTATCAGAAGGCTGAAGAGGCAGTAAGCAGAATTTTAAGACACCAATATAATAAAGATAAAGTAATCGTTGACTATACAGGTGGCACTAAAAACATGTCTGTTGCATTGGCGCTTGCAGCAGTTACTCATGGTTTTTCTTTTTCTTATGTAGGTGGTAAGGATAGAACTAAAGATGGTATTGGTATTGTCAAGGATGGTTCGGAAGAAGTTTATCAAAGTATAAATCCGTGGGATTTCCTTGCGCTGGATGAAAAGAAAAAGATTGCGGCATTTATAAATGTGGCGGATTTCAAGGCTGCAAAGGATCTATTGGAAGAGCTTGCAAGTAAAGCTGTTAAAAACAGGGCAATTTTCAGAAAAACGGGTTTAATTGTGGAGTTATTGTATCAATGGGATCTTTTCAATTATAAAGTTGCCTGTCAAATATATAGACGCAAAGAGCTAACTGATTTGCTTGATTCAGATGACCCAAATATCAAAGATTTTGCTGACCATATTTTTAAGCTTCAAAGTTTTCTTGAAGTTATTGTCAAAAATGAAGGCAAACCCCACAAAAATCTTGTGCTCGACATTTTTGCCAATGCGGAACGACGCTACAAACAAGGGAAAATTGACGATGCAATCTTGAGATTATATCGCCTTGTTGAAATGATGGCGCAGGAACGGCTGATGTCATCGTATCAGATTGACTCATCTAATGTTGATCTAGGAAAAGTTCCTAAGAATCTGAGAGAGGAATTTGAAACCCGTAATGCTGATGGTAAAACAGGGCAAATCAAGATAGGGCTGAATGCATCATATAGATTATTGAAAGAGCTGGGCGATGGACTTGGAACCGTATTCTTTGACAATAAACACATATTTGAGAATCTTCAGTCCGCCAGAAATTTATCATATCTTGCGCACGGTTTTTCGTCTCCAAAACCAGATACTTACTCTAATTTGAAAAGATTTATATTAGGCCTTGGTTTCTTTCAAGAGGATGAGGCCCCGGTGTTTCCTGAATTGAGCTGGCATTGATGGATGTTGTCATGGACGTCCCCGTTTCTGAAGCAAAAACAGCCAGCCCTCGTATGTTTGACAGGGCCTTTGCAAAGGATGACATCGATCTGATTTTTTCCCTGTTTTCAGGCCAGCGCTTCGCCTTTGCCGAGGAGATGCCGAATGCCGGTATAGGTGAAGTGCAGGTCTTGCACAGGCCGGAACCTTTGACCAACGATGTCTTGATACAGCATCTTCAGGGCAGGCGCAGCCTCTGGTTCTATCCCATTCAGGAGGATATGCGTGTCTCGTTTTTGATTTTGCGTTATTTTATCGGTGATGCGGCAAGGGAATTCATGGCCACGCAACTTGCTGCCATGCGCAGTTCCGGCCTGCATCATCTCATAAGCCTCTCCAATGCAGGGCTCAATGCCTATATTGAACAGCATGGTGCAAAAAGCCTGCGTCTCTGGTTGTTTCTGCACAATCCAGTGCATTTTTTAAAGGCGATGGAGATGGCCAGGCGTATGGTGAACGCCCTGCCTCTGCCCAAATCAGGAGTCCATCTGATCGCACAGCGGTTTACAGAACCAGCCGGGCTCAATTGGCAGGAATCGGCGATAGCCATGCCCCTTGGTAAGGAGATGGCATCGGGGATGAGGCGTTTTTTCCTGACGCATGAAGACGGCAGACCGGCTGCGGATCAAATGGCCTTTTTGCGGCGCATCAAGGCCAATGACTGGGCACAAATCAAAGCTTTTTGTGAAAAATCTGTATGTTATGACGTATGTAGGCCGCAACCTCGGCTCAATGCCAATAAAATTGAAATGCTATTTTTTTCATGTGCCGTATTAAAACGCATTGCAGCTCATGTAGAAGAGGGAAGAAAACTCTCGGAGGAAGTAAAACGTGTGTTGTATTACACAGTGGGTTTTTTAAGCCATCAAGAACTGCACGAGATATTGAGTCATTGCCCTGATTACAGAGAAAAAACAGTGAACCGCCAGCTGGCCAATCTTCATCCTCGGCCCATAAGTTGTGCTCGTGTTCGAGAACTGCTGCCGTCATTGGTGGCAGAGGTTGACTGCCATTGCATCTTTGACAGCAAAGAATTGAGGCTTGGTCGCTATCCATCGCCCCTTTTGCATGTGCAGCCAGAGCTGGTTCCGCCTTTGGACAAGCGTTATTCAGCGCAATACGCCACGCCCAGGGAGCTCTGTCTTAAATGGATTGGATCGTTTCAAGAATTGGAGTCTATGAAGACACGGATAGCTCTGTTGGAACAGGAGATAGGTGTCGCGCTCAAGGCCTCTAGGCGGCCGTTTGTTGAGATTAACGGTTTCAGGTTTGAAATAAACGAAGGCGGCTGTCTGGCAATTAAGGCGGTTTGAATTTATGTTATTTTAGAGGGTTTGATTGATATGGGTATCTTATACCTGATAGAGCCTCAAGCTATTGTCCACAAGGAAGGCGGCAGATTTCTTGTCAAGAAGAACGGCGAGCTGTTGCACAGTGTGCACATCGCAAAGCTGGAACAGGTGATAGTGGCTGGGCCGGTCATGTTTACACCTGCCGCTATCAAGACCTTGCTTCGTGAGGGCATAGACACCATCTTTAGCGACAATACCGGCAGGTATTACGGCAGGCTGGACGGCCCTGAAAGCAAGAATATCTTTTTACGTAAGTCTCAGTTCAGGCGGCACGATGACGAGGCCTTCGGCCTGGCCTTTGCCAAGGCCGTGGTTAGAGGGAAGCTCAGAAATCAGAGAGTGGTGCTATCCCGCATTCAGAAGAATCATAAGGGTGTTGAAATCACTCAACCCATCGCTATTCTGTCAAGACTCATTGAACGCATCGACAAGGCTGCTAATCTGAATGAGCTACGAGGTTATGAAGGCCAGGGCGCCGCCATATATTTCAAGGCATGGGGCCAAGGTTTCAAGGCTGACGGAATAACATTTACTTCCAGACAGCGCCGTCCGCCCAAGGACCCGGTAAATGCCCTCCTGAGCCTGGGATATACTTTTCTGCTCCATACGGTGGCAAGGGCCGTGAATCTTGCCGGCATTGATCCATACCTCGGCTTTTTGCATACAGTTGATTATGGCCGCCCAAGCCTCGTTTTGGATCTCATGGAGGAATGGCGTCCTGTGCTTATAGATACGCTGGTCTTGAGCGTTTTTAATCTTGGAGTGATTAAGACGGATGACTTCATGGAATGCAGAGGAGAGGATGTAGAAGATGGGGATGACGCGGCCTCGTCTGAGGGCAGGGGTATAAGGCTCACCAGCGCCGGATGGCGCAAGTTCATAGCGCAATACGAACGCAGGATGGCGGACAAGGTGGTCTTTCACCTTGATGGAATGGAATATTCATACAGGGATGTAATCATGCGTCAGATAAGGCATTTTGTGCAATATCTAAAGGGTGATGTAAAGGACTACACACCTTTTCCGATACGGTAGGCGGCCATGTATCTGCTTGTATCCTACGATATAACCGATGACAGACGCAGACAAAGGGTCATGCGTCTCATGTTGAATTATGGCAAGCGTCTGCAAAAAAGCGTGTTTGAATGCCATTTAAACGAAAAGCAAATTGACGAACTCAAGCGGGAGATAAAAGCACTCATTAAACCTCGTGAGGATAGGGTGCGTTTTTGGAGTATCTGCAAGATGTGTATAGAGAATATAGATGTTTTTGGCTGGGGCGAGATCGGGTTTGAAGAGGATGAGTTCTGGGTGGTTTAGTTATGGCAAGAGTATTCAGGGGGTATGAGTACCTGTGAAACCTAAAAAATCATATTTTGTAATCAGTTATGATATTTCTGACAATAAAAGACTTGCAAAGATAGCCAAGATTATGACAAAATATACAACAAGGGTGCTTTATAGCATCTTTGAGGGCGAACTGACTCACGAACAGGAAAGGGCTGTAAAATCTGAGGTAAAGAGGCTGCTATTGCCTGAAGAAGACAGCGTCATTTATTTCAAGCTATGTACGGAATGTGCTGACGAGATCAGAACATTAGGCATGAAGGTGCCTATACAACGGGATGAGAATTTTATTATAGTCTGAGAATTTTTGGAGTATGAAGATCTATGGTTGAATTTTCAATCGTTCAATAAGGATCAAAATTTTTATTAGTTATGTTCTTTGAAAATTTCATATTATTATGGATTCTTTTTTGCGCTAACCGCCTTTATTTCTGGATATATTATAACACTTTGATTTTATTAGATGTCTTAAATTGGTTAGCGCAGAAAAACTTTTTTAAAATCAACTAGTTAAAAACAAAGGGGTTCGAATATTCTCTAACAGCGGCAACATTTTAAGAGGTTGACGATTTGTTGAGTCTAACGTATTATATTTTCGTTCAAAAAGATAATCAGAGTTAGAATCCATTGACCCGATTAGAGGGGATTAAGACTTTATCTGCTCTCTAAGAAATTCTTCGCCATTTTTGTTAGAATCCATTGACCCGATTAGAGGGGATTAAGACGCCTCGAAGCGATGCTCACCGCTTCGAATGATAAGTTAGAATCCATTGACCCGATTAGAGGGGATTAAGACGT
>JBEULL010000031.1:0-5631 GCA_041287365.1 Dissulfuribacterales bacterium | reverse complement strand
GCCATATTCCAGGGGCTGTCGTAGTAGCACCAAAGCCTGGGGTCAGCAAGGCCCTCTATACCTCCGATGTGTCAGAAATCAAAAGGATAGTAAACGATGACAAAACAAAGGCTATTGTTCTCTACTGCGATGGGATTTATTGCGGTAAAAGTAAACGAGTAGCCAAGGAATTATCCAAAGAAGGCTTTACCAATGTATCTCGGTATCAATTGGGAATTCCTGTATGGCTGAGTCTTGGAAATATCACTCAATGTGAATTGGATGGCATTAAATATATCTATGAAAATGACAAAACAGCATGGTTTATTGACAGTAGAAAGGCTGAAGATTTTTCAAAAGGTTCATTGAAGATCGCCAAAAATATTCCCTTTGATGGAGTGATGGATGGTAAAGATGTCGGTGAAATTTTCAAGGCCAAGGAGGATGGAAGATTGCCAGTGGATGATAGAAACACACGTATTATCGTATTTGGAGATAATATAAATGCAATCAAACAAGTGGCAGATGGATTGGCAAAAGAGGCATTTCATAATGTCTGTTATTATGCAGGTGATGCAAAGGATATTATAGGTCTTTCAGAGAAAAAATAAAAGGAGTGTTAATTTATGAAATTTTATAGACTTTATCAATTACTTGTAGTTTTGTGCAGTCTATTATTACCTGTGTTTGTCTTTGCTGCTTCAAAGCAGGCGGGTTATGTCACATTGGAAGTGGATTTATCTAATCAAGAAAAGGGCCATGAGGCAAAGTTATGGGTGCCATATCCAATTTCAGATAAGTATCAGTTAGTTACAGATATCAAAGTTTCTGGTGATTATTCTCAAATGGCAGTTTATACAGACCAAGCCAATAGTACACCAATTTTATATGCAGAATGGCCAAAGGATGCACATTCTCGCAAGCTTACTTTATCATTTTTTGTAGAACGGAATGAAATAGAGCAACGGAATTTACCGGACGATAAAGGGATTTCATTTAATCCAAAGGAGTTTGAAGAATATCTAAAGCCAAATAAGTTTGGACCAATAGATGGAGAGGTGAAAAAACTGGCGAATGAAATCACTAAAGATAAGACGACTGTTTTATCAAAGGCCCGTGCCATCTATGACTGGGTGTGTCAAAATTCCTTTAGGGATCCCAATACGGTTGGCTGTGGCAAAGGAGATGTGTGTGTATTACTTAAGAGGCCTGGTGGAAAGTGTACGGATATATCATCTATCTTTATAGCGCTCTGCAAGGCGGCTGGTATCCCTGCCCGTGAGGTTTTTGGTATTAGATTGGGGAAAAAAACAGAGGAGGATATTACTACTTATCAGCACTGCTGGGCTGAATTTTATCTGCCTGGTTATGGATGGGTTACTGTCGATCCTGCAGATGTTAGAAAGGCTATGTTAGTTGAAAAACTAGAGTGGAATAGCCCAAAGACCAAGGAATATGTGGAGTATTTTTGGGGTGGAGCAGATGCATATCGTGTAGTGATTGCTAAGGGTAGAGATATCGTTTTGAATCCAAAACAAGCGGGTGAATCGCTCAATACCTTTGGTTATCCTTATGCAGAAATAGGTGGCAAGCCTTTAGATTTTTATTCGCCAAAGGATTTTGTATATAAATATACTTTTAATACAGTAAAATGATAGGTATAGAACTCAGCAGGGCAATATAAATATTCTTTCAGTTTTTAATGATATTGTTACGGGTAGTTGTGATAAATACGAACTGCATATAATGATTCTGAATCCATGTCCCCATGGGTTATTGAAGAATATGATAAGCATCGCCACCAGGGCGGAAGTAGAGACGATCATCGGGAGTTCGAGGGTGGTGTCATGGAAAGGATCGTCTTTTTCAAAAAAAGGGTCTCCACAAAGCGAGACCCTTTTCAAAAACTTTGATATTTTACTAAAACTCCAGGTGTTGTGTTTCATTTTTTAGAAATTTTTTGAAACTTTCGTAAAGATTCCAAAAGGTCTCTATAGCCCTCTCTCCGGCCTCTGTGAGCCTTGCACCTCCACCGCCTTTTCCACCTGTAACCGTTTCAACCAATGGAGTCTTGGCCTGTGTGTTCATGGATTCCACCAGCTCCCAGGCCGCTCGATAGGACATCTCCATGGATTTCGCAGCCATGGTTATGGAGCCATGCTCACGAATCCTCTCAAGGAGTACGACTCTGCCGTATCCTAAAAATGTCCCATCCTTTCCATTAATCCACAGCCTACCCCGCACCTCATAGGCATCCTGATGGCCATCTGGGGAATCTGGTTGGCTCTTCAGTTGGTTGTGTTTATGTTTTTTATTTTTCATATCGTCATATATTTAATTGATATAACACTTGTCAAGATCTATAGCGTCGTAAGCAAGTGGCAACCATGAAATTATGTAGAACATTTTAAATCAATGACAGTGACCTTGTCCCCATTGCCAACAGAAAGGACAGGAGAAAGGAAAGGACGAAGAAAAAGGAAAGCGAGAAAGGAAAGGACAGGCATATCTTTTAAAATAAAATTTAATAACAAAATACATTAATAAAGATATGCCTGTCCTTTCTTACGCCGTCCTTTCTTACGCCAATAAAGATATGCCTGTCCTTTCTTGCTCCTGTCCTTTCTTACGGTGTCTAAGGAAGGCGATAGAAGACCATGAATTCAGATTTCAGAATAACACCTTTCAGATTGCTATTAGCGTAGGCGCAGTCAGTTTTCCAGATGAACGGATCTCTCTATCCAAGGAGTTGCTGGAAGGAGCGGATAGGGCTTAGCGGATAAGGCTTTGTATGTGGCTAAGAAGGGTTGGCGTAATAGGGCAGAGGTCTTTTGATGCGTTTGCGATGATAAGGTAAAAAATCTCTTGACAAAATATTCGGCAAGGCGTATTTTTTTAGGCAATATAAAATATTATCACCAAGGTATGTCTATGATCGTCGCAGAGACCCTGACTGCCAGCCTGGAAGACTATCTGGAAGGCATCTTCCATGTCGTCAAAGAAAAACAGGCGGCGAGATCGAAGAATATAGCCAGACGGCTCAAGGTCGGCAACTCATCCGTTACGGGTGCGCTGCGGGCCCTGGCCGACAAAGGGCTGATCAACTATGCCCCACATGATTTAGTCACGCTTACCTCAGATGGCAAGGCCGTCGCAGAGGATGTAGTACGGCGGCACGAGGTCCTACGGGATTTTTTTGTCAATGTCCTGGCCGTGGACTATGCGATAGCCGACAAAACCGCCTGCCAGATGGAGCACTCGATCC
This sequence comes from Dissulfuribacterales bacterium, assembly GCA_041287365.1. Lineage (GTDB taxonomy): Bacteria > Desulfobacterota > Dissulfuribacteria > Dissulfuribacterales > DYLC01 > JAQVIJ01. The sequence goes on along the minus strand of JBEULL010000031.1, from coordinate 2,387 downwards.
CGAAGGCTGTTTTGGAAAGACTGAGCCAATTTGTTGAGTTTGTCGCGATATGCCCGAGGGGGGGGACACAATGGATTAGAGGGTTCGGCTATCACTGCGATCAGGGCCACAGTCAGGAAAACTGCGAAAAGTGCATCTCCATAACCCTGGAAGATGTAAAAAAACATAATATGCAAGAAGGAGGAATGGCGATGGCCGGTACCAATCTAAAGGCATTGAAACCGGGGCAGAAGGGCAGAGTCATAAAGATCAAGGGCTGTGGCGAGACAAACAAACGGATTGCGGCCATGGGGATGAACCCGGGTTCTCTGGTGGAGGTCGAGCGCGTGGCTCCGCTTGGCGATCCAATTGACGTCAAGGTCAGGGGATATCACCTCTTCCTTCGCAGAGATGATGCGGAATCAATAGAAGTTGAGTTGGTCAAATAAAAAAAGAGAAAGAAGAGGTGATATTATGCCGCTTGCGATAGTGAGAACAGGCGAAAGGGTGCGGTTTGTGGCGGTGAAGGCCGGCTGTGAGCTCAGAAATCGGTTGTCTGCCCTTGGTCTTGTACCGGGTGTCGAGATCGAGATGATACAAAACCTTATGTGGGAGAGGGCATGGCTGTACATAAAAAAGGCGGGGACCATCATCCTCGCTATATCAGTAGTGATGTGGTTTCTCTCAAGCTTCCTTGCAAATCCTCAGCTTGAAGAGACCTACAAGACCAGAATCGAGGCGGCGCAGGACAAAAACGAGGCCAAACTCCTTGAAAATGAGCTCGCTGAAAAGAGGCTTGAACAGAGCTTTGCAGGCAGGATAGGGCATGCGGCCGCCTTTTTTCTTAAACCCATAGGGCTCGGTGACTGGAAGATAGGCACAGCCCTTTTTGCAAGCTTCGGCGCAAAGGAGGTGGTGGTCGCCACCCTTGGGACACTTTACAGCGTAGGCGCAGGAGAGGAAGACGCAGACGATCTCAAGACAGCGCTTCAAAAAGATCCGTTTTACAGCCCGCTGGTCGCCTACACCCTGATGGTGTTCGTGCTAACCTATGTCCCGTGCATGGCCGCTGTGGCGGTCGTAAGGCGTGAGACAAACTCCTGGCGCTGGCCGATGTTTATGATCGGTTATGAACTGGTCCTGGCCTGGATCGTCTCAGGCATCGTCTATTGGGGTGGAAAACTATTCATGTTATGAAAGGGGGACAGACAGATGCTGTGGTGCGAGGATTGGAGTGAATTAAATACCGGAACGGATGTCATTGACATTGTCAAGGCCAGCGTGAGCCTGCATCAATTCGCAGAGGCGCTTGGAAACGCCATAGACGCCAAAGACAGACATACCTATAACCATTCGCAGCATGTAGCGGTGATAGGGTACTTGATAGCCTTAAAGATAGGTTTTACAACCCAACAGGCCGATGTGATCCATATAGCAGGTCACCTGCACGACATCGGCAAGATCGGGATCCCTGACTACATCCTCTCTAAAAAGGAGAAATTGACCGAAGAGGAGTGGCGGCACATAAAAAAACACCCTGAAATAGGGGCCGATATCATAGGCGCGGTGAGTTGTTTCAAAGAAAAAGGGGGCATCAGAGACATGGTGCTCCATCACCACGAAAGATATGACGGAGGGGGTTATCCGGCTGGTCTGAAGGGCAACGAAATCCCAATCGGGGCCAGGATACTTTCTGTAGCCGACACCCTTTCGGCGATGATGCAAGACAGGCCGTATAAAAAGGCCATATCGCCATGGATGGCGTTCGAGGAGATCGCACTGCTCTCGGGAACCCAGTTAGACCCTATATGTACGGCGGCCGCCCTTGCAATAAAAGACAAGATTATAGGCTGGATTCAGGGTTTTACGTTTACAGAACAGACCGCTGACAAAAAATTAACAAAAACATAGGGGGGGTTATGTGTGTAGCGCTGATAGGCGGTATGGACAGGTTAGAGAGAGAATACAAAAACGAGGCCGAGAGGTTCGGCATCAATCTCAAGGTGTTTACAAGATCAGAGAACAGGTTAGGCTCCAAAATCAAGGGCGTGGATGCCTTGGTTATTTTCACTAACAAAATATCACACACAGCCAGAAATGAGGCAAAAAAAATAATAAAAACAGGCAATATCCCTGTTTTTAGATATCACTCATGCGGCGTTTGCACGCTCAGAGAGTGTTTTCAACATCTGACAAGGGCTATTCAATAATCTGTAAGGCGTCTCTTGCCTTATGATATCACAGGGTTGCATCCATGGATTAACTGGAATATATTCGTGTTATTTATTTTATAAAAATATTATTTATGGGAGTATCAATTAAATGGGTTGAGATTTAAATTCGTTCAGACATGGTTTAGAAAAGGGCTCATGGTTTTTTGTAACAGGCCTGCTGTTTCTTCTGGCTTT
>JBEULL010000030.1:0-86954 GCA_041287365.1 Dissulfuribacterales bacterium | reverse complement strand
TGAGATGGTGATGCCTGGCGACAATGTATCTCTTGAGGTGACATTGATTCAGCCTATTGCCATGGAAGAAGGTCTTCGTTTTGCCATTCGTGAGGGTGGCCGCACTGTCGGCGCTGGTGTAGTAAGTCAAATTATAGAGTAAAGTGTTGGCGATATGTTGAATACAGAAAGAATCAGAATTAGGCTAAGAGGGTATGATCATAAACAGCTTGACAAGTCTGTTCATGAGATAGTAGATACTGCGAGACGGACCGGAGCGCGAGTGGTTGGGCCTATTCCGCTTCCTACGAATATCAATAAGGTTACTGTTCAGCGTTCTCCTCATATCGACAAGAAATCAAGGGAACAGTTTGAGTTGCGTACCCATAAGAGGTTGGTCGATATTCTTGAGCCAACTCAGCAAACCATGGACGCACTTGGTAAGCTTGAGCTTTCCGCTGGTGTTGATGTGGAAATCAAAATAGATTAGATAGGTTAGTTTTATTTTAAAAAAGGTGAGGAAATGACTATGTTGCCGCTCAGGGGCATTCTGGGTAGAAAAAAAGGTATGCTGAAAACATTTACTCCTACCGGGCAGGCAGTGGCTGTTACGGTGTTGGAGGTGGGTCCTTGTACGGTATTGCAGACCAAAACCCTTGAAAATGATGGTTATAATGCTGTACAGCTTGGATATTTGGAGAAGCCTTTGCACAAGCTCACACTTCCAGAGCAGGGCCATGTCAAAAAGGCCGGAGTTTCTCACGGGTTTTATCATCTTGCAGAGTTTAAGGTAGATGACATAGCAGCCTTTCAGCCTGGCCAGGTTATCACGTTGAATGATCTTGAAATCAAGCAGCTTGTTGATATTGTTGGTTATTCAAAGGGTAAGGGATTTCAGGGTACAGTGAAAAGACACAATTTCCGCCGTGGAAGTATGGGGCATGGTTCCAAGCATCATAGAGAGATGGGCTCTACTGGTCAAAATACATTTCCTGCACATGTTATAAAAGGCAAGAGGATGCCTGGTAGAATGGGTGGAGATAGGAAGACCGTCAAGAATTCATTGGTCATGGATGTCAGGCCGGAAGAAAACTTGCTCTTTGTCAAAGGTAGCGTGCCGGGGGCCGTTAATCAATTGGTTTATGTGAATTGTAAGTAGGAGATAGGCAAATATGGCGATTCTACCTGTATATAATGCAAAAAAAGAAAAGATTGCAGAGTGTGAAATGAGCGATGCCATTGTGTCGCTTGAGCCAAATACTGCAATTCTATACGATGTCGTCAATTGGCAGCTTGCCAAGAGGCGGTCCGGCAATGCCTCTACGAAAAGACGTGATGAAGTGAGCGGCGGTGGCAAAAAGCCTTGGAGGCAGAAGGGTACCGGCAATGCCAGGGCAGGAAGCAATACCTCTCCTGTATGGCGCCGCGGCGGTTCCGTGTTCGGTCCTAAGCCCAGGGATTATGCCTATAATATCCCTAAAAAGGTGCGTAAATTGGGATTGCGTATGGCCTTGGCTTCCAAGTATAAGGCTGATGCCTTGATGGTTATCAGGGACTTCGAGCTGTCAGGGATCAAGACAAAAGACATGGTGCAGGTCTTGACACGGTTCGATGCCGACAAGGCCCTGATTGTTTTGGATGCTCAGGATAGAAATGTAGAACTGTCAGCGAGAAATATTCCGAATGTAAAGGTGTTGCTCTCGTCAGCATTGAATGTGTATGATGTTTTGAAGTATAAATATCTCCTTTTGAAAGAGGGTGCTGTCGAACAGATACAGCAGAGGTTAGTGATATGAGAGATATATATTCTGTTATCAAGGCGCCACATATTACTGAGAAGGCTACATTTCATAAGGAAATGGCTAATCAGATTGTCGTGCGTGTCGATAAAACAGCTAACAAGATCGAAATCAAAGAAGCTGTAGAGAAAATATTTAAGGTCAAGGTGGTTTCGGTTAATACATTGAAGATCACCGGTAAGCCCAAAAGAATGGGGCGTTTTATCGGTAAAAAATCCGATATTAAAAAGGCCATAGTGAGATTACGGCCTGAAGATACTATCGATTTCTTTTCAGGGGTATTTTGATGCCTATTAAGACTTTCAAGCCAACAACTAAAAGTAGGCGGTTCATGACCGTATTGGATAATAAAGATATTACCAAGGCTAAGCCAGAAAAAAGTCTGATTGAGCCTCTTAAGAAGGCCGGTGGTAGAAACAATTACGGCCGTGTGACAGCGCGACACAGGGGCGGCGGATCGAAGCTTTTTTATCGCATCATAGATTTCAAGCGGAATAAGCTTGGTATCCCAGCTAAAGTCTCTGCGATCGAATATGATCCCAATAGAAGTGCAAGAATCGCTCTGCTTCAATATCTGGATGGGGAAAAGGGTTATATTATAGCTCCGCATGGTTTGAGTGTCGGTGATGCCGTTGTCGCTGACGTTGCAGCTGATATCAGGCCTGGTAACTGTATGGAGTTAAGGAATATGCCTCTTGGTACATTGGTTCACAATGTAGAGATGAGGCCGGGTAAGGGCGGCCAGATTGTGCGAAGCGCCGGCGCTGCTGCCCAGCTGATGGCCAAAGAGGGTGATTATGTTCAATTGCGCCTGCCGAGTGGCGAAGTGAGATTGTTTTTGGCCAGATGTAAGGCGACAGTCGGACAGGTAGGCAATTTGGATCATGAGAATATCTCGCTTGGTAAGGCTGGTAGAAGCAGGTGGTTGGGCATACGTCCATCGGTAAGAGGCGTGGCCATGAATCCGGTGGATCATCCAATGGGTGGTGGTGAAGGCCGTTCTTCTGGAGGCAGACATCCTTGCAGTCCTTGGGGTTGGCCTACCAAAGGTTATAAGACGCGTAAAAATAAGACCAGTGACAGATTTATTATCAAAGCAAGGAAAAAATAATCTTATATAGGGAAGAGCAATGCCAAGATCTATTAAAAAAGGTCCTTTTGTAGATGACCATCTGATGAAAAAGGTTGAAATGGCTGTGCAGTCAAAGGATAGGAAGGTTTTGAAGACCTGGTCAAGGCGTTCCATGATATTGCCGGAAATGGTGGGTCTTACCTTTGCAGTACACAACGGGCGCAAGTTCATACCTGTTTTTGTTACTGAAAATATGGTTGGCCATAAATTAGGTGAATTCGCTCCAACGCGAACCTTTACTATGCACTCTGGTGATAGAAAGACAAAAGTGCAGAAGAAATAAAACGGAGATATAAACCATGCAAGCACGTGCTATTGCCAAATATATCAGAATCTCACCGCAGAAGGCGCGGTTGGTAGCCGATGCTATCAAAAGTAAAAAGGCGGGTGATGCTGTCCATATCTTAAATTTAATGCCTAAAAAAGGCGCAAGGCTTATCAAAAGAGTCTTGGAATCCGCTATAGCCAATGCGGATCAGAATCCAAGCATCGATATCGATAATCTCTATGTCAAGAAGATCGCTGTAGATAAAGGTCCTCAGTTAAAAAGGATACAGCCGAGGGCGCAAGGGCGTGCTTATAGAATTTTGCATAGATATTCACATATTACTATTATTCTGGATGAAGCATAATAAGGTAGGAGGACAGTTTGGGACAGAAGGTTAATCCAATTGGTTTGCGTGTGAAGATCACAAGAAGCTGGGACTCTAAATGGTTTGCGCAAAAAGAATACCCTGTCTTGCTTGTGGAAGACAATAAGCTTCGTTCATATCTATTCGACAGATTAAAGCATGCTGGTGTTTCACGCATAGAGATAGAACGCGCCGCCCAGCGATTGATGGTAAAAATACATACTGCTCGTCCTGGAATCATCATAGGCAAAAAGGGTGCTGAGATCGAGAATCTTAAAAAAGACATTGAAAAACTCATCAAAAGACCTGTGGCTATCGATATTGTTGAGGTGAGGCGTCCTGAAATAGATGCAAAATTGGTTGCTGAAAATATAGCAGGCCAACTTTTGAGAAGGGTGTCGTTTAGAAGGGCAATGAAAAAGGCTGTCAGTATGGCCATGAAATTTGGCGCTCAGGGCGTAAGAATAGCTTGTGCCGGCCGCTTGGGCGGTGCTGAGTTGGCCAGAAGAGAGTGGTATCTGGAAGGCAGGGTGCCGCTTCACACACTGCGTGCCGATATAGATTATGGTTTGGCTGAAGCCCATACCACTTACGGAACTATAGGTATAAAGGTTTGGATTTTTAAGGGAGAGGTTCTGCCTGGGTTGGAACCCGGCATGTATAATTAAAGTATAAGAATGTATAAGCAATTTTAAAAGAGTTTTTAAGGATAATGATATGTTAAGCCCTAAAAAAGTAAAATATAGAAAACAACATAAAGGCAGAATAAAAGGATTGGCATTTCGTGGTTCAACGCTTGCATTTGGTGATTTTGGCTTGAAGGCCCTTGAAAATGGCAAGATTACATCCCAGCAAATCGAGGCGGCGAGAATAGCTATCAGCCGTTATATGAAGCGTAGCGGCAAGATATGGATTCGTATTTTCCCTGATAAGCCAGTTACCAAGAAGCCTGCTGAAACAAGAATGGGTAGCGGTAAGGGAGCTGTTGAATACTGGATGGCCCCAGTAAAGCCAGGGAGAATTCTATATGAAATGGAAGGGGTCGATGAGGCTTCTGCCAGAGAGGCGTTTCGCCTTGCATCATATAAATTGCCGATAGCTACCAAGTTTGTTACAAGGGGTGAGATGGCATGAAGAAAAAGAACGATTGGAATGATTTGGATATTGCTGATCTGATGAAAAAAGAGACGGAGTATCGTCATGAACTTTTTAATTTACGGTTTCAGCATGCAACCCATCAGCTGGAAAATACCATGCGTATAAGGGTCGTCAGAAGAGATATTGCACGTCTTAAAACACTAATCACGGCAAGAATGGGCAGTCAAGGATAATGATATGAATGAACAACAGAATTCAAAGAAAACTTTAATAGGTATTGTTAGCAGCAATAAAATGAATAAAACTGTTGTTGTTACAGTTAGCCGCAGATTAAAGCATCCTATTTATGGAAAGTATATTTCAAAACACAAAAAATATATGGCGCATGATCCTGATGGTAGTTGTGGTCTCGGAGATACTATATTGATAGAAGAGAGCCGGCCTATCAGTAAACATAAGCGTTGGGTGGTTAAAGATATCTTGGAAAAGGCGATATAGTGAGTGAGGGATTGATATGATACAGCAAGAGACAGTCTTGAATGTCGCAGACAATTCAGGCGCAAAAATTGTAAGTTGCATAAGGGTGTTAGGCGGTACAAGACGACGCTATGCTTATATTGGCGATATGATTGTCGTTGCCATAAAAGAGGCTCTGCCTAATTCCAAGGTGAAAAAAGGTGATGTGGCTAAGGCTGTAGTGGTTAGGACTAAAAAAGAAGTGGCGCGTCCGGATGGTTCTTTGATTCGTTTTGACGATAATGCCGCCGTCATTGTGAATCAATATGGTGAACCCGTGGGCACTCGTATTTTTGGGCCTGTCGCCAGAGAGTTGAGGGCAAAAAGATTTATGAAAATTGTTTCGTTGGCGCCTGAAGTTATATAGTTGGGGTCTTGTCCATGAAAACCTTTAAAATAAAATTGCATAAGAATGATAAAGTGTCTGTGATTGCAGGCAAGGATAGGAATAAGACTGGTAAAATCCTGACTATTTTAGTTGATAAAAATAAGGCTAAAGTAGAAGGTATTAATATGGTGAAGCGTCATGTGAAGCCCAATCCTAAAAATCAGGGCGGTATTATAGAGCAGGAGGCATTTATTCACTTGTCGAATTTAATGTTGATATGTCCTAAATGTAGTGAGCCTGCTCGTGTTGCTATGAAGGTTTTAGAGGATGGCAAAAAGGTACGTATCTGCAAAAAATGTGGTGATGTTATTCCTGTTGTCAAGTAATTGTGGAGATTATTTCTTATGAGTTTATTGTATCAAGTATATAAAGACAAAGCACTTCCGGAATTAATGGCGCATTTCAAGTATAAAAATATCTTGCAAGTGCCGAAACTTGAAAAGGTTGTCATTAATATGGGATTGGGAGAGGCTGTCCAGAACCCTAAGATTATTGAAACGGCTGTGGAGGAGTTGACTGCTATCTCAGGTCAGAAGCCGGTCGTAAGAAAGGCCAAGAAATCCATCGCTGCTTTTAAGATACGCGTCGGTCTGCCAATAGGTTGTTCTGTGACTTTGCGTAAAAAAAGAATGTATGATTTTCTTACGAAATTGATACATATTGCTATTCCAAGAATCAGGGATTTCAGGGGGTTGTCACCACGTGGTTTCGATGGACATGGTAATTACACCTTTGGCTTGAAGGAACAGATTATTTTCCCCGAAATCAATTATGATAAAATAGACAAGATTAAAGGTATGAATATAACTATTGTAACTACTGCAAAAAATGACGAAGAAGCCCGTTACTTACTGACGAGCTTGAATGTTCCATTCAGAAAATAATTCATAGATTGGGAGGAAGACTTGTCAAGAAAAGCAATGTTGATTAAAGCCTCGCGTAAGCCTAAGTTTGCTGTAAGACAACACAACAGATGTCCTTTTTGTGGTAGACCAAGGGCATTTTTACGGAAATATGGTATTTGTAGAATTTGTTTTAGAAATATGGCATCTTTTGGTCTGATACCTGGTGTTACTAAATCGAGCTGGTAGTTCTTAAGGCTTTTTAAAAATAAGGGGAGTTTATTGTGTTATGTCTATGACAGATCCTATAGCAGATATGTTGACAAGATTGAGAAATGCAGCGTCTGCAAAGCATGATAAGATAGAAATAGCTGCCTCCAAAATAAAAGTTGCTATGATAGAACTTTTAAAGCAGAAAGGATTTATTGATAGTTATCGTCTTATCAGGGATAAAGAATTCGATGTGCTGAAGATTGTTTTGAAGTATAATAATAAATCTCCGATGATCTTGGGTGTGAAGCGTTTGAGCAAACCAGGTAGACGAGTTTATTGTTCTTATGATAAAATTCCTAAAATCAAAAACGGCGCGGGTATGGTAATAGTTTCTACTTCTAAGGGATTATTGACCGATACGCAGGCAAGGAAAAACAAGCTCGGCGGCGAATTAATTTGTTCAATTTGGTAATGAGGGTACGAATATGTCAAGAATAGGGAAAAAACCTATTGTAATACCAACGGGCGCCAAGGTTAATTGTGATGGCCGTTCCATTACTGTTTCCGGTCCCAAGGGGGTATTGTCTAGAGAACTGCATCCACTTGCCTCTATAGAGATCATCGATGGTCAGATTGTGGTCAGTCGTAAGGATGATTCCCGAGAAAGTCGTTCCATACATGGGTTAACGAGAACCTTGGTCGACAATATGGTCGTGGGTGTCACCAAAGGTTTTCAGAAGAGGCTTACGGTTACAGGTGTAGGCTATAAAGTGGATGAAAAAGGCAATCAGTTGGTTCTGAATTTAGGCTATTCACATCCGATTGATTTCACCCTACCAAAGGGTGTGGATGCAAAGGTTGATAAACAGAAAGGCATCACAATAATTTTGGAGAGTGCTGACAAGGAATTATTGGGTTTAACTGCTGCAAAGATAAGATCCTTTAGACTTCCTGAGCCATATAAGGGTAAAGGGATACAGTATGAAAATGAAGTTATTATTCGTAAAGCAGGTAAGGCTGCTACAAAGAAAAAATAGTTTAATTGATTGGAGCGGTCATGAAAAGTAGTGATAAGGTATTGGCTCGAATAAGAAGAAAGGTCAGAATCCGCAAAAAATTGTCGGGTACTCCCGAGAGACCTCGTTTGGTGGTATTTAAAAGTGCAAAGCATATTTATGCTCAGATTATTGATGATACCAAGCATATGACTCTTCTTTCCGCATCCTCCCTGAGTAAGGAATTGCAGGAACAACTCAAGGATGTAACTGGTAAGGTTTCTGTTGCTCAATTGGTCGGCAAGTTGATTGCTCAAAAAGCTAAAGCCAATGGTATAACTCGAATCGCTTTTGATAGAGGGGGCTATATATATCATGGCCGTGTCAAGGCATTGGCTGATTCTGCACGTGAAGCAGGATTAGAGTTCTAACAAGATACTGGCGGAGGAAAGATGATGCAGGATCAATCTGCACAAGAAAATTATATCGAGAAGATCGTTTCCATTAATAGAGTAGCAAAAGTGGTTAAGGGTGGCAGACGATTCGGATTCAGTGCATTGGCGATAGTTGGTGACGGCGAGGGTCGTGTCGGTTACGCACTTGGCAAGGCTCGTGAGGTGCCGGATGCCTTACGCAAGGCTGTCGAAAAGGCCAAAAAAAATATGGTGGCGCTTCCGATGCAGGGTAAGACCATAGCGCATGACGTTCTCGGTCATTTTGGTGCAGGAAAGGTGGTGTTAAAGCCAGCTTCACCTGGGACCGGTGTTATTGCTGGCGCTGTTGTGCGTGCGATCATGGAAGCTGCCGGAATACATGACGTCCTAACCAAAAGTTTGGGGACAAACAATCCTCATAATATTGTGTATGCTACCTTTGAAGGGATTAAGTCCCTGAATATGTCGGTAGCTAATGCAAAGTTTCTTAAGAATGAGGTGTAATTCCGATGTTGACCTTAAATGATTTGGCACCTCAAGAGGGTGCTCGCAAAAATAAAAAGCGTGTTGGTAGAGGTAATGGCTCAGGCCATGGTAAAACTGCTTGTCGTGGTTCAAAGGGTCAAAAAGCCAGAACGGGTGGTAATATAGAACCGGGTTTTGAAGGCGGCCAGATGCCTCTCTATAGAAAGTTGCCCAAAAGAGGTTTCAAAAATTTCGCGCATAAGACCTATGGGGTGGTCAATCTGACACAGTTGAATGACTTTCAGTTCAATAGCGTTATTGATCTTGCGATATTGAAAAAACATGGATTGATCAAAAAGCGGTTCAATCTCTTGAAAATTCTTGGAGATGGTGAGATAAATCGGGCGATCACGATTAAAGCCGATGCTATAAGCGATACGGCTGCCACGAAAATCAGGGCAGCCGGCGGCCAGATAGATATCGTAACAAAATAAGGTAATTACTGTGTTACGAGGAATCCAGGCATTAGCGCAGGCACCTGAACTAGGGCGTCGCATAGGATTTACCCTTTTTATGCTGGCGGTGTATAGAATGGGTGTCCAGGTGCCGGCTCCCGGTATAAATGTCCAAGCCCTCTCTTCTTTTCTGGCTAAGGCAAAGGGCACTTTGTTTGGACTTTTCGATATGTTTTCCGGTGGCGCATTGGAGCACATGTCCATTTTTGCATTGGGCATAATGCCTTATATCAGCGCTTCGATCATTTTGCAGCTTTTGACAGTAGCGGTGCCACATCTGGAGGCCCTTAAGAAAGAAGGCGAATCAGGCCGTAAAAAGATCAGCCAGTATACTCGTTATAGCACGGTTGTAATCAGTTTGGTGCAGGCTATCGGCATGGCTATCGGTTTGGAAAGCATGACTTCGCCTGATGGTATTCCGGTTGTTTTGCATCCAGGTTGGAGTTTCCGTTTGTTGACTGCCATTACATTTATGTCAGGCACAATGTTTATCATGTGGCTTGGTGAGCAGATAACAGAAAGAGGAATAGGTAATGGTATTTCATTGATTATTTTTGCCGGTATAGTCGCCAGAATGCCTGCTGCGATCAGCAATACCTTTTCTTTGGTGAAAACCGGTGATCTAAGTCCGATTATTCTTTTGTTTTTATTGATAATGATGGTTTTTGTTATAGCTTTTATATGCTTTATGGAACGAGCCAACAGGCGCATTCCAATACATTATGCCAAAAGAGTCGTAGGTAGAAAAGTTTATGGAGGACAGACTGCTCATTTACCGTTGAAGATCAATTCTGCTGGCGTGATACCTCCTATTTTTGCATCTTCGATTATTATGTTTCCGGCAACTATTGCCAATTTTATTCAGATTCCATGGATGCAATCAATTGCACAGGCATTGCGTCCCGGCAGTTTTTTTTATGAGCTGTTGTTTGTGGTATTGATTGTCTTTTTTTGTTATTTTTATACTGCTATTACATTCAATCCTGTAGATATAGCCGAAAATTTGAAAAATCATGGCGGTTATATTCCTGGAATACGGCCTGGTCATAAAACGGCTGAGTTGATTGATAGAATTTTGACTCGTATTACATTGGTGGGTGCTGTCTATATATCTGCCATTTGTGTTTTGCCGAGTGTTTTGATTGCCAATTTCAATGTCCCCTTTTATTTCGGTGGTACAGCTTTATTGATTGTCATTGGTGTGGCTATGGATACGATGGCACAACTTGAATCACATCTTATTACAAGAAATTATGACAGTTTTATCAAGGGCGTGAAGTTAAAAGGGCGTAGAGAATAGTGAAAAAACGGAATAAGCGTATAAAATCTATTATCCCGATTAAAGAAAAATGGGAAATAGATTTGATGTATGTCGCTGGTCATATCGTAGCTGAAGTATTACAGTTTTTGAAAGAGAATTTGAGACCTGGTCTCACCACTGCTGAACTGGATTCCATTGCGTACAGTGAGATAGTGAGGCGTAATGCCTTGCCTGCGTTCAAGGGTTACAGGGGTTATCCTGCTACCTTATGTGTGAGTGTCAATCAGGAAGTAGTTCATGGGATCCCTTCATCCAAGCGAGTTATTCAACGTGGTGATTTGGTCAGCATGGATCTGGGTGTTATTTATGAGGGTTATTACGGCGATGCTGCCATAACAGCAATTGCTGGTGCTGATAGCGATGCATCTGCCGTCAGGCTCTTGGATGTTACCTCTGCTGCATTGGATGCTGGCATTCAAGAGGCCAGACCTGGTGTGCATCTGAAGGATATCTCGGCTGCCATACAGGCTGTGGTGGAAGATGCCGGTTTCAGTGTAGTGAAACAATTTGTTGGTCATGGTATAGGTAAGGCATTACACGAACCGCCGGAGATTCCCAATTACGGTGTGCGTGGTGAGGGGCCTGTTTTGAGGCCGGGTATGGTTTTGGCAATCGAGCCGATGGTTAACATGGGCAAATCAGATGTTTTGATATTGTCTGACGGCTGGACCGTTGTAACTGCGGATGGTTCTTTATCCGCTCATTTTGAACATTGTGTTGCGATAACCGAAAATGGTCCTTTATTATTAACCAAGTTGGATTAATAAGGTATTTATGTCGAAGGGTGATGCTATTCAAATTGAAGGTAAGGTTATTGAAACCTTACCGAATGCTATGTTCAGGGTCGAATTGGAAAATGGTTATAAAATTTTAGCGCATATTTCTGGTAAAATGAGAATGAATTATATCAGAATTTTGCCAGGTGATAAGGTAATCGTGGAAGTTTCACCATATGATTTGACCAAGGGTCGCATAGTATATCGTGCTAAATAAGGTAAAAAATAACGAGGTGTATTATGAAGGTCAGTGCTTCAGTAAAACGTAGATGTAAAAAATGTGTCATAATCAGACGTAATGGTGTATTAAGAGTGATTTGTACCAATCCAAGACATAAACAGCGTCAGGGTTAAGAAAAGGGGGTTGTTGTGGCCAGACTTGCAGGAGTAGATTTGCCAAAAAATAAGCGTCTTGAGGTGGCGTTGACCTATATTTATGGTATAGGGCGTTCCACCGCAAAAGAGATTCTGAATAAGGCTTCTCTGGATTACAGTAAAAAAACGGACGCGTTGACCGATGATGATATCAAGGCATTGCGTCAGATCATAGATGCCGATTATAAAGTGGAAGGTGATTTACGCAGAGAAATCGGTATCAATATCAAAAGATTGATGGATCTTGGCTGTTATCGTGGCCTCAGGCATCGCAAGGGATTGCCTGTCAGAGGGCAGCGTACTCGTACAAATGCCAGAACCCGCAAAGGTCCTGGCCGTTCCGCTATCAAAAAGAAGTAGTTTTATTTTATAGGAGGTAATTGTTATGGCTCCACCCAAACGTGGGGGTCGCAAAGAACGTAAGAATGTGCCTGAGGGGGTCGCGCATATTCAGGCCACTTTTAATAATACCATCGTTACCATTACGGATAAACAAGGCAATACCGTATCATGGGCAAGTTCCGGCGCACAGGGTTTCAAGGGGTCGAGAAAAGGAACGCCTTTTGCTGCTCAGATTGCCGCAGAAACAGCTGCCAAAAAAGCTGCTGAAAACGGTATGCGGAGCGTTGAAGTCCATATCAATGGCCCTGGTTCAGGCAGAGAGGCAGCGTTGAGGGCTTTACAGATGGCTGGTTTGAGCGTAAAGATTATCAAAGACATAACGCCGATACCACATAATGGTTGCAGACCACCCAAGAGAAGACGTGTTTAATGCATCTTCTTTTATGTGTTGGCTTTTGGTTCATTGGAGGATAAAAGAAATTGGCTAGATATACTGAAGCTCGTTGTAGATTGTGCCGCAGGGAGGGGATGAAGCTTTTCCTGAAAGGTGACAGATGTTACTCGGATAAGTGTGCCTTTGAGAAGTCTGCTTATGCGCCTGGCCAGCACGGTCAGACAAGACATAAAATTTCCGATTATGGTATTCGTCTTAGAGAGAAACAGCGTGTGCGCAGAATTTATGGCTTATTGGAGGCGCAGTTCAGGCGTTATTTCGAGATAGCTGACAGACAGAAAGGCATGACAGGCGTTAATCTCTTGGTTTTGCTCGAAAGACGTTTGGATAACGTGATATACCGTCTTGGCTTCGCTGATTCAAGGGTGCAGGCGCGTCAGCTGGTGGGACACGGTCATTTTGCGGTCAACGGACGTCGTGTGAATATTCCCTCTTTTTTAGTCAGGAAAGGTGATGTCATAGAGCTTTTTAACAAGGAAAAGGTTTGTGCCCCTATTACCCAGGCGTTGGATGCTGTGGCTCGTCGTGGTGTGCCTGAGTGGTTGCAGTTGGATCGAGATGGTTTGAAGGGTTCCGTGGTTGCATTGCCTGAGCGACGTGACATCACCATGCCTGTGCAAGAGCAGTTTATCGTTGAGTTCTACTCAAAATAATACTCTGTAACATTTGGAGTAACAGGATATAAACCCTTTATGACTAATGGACTGATTCCAAATTATAGAAATTGGCGTGATTTGATTTTCCCTCAAAAACTGGAAAAACATCCGGATAATTCGAATCGCTATGGGAAGTTTATATGCGAGCCATTGGAAAGAGGTTATGGTGTTACATTAGGTAACGCCCTGAGAAGAGTTTTGCTTTCTTCTTTGCAGGGTGCCGCTATTGTTTCTGTCAAGATAGACGGCATATTGCATGAATTTTCCAGTCTCTCGGGAGTAGTAGAAGATGTAGTTGATATTATTCTCAATCTTAAGGGAGTGCGGCTGAAGTTATTGCAAGATGAGCCAAAAATATTGACAGTAAAAAAGAAGGGGCCGTGTGTAGTTTATGCAAGAGATCTTGCTGTTCCCAATAGCAGTGTGGAGATATTGAATCCAGACCATAGAATCGCTACCCTCTCCGCTGATGGTGAGTTGCATATGGAATTGGTCGCCAAGTGGGGAAGAGGTTATGTCCCTGCTGAAAGAAATAAGGACCCTGATCAGCCCATAGGAACTATTGCGATTGATTCCATATTTTCTCCGGTGCAAAAGGTCAACTATACTGTTTCACAGGCTCGTGTCGGTCAGATGACTGATTATGACAAGTTGATCATGGAGATATGGACTGATGGCAGTGTGACACCTGAAGAGGCGCTTGGTTATGCCGCCAAGATATTGAAAGAACAGTTGTCGATCTTTATATGTTTTGATGAAATGCAGGAGCCAAAGGAAGAACAGGCGGCAATCGATATCACGGCAATAAGCGATTACCTGAATCGTTCCATAGAGGAGCTTGAGTTTTCTGTGCGTTCGGCTAATTGCTTAAAAAGCGCTAATATACATTATATTGGCGAGTTAGTGCAGAAAACGGAACAGGAGATGTTGAAAACAAAGAACTTCGGTCGTAAGTCGCTGAAAGAAATAAAAGACATTCTGAGTAATATGAATTTACATCTTGGCATGAAATTGGAAGGATGGACTCCTCCCAAGGCGGATAATAATCATGAACAAGAGGCTGAAAGGGAATAAAATTATATGCGCCATAGAACACGAACACGAAAATTAGGCATGAAGACTGCTCATCGTCAAGCGGTATTGCGTAATCTTATTACCTCATTGATGGAGCATGGCAGAGTATTGACTACGTTACCAAAGGCTAAAGAAGCTAAACGATTGGCGGATAGAATGGTAACTCTTGCCAAAAATGGTAGTGTCCATGCGAGAAGACAGGTGCTTGCATTTATAAAAAGCAAGAAAGCCGTCAATAATTTGTTTGGCGATATCGCTCAGGCATTCGCTGATAGAAATGGCGGCTATTGTCGAGTACTACAAACAGGTTGCCGCCAGGGCGATGGGGCTTCCATGTCTCTACTTGAGCTGGCAAAAGAACCGCTAGAAAAAAAGAAGGCTGTCCCTACACAGACGGCCCCAAAACAGCCAGCGCCTGTT
Organism: Dissulfuribacterales bacterium; assembly: GCA_041287365.1. Classification (GTDB taxonomy): domain Bacteria; phylum Desulfobacterota; class Dissulfuribacteria; order Dissulfuribacterales; family DYLC01; genus JAQVIJ01. Next base: position 72,528 of record JBEULL010000030.1, on the reverse strand, counting down.
AAGCCAATTGCTTCAGAGGTAACACCGTCTTCTCCTGATGCAAATGCTTGATGCTTGTCATAGAGATCTTTTCTCGGATCGATAGAAAATACCATGCCGCACCTTGTTTAAGGTGCGGTTTTTTTTGTGGCAATATTTGTGGGCAGTCGGTATTATTGCTTAAGGGATGTTGAGAAATATGTTTTTTACAACCGGACCATGTTATTCTTGTTGGTAGCTGTAGCTCTTCTGCATGGTGTGTGTTGAGTTGTCGTATTACATACCGGATATGACTTGGGCGGTCTGACTGGCTTGCCCATGATGCCTAATCTCTATTTTGCTCTTTGGTGCAAGTGATATGAAAATTTTTATTTATATCGTTATCGTCGTTTTGCTCATAATTTTGTCGGGCGGCGCTTTCATCGCTTTTTTGACATTGGAGGGCACACCGCCGGTTATCACGCCAGTAATTATACAGGATAGATTGGGGAAACAGGTGTATATCGAGGCGGAAGTCAGTGATGAGGGCCGCGGCTTAAGGGACGTGAGATGTTTTTTGACGCAGGGCAAAAAACATATCGAATTTGAACCCAAAACCTTTCCATCTGTGTCCTGGTGGCGCGGCTCGGACGTCAAACGGGTGCGGGTCAACTGGACAGGTGTTCTGACGGAACACGGTTTTATCGAAGGTGATGCCCAACTCGTTTTGGTTGCGCACGATTATTCATGGCGTAATTCCTTTAAGGGCAACGCCGCCACATATCAAAAAGATGTGAGAATTGATTTTACACCCCCGTCTGTTGCCATCAAGAGTATCTTTCACAATATCAATACAGGAGGAGCTGGTCTGGTCTCCTATTCTGCCAATAAACCCCTTGCCAGAACAGGGGTCTGGGTAAATGAGTTGTTTTTCCCTGCATGTAAGACCGGTGCCGATAAAAACTACGCCGCCCTTATCGCGGTGCCATTTGATGCAAGACCACCCGTTAATATCATTGTGGAGGCCCAGGATACAGCCGGCAATTCAAGTAAGCTCAATGTCCCCAATAAGATTGCTTACAAACTTATCAGGAAAGATGTAATCAATCTGAGTGACAATTTCATTTCCAGTAAGGCTACTGAATTTTCATCTCATTATCCTGAATTGAAAGGTACTCCTCTTGAGGTGTTTTTACAGATAAATAAAGATATCAGACAAAAAAACAACGATGAGATTCGTGCGGTCACTGCACACACTGAGCCTGCTTTTTTGTTTCAGAAGGCATTTTTAAGACTACCTAACGCACAGCTCAGGGCTGGTTTCGGAGATGAGCGGCATTACATCTATCAGGGTAAGGAAGTAGATGTCACAAATCATATGGGAGTGGATTTGGCATCGCTGGAGCATGCACCAGTCCCTGCTGCCAATAGAGGTAGAGTGGTTTTTACAGGATATCTAGGTATTTATGGCAATTCGGTCATCATCGATCATGGCATGGGGCTGTTCAGTCTTTATTCTCATCTCAGCGAGATTAAGGCATTGGCCAATAATATGGTGGAGCAGGGGGATGTAATAGGACTTACCGGCATGACCGGTTTGGCCGGTGGTGACCATCTGCACTATGGTATGTTGATTCATGGAGTCTATGTTAATCCTATAGAATGGTGGGACGCCAAGTGGCTACAGGAACGTATTTTTAATAATCTTCATTAGTGAAAATGAAGAGGTATACAAGATTCATACGACTCTTATGTGTCTTTTGCTTGTGTGGTATCCTTATATTACTAATCGGTTTTACGTTTCCACAACCTATTGATATCAAAAGACAACTACAGGAAAAATGGCAGCTTTTGATTTCAAAAACGCCAGGTGGCAAGGAATTGCACCAGTGGCGTGAAATGTATGCGCAGACCAAACAGGCCATGCAGAGCGCTTATGATGCAGGTGCAGCTAAATACGCACCGGAAAAGATGCAGGCAGCCGAAAATGCATTGAATACCGCTATAGGATATGCAAAAGAGCAGAGTTATAAAAGGGCCATATTATATGCAAAAAAGGCCAAGGAAACGACTGAATCAGCCTTGGCGGATGCTACGGATGTAAAGACGGCTAAAGAAAAACAGCTTCAAAAGGCCCTGTTGGAGATGGACGCTTATGTGTTGAATATGTCCAAATCCAATCAGAACAATCAGGCAAGTCACAGGCAGGATGATGCCATGCTCTATTTAAGTGATATAAAGCATGCCATTGTATTGGAACAATTCGATGATGCCGCCTTGATGGTCGATGTCTTCAAGAAAGAGTTTATGCATTGAAATGCGTCGAGTTTGTTTTTTAATTGCAACTATTATGTTACGGATAGGTTAAATATATGATAATTAGTTTTCTGGAGGATGGATGAATGGCTATTTCAATGATTTTGGTTCCGATTGATTTTTCCGATTGTTCCGCTACAGCATTGTCCTATGCCATAAAAATGGCTGCTACATGGAGTGCCGAAATCATTCTTATACATGTGATTGATTCCAGAGAAACAGAGATGATTGCCAATTATATCAAGGAACCTGTTGCAAAGGTGAAGGAACGGCTTATTAATCAGGCGAAGCAAGTGTCGAGGAAATTTCTCATTCCATATAAAAAACAGGAAGTTATAAAGGATACCATCATATCTTACGGAAGACCGTTTCAGGAGATAGCGATCAAGGCCCGTGAGTTACAGGCTGATATGCTCATAATGGGAGGGTATGGCAGCATGGGGCGTGGCATGATCGATGAAATATTTTTCGGCAGCACTGTTGAAAAGGTGATTCGTCTGTTGCCATGTCCTGTCCTGTGTGTGCCCATAGGCTGGAGTAGCGATGATGTCAGATGAAGATGTCCATCAATTCATAGTTTTTGATGCCTGATGGACTTCTGAATTCGATCTCTTCACCCTTTGTCTTGCCGAGCAGTGCCTTGCCCAATGGTGAAGAGATGGAAATACGGCCTTCCTGTATATTGGATTCTTCAGGTCCTACGAGTTGATATACGACTTCTTCATCTGTATCAAGATTGAGTAATTTCACGCGAACCCCGAAGATGACCTTGTCACAGGTGAGATTTGTGCAGTCTATTACCTCTGAGTTAGCCAAAATCTTGTTCAGATGCTGAATTCGGCTTTCTATGTGTCCCTGACGCTCTTTGGCTGCGTGGTATTCCGCATTTTCCGACAGATCTCCGTGCCCCCGGGCCTCGGCTATGGCCTGAATGACAGTCGGACGTTCTATTTTTTCCAGTTGTTTCAGTTCGTTTTTGAGCCGTTCGTAGCCTTCTTTGGTGATAGGGGTTCTGGTCATTGAATATGCTCCTCAAATAAAAATGCCCTCAAGATATACTCGAGAGCTTTTATATAGCAGGGTTTATGCCCTCTGCCAAGGCGATTTGACGGTATTGCGGTTATTTTCTCTACAATATGGGTTGACGTTGTAACCATGAAATGTTAACAAATAAGAATAAATTCGCAAATAAATGGAGTTAGAGACGCATGATTATATTTTTGAAGCCTACATGCAGTATAGAAGGGCCTGAACTGGCTAATATTAACGCCTACTTAGAAAAATTTCCGGGTGTCAGAATCAAACCGGTGGAGTTTCAGGGAGAGACAAGAACGGTCGTAGAGGTGCATCTTATAGGCCAGACTCACAATATCCCTATCGATGTCTTGGAGCAGATGCGCGGAGTGGAGCGCGTGATTCGCGTCTCCACCAAATATCGCCAGATAGGCCGTCACGAGCCAGGTATCTCGCCAATAGGTTTTATGTATCAGGGTCTGCATTTCGATCAGGATTCCTTTCATATAGTTGCAGGGCCATGTGCTGTGGATACACCTGAATATACGGAGATGCTCTTTCGATTTTTGCAGGGCGCCGGTATCACCACAGCCCGAATGGGCGCCTATAAGCCTAGGACAAGTCCATATGATTTTCAAGGCCATGGTGCTGCCTGTTTGCCATGGGTTTTTGAATTGGCCGGTAAATACGGCATAAAGGCTATCGCCATGGAGGTTCTGAAGGAGCAGCATATAGAAGAACTCTTCAATACCCTGGAGGCAGCCGGCAGACCCACCGGTGTGATTTTGCAGATAGGCACACGTAATGCCCAGAATTTCGAATTATTGAAGGCTGTGGGATCACAGAATGAATTTCCTGTGCTCTACAAAAGGGGCATGGGACTCACTCTGGAAGAGTCCCTAAATGCTTGTGAGTATATCGCCAGCGAGGGCAATAACAAGATCATCTTTTGTCTCAGGGGCGTCAAGACCCAATTGGGTGCGCCGCACAGAAATCTGGTGGATTTCATTCATGTGCCCGTGGTTAAGCGCCTCACGAGACTGCCGGTTTGTATTGATCCAAGCCATTCAGTGGGCAGACGCGACATGGCCTCTGACGGCATTCTCGATATCTTTCATGCAGCGGCCCAGGGGGTGGTGACCGGCGCCAACATGATCCTTGTTGAGTGCCACCCTGAGCCAGAGGCAGCCCTTTGTGATTCCCAGCAGGCATTGAATTTCGCTCAGATGGAGCAGTTTATCGAGGATATGCAGGCGGTGAGAGAGAACTATGCCAAAAGGGTTGCCATTGCAAATCGTGCCCTTGTGAGGCAGATGTCGTAACATCAGTAATATTGTTCCGTTGATAGAGGTAGAGCGCTTTACGGATTACGTTGCTTACAACTGGAAAGGGAAGCGGCGCAATTGATAATAAAACAGGAGGGAGAATGAAGAAAAACAGGCAGTTCAAGGCAAAACATGTATTGAGTGGTGTTTTGGGAGGTATGGTAGCCATTGGTATGACCGGTGGTATGGCAGGCAGCGCTTTTGCAGGGCCTGGCTCTGTTGAGGTTACCACAGTAGGTGACATCAAGATCAAGATGGGTGCGCAGGTAAGAATCGTGCCCACTCTTGAGACGGACAGGGACTTTGGTCTGGGTCAGAATTTGACGGCGGCGGAGGAGGCCAAGGCAGCGGCTGCTATGGGGCCATTGGGTGTTGGTGCTGACAGCACACGTGTGCATCTCACAGAGGCAGGCGGTGCGGTCAAAGACGGCTATATTCGTGGTGAAAACCGTCTGTTCTTCAATTTCTCAAAAGGTAAGGACTGGGATGTTTATATGGCCCTGGAGACTGATACCGTTTTGGATCGCAAGAGCGCTGATCGCACAGACTTTGCCTATGGCCGTGACACTCAGCAGTTCGGCATCGAAAGACTCATGGCAACCTTCAATGTGGAGGCTCTTCATTCCCGTGTTCAGGCCGGTTGGGATGCCCTTGGCGTGGATATCGGCTATGGCGGTCTGGTCTATGGGGATGATGACCCGGGCATTGGAATCGTCGGTAAAGAGGCGGGTTTCAACTGGGATGTCAGGTATCTGAAGAAGGACGAAAAGGAGGCCGGCTTCTACAAGGATGCATATGGCGGAAATACGGTTAACCCAATCGGCTATCCAACTGATGTCAGGGATTCCGACCGCACCTTTTATTATGGTTTGTTGGGCTATGATGTCATGAAGGATGTGCATGTGGAAGGCTTTTATTTTCTGGATGCCAACCACTTGAACGCAAAGCAGATTGATCATCACTTCATAGGTCTTCAGGGCAAGGCTACCTATGGTATATTCAAGCCATTGTTCGAGGCGGTGTATTCCTTCGGTGACTATCGCGAAGCTGGTAAGCCCAACAAAGATATAGACGCATGGGCCCTTTTTGCCGATGTAGCCGTCGACCTCAAGGAGATGGTGCCCCTCAAGGAATTTGAGGCGCATCTGGGCGGATACTACCTGCAGGGCGATGACGACTCACACGACAATAAGTTAAAGGGCTTTGCCTCTGCAGTGAGCATAGATCGCTTTAGCCCGCGTTTCGGCACCGAGCAGGGCATTTCCAACGACGGCAATCCCATATTCGGTCAGACACTTTACAGTATGTTTCCCATGTATTACGGCAGCGTGAGGGGCGCAGGCATCAATGGCGCTGCTGCCCTGGACAACCCTGGCTTTGTCATGTTTGGTGGTGGTCTGAAGGCAGGTTACGAGAAATGGACATATATCACCAATGTAATGGGTATGTGGTTTGACAAACCGGAGGCGGTGGAGAACTATTTTGCACTGCAGAAGCTGGCCAATGTAAAGGTTGACAACTTCATGGGTGTGGAGTGGAACAACGAGCTGCGCTATCAGATATACAAGGAGGTTACACTCAAAGGCGGTGCAGCCGTGATCTTCCCAGGTTCTGGTGCCGAAGATATCACCAAGGCATTGAATGCCATTGCTCGCGGTGTGACCTTCGACAAGGGTAAATCCTCCAACGATCCATCTCTGAGGTTGGCCGCGGAGCTGCTCTGGTTCTTCTAAACACTTTATGCGAAGCGGTGTGACATTCGTTTCGTTGAAATAGAAGGCTTTCAAAGGGCTGTATTCTGGCTTATAATGCCGATGCAGCCCTTTTTGTGTATTATTCATTGATTGCCATAGGTAATAGTGATGGGGAATGTGATGCATTTATTTATTTTCATGGTTGTTTTGGTGCTGGGATGGTTGCCGCATATCTGTTGGGCTTCGCCTTTGAAGATAGCCGTGAGCATCCTGCCTGAGAAGTATTTTGTGGATCGCATAGGTGGAGATAAGGTCACTGTGGAGGTGATGATTCCGCCTGGCGCCAACCCGGCCGTCTATGACCCCAAGCCCGATCAGCTCAGAAAATTGAGCGCATGTCAGCTCTATTTTGCTATTCGTGTGCCGTTTGAAAGAGTGTGGGTGCAGAAATTCCGTTCGATGTATTCAAATCTCGAGGTGGTGGATGTCACGGAGGGAATGGAGCTGATGGACATGGCCGCCCATACGCACGAAGATGCAGGAGAGTCTGGTGATCATGAGCATTGCCATCATGAGGTAGGTCTGAAAGATCCGCATGTCTGGCTTTCACCGCCCTATGCGATTTTGATGGCCAAAAATATGTTGAATGCCATGATGCGGCAGGACCCTGAAAATGCCTCTTACTATCAGGCCAATTATGATCGGCTGTCTTGCGAGATCAACGGGCTGGATGCAGAGTTGCATAGGATATTCAGCACTCATTCAGTCCATGGTCCAAGAAAATTTATGGTTTTTCACCCCGCATGGGGATATTTTGCCAAGACGTACGGCCTGATTCAATTGCCTGTGGAACTGGAAGGCAAGGAGCCTAAACCTGCACAGCTCAAAGAGTTCATTCGAATGGCGCAGCAAGAGGGTTTGAAGGTCATTTTTGTACAGCCTCAGTTTGCCAAAAGGTCAGCAGAGGTTATCGCAAGGGCTATCGGGGCTAGACTTATTACACTGGATCCCTTGGCCTACGATTGGTTCAAGACACTCAGAGAGGCTGGTCAGGCATTGAATGAAAATGCTAACTGATGAACCGGTCATAGCATTTCAGAATGTCTGTTTTTTTTATGGGCAGACACCCATTCTATTAGACATCAATCTTGCAGTGCCTTCTCGGGATTTTCTGGCTGTAGTGGGGCCGAATGGAGGTGGCAAGACCACACTGCTCAAGCTCATTCTCGGGTTTGTATCCCCATCCAAGGGGACTGTGACCGTGTTTGGCATGCCACCGGAAAAGGCGCGTTCAAAAATCGGTTATATGCCGCAAAGGCCTTCGTATAACACGTCCTTTCCTATCACCGTGTTTGATATGGTCTTGAGCGGTCGTCTCAAATCCGGTTTTTTTGTAAGAGGTTATGATAAAAATGACCGCCGTGCCGCTGAAGAGGCGCTGGAGTTGACCGGTCTGGCAGAATGCAAAAAAGCCGGAATGGAAGAGCTTTCAGGCGGCCAGGTGCAGAGGGCGCTTTTGGCCAGGGCAATGGTTAACAGACCCGAAATTCTGCTCCTGGACGAGCCAACGGCCAATATCGACGTAAAAGGTAAGATGCAATTTACGGAGTTGTTCGCCGATATCAACAGGAAAACCACTCTGGTCATGGTGAGTCATGATTTGGACCTTTTTTCCAAGGGCATCAAACGGATAGCCTGTGTTAACCATACCCTTTATCTCCATGTCTCTCCCGAAAGAGGAGGCCCTGTATCTTCGTTCAAATGTCCTGCCAAAGAGGTCTGTCCTGTGGAGTTGTTGACGCATCTGCATTTCAACGGCAACGGTTTGAATCATGCTTGATGGCATCGCAAAAACCCGCCGCTGCTGTGTTGTGCTGCATCCCTCGTAACTGCGTACCTTGAGTACACCTCGTTTCTCGGGATTTGCACGCCTTGCATTTGGCGTTTTTTGCCGTAGCCATTCACGACAATGACTTTTTGTGAGGGCATCATGCTTGATATAACCGCATTTTTTCGTGAACTGCCTGATTTTATGCGTAACGCCGCACTGGCCGGCATCTTGTGCAGTGTGGCCTGTGGTTCCATGGGCAGCCTTGCCGTTGTGAACAGAATGGTGATGTTCACCGGAGGCATAGCCCATGCGGCCTATGGAGGGGTCGGGCTGGCCTTTTTTCTGGCATTGTCACCGTTTCCAGTCATTCTGTGTTTTTCGCTTTTCATGGCCTTTTTGATGGCGTTTTTCACTCTTAAAAAACAGGACAGGGCGGATGCCATCATCGGAGCCATCTGGTCAGGCGGCATGGCTATAGGTATCATATTATTGGATCTGACCCCTGGCTATAATGTGGATCTCATGACCTATCTCTTCGGCAGCATGGTGGCGGTTCCCACCTCTGAGCTGTGGCTGATGGCTGGCATGAATGTCTTGATTCTGCTGGCCTTGTTTTTGTTCAGGAATCAATTTGTGTTGCTCTCCTATGACAGAGAAATGGCCTTGCTTAAGGGGGTGCCGGTTACTTTTTTGCATTTTTTGCTGGTGGGGCTTATGACCTGTGCAGTGGTGATTACCATGCGTGCAGTGGGGCTCCTTCTGGTGATAGCTCTTTTTTCCATTCCACCACACATGGCCGAGAAGTACTGCCGTTCCATCTGGAGTATGATGTTGCTTTCAAGTATTTTCAGCCTGGTCTTTACTATATGTGGTATCTGGTTATCATATCTTTATAATATATCTACTGGTGCTACGATTATTCTCGTGGCATCCATCGCCTTTGGTGTGGAGAATCTGGTGTTTGTATGTTACAAAAAAAACAGGCTGAAAAAGGAGATTCCCAAGGCCGCGGCGATAGAGCAATAAGGAGGTATTATGCCTATACATGAATTCCGTTGTAGCAGTTGTGATCATGTTTTTGAGGTATTGGTGATGCAGAAAGACGAAATTGCAAATATCAAATGCACTCGATGCCAGAGCCCTGAGGTGCAAAAACTTATGAGCGCTTCCAATATGGCTGTAGCGGATGGTGCTCCGGGTCGTGTCACCAGTCCCTCCGGTATGCCTACAGTCCAGCACCACTCCTGCGGCTCGGGCAGTTGTTCCACCATAGAGCTACCAGGGCATAGCAAGGGTTGATGATATCGCAAAGACTCGCCGACTGCACAATAATGTTTAATTTTTAATGGTGAATGTTAAATTGTGGTTAAATTAGCCTTAATTCAACATTAACCATTCAATATTTAACATTGATTTGAGCACCTTGCATTTGGCAGTTTTCGTTCAGCCATTCCTGGTAATGATTTTTTATGAAATCAGCAAGAGGTGAGTTGTAAATGAATGTTCATGAGACAGTCGCCGTAGTTGGTTTAGGATATGTCGGTCTCCCTCTTGCTGTTTCTTTCGGCAAAAAGATCGAGACTATAGGTTTTGACCTGTCCGAAGAAAAGATTCGCCGTTACAAGGCATGTCAGGATACCACCGGTCAGGTATCGCAACAGGATTTTGCTAGTGCAGGGCATCTTACATTTACCACCGATGCGGCCCAATTGCGCAGGGCCAGTGTGATTATCGTGGCTGTGCCGACTCCCATCGACGCCAGCAAGCAGCCTGACCTCTCACATCTGATTTCAGCTTCACGTCTCATCGGCCATCATCTTCAGAAGGGCGCTGTGGTGGTGTATGAGTCCACTGTATATCCGGGTGTCACGGAGGACGTCTGCGCTGCTGTTCTGGAAGAGGTTTCATGCCTGCGTTGCGGTAAGGATTTCTATCTGGGCTATTCGCCCGAACGCATCAATCCAGGCGATATGGAACACACTCTGCAAACTATCGTAAAGATTGTGGCTGCTCAGGATGAGAAGATACTGGAGCGGTTGAAGCGTATTTATTCGCTCGTGGCGACAGCAGGTGTTTATCCTGTTTTAGGAATCAAGACCGCTGAAGCGGCCAAGGTTATCGAGAATGCGCAGCGGGACCTGAATATAGCCTTTATGAACGAGTTGGCCCTCATCTTTCACAGGCTGGGCCTGGACACTCAAGAGGTATTAAAGGCAGCTTCAACCAAATGGAATTTTCTTCCGTTTAAGCCTGGATTGGTGGGAGGGCACTGTATCGGCGTGGATCCCTATTATCTTACTCACTGTGCACAAAAGCTTGGTTATCATCCGGAGGTGATTTTGGCAGGTAGGCGTATAAACGATTCCATGGGTACTTATGTGGCTCAGTGTGCCGTAAAGGAGTTGATTCGCGCTGGAGTACGTGTGGACGGTGCCAGGGTGGCTGTTCTGGGCCTGTCTTTTAAGGAGAATTGCCCTGATATACGCAATACAAGGGTGGTGGACATCCTGAATGAATTGCGGGAATATGGCATGCAACCAGTGGTTTTTGATCCGGTTGCGGACAGGGAGGATGCAAAACGTGAGTATTCCATAGAGTTATTGCATGAGCCGCCCGTGGAACAGGATGGAGTGATTATCGCCGTGGCCCACGGTGTTTTCAAGCAGGCCGGCTCGGGTTTCATCAGAAATATGTTGAAGAATCAGGGTAAAAACGGCGGTGTTGTGGTGGATGTCAAGGGCTTGTTTCAAAGACAGGAGTTTTCAGATTGCCGGTATTGGCGATTGTAAGGAGGCAGCTCATGGGTGTTTCATCAGTGAAGGTCTTGCTGGTCTATTATTCTCTGTATGGTCATGTGTATCGTATGATACAGGCAGCGGCGGAGGGGGTTCAACGGGTTACCGGTGTGGAGGCGGTTATGCGCAGGGTGCCGGAAACCTTGCCAGGCGAGGTCATTGAAAAGATGGGTGCAGTCCAGCCCCAAAAAGAACAGGAGGTGATACCTGTTTGCAGTTTAAATGAATTGAGTGATGCCCACGCCGTCATCTTCGGAACCCCTACGCGTTTTGGCAATATGTGCGGTCAGATGCGTCAGTTTTTGGACTCCACCGGTAACATCTGGCAAAAAGGTGCATTGGTGGGCAAGGTGGGCAGCGTGATCACCAGTTCCAACACTCAGCACGGTGGTCAGGAGTCCACTATTCTGAGTTTTCATATCACTCTGTTGCACCACGGTATGATAATCGCGGGGCTTCCATATACCTTTTCGGCGCAGATGACCTCGAAAGAGGTGACGGGCTGCTCACCTTACGGGGCTTCCACCATAGCAGGCGAGGACGGCAGGCGTATGCCCAGTGAAAACGAACTGGCAGGTGCACGTTTTCAAGGGGAGTATGTGGCCAACCTAACTGCAAGATTGTGGGGATGACATAAGGGAAGGTCAGCGTCTCCCTCTGCCCATGCCTCCACCCCTCATTCCCCTGCCGCCATAGCCTGGGCCGCTGTTTTCTGACATATCTCCCATGCGAATCAGCCGTGAACGCACTCCAGTGCTGTCACAGGGGCAACTGTTGTTTGCTGCGGGTGCATCACTTGCTGATTTGTTTATTTTTATGCTCTGCCATGAGGTATCTTCAGGGTCTTTGTCAGGCATCTGTACATTGTCCGGTTCCTGCGTCTTTTCAGCAGGTTTTGTCAGGGTGTTCACCGGCAGAAGCTGTGCTGGACCTGAGTCTTTTTGCCCTGCTGGCTGTTCCTCTGCAAAGGAACCGAATGTGTGAGACAATAGGAATCCGGCCGCCAGCACGGTCACAAAGATGAATTTCATAGCAGTTTGCCTGGTCCCGACATTTTTCTTTCCTGCTCGACATTTTTGTATGTTATGGGCGGTTGTCATGTGGAATATGGGGTTATTTTTTCGAGAGTTTCGCCTTTATTTCTTTGGGGGTTGACCAGTTCCTGTTTTTTCGATTAAAAACACGGATATTCTATTTTGTCAAAGCATAAAAAATGCCATCGAGAGGATAAGTCATGAAAGAGCTTTTTACAGAGGGTTTTTTGCAGGAACTTTTTCCAAGGGGCAGGGACGACCAGTTCTTCGATGCCCTTTATGGCGGTGCCGAGGAGGGGGCGTTCGATATTGCCTTGGCGTTTGTTTCGTTTGAAGCGGAAAAAAGCAGACTGGTACTGGAGTACCGGCTGACGGAGCGGCCGGGCAAGTGCATGGCATGCAGTCTGACTTATGGACTGCCGCAGGTTATGGAGCGTCATCCCGTCATAGATATCAAGGGAACGGTTGAGAAAATAGGGCAGCGGCTGGGAAACGGCTATCGTGTAGTGGAGTGGTCATTGGGCCGGACCACACCATATGCACCCAAGGTAAATGTCATTCCGTTGATCATTCAGTTGGACAGGGCATCATGAGCCGCGGGTATTGGAAAACAGGAGGTGGTAGTATGAAAATCATAGCGTTTGGTGACATTCACATGGAATATGGTGCATTGCAGGCCGTTTCCGGCCTTGCAGGTGCTGATATGGTAATCGTGACAGGAGATTTGACCAATTTTGGAAATCATGAAGCAGCTCATCAAGTAATCTCTGCTATTCGCGATATAAATCCCAACATATATGCCCAGCCGGGCAATCTGGATGATGTCTCTGTCATGACCTATTTGAATGAATTGGGCATCAATCTGCATGGCAGGGGTTTTTTATTTGAAGATGTGGGGGTGTTTGGAGTAGGCGGTTCCAATCCCACACCTTTCAACACACCTACGGAATTCTCGGAGGATGAAATTGGCCTATTATTGGAACAGGGTCATGCAACAGTAAGTCATGCCCGCATCAAGATCATGGTGTCCCATGCCCCACCTTACGATACTGCCGCGGATAGAATCTCAAATGGTATGCATGTGGGCAGCAAGGCGGTCCGCGAGTTCATAGAGCGTATTCAGCCCGATTTCTGTCTGACCGGTCACATTCATGAGGCCAGGTCATTGGACAGAATCGGCAGAACCGTCATTATAAATCCAGGCATGTTGGGCAAGGGCGGTTGGATAGAGCTGCAGAATGAATCCGGTGCCTGGTCAGCCTTTTTAAGGCCATAGAACTGATGGCGTTGCAAAAATTCGATGACTGCAATTGCAAATGATTAATGTTAAATTTTTAATGTTTGATTGTGATAAATTAACCTTAGTCCAACATTTAATATGTTACATTAATGTGCGTGCCTTGCATTTGGCGCTTTTTGTTTAGCCATCCATCCAAAATGACTTTTTACGAGACAATCAAAATTGGTGGTAACCTGTAAAAAATTTTTGTTGCAAGGCAGACCCGTGTGTCTGCCTTGTTGTTTATTCATACAAAGGCGGATTGTGTGTTTGATTCCTTAGTGGATTTATTGCAGGGTCACGGAGATGTCAAGGTCTCTGTAACAGGCATGGAAAAGGCCGCTGCAGCCTGGTGCGCGGCCCATATCTTTCAGAAGATACATCGACCCCTGGTATGGTTGACGAATGGTTTGAAAGATGCTGAAAGGGTGTGTGCCGACCTCGCATGTTTTACGGATTATCCTGTCTTGTTGTTTCCTTCTCATGAAAATCTGCCTTTTGTTCCCATTGTTCCGGCCGTTGAGACTGTCATTCAGCGCATCTCGGTATTGTATCAACTGGCTGTAAGCCGTGAGCCTTTTCTGCTCGTTGTTCCTGTTCAGGCCTTATGTGAGCCCACTGTGCCCAGGACTGTTCTGAGCAGGAATGTGGAATATATTCAGACCGGTGAGGAAACGGATCGGGATGCTCTGGTGTCCTGGCTGCTGAAGGTGGGTTATGAAAACGTACCGATAGTCCAGTCTGTCGGACAATTCAGTTTGCGTGGCGGAATCCTCGATGTTTATCCCTGTAACAGCCTATTTCCTGTACGTCTGGATTTCTTTGGGGATTTTGTGGAGGAGATGCATTATTTCGACCCCTTAACTCAGAAGTCCAGTGATCCCCTTACAGAGTTCACTGTGTTACCTTGTTCGGAGCTGTTATTCGAGGATGATTTGATAAAAAAGGTTCAGGATGCCATGATTCAGCAGGCCCGCCTCATGGATTGGCCTGCCCGTCAGTTGACCGAGTGGATGGAGCTTTTGGAGTCACGGCGGTTCTGGGAAGGGGCTCAATCTTTACTGCCAATTTTTTATGACGGCAACAGCACTGTTTTGGATTATTTGCCTGAGCATACTCTATTTGTCATGGATGGATATGAAGAGGTGTACAATGGCTTGTATGCCTTTTGGGAGACTGCAAGGCATGCCTATGAATCCGCCCGTGCATCCTTTCACGTCCTGTCCGAATTGTCTGCCCTGGTTTTGCCGCCTGACGTGGTTTTCAATCGAGTGCATGCCTGCGCAACGTTAAGTTTTTCAGCGATTGGAATCGAGAGGCAAGGTGAGGCAAAAATCGCCCAAGGGGAGCAGGTCTTGCAGTGCCACTCGACATCTCGGGTTCATGCCATTGAATCGCTGGTGGTTACTCCGTCCCTGCCTGTGCCCGTGTTTCATCATGTGGGAGAAGAACTCCTGCGGCCTGTATGGCATACTCTGGCTGAATGGGCCCGTGAGGGAAAACGTGTGGCGGTTTTTGCACGCTCCATTCTGCACAGGGACAGGTTGTTGTCGCTTCTTGGTTATTACGCGGAGCAGGAACCAAAGACATCACGGATTTCCCTGCGCGCTGAAAACGAAATCTTGGACTATGCACCTCCTGCCGGCGCCATATCTCTTTTTGTGGGCAGTCCTTCCAAAAGATTTTATTCGCCGGCTGCTGAATTGATCGTCATCTCCGAGGATGAGCTCTTTGGAGGTAGGCCCTTTGCAAAAGGCAAGAAGGCTACACGAAAAGCTGATAAAAGGACCAAATTGGCCGATGTCGTATCCCTGGATATCACTCACGAAAGTCTGATAGTGCACAGGGATTATGGTGTGGGTCGTTACAAGGGATTGGTGCGTATGGACCTGCAAGGTGTGCAGGGCGAGTTCCTTTATATCGAATACAGAGACGGTGACAGGCTGTACCTGCCCGTGGACCGTCTGGGACTTGTTCAGAGGTATGTGGGCATCGATGGCCGAGAACCAGCTCTGGATAAACTGGGAGGTTCGGCCTGGCAGCTCAAACAAAAGAAGGTGCGAAAGGCTGTCTATGAGGTAGCCCATGAACTGGTGGAGCTCTATGCAAGGAGGCAAGTGCAGGAGGGTATCGTATTTTCGGAGCCGGACGCCATGTACAGGCAGTTCGAGGCGGCCTTCCCCTATGATGAGACTCCGGATCAGGCCAGCGCCATCGAGGATGTGCTCAAAGACATGCAGAGTCCGGTGCCCATGGATCGATTGATCTGTGGGGATGTGGGTTACGGCAAGACCGAGGTGGTGATGCGGGCTGCCTTCAAGGCCGTTTCCGATGGCAAACAGGTGGCCGTGCTCGTGCCCACCACTTTGTTGGCGGAACAGCACGAACGCAGTTTCAAGGCAAGATTCGAGAAATTTCCCGTGCGGATAGCGGCGCTTAACCGATTAAAGTCTCCAAGGCAGATAAAAGAGACCTTGACAGGTCTGGCAAGCGGCCAGATTGATATAGTCATAGGGACTCACAGACTCCTTCAGAAGGATGTGCAGTTTAGGTCGCTTGGCCTGTTGGTTGTGGATGAGGAGCACCGTTTCGGCGTAAAACACAAGGAAAAACTAAAAGGGCTCAAACAGCACATAGATTGTCTGACCCTGACCGCTACACCCATTCCACGCACATTACAGCTTTCCTTGCTGGGTTTACGGGATATGTCCATAATAAAAACGCCGCCTCAGGACCGTCTGCCCATCAAGACCTTTGTGGCAGAGTTTGACGATACCATCATCTCTCAGGCCATTAAAAGGGAACTGGAACGAAACGGCCAGATATTTTTTGTGCGAAACCGCATACAGGGTATCGAGCGGTTGGCGGAGCATGTAAGAACCCTTGTGCCTGGTATAAGAGTGGAGGTGGCCCATGGTCAAATGGATGCGTCCCAGTTGGAGGATGTAATGATTAGGTTCGTGCGTGGTGAAATCGATTGTCTGGTCTGCACCGCCATCATCGAATCGGGTATCGATATACCTGCGGCCAACACCATCCTTATAGACAGGGCCGATCTGTTTGGTGTTGCCGAGCTCTATCAGCTTAGAGGCCGAGTGGGCCGTTCCACCGAGCAGGCCTATGCCTATTTTTTTGTGCCGCCCGGTGCACACACAGAAAAAGGGGCGTTGAAGCGCATCAAGGCGGTGATGGATTCCATCTCTTCTGGCGGCGGTTTCGCTTTGGCCATGGAAGACCTGCAGATGCGGGGGGCCGGTAATATCATAGGCATGTCGCAATCGGGTCAGATAGCCGAGGTGGGTTATGAGCTTTACTTGAATATTCTGGAAGAGGCGGTGCAGGAGATCAAAGGGCAGCCTATCAAGCGGGTGTTCGATCCCGAGGTCAACCTCGGGGTCTCTGCCTTCATCCCTGAGGAATATTGCCCAGATATCGAAGAAAGGCTCAGACTGTACCGCAGACTCAGCCGTATAGAGAGCGAGGATGAGGCTGCCGAGTTCGAGCGGGAATTGACGGATCGTTTCGGTGAATATCCTCAAGAGGTTACCACACTCTTACAGCTTATGGCAATAAAGCGGGTCTTGGTTGCAATGAACTGTAGCCGTCTGGACAAAAGCAGAGTGAAGGAGCAGGATATGCTTGTCCTCACATATGGTCCGGAGGGGCCTGTAAATCTAAATGGCGTGCTATCGGCCCTGCCCAAGCACAAGACCTGGCGTCTGCTGCCGGACGGTCGTCTGATGGTCCCTTTGCAGGGTAAGGGTTTGAATGCGGTATTGGATACAGTGCAGATGATAAAGAACTTGTGACGGTGTCGTAAAAATTCGCCAACTGCTGTAGTTAACAATGTTGAATGTTGAATGTTAAATTGTGGTTAAATTCATCTCAATTCAACATTAACAAGTAGGATTTGCGCGCCTTGTATTGGGCGTTTTTTGCTTAGCCATTTACCAAAATGACTTTTTACTAAACCGTCACTGATGAGATCTGTTAGTTTTTTGCAATTACCTGTGGCGATGACCGTGGAACAGGGGTATTTTTAGGGAATCTTTAATTTTTCGAGGTTTCTTTGAGTATATTTTTAATTTTTTAGTAGATAAGGAGGTTACATGAAAGTAGTCATAGTTGGTGCAGTTGCGGCAGGGCCCAAGGCCGCCTGTCGTGTGAAGAGGCTGCTGCCCAATGCCGAGGTCATTTTGGTGGATCAGGATGATCTCATTTCTTACGGCGGTTGTGGTATTCCATATTTCGTATCCGGCGATGTGAGCGATGAAAAGGAATTGCGTTCCACTAGTTATCATCTGGTAAGGGATGAAGGATATTTTGAAAATGCCAAGGGCGTAAAGACCATTACATCTACCCGTTGCCTTTCCATAGACAGAAAGGCCAAGGCCATCGAGGTGGAGAACCTCAAAACCGGCGAGCGATATACCATCTCCTATGACAAATTGGTGCTGGCCACAGGAAGCCAGCCGCGTGCACTTCCCATTCCTGGCAGTGATTGTAAGGGTGTCTTTTCCGTGGCCAGCTTGCACAAGGCCATCGAGATCAAACGTTCCATCGAAAAGGGAGAGGTCTCGCAGGCGGTTATCGTGGGAGGCGGCGCCATTGGTCTGGAGATGGCAGAAGGGCTGGCAGACCTCTGGGGTATCGAGACCACGGTCATCGAAGTTATGCCTCAGATTCTGCCGCGTATCGTGAGCCCTGTGTTTGCCCGCATGGTCATGGAGCACATGAAGGAGCACAATGTGCAGGTCTTGACCGAAGAATATGCCAAGGAACTCGTAGCGGATGAAAATGGCCGTGTTGTAAAGGTCATCACCAACAAACGGGAGCTTCCTGCACAACTGGTGATAACGGCCGCAGGCGTGTTGCCTCGAGGCGAATTGGCCCGTGCGGCAGGGCTTCATACCTCGGCGGCCGGCGCTATCGTTGTGAATCAGCGTATGCAGACCTCTGACCCTGATATTTATGCAGCAGGCGACTGTGTGGAGCTTTTGAACCTGGTTACGGGCAAAAAGGGCTATGCCCCCATGGGTTCCATAGCCAACCGCCAGGGCAGAGTGGTGGGTGATAATATTGCTGGCATCCCCAGCACATTCAGCGGCTGCATCAACAGCTTTGTGATGAAGATATTCGATTTGGCGGTGGGTGCCACCGGCATCAGCCTGGAGGTGGCCAGGGCCGAGGGCTTCGATGTCTTTGAGGTTTTTTGTGTGCAGTCGGATCGCGCCCATTTCTTTCCTACCCAAAGGCTTATGTTTCTGAATATGGTAGTGGACAGGCGCACAAACAGAGTGCTCGGCCTTCAGGGTGTGGGTCAGATGGGAGATGGGCTCATGGCCCGTATCAATGCAGCGGCAGGGCTTATCGAGAGACGGGCCGTGGTGAGCGATTTCAGCAATCTGGAGTTGGCCTATGCCCCGCCGTTTTCCACTGCCGTAGATATCCTGAATGCAGTGGCCAATGTAGCGGACAATGTGCTTTCAGGCCGCATGACCTATGTTTCTCCCTTGGAGTTTGTGGCTTGGATGAACGGAGAACAGGAGCATTCCGACTGGATGGTATTGGATCTCAGGCACATTCGAGAATCCGAACCATATGTGAAGCAGTATTCAGACCGGTGGATGGCTATTCCTTATAATGAGGTGAGAAACAACTACGAAAAACTTCCCAATGGCAAGACCCTGATTCTTCTTTGTAACGCTGGCACCCGTGCCTATGAGGTGCAGGTCTTTTTGCGCAGCATAGGCCTGACCGATACATTGGTATTGACCGGCGGCCTCAATGTGATAAACAGATTGAAGCCAGCCTGGTTGCTGTAAAAATTAAAAATAAGGAGCGATTTATGAATCGTAGGTCAAGTGTGGTTTTGATACTGGTTTCTCTTATTTTGTCGTTTTCTTCTGTCCTGTCTTTTGCCCAGTGTCCTTCCAAAGATGCGGTGCAGAAGGCCGTGGAGGTTGCCTTCAAACAGAATGATATCAGGGTCGTGAACGTAACCCAGGGCTCGGTGCCGGGTCTGTGCGATGTGGAAGTGGAACAGAAGGGCCAGAAACGCATAGTCTATACGGATGCGGCAGGTCAGTATCTCATAGCGGGTCAGGTGCTCAAGGCATCCGATGGCACCAATCTAACTCAAGCGACCATTTCTGATCTAAATCGTTTAAGCGTGATGGAGATGGCGCAGTTGGATAAATTCGTGGCATTTACTGACGGCAACAAGGGCAAGGTGGTCTATCTGGTGACCGACCCTCAGTGTCCGTATTGCCAGAAGGCCGAGGCGGTTTTGAGCGAGATGGCCAAAAAGGGTGAGGTGCAGGTAAAATACATATTGATGCCCCTGCCCTTTCACAAGGGGGCCAAGGAAGAGAGTGTGTCTATCATTTGCGATAAAAAGGCCATCGAAGGCCTGCGGTCCCGGTATCGTTCCGAGAACCAGTGTGGAGAAGGCATAAAGAAGATCGATGACGGAACAGCCTTTTTGCAGCAGAAGGGCATAACCGCCACACCGACCTATATATTCACGGACGGACGTTTTCAATCGGGTGTATTGGATGAGAATCAACTGAAACAGAAGTTGAAGTAGGAGGGCGAATCATGGCTGATATGAAACAGATGTACAAGACCATCATCGGTGACCATTTCCCCGGGGAGATGCGCATCTCCTTCGGTGATACCACTTTGGTTTATCGCAAGCGTACCTGGACATTTCCCAACGAAAAGACAGGCCAGCTCGAAGAGCGTGGTGTGCGTTATGGTGAAAATCCAGATCAGGAGGCGGCCCTTTATGAGCTGGTAAACGGTAATCTGATCTTGGGTGATTGCGCCTATATAGAACCGGGTCTGGGCCTGGTAAGTGCAATTGATGAAAAGGCCATGCTTCAATCAGGCAAGCATCCAGGGAAGATAAATCTTACCGATATTGATAACTCATTGAATATCTTGAAATTTTTGATGGATAAGCCCGCTGCGGTCATAGTCAAGCACAATAATCCCTGTGGTGTGGCCTATGGCGAGACTATAGAAAAGGCATTCATTCGTGCCCTGCGGGCGGATCGAGTGGCTGCCTTTGGTGGTTGTGTGTCAGTAAACAGGCCTGTAGACAAGACATTGGCCGAGGCCATGGCTGCCCAGTATCTGGAGGTGGTGTGTGCCACTGCCTTTGAGCCTGGGGCATTGGAGGTTTTGAGCAAAAAGAAGAACCTGCGCATCATCGAGATTAGGCGCATCGAGCAGCTGGCCCAGTATTGGGACAAGCGTTTTGTGGACTTTAAGAGCCTGATTGATGGCGGCATCATTATTCAGCAATCTCCCATAAATCGCATTCGCACAAAGGCGGATTTAAAGCCAGCAGAGTGTGAATATCAGGGAAAAAATTATAAAATCAAGCGGTTGCCTACAGAAAAGGAGTATGAAGACATCATCTTTGGCTGGGCGGTGGAGCAAGGCATTACCTCCAATTCCGTCATCTATGTAAAGGACGGTGTGACCGTGGGTATCGGCACTGGTGAGCAGGATCGAGTAGGTGTAGCGGAGATAGCGGTTTACAAGGCCTATACCAAGTACGCGGATATTCTGTGTTACGACAGATTTGGTATTCCATATAAGGAGTTGGAGCTCAAGGCAGAGAAGGGTGACAAGACGGCTCAGGAGCAGAAGACAGAGATAGATGAGCAGACGAAGAAGGACAGGGCAGGGCTGCCTGGCTCGGTTATGGTGTCGGATGCCTTTTTCCCGTTTAGAGACGGCGTGGATGTGGGTATTCGCCAAGGCGTAAGCGCCATAGTGCATCCAGGCGGATCACTTAGGGATTGGGAGGCGATAGAGGCCTGTAACGAGGCTGAACCACCGGTGACTATGGTATTTACCGGCCAGCGGGCGTTCAAGCATTGATTGGCTGTGCACCGCTTCGTTATCGCTTAAAATTTCAAAGGAAATAGATGGAGAATGAAAAGGCAGGCTAACACCTTGCCTTTTTTTGTGAACAAGAGCTGATCAATTCTAAATACATAGGCGCCTGCGGTGTAAGCAATGTGCAAACATTCAATCTGGGGCAATCGGCTTTTGTGACAAGTATTAGAATCTGGCATAATACCAATCTCACCGGCACCACGCCGCCGCCTGTGACCATTACAGGCCCTGGCGGTTACAGCTTTTCGGGCAGCACTACAAAGGGTAATTGCGATGTGTATCAGACCAACTAGTGTGAGGCATGGGTCTCTCTAAATCAGGACATGGCTCCTGGTGCCTATACCCTTACCATTCCAACAAGTTCTATCTGTACTGATCCAAGTGGAAATACCACATTGGTAGTTTATGGTTGTTATGCCTCACAGCCGCCTATCTCCAGCGTGAGTTTGAATTTTGTTTTGCCCAATGGCTCATCATTCCATACAGACGAGACGGTGAAAATCGGCTTATCGGCCTTCGGTGGCGCGCCTGATACAACGGCTGCCATTTATCTCAAGTATTTGCAGGCCAGCAACAGCTGGGTGGATATGTGGAATACATATCTTTCTGCAACGGGTATTTTCTCGAACCCAACTCCGATTCTGCCGCTTTTATTGCCAGTGCAAGCCTATAATCTGGATTGTACTCATGCCCCTTGTTTTCTGGAGTTTCCGGTTGCATTGTTGGGAGAGGGACAACACGCATTTGAGGCGTTTTTAGGTGGTCTTACCGGGCCTTCTGGTGTAAGCCCTATTTCCAATGTGGCCAGTGTATCATTTGATATACATGCAGCGCCGGCACCTCAACCTTCCACACCGCCTCATCCATCTCAGTACTCCATTGATTCATCAGTGGCTCCTACTGGTTCTGGCAGTATCTCCTGCACTCCCAATCCTGTGGCATCCGGTGGTACGTCCAGTTGTACTATAACTCCCAACAGCGGCTACGCCATTTCCAGTGTGACAGGGACCTGCGGCGGTACATTGAGCGGCAATGTATTTACCAGCAATCCAGTGAATGCCAATTGCACTGTGGTGGCCAATCTAGTCCAGCAGCAGCCATCAGGGACCTTCCTCGTGAGTAACTGGACCGCTGAAAGGATGTCGTCAAGTGTATTTATAGGTTCCGGCCCTTGGTCATTTAATTCCGATGGCACCTTCATCTATGATGAGCAGCAGCCATCTTACAGACATGTATTCAAAGGCACATGGTCTTATGCCAATGGCCAGCTTTCCTATCGTTATGAGGAGAAAACCGGTTATGATCTACGGACTGGCCAGGTTGTGAGACACTGTGTGGTATCCACATGGCCCAATGCTGTCTGCGATGTGGGGACGCCATCCACTGATACGTTCTATAGTGGTTCCGCCACCGTATCAGCAGGGGTCAAGTCTTTTACCGCCAATCAGACTGATGGTTATTCAGTCTATTTCATGCAATAATTATAACGAGGTGAGAATATGAAAAGAAATAGAATGAAAATTTGTGCTCTTACAGCCGGAGTATGTCTCACATGTGCGGCAAGCGTATGGGCAAGCCCTATGAATCTGCCTACTCCCAATTTCAATGCCTGCAATCTGTTGTCGCCGGGAAGTGTTCTGTATCAGCAGTATTGCGCTGGAGCTGTGACAGATAGCCCTTCTTATTCCAATACAGTGGGTGCTACCGGCACGGTGGTAAATGCCATTACAACCAATGTGGTCATGCCCTCAGTGGTGCCACTGATTACTCAGGAAAAGGACAAGGCAACCATGCAGTCAGGTATGCGCATTCGTACTCTTGGCGCTATGTTGAAGTACGAAAACGCCAAATTCCGCACCGGCGCCATGCCCGAGGCGGATATCTATGGTGGCATGCTGGGTTTTGCCATGGATACTGAGCAGTTCACCTTTGGTGTGATTGCGCCGTATAATTACATGGATTTCAGGCGGTCTGATATCAAGGATATCAATCAGTTGGGCGGAGTGGCCTTTGCCCAGTACAGAATGCCCATCAAGGACCGCTATGAATTGTCATTTCATGCCACCCTTGATTACATCTGGGAGGGCATAAATCGTAAGGTAAATGACGACGATATCAACACATTGGGTGGTTCTGTGGGTATGAGCCTCAAGGCCAGGTGCTCCGATATGTTTGAGCCGTCCGTGATGGTGATGTATCACTATGGCCATGATGATGGTGAGATCGGTGATCATCACCTGATTCGAACCGGTATGAACCTAGCCATATATTCCAACAAGACCATTGCACTGAATTTATATGGCCTTGCCAACTTCGATGAGACTGATTATCCCAAAAATGTGACGGTTACCGATGACCTTTATTGGGATGCTGGCATAGAGATGGCGTATCAGGCCACAGAAACCTTTAATCTTACAGGAGGTTATAAAAAGGTCCTGGGCATGGAGAAGTTCGATTCCGACATGGTTTATATCGGGAGTCTCTGGAAGTTTTAGAGGCCTTTTCTGCGTGGTTGAAAGCAGGGGTGCGGCCTGGTGTGCCCCTGCTGTAAAAACCACTTGACGCTCATACAAAGCTGGCTTAAGATATTTTTAGTATCATTAACGCATGGCAGCATGGTTTCGATCGTATTGCTGAAATCATCTGTTTTGCTATATAGGGTGGTAGCCCATTATTTTTATGTAAAGGAGTTTTTCCATGGCGCAAGGGAAGGTAAAGTGGTTCAATGATCAAAAGGGTTATGGGTTTATTTCTCAGGAACAGGGTCCGGATGTATTCGTACATTACAGTAAAATCGAGGCCAATGGTTTTCGCACTCTAAAAGAGGGACAGTCAGTGGAGTTTGAGGTGGAGAATGGTCCTAAGGGGCCTCAGGCATCCAATGTGAAACTCAAGGGTTAATTTTCCAATATCTTGTAGGTATTGCGTTCAGCGGGCATCTAAACGGATGCCCGTTTCTTTTTGAATGGCCTTGACCTCATGCTCAGTCAGGTAGCGCCATTTCCCTAGTGGTAGTCCCGCAAGTTTGATGGGTCCTATTTGAATTCTTCTAAGCGTTATTACTTCATGCCCGATGGCCTGAAACATGTGTCTAATCTGTCGTTTCCTGCCTTCCCTGATCTCAATCTCAAATTTAGTGGAATGTGTATCTTGAGCGAGCTTATGGATGGTGCATGGCAGCGTCATTCTACCGTCTATATTTATACCGGTGGTGAGGTGGGCGATGGCGGATTCCGAAGGATGCCCGGTGACGCGTACGTTATATAGCTTTTTGATTTTGTGCCTGGGATGTATGAGCCGATTGGCGAGCTTACCATCGTTGGTAAACAGTAATAGACCCTCACTGTCTTGGTCCAGCCTGCCCACAGGATATACCCTGGCCGGAATGTTTACTAAATCCATAACAGTTGGTCTGTTGAAAGGGTCTCGGACGGTTGTCAGAACACCCCTTGGTTTATTGAGTATTAGATATATAAAATGTTGATTTTTAGTAGTTAGTCTTTTATGGTCTATTTCTATTATGTCGATATATGGATTGATTTTTATTCCAAGTTCAGTTATTTTTTGTCCGTTTAACATGACTCTTCCATTGGCGATCAATAAATCAGCCTGTCTTCTTGAACATATTCCAGCCTCTGCGATGAATTTGTTGATACGTATAAGGCCATCATCTGTTATTTCGTCTGACTTCATTTTTGTTTAAATTATATTGTAGAATTGTTTTATTTTATGGTAATAAACAATAGCATATTAATATTATGACAATGCTAATAACACGCAATGCCTGACCCATAAATAGTATTTGTATGCCTATGCTTGGAGTAAATATGCCAAGATATGTTGGAAGCTGATGGCGTAACGCCCTGACAGGCGTTGCTATTATATTGCCGATCAGCAGGGCTATGACCGTTTCCTTGTGAGTCAATATCCCGCCATGTAACATTGCGCCGGCAGCAGCCGCGCCTGCAGTAAACTCCGAAACTATGCTGAACACCACCACGGATACCCCTTCTACAGGAAGAAATGTAGTAGTGAAAATATGGGCGGCACTTTGTTCCAGCCATTTGAAAAAGCCTTTTTCCTGCAAAACCACCACAAATGTGTAGATAGGCACTGTATAAATGGCGATTCGCCAGAGTCTTTTGATGAGTTGTTCCCATATGTTATCAGCGGGTGTCACCTGTGATTTGAATGGAATCGATGGGTTCTCATTACATGGAGCTATAGTGTCTGCCTGTCCTGTGCACTCGGGTCGGTAAATACGGGCTATCGTCAGCACAAAAACCGTGCGCATCATGGCCGCCAAGACGGTCAGCACCAGATAGATGACTCCGGCCTTGCCCACCATCGGCAGCAGAATGGCCATGGCAGTGGGAAAGTGGAGGGTGTATGCCGGAAAACCTACGTTCAGCAGGTTCGCCAGGAACAATTCCCGTTTCGATATGGTTTTGTCCTGGTATGCCTTGGCCAGAATGGTATTTGCAACAATTCCTGAAAAAAAGGCGGCTGTAAACGCCGAGGCGGTTACGGCGCTGAAACGGCCTATGCGAAGCAGGGGATGAAAAATGCGCGCCATAACCCTGAAATAACCCCTGGCTTCCAGCAGGGAGGTGGCTGCCAGCACTATGGCGATAAGTACAAGCATACGAAGCACCGGCCATCCGATTCTGTGCAGAGCGAAATCCAGGCCTTTTCCTGCATAATTGAGCAGGAATACCACTATGAGAAAGCTGATCAGAATGGAGAGAAAGGCCTGACTACGTTTTTTGTGAACTGTATGTGAGGGTGGTGTTTTGTCTGATGCGTTCATGCGAAGGGTTTCATTTTGCTTGCTTGTTTTTTAATGGTTCGAATTGATAGATGATTTCATTTTCTTTGATCCATCCGAGTTCCTTTCTGGCCATCTCTTCCTGATAGGATGAGTCGGTTTTCAGCCTTGCAATCTGTTTTTCTAATTGTTTGTTTTCCTTTGTTTTTTCTGCAAGAAGCTGGTTAAGTTCCCTGTTTTTGACAGTTATTTTATATAGATTCCACAGACCGTTTGGTCCGAAGAATATCCATAGCAGGAGTCCTGCAACGATCGGCAATAAAAAAGGCCACAAACTTCCCTTTGAATGGGTTTGATTTCGTTGTATAAAATGAGAATGTGTGGTTTTCAATGTGGTTCACTCAATATCGATGAAATTTGAGAAATTATATATTCGAAGGTTATTCCCCTCAAGTCAAGAGGTAATGTTCATTATTTGGAGTGTGATATGTTGATAGTTATGTCGAATCATGCCGGCAAGGAAGAACTGGACAATGTCATGGCCGCCATAGAGGCGCACGGTTGGCAGGCCAAGCTCATACCCGGTGGAGAAAGAACGGCTATAGGTATTCTGCGCAACACGGGGCCGGTGGATTCAGCGATCTTTCTTGGAATGCCAGGAGTCAGGGACGCCATACCTGTATCCAAACCATACAAGCTGGTGAGCCGAGAGATGAAGATGGAGAATACCATCATTTCGCTTGGTAACGGCGAGGTGGTTATCGGCGGCGACAAACTCATTTTGGCAGCCGGACCCTGCGCAGTAGAGAGTGAGAGACAGGCCATTGAGATCGCCAAGGCCGTAAAAAAGGCGGGTGCCGTCCTGTTCAGGGCTGGTGCATTCAAACCGCGCACTTCGCCTTATGCCTTTCAGGGTCTTGGTGAAAAAGGGCTTCAGATTTTGGCCAAAGTGCGCGAGGAGACTGGGTTGTTCATCGTATCTGAGGCCACCGACCATGAGGTCTGCGACCTGGTGGAGGAATATGCAGATATAATTCAAATAGGTACGCGGAATATGCAGAACTACCGACTCCTCAGAAGGGCTGGTCAGGCCAGAAAACCTGTATTGCTCAAACGAGGTATGAGCGCCACCATAGACGAGTTTTTCATGGCAGCGGAATACATCATGTCCGGGGGGAATGATCGAGTCATTTTGTGCGAAAGGGGTATTCGGACATTTGCCACTCATTCCCGCAATACCCTTGACTTGAACGCCGTGCCTTATATTCAGAAAGAGAGCCATTTGCCTGTTTTCATAGACCCGAGCCATGCCGCAGGCAGACGGGATCAGGTCATACCCCTTGCCAGGGCAGGGGCTGCGGTGGGTGCGGCAGGTCTTTTGATAGAGGTACATAGTTGCCCTGAGAAGGCCATGTCCGATGGTCCCCAGTCACTACTGCCTGTGGACTTCGAGCGGTTGGTGGCGGAATTACGTTATATGAATTTCAAGATATAAGGAGGCTGTCATGTCCAATACCTATTCGGCTTATATCCCCCGTATCTCCTGTAAACACTGTGCCCATACCATTCAGATGGAACTCATGGAACTGGAAGGTATCAAATCCGTTCAAGTGGATGTGGAGCGAAAGAGATTAATGGTCGTATATGACCCTCCTGCCTCGGAAAAGGCGATTCAGGACCTGCTGGTCGAAATAAACTATGCCCCGTCGTCCTCATAGCCGTGCCTTTATTCTTGAAAGGCAGGTTGGGCCGCAGGCCTTGAATAAGACCATTTCACTCATTGGCCGTGAGGCGCTGTCTCAAGGGTCTGAACCTTTAGAAAGGAGCACGCCTGGCGGAAAAATGGCCTTAAAGAAGATGGAACTCCTGGCGCCTGCCGGTACAAGAGAGGCCTTTTTCAGCGCCATAGAAAACGGTGCCGATGCCGTTTATGTGGGGCTCAAGACATTGAATGCACGTGCCTTGGCCACGAATTTTTCTCTTGCCGAAGTGTCTGCCCTTACCACTCTTGCCCACGAGGCAGGGGTGAAACTCTTTGTGGCATTGAATTCCCTTGTGAAAGAGACGGAACTGCCAGTTGTTATGGAATCGCTTGCAGGGTTGCACGAGGCAGGCGTGGATGCCTTAATCATTCAAGACTTGGCCGTCTGGAGGCTTGCAAGACTATATTTCCCTGATCTCAGATTGCATGTCAGTACACTTACTGGCATTCATAATTCTTGGGGTGTAAGGCAGGCAGAACAGATGGGTTTCAAACGTGTGGTATTGGCTCGTGAAATGACTCTGCATGAGATTCAGCAGGCGGTCAATGCAGCTAATGTGGAGATCGAGGTATTTGTGCACGGCGCCATGTGTTTCACCTGTTCCGGCAGTTGCCTCATGAGCAGTTATTTTGGCGGAAAATCCAGCATGCGGGGTAGGTGTGTGCAGCCATGTCGAAGGCAGTACGATGTGAACGGAGTTAAGGGATTTCATTTTTCCATGCTCGATCTGTGTGGCATTGATGTGCTGCCCGATCTGGCAGATATGGGCGTAACCTCCGTTAAGATAGAGGGCAGATTGAAGCCTGCAAGTTATGTGGGGGCCGTGATTAGGGCATACAGAATACTACTGAATGCCCTACCGCTTCGGAATACCCGGCCGGAGATGTATCACGAGGTTTTGCAGGAGTCCAGGGCGTTACTTAACGATGCCATGGGAAGGGATTATGCGCGGGGTTTTTTTCAGACCGATACTCCGAAAGACGTACTGAATGCCGGCAGGACCGCTAATACAGGTAAGTACCTCGGACGGGTGACGGCACAAAAAAACGGTGCGTTGTGTGTCAGGACCGATTCCATTGTGCAGAAAGGCGATAGATTGCGTATAGTTTTCCCTGATGTAATGGAACAGCTTTCATTTACCTGCCATTCTGTGGAAAGGGACAGTGATGGTCTTTTTCGTATTTTCAGTCACAGATCAGCGGCTGTTCCCGTGAATTCGCTTGTCTTCAAGACGGATCAGCGTGCGCAACAGGCATTGGGTGCGCCTTTTTTCGATACGAGTTCATGGAAGGACCGCTGGCAGGGTCTGGTTGCGGAAGGAAAGATATGTGAAAAAAAAGCGCATGACAATGCCGCGCGGCTCATGAAGCAACTGACGGAGCAAAAGGCTGCGCCGCCGCAAGCGGCCGTTTCTCGTAAGAGACATGAATTATGGGTCAGGCTTCAAAGTCCTGCCATGCTGGAGATGGCCAGGGCATTGAGCCCTCGCGGCATTATCGTGGAATTGAATGCGAAATACACGAATTTTTTTCTAAGACACTGGAGGAATGAGGTCTGCTGGTCCATTCCGGCCATTACTTATGAAAATGACCTGCGTCTCATGGAACAGCAGGTTTTACGCCTGTTGCGCATGGGCCATCGGTTTTTTATGGTGAACAATTTGAGTCATATAGCATGGTTACAGCATCTTGCCACAAATGTGCGCGGCCACGGTGTGGAACTCTGGAGCGGCTATGCCATGAATCTTCTGAATTCCCAGTCGTTGCAGGCGGTTAGGGACCTGGGCGTGAAAAATGCCATGTTTTCCGTGGAGACGGATGAGAGAAATCTGGCCATTGCGCTGTCCAATGCGAGGTCCATGGCCGTGAGCATGACCATATTCGGTTATCTGCCACTTTTTATCAGTCGTGTCAAATTATTTGAACGGCCGGAGCGTGTTGAAATCATAAGCCCGAAAGGTGAGGTGTTCTGGTGGCGGAATACATTCCAGACAGGTTGTTGTCTGCCTGACAAGCCGTTTTCCCTGTTCAATCTTCAGAATCGAATACAGGAGATGGGCATAACGGTGCAGGTGATAGATCTCAGGTTTTGGCCTGCACGAAGACGTCTGCCCGAGTTCCGTAGGCGCCGAGATTGGACGACGGCCTTTCATATGGGAAGACGTTTCAATTTTGTGGACAATCTCTTATGAAGCTCCTTTGTAACCTATGCCGGTCCTATGTCGTATTCCGCACAACTTGCCGAAGGCCTAGCTACTCGTTTTGTGGGTGTTTTTATGTATTTTCTGTGAGGTTATGGTTGTGAAAAAACGAATATTGGTAGTGGATGACGAAAACACCATTCTCGATAGTGTGAAGGGCATTCTGGAGGATGAAGGCTACGAGGTGACGGTTGTGTCGAGCGGTAAAGCATGTCTCGAGGTATTGAAGACGGTTCCTGTTGACCTGGTGGTGCTGGACATCTGGATGCCCGGCATGGATGGCCTGGAGGTCTTGCAACGGGTCAAAAAGGATTGGCCTTTTCTGCCAGTGGTTATCATGACAGGGCACGGCACCATCGAGACCGCTGTAAAGGCTACTCGCATGGGGGCCCATGATTTCATTGAAAAACCCCTTTCATACGAAGCCCTTTTGCTTTCCGTGGCAAATGCCCTGAAATACAAGGAATTGGAGGATGAAAATGTCATTCTCCGCCAGCATACCGATGCGTCTGTGCAGGACATAATCGGTATGAGCCCTGTGATGTTGAAGCTGAAGGAACAGATTACCATCATTGCACCCACTGACGCATGGGTTCTGATTCGTGGTGAAAACGGTACCGGCAAGGAATTGGTGGCCCAGACCATTCATCGCATGAGCAAACGCAGTCACAAACCCCTTGTCGAGGTGAACTGCGCTGCCATTCCGGAAGAGCTGATAGAAAGCGAGTTGTTCGGTTACGAAAAAGGGGCGTTTACCGGCGCAGGTGTCACGAAGCGGGGTAAGTTCGATCTTGCCAATGGCGGCGCTTTATTCCTGGATGAGATAGGCGACATGAGCCTCAAGACTCAGGCGAAGGTGTTGCGTATCCTTCAGGAGCAGCGTTTCGAGCGGGTGGGTGGCAACAAGACCATATTCGTGGATGTGCGCATCATAGCGGCTACCAACAAGGATATGGAAAAAGAGATAGCCGAAGGCAGGTTCAGGGAAGACCTGTATTACCGGCTCAATGTAATACCCATAGAGATTCCACCTCTGAGGGAGCGCATAGAGGATATCCCCTTGCTTCTGGAGACGTTTGTGGCCGGTTTTGCCAGAAAGATGGGGAAAGAACCCCTGAAGATCGATGCAAAGATATACGAATGCCTTCAGGCATATAATTGGCCTGGAAATGTGCGGGAATTGCGCAATCTGGCGGAACGTATGGTCATTCTGTCAAGGCATGACGTCCTCACATGTGATGACCTGCCCCAATCCTATCGTGCAGCTTCCAGAAGCCGAGTGGATGCCCATGAGATGCCATGCACCATGTTGTATTGTGAGGACTTTCGAAGCGCCAAGGCCATGTTCGAGCGGGAATATATAGCCAAGAAGCTTGCGGAGAACAACGGCAATATCACGAAGACCGCCGAGGCCATCGGTATAGAAAGACGTCATCTGCACAGAAAGATACAGCAGCTTGGATTGGAAGACAGGATCGAGGAGATGAAGGACTGAGCAATATGGAACCGAAAGCGGATACACTGAACGATGCGGCGGTTCTCCTGGAGATTCAAGGCCTGCGTAAGGCCTTTGGAGAACGTGTGGCGGTGCATGGCCTTGATTTTGTGGTAAGAAAAGGCGAGTGCCTTGGTCTGCTTGGACCGAATGGCGCAGGTAAAACCACTACCATTCACATGCTTCTGGGGTTGGTGACGCCTATGAGCGGAGACATCTATTTTTTTGGCGTGAATGCAGCGCGGCATCTCTCTGAATTGAAGCAACGTATAGGAGTAGCTCCTCAGATGGACAACCTGGACCCCGATCTCACAGCCATTGAGAATCTGACGGTCTATGCCTCCTATTTCGGTATAGACTACACCACTGCCTCGGCCAGGGCTGATGAGTTGCTGGATTTTTTTGCCCTCAAAAACCGCAAAAATGAAATTATCTCTGCATTTTCAGGCGGGCAGAGGCGTAGGCTTCTCATAGCTCGCGCTCTTATCAATAATCCAGATATGCTGATTCTTGATGAACCGACCATAGGTCTCGATCCACAGGCCAGAAGACTTATCTGGGACTGTCTGGAGATGCTGCGTAAAAACGGCACTACCATGCTTTTGACCAGTCATTACATGGAAGAGGTTTCCAAGCTGGCCACACAGGTGTTGATCATGGATGGCGGCAAGGCTGTGGCCTACGGTATCCCTGAGACGCTTGTGCAGCGGCACGTGGGCAGGGAGGTCTATGAGATTAGAGGCAGCCGTGAACAATTGACACGGCTTGAACCCCTTCTTGCCTCCTGTAAGGCAGACTTCGAGACAGGTCAGGATGTACTGCGTATATTTGTGAGAGAGGCCTGCCCCGAACTGGATGCCCTTGTATTGGGGCAGTCACATGTCACTCGTAGGCCGGCCGGACTGGAGGATCTGTTTTTGAGACTGACCGGCAACGAATTAAGGGAGAATTAAATATGCTGGCCTTAAAGGTATGGAAAAGAAATGCCATGGTCTGGCGTAAGCACTTCAAGGCCAGCATAATAGGAAATCTGGGGGAGCCGTTTCTTTTCCTGGTCGCCATGGGCTACGGGCTGGGCAGGACCATGCCGGTGTTGGCAGGAATGAATTATCTGGAGTTCATTGCCCCGGGCCTGGCTGCATCCGCCGTGATGTTCAGTGCGGCATTGGAGACCACCTACGGCTCTTATACCCGGCTTGCGACACAGAAGACCTATGAGGCCATTCTCATGACACCGGTTTCGGTCTATGACCTGGCCCTGGGAGAGATATTGTGGGGTGCCACCAAGGGGCTCATTTCAGGTGTCATCATGATTGCTCTGTTTCCTTTGTTTGGTATCAAGCCGTCTTTATGGACTTTTTTAGTTCCGTTTTTGTTGTTTCTGGAGGGTATCATATTTGCCTCCTGCGGCGTCA
The DNA here is from genome assembly GCA_041287365.1 of Dissulfuribacterales bacterium. Classification (GTDB taxonomy): domain Bacteria; phylum Desulfobacterota; class Dissulfuribacteria; order Dissulfuribacterales; family DYLC01; genus JAQVIJ01. The sequence continues at coordinate 39,727 of JBEULL010000030.1, read as the reverse complement.
TCATGACCGCCATAGCCCAAAGCTATGAGTTTTTCAATTATTTTATGACCTTGTTTATCAACCCATTGTTTTTATTCTCAGGTATTCTCTTTCCCATGGATTCTCTGCACTCAGCACTCAAGGCGGTGTTTCTGGTACTGCCTCTCTCTCATGCGGTTATGCTGTACAGGGGGTTGACCTATGGTGCAACGGATAATTGTTGGCTGCATCTGCTGGTCTTGATCTCATATGCGATTTTTCTCGCCATGATCGCATTGAGACTTCTCAAGAATCGGCTGATTAAATGAAACGGACGTTCATATCCCACAGCCCTTCGGAGACATGTAAAATCGGCATGGAACTCGCCAAAACCTTGCTGCCAGGCGATGTATTGCTTCTGTCCGGCGATCTGGGGGCAGGAAAAACCGCTTTTGTAAAGGGCATTGCCGCAGGTCTTGGCATTGAGGAACGCAGAGTGACCAGCCCGAGTTTCGGGCTCATTCACGAGTATAAAGAAGGCGTTATTCCATTGGCGCATGCAGACCTCTATCGCCTTGGCCCGAATATTTCCGAAGAGGGCCTTGAGGAAATCGGGTTGTATGAATATCTGGACGGCAAATGGATTTTGGCTGTGGAATGGCCGGAACATTGCCCTGATTTTGCAAGATTAGTTGAGAGAGACCATGCGATCGCTATTCATATTTTATGGATGGGAAAAGAAGAGAGGGAGATAGAAATCTCAATGCATTAATATATCCTTTTAGGAGCCGGTTGGAATTGGCTGCCGCAAGAGATAGGCAGGGGCGTATTTTGCAACGCCCCTGTTATTTATGTGTCTGTCTTCTCTTGTACTGTTTTTCTCCCTACACCTTGAACCTCGATATCTCTTCTTGCACCGCCTTGGCCTTTTCGAGCAGCTTATCCATGAGGGCAAGAGTGGTCTCGGCACTCTCGGCGTTCTGTTTGGCGGTCTCAGCGATATCGGCCATGACCTTCTGCAGGATAGCACTCCGCTCCCTCTGTTTGCTGGTCCTGCTGGTGATCTCCATGGAGTTCAACACGACTCGTCCAACGCCTTCCACCGCCGTTCGGGATATAGTGTTGGTATTGTGAGCCGAATCCATGATGTCATCACTGACCGATATGACCTGTTGAATCGAATCCTCGGCCAGCTTTCTGCGTACTGCCTGTTTGTTGGTCATTTCCACGATGCTGCTGGACGCCTCTTTGAGCCTGTCTGTTTCTTTCAGCAGTTCTGTTGTGCCGGCTGCCTGTTGAATCGTGGTCGAGGAGATGTCTATGACGAGATGTGAGGTGCTTTCAATATTTTGAATGATGCGTTCAAAGACCGCGGCTGTCTTTTGAGTCAGCGCTCGACCCTCTGTGATAGCTGCAGTACTCTGTTTGATGAGTTCAGCTATCTCTTTTGTGGATTCAGCGGTCCTTTCAGCCAGTTTACGGATTTCCTCTGCAACGACTGCAAAACCACGGCCATGCTCGCCTGCTCGAGCAGCCTCGATGGCGGCGTTCAAGGCCAGAAGGTTGGTCTGCTCTGCTATGTCTGAGATCAAGGCTACGATATCTTTGACCTGTTCCGAGCTGTCCGCGATGGCCTCCATGCTTTGCACGGTCTTGTCCATAGCCTCTTTTGCATCCGTGGAGGATAACAGGGTATCTTGTGCCTCTTTGGCGGACTGCTGTGCCTCTTCGGCCATTCTTTGCAGTTGTTTGGACATGTCATTCAGAGACTGAGCCGTCTTGTTGGCGGCCTCGGACTGGGCCAATGCCCTTGCCTGGACCTCTTTTGCTGTCTCACCCATGGCGATGACCGTCTGAATTGCAGTACTGGAGACCTCTTTGCCTTGAGAGGATATCTCTGCGATTTTCTGTGTGGCCGTGGCCATTTGCTCTATGATGGCAGCGGTTTCTTTTGAAAGTTGTGCGGAGGATTCGGCGTGCTCGGCAACCTCGGTAGCTGTCTGTCCCATCAGCATGACGCGTTGCAACACATCTTTGGCCTTTTCAGCCTGAGATGCCGCTGTTTCTGAAATCAGTTGCGCACTTGTATGCACGTTCTGGCTGGCCTGTGTGACGTCTGCTACCGTTGTCTTTATGTCTTTGAATGTATTCTGAAGGGCGTCAAGGAAGGTGTTGATGGATTCAGCCATGATGCCTATTTCATCACGGTATGCCACCTTCACACGTTTAGTGATGTCCATATACTTGGTTATGACCTGAATGGCGGATGCTGTTTCTGTGATGGGTCGAATCATAACCATGTTGAAGAAGACAGCTATGGCTGTCCCCATAATGAATATATAGACCGCCAATGCGCCTGTGAATTTGAATCGATCTATAAAAAGGTTGTTCAGGCTTTCATTTAGGGCGTTGGCGTCTTCGGCCAACAGATGCAGGCCTATAACTTTGCCCTCGTAGTCCACGAGTGGAATGGAGGTGATGAGATATTTGTCGGTGAGTACATAGCCTTTGGATGCGAGTTCGTTGTAATTGGTGGTCTTTGCCAGGTTTCTGACTGCATCATCGAACCACTTGTCGTTGGCTATGACATAGCCGCCGCCCGTCTTGGTCTGTTCACTTATTATGGTGCCCAGTTTGGCCACATCTTCTTTGAGTAGGGTGGCATAGAGTATCTTTTCCGCCTTCATGTCCTTGGCTATGATATCCAGTCCCATAAGCATTTCTATGGAGCCGACATAGTCGTTGTCGCGAATTATGGGAGCTATGCTGCGCAGCGCCAGACCGTCTCTACCCACCTCAAAAAAAGAATAGGGTTTTTTGGTGGCCTTCAATTGTACGATGGAATTGCGGAATGCCTTCAGGTCGTCTCCATGTCTATCTGGAGCCCACGAACGCAGAAAAGAGTGTATGTCTGCCGTATGAATCTGAACCTTGAGGTTTTTGAGGCCTATTTTGTCATAGTCTTCGAACATGCTGTAAAGGCGATTCAACGCCAGTTCACGATTGTTCTCTATGAGCGCCTTTGAAAGCGTACCGTTACCTGCTATGGCAACTATGTTGGTTTTGCCTATATCGAACCATTTATTGATGTCTTCCTGTAATAATTTTGCAGAGACACCTATACGGTTTTTTATCTCTGTTTCTTTCAGTGGAATGGTGCTGTACCAGGTATAAAGGGCGTTGGCTGCAAGTATCAATAAACCAATTACAGCCACTATGCCAAAGAGTTTAACCTTCAAGCTTACATTGAATAAATTGAACATATCATGCTCCCTCCATGAGAAATATATTATACTGGTTATGTTTGTGTCGAGTCTTGTTTTATTCTTGCTATATGGGCTATGATCTTTTGAATGTCGATGACAGGTAAGCTGTAGCCTTTTGAATTCGTTATGGCTTTTGTAAAAAGTATGTTTTCCCGTTGTATGTATTTCAGGCTGTCGGATGGAGCGTGTGTCTCCCACAGACCGTCTTCCACTCTCAAGACGGAATTGACCATCAGGCCGTGAGGGCCGCATTCGGACTCCACCAGAACGATTTTAGGATTTGATGCGCTGGTGTCGAGCGCCTGGTATTCCTCAGAAAGAAAGTATTTGAGATCAACGATAGGGATTACGTCCCCTCTGACGTTCAGTATGCCTGTGATTGATGGGACTGCATTGGGCAGGTATTCGGTGTGCGCGGCAGGTAATATCTCTTTGACTTGAGATAGCTCTATGGCGCTTTCACGGCCTGCTATGAGCAGGACAAGGACTTTCAGGGGGGTATATTGGGTTGTGCCGTCTTGAATGGTGGAACTTGCATCAGTCATGGATATTTTCCGACTCCAATCGCAATTATCAGATCCATCAAGAAGCATGCCAGCGCTTCAGGCAGTCTTTATGATGTTTTTTACAATTAACATATCTTAATGAAAATATCGACAGTTTTTTGATGTATTTGCTTATGGCTCATGCCGTGAAAGGATATTGTCTGTGTTTTTCATATTCCGGTCCGCTTGCCAGTAACCTGCTTTTATATATTGTCATTTCATGGACATTGAATGGTTCGGATTTACATGGAGAACGTAGGAATTCCGTAATGAAGGCCGAAGGCGATTCGAATCGAATACGACCCAATGTTATATGTGGACTGAATGGCCGCTTTTCAACGGGTAGCCCAAGCCTTTCCAAGGCGGTTTGTATGTCTTTTTGCAAGGTTTCTATGAATCGAATATCCCCTCTGAATCCGCACCAGAGTACACGCGGGCTTTGCGGCCTTGGAAATACCCCTGTGCCGTGAATGGCTATGGTAAACGGATGTGTAGCGCAGGCTATGTCTTGAGCGGCATTGCAGACTCGTTCCAGCAGTTCATCTGTTATGTCGCCGAGGAAGGCCAGGGTTATGTGCAGTTGAAGCGGATTGACCCATCGAACCGTGGACTGTGGCCCTATCCGCCATCTTTTTATAAGGCGGCCCAGCATGGCCTTGACCTCATTCGGTATATCGAGAGCTATAAATATGCGCGCCATATTGCAGGGAGATACGCAGCCAATCCAGGGCGGTCTCGGCTGTCAGTTGCTGAATGCTGGTTCTTGTGAGGGTCTTGCCGCCGTTTTCGGTTGCTGCAAACAGAAAATGCCGGCAGAATGTCTGTTTTGAATCGGCTATAGCTATGTAAACGGTGCCTGTAGGTTTCTGTGAACTGCCGCCGGTAGGTCCTGCTATACCTGTGACTGCAATGGCGTAATCGGTTCCGGCAAGGCTGCGCAGGCCTTCCGCCATCTGAATGGCGGTCTGTTCACTGACAGCGCCGAACTGTTCCAACGTGTCTTGCCGCACCTTCAATATGTCCATTTTGGCCTGATTGCTGTATGTTATCACGCCTCGTTCGAACCATTGGGAACTGCCTGCAACGGATGTTATGCGGCTTGCGATCAGTCCGCCTGTGCATGATTCAGCTACGGCCACAGTGGCGCCTTTTTGTAGCAGCAGATTGCCGACAACGGTCTCCAGCGTATCTTCCCCTTCACAAATTACATGTCTGTTCAACATGGATACGAGCCTTCGCCAAAAATTCAGGGCATTCTCGAGTCCATGTTCATCTGAAACGGAGTCAGCCGATCCATTTTTTTGCCTTTTATAGAGCATGGAGATCAAAACCTCCGGGAATACAGGATAGTATCCGATGGTTATGTTTTCGGGCATGGACGAGGCAGAAACCAGGCGGTTAATCTCTGTTTCAGTGAGGCCGAATGTCCGCATGATACGGTAATGAACAGTCTGTGATGGCAGGTGATTTTGCAGCCATGGAATGACCTTTTCCTGTAACAGGGCGACGGCCTGTCCAGGCACACCAGGAAGAAAGAAAAGAGGGATGCCGCCATGCATCAGGAAATAACCCGAGGCGTCTCCTTCAGGTTTCAGGGGCACGGAGCCCAATGGCATGGCCGCCAGTTTTTCCTTTATCTTTTGAGAAAATCCATTATGTGTGTTCAGTGTGTGCAGGACATCTTCATTGATGGTTAGAGGCAGGTTCAAGGCATGGGCAGCGGCCTCTGATGTGATGTCATCGGTGGTCGGACCAAGGCCGCCTGTTAGAATGATAAAATCAGTGCGTGCTATGGCTGGGAGCAGTACCTCCTGAATATTAGCTATATCGTCACCCACAGTAGTTATGCGCCGGCATGTCCAGCCTGCCTCGAACAGTTTACGGGCGATAGTGTGACTTGTGGTGTTGAGGGTGGAGCCCAGCAGCAGTTCGTCTCCTATGGCTATGATCTCGTAGGACATGGTGTCTTACCGGGGAATGAGATACAGACAGATATTGGCGAGAATGCCGGCCATGATATCATCCGCCATGATCCCCAGGCCTCCTTTCAAGCGCTCCAGTTGCCTTATCGGAAAAGGCTTGAGTATATCCAGTATGCGAAAGAGAACAAACCCTGCCAACAGATGTAAAATGGTCGGTTCATGTCCCACAAGTGTGATGAACATTCCCGCAATCTCGTCGATAACTACAAGAGACGGGTCTTTGACACGAAGCATCTGGCTTGTCACATCTGCTGTTATTATACCGATTACAACAAGAAAGATGGCGCAAATTATTTGAAATGTCAAGCTGTGCTGATATGCGAAGCGCTTTGTAACCAAAAAGATGAACAGCCCCACCACACTCCCGCATGTGCCCGGTGCATAAGGTGAATATCCTGCGCCCAGGCCGGATGCCACGGCGATGGACAGGCGTTTTATGGCCGTTGTTGTCAGTCTTTCAGGGTATGTTTCTCTATCCATGTATATATCTTTTCTCTGTAAAACCAGACCGGCACCATGCACAGCAGAGAAACTGTGAAGATGGCAAGGGCATGGTGGATATTGCCGTCATAGAGATCTGCGCCCTGTATGGTCAGAAGCCATGTGCCAGGTATGCGGCCTATGGTGCTGATGATGAAGAAGGCCTGCCACGGTATGCGGCTGAATCCCATGATGTAACACAGGATGTCCTTGGGAAAGCCTGGAATCAGATAGAAGATGAATGTGATGAAAATGCCCTGATGCTCTGCCAGGTTTTCAAGGCGATTGTAGATGTTGGTCTGTTCGATGTAGTGTTTGATCAATGCCCTGAAATACCTGCCTGCAAAAAACGAAGCCATGCTGCCTATGGTGAGCCCGATGATGGAGTATATGAGGCCGAGCCATGGTCCGAAGAGAAAACCTCCTAAAATGCCGGTGGCCTCACCAGGTACAAAGGAGATGACCACTTGTGTAATTTGAAGTGCTATAAAGAAAATCGGGGCGAGAATAGGCCATTCCGCAAAGAGGGTGCGTACTTTGGCACGTTCTTCATAGATGTTCATCATCATATTCCATGCAATGCGCAGGGAACCTTCGGGAAGCAAGACAAATGCTGCAATGGACAGAGCGAACAGGATACCCAGCAGAATATACAGCACCATATGTTTTTTTCTGATGTGTCCAGGTTGAAAATTTTTCATTTCAATGAGTTACAATGACAGGTTGGAATAGTTTTTATGTTGTATGATTACGCAAAAGCAGAGTGTCTCTGCGCCAGTTCCAGTCGTCTTTTTGGGGGTAATCCATCATGTAATGGCCTCCTCTGCTTTCAAGCCTTGCATTGGCTGCACGAATTACAAGACTGGCTACCTGGGCCAGATTACGGAGTTCTATGAAATCGCTGGTCAGCAGGTAATCCCAGTAGTGTTGATGAATCTCTTTCAGAATGGGTTCGATGCGTTGAGTCGCCAGAGACAGTCGTTTGGCGCTGCGCACTATGCCCACATAGTCCCACATGAGCCTGCGGATGGTGTCCCAGTTGTGCGATACCAGCACCCCTTCCTGCATGTCCACGGCCTTGCCTGTCTCCCATTCCGGTGGGGCTGTAAAAGACAAGGATTTCAGGTGGCGCCAAATGGAGTGAATTCGCACAAATGCTTGATGCGCCATGACCAGATTTTCAAGAAGGGAGTTGGATGCAAGGCGGTTGGCGCCATGGAAACCAGTGCATGCCGTCTCTCCTATGGCGAACAGGCCTGGTATGTCGGTCTGGCCGTATGAGTCCGTGACCACGCCGCCGCACATATAATGAGCGGCAGGTACTACCGGAATGGGCTCTCTTGTTATATCGATACCCAGTTTCAGGCATACGGCATATATTTGGGGAAAGCGTTTTTTGAGAAAATCCGGCTTCTTATGAGTGATGTCCAGATACACGTAGTCGCGGCCGCTTTTTTTGAGTTCGGCATCTATGGCTCTGGCAATAACATCCCTGTTGGCCAGTTCCATCTCATGAGGGGCGTATTTCTTCATGAATGCCTCACCCTCACAGTTGATAAGCCTGGCTCCCTCTCCCCTCAATGCCTCGGAGATGAGGAAGTTTTTGCGCTGGGGGTGGTAGAGGCAAGTGGGATGAAACTGCACAAATTCCAGATTGGCCACTCTGGCGCCAGCCCTGTACGCCATGGCGATTCCATCTCCGGTGGCTACATCTGGATTGGTGGTGTAGAGATAGACCTTCCCGCACCCGCCGGTGGACAATACAGTACAGCGGGACAGAAATGCATCGATTTCGCCAGTGGCCCCGTTCAGGGCATACAATCCCACAACCCTGCGTTTTTCATGCGAACTTTCAGCCGGCCTGAGTTCCTGTTGTGTGGTTATGACCGTTTCGTCCGGCATGGCCTCGCAGTGTCCTTGAAAACATCCATTGGCATTCATGACGATGAGGTCCACTGCCGTATGGTCTTCCAGCAGTGTGATGTTCCCGCACTCTCTGGCGCGGCGTGTCAAGACCTCCTGTATGGCCCGGCCGGTATAGTCTCCCACGTGCCAAATACGTCTTCTGGCATGACCGCCTTCTTTCCCCAGATTTATACGCCCTTTTTTGTCTCTATCGAATTGCAAGCCATATGATTCCAGTTCCGCCATGCGTTCAGGGGCCTGTCTTACGATGAGTCTGACTATGTCTTCGTGACAGAGTCCGTCTCCGGCCTTTATGGTATCATATTCGTGCAGTCCGAAGTCATCGTCTTCTCCGGTGACGCAACACACACCACCCTGGGCCAGGTTTGTGGCGGTGTCGTTGACCTTTTTTTTGGTTAGAATCGTGACGCGGCCCAGTTCGCTCAGCTTTATGGCCAGACTCAGGCCGGATATGCCGCTTCCTACAATGAGGAAATCTGTTTCAAATTTCATGGCTGAATATGTCAGGGAATCTATTCGACATCTGTTTTTGAAGTTTCAGCATGATCTCCTGCATGGACGGGTCGGCCCATTTGGATGTGCGCAGCCTGAAGATATGCCCCCACTCCTCCATGGTGGCGTGCACCATGATCTCCGTTTTGCAGGAATTGGGGAGCACAGTTCTGGCCGCCTGAGGAGAGGAGGTCTTGAGCAGTTCTATATAGATTTTTTCGGTTTCTTTCATGGCTTTTTGCCATAATTGGTATTCGTGCGAGCCTTCTTCATAAAAACATGGTTTGATGAAGACCACTTCACCCCCGAATCTCTCCTGGTCGTAGCGGCAATAGCGCTGAGATTCTTGCAGATAGGAGGCCACACGATGTCTGACCAATTCATGGGTTACAGCCCTGTTGACGGTTAGGTGTACCAAAACGGTACGATGCCGTTTTTTGAGATATACCGGTAAGGCGTCTATTTCTTGAGGAGAAAGCATGCGAACGGCTACGCCGTCCGGCTCCACCAGGCCGTGTTTGGGAAACAGGTCTGCGTAGAGCACAGGGTAAGCCGCTGACAGGAGTTTCAGAACGGCCTTGGATATCTTGAGCGGACCATGGTTCAGAATCAGTTCGCGAAAGGCCCTTGGGTTGCCTGATAGCAGAAAGTGTTTCTTTTCAAGGCGGTCTGCTGTGATGAAACGGGGTATGGTCTCGAAGAGCTTTTGGAGCACCGCTTCGCTGTCTGCAAAGACATCGATGACTATCTGTCCCATTTCGATAACGGAAAAGTGTCCTCGCTCCACGATGCCCTTTATGAAGGCGTTTGCAGAGGTGGAAGTGATTTTGTCCTCACTCTTGTAGCAGATGCGGCCGCAGCGCTCGATTTGTTGCAGCAGACGGCCTTCCTGAAAATATTCCTCGATGATACGACAGTCCGGTTCTATCACCTGCATGTTCGTTACCCCTTTTATTGATGGAACCACAAAAATTCACCGACTGCAATTATAAATGTTTAATGTTGAATTTTTAGTGTTTAATTGTGGTAAATCTACCTTAATTCAACATTCAGCATTTAACATTCAACATTGATTTGCTCGTCTTGCATTCGGCGCTTTTTGTCATAGCCATTCACCGATAATGATTTTTTATGAGGCCGTTTTTATTGAGCTTGCATAAAAGGCTTCGTATGCCTTGTGTGTCATCAGAATATCTGCCTTGTGTGCTATTTCAAAGGGAGAGTGCATGCTCAAAAGAGGCGGTCCTGCATCCACCACGCTCATGCCGTGATAGGCGAGGTATTTGGCCACGGTTCCTCCTCCGCCTTCGTCCACACGACCTAACTCGCCTGTCTGCCAGATGATTTTAGCCTGGTTCCATGTGCGTCGAATCCAGTTTACGTACTCGGCGTGGGCGTCGTTGGCGCCGTATTTGCCGCGTGAACCGGTGTATTTCGTGAGACAGATGCCGTATCCCATAAGGGCGTCGTTGCGCTTTTCGTGTACCTCCTGATAATCCGGATCGATGCCGGCGGTTACATCGGCGCTGATGGCCCTGGAATTGCGGAATATCTGTAACAGGGTGTCAGGGTTTGTCTTTTTGCCTATGTAATTCAGAAGGTCGTGAACCAGCAGTTCGAGGATGCGGGATTTGGCGCCGGTATTGCCGTCGCTTCCGATCTCTTCCTTGTCCATGAAAAGGGCGATGCAGGTGTGGGCAGGCCTTTGCGTATTCAGAATGGCCTTCATGGAGGTGTATGCACATATGCGGTCATCCTGACCATATCCGCCCACAAATGCCCGATCCAGCCCCACGTCCCTGGCAGGGCCTGCCGGCGTAATCTCGATCTCCGCACTGATGAAATCCTCTTCCGTGATGCCGTATTGCTCGTGCAGCATTCTGAGGATGTTCAGCTTTACCGTTTCTTTCATATCTTCCGGCCCCAAAATCGGCAGGCCGCCGAAAAGTACATTAAGTTTTTCGCCTGGTATGGCCTCGGAAAGTTTCTTGTCGGCCTGCACCTTGCCGGCTAGGTGTGGAAGCAGGTCGTTGATGGTGAAGACGGGATCGGAGGTATGTTCTCCAAGCACGAGCTCGATGGTTTTGCCGGTCTGCGTCAGGACAACGCCGTGTATGGCCAGCGGCCTGGCAAGCCACTGGAATTTCTTTATCCCGCCATAGTAGTGGGTTTTCAGATAGGCCATATCCAGTTCCTCATAAAGGGGATTCTGTTTCAGGTCCAGTCTGGGTGCGTCGATGTGGGATGCGATGAGGTGAATGCCGTCCAGTATGTCCTGTTTGCCCAAGTGAACGAGGGCCGCCGCCTTTCCATTTATTTGCCAGAAGAGTTTGTTTGCCCCTTTAGTCTTGGTAATCGGCTCAAAACCGGCCTCCTGAGCTGTTTTTGCCATAAATTTCACGGCTTCCCGTTCTGTCTTGACCTCGCTCAGGAAATGGATGTAGTCAACGGCATAATCCATGGCCTTTTTGCGTTCGTCATCCGTGAGTTGAGACCAGATATTTTGTCTTTCGGAAAGAAGTCGTTTTTTGAGCTGCTTTATCTCGCTTTTTGAATAGGTCTTGTTCATTTGGCACTCCAATGCGACCAGTTGTGTGTCATGACGTCAGTTATTCGGTTATTGCTGTCCACAGCTACTATGCGGCTTTCCCCCGTGAGGCACTCCTGTTTGTCGAAAAGGCCGTAGGATGCAATGATGATGAGGTCTCCGGGTTCACCTTTTCTGGCAGCTGCGCCGTTCAGGCATACCGTACCGGAACCCCTTTCCGCCTCTATCACATAGGTGTCGAAGCGTTCGCCGTTTGAGATGTTATAGACCATGATCTGCTCGAAGGGAAGTAGCTGGGCCGCTTCTATCAGGTCCTTGTCAAGGGATAGGCTGCCTTCATAGTGCAGGGCGGTCTGTGTAACCGTGGCCCTGTGTATCTTGGATTTGAGCATGGAACGAAGCATGATGTCCTCTTTTTGATGTGATGTAAATATTTCGTTAGGTTATTGCGGCTCTTTGGTGAAACACAGGTTGTCGATGAGTCTGGTCTTGCCCACCCAAACGGCCAGGGCTGCCAGCACCTCTTTCGCCTTTTGAAATCCGTCTTCATCGTATGGTTGAAGTGAGTGCGGATCGCCTATGAATATATAGTCGATCCTTACAAGGGGGCTGACCGATATAGCACTGACAATGGCTGTTTGCAGGGATGACAGGGTTGTCTCTTGCCTTTTTAACGCATTTCCTGTAATGCACAGGGCATGATAAAGGCAGGTCGCTAATGAGCGCTCTTCCTGAGAGAGATATATATTTCGGGAGCTCATGGCCAGGCCGTCAGGTTCTCTCACTGTTTCATGGCTGACGATCTCCACAGGCATGTTCAAATCACGCACCATACGCCTGATGATTGCGAGTTGCTGAAAGTCCTTCTGTCCGAACACCGCCTTGTCAGGTTGCACGATACCGAAGAGTTTGGCTACGATGGTGGCCACTCCTCGAAAGTGACCTGGTCTGCTTTTGCCGCACAGATGCTCGGAAATGCCTTCCACATGAACCCAGGTGCTGAAATCCTTTGGATACAGTTCTTTTGCATCAGGAGTGAAAAGTATATCCACATTGGCTTCTTCGGCTATTTTTGTATCCCTTTCTATGTTGCGGGGGTAGCGGGAGAGGTCTTCGTTGGGGCTGAACTGCGTTGGGTTTACGAAAAGGCTTACCACCACGCGATCTGTGAGTTGCCTCGCCCGCTTCATCAAGGCTGTATGGCCTGCATGAAAATATCCCATGGTGGGCACAAAACCAATGGTAAGCCCTGCCTTTTTATACTGCATACACTCATCGCGTATCTCTTGTATGGAACAAATGACCTTCATTTGCATTCCTTTTCCACTTGACATGCCCCTTCTTGGCTGTCAGAAGGCAGAAGCGGATTGGATAACAGGGAGTCTATACCCTTTGGCGTCTCAGATAAAATGCAGTGGTCGCGCACATAATTTACAATGTTTTCCTGCCCCTTTACCAGTTCCAGGCCGCTGGATGTCTCGGAGATCAAAATTGGTATAGTATAGATGCCCAGCATTTTGAGCATGGCCTTGTTGACGTCGGGATTGTAGTCCGGAATGGCAGTCAGGTCTTTGAACATCTCTTGGGCATTTGTCAGCCTTGTGACAGGGTTGAAATGAAACTCACACAGAGAGCAGTTTGACAATTCCTTCAAAACCGCCTGGCAGTGAGGGCAATTCTCTGAAAATACGAGATACATGCGGTGTTTGGGTTTTTCACAGTTCTTGACTGCATAGGTGCCCTTGTCCAGCGACAGTTCATTCAGATTCAATGTGGAGGAGGTGTTGAAGTTCAGGGACGCAAAGACTGCAAGCTGGGCGCCCAGGATGATACATGCCTGTATGAGTTGTCTGATTCCCAGAGCTGCATTCATGAGTACGATGAAGCCGAAAATGATGAAGCAATACAGACAGACGGTCTTGACCACGAACATCTGAAAGCCCAACAGAATGCCCTCGGCTACCATGCCCATGAGCAGCATGAATTGCAATAGGGAGCAAGAGGCCGTTTTGGAACGGTTGTAGGGATCGAAGAGATAATGTCTGTGCGTATGCCCCTGTCTGCTGCCCACCGTCAGCCAGAAAAGCAGTTGGAAATAGATGATTCCAGCCAGATTGATATATATCTGCGAGACACGTGTGAGGTCGTGGACCACCTCACACCCATCGCTGGGGCAGAATGACTTGCCTGTGGTCAGAATGGTGAATATCTGGGCAAGAATGGTGAGTGTAGCCAGAAGGCCCAACAGTAACAGGGCTGTTCTCTGTTTGGGGCTCATGTCAGGTTCCATGTGTCGTCATCCCTTGTTTTTTATAGAATCAACCGTTTTTCAGTGGTCATGCGATAGTCAAGATAATATAACACAGGAACCACCAGTCTTGAAAAGAGAGTCGCCGCTATCTCACCAGACATCAAGGCGATGGCCAGTCCCTGGAATATGGGGTCGAAGAGTATCACAAATGAACCCACCACCACCGCTGATGCCGTAAGCAGCATGGGCCTGAACCGTACGGCTCCGGCATCTATCACTGCCTCCTCGATGGAAAGTCCTTCTTTCAGACGCAGCTCTATGAAGTCCACCAGAATGATGGAGTTTCTGACTACTATTCCAGCGCCAGCGATGAAGCCTATCATAGAAGTTGCAGTGAAAAACGCACCCATCAAGGCATGGGCAGGTATAATCCCGATCAAGGATAGGGGAATTGGCGAGAGAATGACCAACGGCACGGTATATGACCTGAACCAGCCCACTACCAAAATGAAGATGATCACCACCACCACGGCAAAGGCACCACCCATGTCTCTGAAGACTTCGTAGGTTATATGCCATTCTCCATCCCACTTCATACTCCAGTCTTTTGTGGAGAAGGGTTGCGTGGTATAAAAGATGTTCAGGCGTTCGCCATTATCTGAGTGGTTTACAGGTAGGTTCTCCAGCTTTTTGTTCAGCTTCAAAATGGCGTAAACAGGGCTTTCTTCCTCGCCAGAGACATCACTTGTTACATACACCACGGGCTGAAGGTTTTTGTGGTAGATGGGGTGTTCAAGGGTTTTTTCTTCCACTTTTACCAGTTCTGAAAGTCTGACCATGCCTCTGGCGCCAGCTACCTGAATGTTTTGCAGGTTGCTAACCAGATTTCTGTCCGCCAATGGTAGTTTTATCACAATGGGCACATCTTCTTTGCTGCCGGTGTCGTGCAGAAGCCCCACACTGCTGCCGTTCAGGCCGGTTTGTACCACCCCGAGCAGGTGTTCAGGTGTTATGCCCATTGTCACGGCCTTGTCCCGTTCTACGGTAAGCACCAACTCCTTTTGCGAATCCGTCATGTACCAGTCCACATCCACAACGCCTTCCGTTTCCTGAAATATCTTCTTGACACGTCGAGCGATCTCTATCTGTTTTTCGTAATCAGGCCCATAGATCTCGGCCACCAGGGTCTGAAGCACTGGCGGCCCTGGCGGTATCTCCGTCACCTTTATGCGCGCACCATGCCTTTGAGCTATGGCCGTCAGCTCAGGCCGCAGGCGTTTGGTGAGGGAGTGGCTCTGCTCGTCGCGCAGCCTTTTGGGCAGCAGGTTTACCTGAATGTCCGCTACAGTGGGGCCGCTTCGCATGTAATAATGGCGCACTAACCCGTTGAAATTGAACGGCGATGCGGTGCCGGCATATATCACGCAATCGGTCACGACAGGCTGTTCCATTAGGTATCTGGCCAGTTCCTCCGCTACAGCCGCGGTCTTTTCCAGAGATGTGCCGTTGGGCATGTCGATGACCACCTGAAACTCGCTCTTGTTGTCAAACGGCAGCATCTTGACCTTGACCACCTTTGTATAAATGAGTGAACAGGCCAACAAAAAACAGCAGGCCATGATGCCGAGAAAACTCCATCGCCACATGGGGTTTTTAATGAGGTGCCCCATGATCCAGCGGTATATGCGAGTGAGCAGGCCTTCCTGCTCGGTTTCGTGCTCAGGGACGCCTTTCAGTATGTGGTATGCAGCCCAGGGTGTGATCACGAAGGAGATCACCATGGACAAAAACATGGCCACGGATGCACCTACAGGCATGGGGCGCATATATGGCCCCATGAGCCCACGCACGAAGGCCAGCGGCAGAATGGCGGCTATGACCGTAAACGTGGCCAGAATCAGAGGGCTTCCCACCTCCACAACTGCTTTTGTGATGATGTCACGAACGGGTAACCCCTTGTTTTCCGGCAGCCGCAGGTGTCGCATGATGTTTTCTACGCCTACTATGGGGTCATCCACCAGAATGCCGATGCAGAATATGAGGGCGAAGAGCGTTACCCTGTTCAAGGTATAGCCATAGAGATAGTAGATGAAGAGGGTCAGGGCCAGAGTGACTGGAATGGCCACCAACACCACCAGACTGGCCCTGAAACCCAAGAGCAGGGCCATCAAAATGGCCACGGACAAGGTGGCAAGGGCGAGGTGTTCCAGAAGCTCATCAGACTTCATCTTGGCGGTTTCGCCGTAGTCCCGCGTGACCACCATGTGTACATCGTATGGCAGCAGATGCCCGCGCAGCGCTTCCGTTTTTTCAAGAACCTTTTTTGCCAGATCAGTAGCGTTTTCGCCCTTTTTCTTGGCTACTTGTAGTGTAACGGCGTTTTTCAGGCCGGATTGGGGCACCTGGACGCCCTTTTGCGCAGCGGCCTTTCCACCGCCTATCATCACATAGGAGACAGGCTCCTCAGGACCGTCTACAAGTTCCGCGATTTCCTTAAGAAATACGGGTTTGCCGTTGTGCACATATACTACGGTGTCTGCCACATCCTGAACAGTGCGAAAGAAATTGTTGAGCCGAATGGAGATATTTTGATTGTTTTCAGTAAGTTCTGTAACCCATGAGGCCTGGTTCTGTGAGGAGAGGGCGGCCATGACCGCCTGAAAGTCCAGACCCATGGAATAAAGGGCGTCTTCTTTGGGAAGAATGCGGACCTCTCTTTTCAGTCCTCCTATGACTTTGGTATCGCTGATACCTGGAATGCTACGTATCTCGTCATTCAACTGAGTGATGATCTGTCGCAGGGTCATGGAGTCATGCCTGTCTGACCAGAAGGTCATGGCGAGTATGGGCACATCGTCGATGGAATGCATCTTCAAAAGCGGTTTTGAGCATCCGGGCGGTATCCAGTCGAAGTGAGAATAGAGTTTGTCATACAGCCGCACAGCGCTCTTTTCGGTGTCCTCTCCCACATAAAAACGCACAATGGTTATGGCCTTGCCGTTTTCAGCCGTGGAATAGACATACTCCACGCCAGGAATCTCCCAGATAAGTTTTTCCATAGGGCCGATGACACGATTTTCCATCTCCTTGGGCGAGGCCCCTGGCATGGAAACCAGGACATCTATCATGGGCACCACGATCTGTGGTTCTTCTTCACTCGGCGTAAAGAAAACGGCGAAGAGTCCCAGCAATAAGCTGGCACCTATGGCCAGGGGAGTGAGCTTGGAGTCAACGAAAAAACCAGTAATTTTTTGCAAAAAACTGTGGTTATTCAATCCTTATGCCCTCCCGGACCTGTTCGAGGTTGGAGATCGCTATGGTTTCCTTTGAGTCCAGTCCTCCAAGGACCTCCACCCACGATTCTTCTATTGTTTCATGTCCTGTTTGACCACCCTTGGCTGAAGCCTGTGAGGCATTGACCTCCGACCATTTGCTGCCCAGCTTCACCACACGCCAATGGGCTATGCGGTCCCTGCCGATGGTGTAGACACCTGTGATTCCACCGCGATGAATCAATGCCTTTTGCGGCACAGCGATAATCTGTCTTGTGCCTGTTGGTATGGCTATTCTACCGAACATGCCGCTTCTCAGGCCCTTGAGGTTAAGATCCGCTTTTACGGTGAATGTGTTGGTGGCGGTATTTACCTGCGGCACTATCTCGCTTATGGTGGCCGTAAGCGGGGCATCAGAGCCGAGGGCTGGAATGGATATCCAGACCTTCTGACCTAGGGTCAGTCGGTGCAGGAATGCCTGATCCACATTCGCCTCGAACCAGAATCCATCGTTCTTTGAATCAATTTTCAAGATAGGCGTGCCTGCATTGACATAACTACCTGTATCCATGAGCTTTTCCACTACCCAACCGCTTAAAGGAGAAACGATGTCTGTGTATTGGAGAAGGTTGTGCACTTCTTGAATACGGGCATCCACAGCCCTGATGTTTGCATTCATGGCGTTCAGGCGTTCTTCCGCTGCGTTTAGAGCGCTCTGCGCCCGTTCAAATTCGTCTTCCGTGGCGGCGTTTTCATTTTTCAGGCGTTCGATTCGCTTGAAATTGGCTTTTACATAGACCAGATCGGCTTCCATGGCCATTTTCTGCCTTTTAAGGGCATCTTTTTCAGCGTTAAGGGCATTCAGTTTGGACATGACCTCTGCATCATCCATCTGCACCAGAAGACTGCCGCCGGACACGGCATCCCCTGCGTTTACGGTCATATTTTTGATATAACCCGATATCTTCGATGCCAGAATTACCTGCCTTTTTGCCTGCACTCGACCGGTGAAAACCGCTTCGGACGCGGCGGTTTTGGGTGTTATCTCCATGACATCCGCCTTTACAGTGGATGAAATCTTTTTGGGTGCTTCATCCTTTTTGGAGACACAGGCCGTCATTCCGAACACAAGGCATGTGCAGAGGTAGTAAAAAAACAGTTTTTTCTTCATAACGTTCCTCACTATCATATAAAAATGTTTAAGTTGTAATGCTTAATGCTTAATTATGGTTTAATTCACTTCATATAATTGACTATTACATTAATGCAACATTCAGCATTAAACATTCGACATTACTTTTTCACGATTTCATCAAGGTTCACTAAATGTTTCAAGGTTATTTTCAATCAAGAATGCCGGTGCGCAGTTTGAGTGCGGTTTCCGCTGTCAGCACATCGAAGGCCGTATGCTGTAGGTCGAGCCCTGCCTGTTTGAGTGCGGTTTCCGCTGTCAGCACCTCTATCATCAATGCGAGGCCGTTGTTGTAGCGGTTTTGCAGAATGCGGAGGGCCTCCTGTGCATTTTCTATGGAGCGTCTTGCCACTTCCCTTTGCTGAACGGCTGTCCGTAGATTGTAGTAGGCCTCTCTCACCTCCATTCGAACCTGTTCCTCCATGTCTTTGACTCGATGGAAGACGGCCTGCTCTTCGGATTTGGCCGCCGCTATGCGGGCTTTGTCTCCGGTGCCGTTGAAAAGATTGAACGAGATGACGCCCGCCACGGCCCATGCATCTCCATCGGAGCCCACAAAATCTTTGGCGTTCATTTCATAGGCGCCTTGCAGGGAAACAGAAGGCAGATAGCTGAAACTGGCCTGTTTTGTGTTCAGGCGTCCGAGTTCCAGGTCTTTTTGAACAATGGCCATGTCCGGCCGTTTTTGGACAGCGGTTTCAGTGAGTTCGTTCAGGGATTTCTTCAGCATTTCCGGTTGGTTGTTCAAAAAATCAGACGCATCGCTCAGATGCCATGAAGTGTCCTGAGGCATTCCCATCAGTTTGTTGAGCCTTGCAAAGGCTACCTGCAGATCGCCTTCGGCCTTTATCTTCTCCATTTCCACTCGTGCCTTGTGTACTCTGGCGGATGTGAGGTCGGATAGAAGGGCGTTTCCTGCCGTGTGCCGTTTGAATGCCAGGGCCTCCAGGGCGGATACGGTTTTCAGGGAACTGTTCAACACATCCAGATTGCCCTGGGCGAGCAGTGTGTCGTAATATGCCTTTTCCACCAGAAAACGGATGTTCTGCCGCATCCTGGCGAGTTCTATGTCTGTTTTGGATTCCTGCACCTTGGCGGCCCGATAGCCGATCCACTCCCTACCCTGATCGAAGATGGGCTGTGTGAGGATAAACTGGGTCTTCCAATTGTTGTAGGCGGACGGGTGATTGAGGTTGTTCAATTGAAAATCTTGAGCCGTGAACGCCTCCTGTTGCAGTTTTTGTGTGAAAACCAGAGGGGGGGAATTGGTATGCTCCATGCGTTCCTGCACGTCCAGTCTGGGCAGAAAACGGCTGAAGCCCACCGTTACGTTCTCCGAGGCCGCCTGCAGTCTGGCCTTGGAACCCTGAATGAGCTGGTTGTTTTTCATGGCATTTTGAATGGCCTGGTCCAGCGTAAGGGTTTCTTCAGCACGGCCTGCGGCTGTTATCAGGAATACCACACAGCATATGAAACAGAAAAACAGCAGCATACTTGTGCGCATGATGGTCTTCTCTCCTTCACCACTTTCAATCTTTTGAAAATTGTTGTATCAAAAAGCCTTGAGCATTTTTTGCTTAAACAACAGAATTTTAGTCTGTAGAATGCAATCGTCAAGCATTTTCATGAAATACAGGAAGATTGCCTTGAAACCAGCAACCATTCTTGAAGTTTTTATTCGACACTGATGCAAAGGATTTTATAGTTATGCAGACCATCTTGTATCCCATCACATATCCCAGTCGAGTCCTGTTGAGGATATTGTCACCATTTTTTTCGCAAAATACTCTGTTGGTGCCCACCGAAGACCTGTTAGCTGAGATACAGGCCGTTGCAGCCACAGCCGACGTTGCATTACAGGCATATTGCCCTGCGCCTTTGAATGAGAGTCTTTTCGACATGCTTCAGAGATTCAGGCAGTGGACAGGCTGGGCATCTTCTCTTGGCATAGGAGAGAGGCTTTCGGGGCAGAGCTTTTTCTCCATGTCCAGCGGTCAGGAAGAAACCATGCAGGCCATAATGGAATGCATCAAGGGGGATGCCGAGAACGACCCCCTGCTCATGGCGAGATTTTTCTTGTGGATAGCCCATCAGACCGACAGGACTGAGGACGATGTTCGCGTCTCTCTCGAGAGTCTGCCTGCCGAAGATGCCTTTCTGCGTGAATCACTGGGGAATGCAGCGGATTTTACGGTGAAAGCACCTGCTGCAAGGCTGGAACCCCTGTCACAGGTCAGAAAACGGCTTGTAAACTGGACCGAATTTGCGAGGAGATATCTGGCCGAAGCAGATGCGGCTAACCTGTTGCCGTTAGGCCAGGATATCGGCGTGAAGGACCTGCTGGACAGCACTTACGAGGCCATTTTTTCAGGGCGTACGGCGCAGGAAATCCTGTCTCTTCATCTGTCTTCGGTGGATTTGCCGCTACTCAAAGATTCCCTTGAATTCCTGCGGACATGGCGGGACTTTTTAGATATCCTGAGTCATTTCGTTTCAGTACAAAACAATGCCGAAGATGGAGTCAGGCGCCTGGAGGATGCAGCGGAGAATATTCGTGTAACAGCGGAGCGGATTTCAACGCGAGACCCCAAGACCATCACCCTGAACTGTACGCTTTATGCAGGGATTTCATGGCAGGAATTGCTGTTTCATACCTGTGGAGACCGTGGCCTGGCGCGGCCGGTGTTTGACAAAGATGTGCTAGGTGTTTCTTTTTTTGTATGTTAAGATGGCCTGTCAGTTTATTTTTTAATGAGTACAGCCAGATACATGGCGTTGTAAATGTTGTTCGGTAGAATGCGTGTGGTTTTTGCGAGTTCTGGCGACAGCTCCTTGCCATTCCAGTGAGTGATGCCCTGCTGAATGTTTGTGATGGGAAGTTCCACCGGTAATAGCCTGATGCTTTCCTGCATCTTTTTTAGCACATGGTTCACCACCAGTTCATTTTCCTCAGGGGCGAAGGAACATGTGCAATACACGATCCTTCCGCCTGGTTTTGTGGCCTGAATGGCTGAAAATAAAAGCTGCTTCTGTTTTCGGGCCAGTTCCAGTATCTTTTTTTCGCTCCAATTGGCCCATGTCTTTGGTTCTTGCACACAAAATCTGGCCTCGGAAGAGCAGGGTGCGTCCAGCAGTGTGCGGTCAAATCGGCCCTGGCATTTGAATCCAACGGTTTTGCCGTCTTGCAGGTAGGTATTTACGTTTTTCGCGCCATGCAGGTCAAGAATATGCCGTAGCTTGAAAAAACGTGGTTTTACAGCTTCCACCGCTGAGATGCCTCCGGTATTCTCCATGAGTTCGGAAAGGATAAGTGTCTTGCCGCCCGGGGCTGCCGCCAGATCCAGTACGGTTTCGTTTATCATCGGTGCAAGAAGAAGCGCCGCCAGCAGACTGGATGGATTTTGAATGTAGATGAGCCCATTTTGCACGAGTGAATGCGAAAGCAGCATTGCCCTGTTTTCAGCGGGGCAATGAAACATATACGGCCAGAATTCAAAGACTGTAGTTGGAATATCCGCCTCTTTAAGGCCGGTCAATACAGTGGGAACCTCTGCCTTCAGGCGATTGATACGGAATGAGACGGCCTTGGGCTTCAGAAAAGAGGCGATCACTTGTTGATAAACGGCCTCTGAAGGCAAAATGAGCTGCAACCTTCGATGGAATTGTTCCGGTAACTGCATTGAGGCCGTATCTGTAAGTCTTTGGTTCAATCCTGAATCGTGATGGCCCCTGCAGGACACATGGCTGCCGCCGATTCGCAGTCGCAGGTATGGCACTTGTCAGGACCGATTACTTGTGCCTTGTCGTCTTGTAGTTCAAAGACCTCTGGACAGACCTCCGCACAGCTTCCACAGCCCACACATAGTTCCTCATTCACTACTGGAGTAGTCATAAGTTATCTCCTTTTTGAAGGGTATTTCATGGAGTTGATATTATTGCAAGTTTGGCCGCAAACACCGACCAGGTTTCAAATGTGGTCGCTTCATTTATGACCTCCTGAGCCGTCATCCAGCCCAAGTGTGTCAGGTGTTCGCCGTGATTTATTCCAAGGCCGTCGGCATTCAGCATCTCCAGTACATGCACGGCTCCCAGGTGCACTCTGCCTACTGCATTGGATTCATCGTTTATCCAGCCCAGAAATCGAGGAAATGAAAACTGTCCTGCGCCCTTAAGCTCTTCCGCCAATTCGCGTCTCATGGCCTTTTCATATATTGCGTGTGCATCAGCAGTACTTTCTGCGTCTTCTCTGTCGATGTGCCCGCCTATGCCAATGGATTTGAGCCCTGCGAGTCTGCCTTCCTTCACTCTTTTTTCGCGTTTATACACGAAGAAACGGTCTTGATGGCGAATGATGACATAAGGGATGAGCTGCTTCAAGTTGTCGTTCACCTCTGCCTGTTCCCTGTTTACGAATTCAAAGGGCAGGCGCAGCACGTCCTGTAGAGAAGGCGGCGAGGGCCTGATATCTGAAAAAAGAGGCGTGCCGAACAGCGGTATTAAAGACTTTCGATGAATACAGAGAATCTGCTGAAATTTCATGCCAATTTGATTACCAGATAATATAGAAAATGACAATCTGTTTTAAAAAAAGATCATGCTGATTGTCGGCTTTCAAAAAATCATTGATTCTGTTACATTAAATAACAAGCATTGCATAACCAGGAGAATATTCTATGTATCAGGGGCTTTTTGACATGGCCTTGCCCAATCAAGACGGCAATGAGGTTCGATTGAAGGATTTCCTGGGCAAGTGGCTGGTGCTCTATGTCTATCCCAAGGACAATACCAGCGGCTGCACACAGGAGGCGGTGGATTTTTCCAGTGAAGCGGAATGGTTTCGTGCACGTGGTGCAGAGATACTGGGTGTCAGCCCAAATTCCGTAAAAAGTCACAAGAATTTTACAACCAAGCACAACCTTGCCATCACGCTTCTGAGCGATTCGGAAAAACAGATGCTCCAGGCATTGGGGACCTGGGGGCCGAATGTCATGTGCGGCAGTGAGTGTATGGGCGTGATTCGCAGCACATTTCTATTTGATTCAAACGGTGAACTGCGCCGGGAGTGGCGCAAGGTAAAGGTTAAAGGCCATGTGCAGGAGGTCAAGGCGGCCTTTGAGGCCTTGATAAATGGTGCGTGAATGAGTGATGCATCGCAGGCCAATTCGGTTTTTGGGTTGCCTGTTGGGGCCAGAATACACCTTTTGGGCATATGTGGAACGGGCATGGCAGCCCTGGCCGGTCTTCTGCACGAACAGGGATGTGTCGTGACTGGTTCAGACACCCAGTTCTACCCACCCATGGGTGATCTGTTGAAACGTCTGGGGTTGCGCACCTTTCATGGCTATTCCGCCCAAAATATCTTCGAGGTGCAGCCACATCTGGTAATCATAGGAAACGTCATCTCCAGGGGCAACGAAGAGGCGCAGGCCGTGATGGAGCGAGGTATTCCATTTATGTCTTTTCCAGAGGCAATGCGCCGATTTTTTTTGACCGGCAGAATGCCTCTGGTGGTGGCCGGCACTCATGGCAAGACCACTACATCTTCTCTGGTGGTTGCCGGTCTGGAGGCAGCCGGGTTCAGACCCGGTTTTATGATAGGCGGTGTCCTTCGAGAGTATGGTGTGGGTTTTCGTATGGGGGAGCCGCCGTGGTTTGTGCTGGAAGGCGACGAGTATGACACGGCATTTTTCGACAAAAATCCCAAATTTTTGCACTATGCTCCTCAAGGCTTGATTATTACCAGTATAGAGTTCGACCATGCCGATATCTATGCGGATTTAGATGCTGTCAAACAGGCGTTCAGGCGCTTGGTGGCCATCATGCCGTCGAATGGAGTGATCGTCGCCTGTGCCCACTGGCCTTCTCTTATGGAGGTGTGTGAGGACGTCTCCTGTCCTGTAATCACCTATGGGTCAGATGGTGATAGGCCTTCCTTTGCCGATAAACATTGGACCTTGGCTGATTATGCACCATCTGCCCAGGGAATTACCTTCAATGCACTGTTACAAGACAAGGTCATGTGCCCTGTCAGGCTTCCTATGCCGGGGATGCACAACGCTTTGAACGCCCTTGCGGTTTTGGCCCTTCTTCACGCCTTCGGAATTCCGCCAAAGGATGCGGCAACCGGTCTTGCCATTGCAAAGGGTGTGAAGCGCAGGCAAGAGGTGAGGGCAGAGGTGAACGGAGTTCTGGTTATAGATGACTTCGCCCATCATCCCACTGCAGTGGACGTCACATTGCAGGCATTGAAAGAACGCTACAATGACAGAAGGCTTGTGGTTGTGTTCGAGCCACGGACCAACACCAGCCAGCGGAGCGTATTTCAGAATGACTATGCAATGGCCTTTGATTCCGCTGACTTGGTCTTTGTGAGAGATGCCCCGTACCCTGAAAAGGCTCCGGTTGATGACCGGTTCTCTTCCGTTCAACTGGTGAACGACCTGAATGAACGGGGAATTCCGGCCTTTTGGGGCAAAAACGCCGATGAACTTCTGAATTCGATATTGAAACAAGTAAAACAGGGTGATGTGGTGGCGGTGCTTTCCAACGGTGCATTCGAGGGGCTGCATGGCCGCTTGATTGCGGCTCTGAGCGATAGGCATCTATGAGTGTATATCAGGGCCATCGGCCTTCAGATGCGAGATTCTTTCAGGAGTTGTGCCGATCGACCGATTCTTCCGCCCGCCGCGGCCGGCTGTTTCTGGCCCATGGTAATGTGGAAACGCCTTGCTTCATGCCCGTCGGAACTCAGGCCAGCGTAAAGGCCCTTTCACCTGACGACCTTTTGTCTTGCGGCGCTCAGATCATCTTGGCCAATACCTATCACCTGTATCTGCGGCCAGGTCATGAACTCATTGAAAAATTGGGCGGGCTTCATGGATTTATGGGCTGGAAAGGCCCAATTCTCACCGACAGCGGCGGCTTTCAGGTCTATAGCCTTGCGCAGATGTGCCGCATTCAGGAGGAAGGGGCGGAGTTTCGTTCTCACATAGACGGCTCGTTGCACTGGCTCACACCGGAATTGGTGATAGAGATACAGGAGGCCCTGGGTTCGGATATCATGATGCCTCTGGATGTCTGTATTCCATATGGTGCTTCGTATGATGAGGCCGTGAACGCCCTCGAGCGCACCACTCGATGGGCCATGCGGTGCAAGGCCGCTCAAAAAAGAAATGAACTGGCCTTGTTCGCCATCATTCAAGGAGGCATGTTTTCGGAGCTTCGAAGGCGCAGTGCAGAGGGGCTTTTGGAATTGGGAATGGACGGCTATGCCATCGGGGGGTTGAGTGTCGGCGAGCCCAAGGATGTGATGCTGCAAATCCTGAGTGAGGTACGTCCTGCCATTCCTGCGCAATATCCTGCATATTTGATGGGCGTCGGTACACCCGAGGACCTGGTAGATGCTGTGGACCTGGGAGTGGATATGTTCGACTGTGTAATGCCCACTCGAAATGCCAGAAATGGAAAAATCTTTACTTCCTTTGGCCATATTGTTATAAAGAATGCACGGTATGCCGATGATAATCATCCGATAGACGAGTATTGTCGATGTTATACCTGCAGAAACTTTTCTCGCGCATATCTGCGCCACCTTTTTATGGCCAACGAATTGCTGGCATATAGATTGCTTTCCATACATAACATATATTATTATCAATTTCTCATGAAATCCATGAGGGATGCCATAGAAGCAAATGAATTTCAGTCTTTCAAAAGACAATTTTATGAAAAAAGGAGTGTAACACAATGAATCTCATCTCTACCGCTTTCGCTATGGGAGGCGCACCCGATGCCCAGCAGGCAGCCGTTCAAGGTCCGGCGGCCGTTCTCATGCAGTTTTTACCCCTCGTTTTAATCTTCGTGATCTTTTATTTTTTGCTCATTCGTCCTCAACAGAAGCGCGCCAAGGAACATCAGAATTTTTTGGACAATCTCAAGAAAGGTGATGAAGTTACCACTGCAGGGGGCATCATAGGCCGAATAACAGGGCTTACGGATCAGGTGGTTACCATAGAGGTGGCTGAAAATACCAGAATTAAGGTCATGCGTCTCAATATCGCAGGGCCTGGACCCGCTAAGACGGATAAGGAAGTTAAATAGTCATTTTTTTATATGGCACAGGCCATAGCGAGTTAAGGCCGATGCCCGTACGCAGCCTGGTTTGGCGTAGATACTAAAGGGTGCGCATCTTTTGTGAGGGCTATCTGAAAAATCGTTTCGAGTGTGTTTTTTTTGTGTTTATTTTTTAGTGACTTTTTTTTAGAATTTTGTATTATGCCATTTTAGTTGGATATGAATAAATACTATAACATTATCATGCTGTATTTAGCTTGAGCATGTCAATTTGTCAGGAGGGGTGTTTATGAGATTCAAACTGGCGGGTCT
Organism: Dissulfuribacterales bacterium; assembly: GCA_041287365.1. Lineage (GTDB taxonomy): Bacteria > Desulfobacterota > Dissulfuribacteria > Dissulfuribacterales > DYLC01 > JAQVIJ01. The sequence continues at coordinate 13,430 of JBEULL010000030.1, read as the reverse complement.
TGTATCTGTGTTGATGTGTCTCTTTTTTTTGGGCGCTTGTGAGCAGGTGGTGAAGGAATCCATCTCTCCTGTACAGTCCACGTATCCTGGTTATGAACAGAATCCACAGAAGCGTTTGGTGATACTTCCCTTTGCAGATTATACGCGAGGCGCCAGACCAGATGAGTTCATGCGCAGGCAGGTAAAGGTGCTCGGGGCCATCAATCATTCTCTGGCCGACTATGGTTTTCTCACGCCGGTGCAGGAAGATGTCGTGCAATTTCTGGCCGATCATGGAATTATCCGCATCATCGAGGGTCAGCATGACCGTTATGGCCAATACCTTGCACGCGAGATGGGCAATGGGTGGTCAGACGAAATGCGTGGAGAGATTGATCGTCTCATAGCCGCCAACGAAGCCATGTCTAAGCGGAACAAGATGGAGGTCGCCAAGGTGGGTTTCGAGAAAGAGACCATCAGGGAGCTCGGGAATTACTTCGGCGCCAACTATATCCTGCGCGGCCGTATAGTGGAATATGAGATGCGCAAGGAACACACCCTGAATCCATTCCAGAGGGGGCTTCTGCCGTTCTTCTTTGATACAACCAACGCCACCATCTTCGGTGTAGCCAAATCCGATGAATATGACCTGTGGCAGAATATGGCCATTGGCGGCAGCCTCGGGGCCCTGTTTGGCTCAGAGGCCACTCATCCATTCAGCCCGCCGGATAAGGTTGTTGCAGGCGGTCCTCATCCTGCCTTTATGACCCTGGTTGAACAGGGCGGAGACGCCCATTATCAGGGGTATAACGCCGCTGTGTGGGGTACTGCCGGTGCCGCTGCTGCATATCTGGCCAAGCAAGGTGGTGCAAGACCCCTTGCTGTGGTGCAGGTGTATTTAGCGGCCCAGGAGGCGGATACGGGTGTGGTGGTATGGTCCAATAGGGCCGAGGTGCAGGTAGCCTCTCAGAGTGCATGGGGGGATGCCCAGGCCAGAAACCTCATGGACAGGGCTGTGGAAGAGGCGGCCAAGACCTTGATCTGTGATTTTGTGAAATACAGCCATCGTTTGAACTGGCAGCCTCACAGCGAGCCTAATTATGCAGTGAACTGGGCAGCTCCAGCCCCTGTGAAGCAGCAGCCTGAAAGGCTTCAGATGCCCAAACTGGAAAAGCCTGCTGAGCTTCCTCCGGCGCTTAGAGGGTCATAAGACAATCGTATTCGGTGTTTTGTGTGGGTTTCAATCGAGATGAGGAGGCATCAGATGTTTAAGAAAGCGATTTTTAGTATCTTCAGTATATTAATCTTGTTTGCAGCTGCGGATTGCCTTGCTGCGATAAAAGTCTATCCCAATCCTGATACCAGAACAGTCAGTTTGTCAGTGGCGAAAGGTGCTTCCACTTCATTCTATCTGGTATTGGATGAGGATACGAATGTCAATTTCTCTTGGAGAATCGCTACATCTCCCGGAGGAGAGTGGTTGGGTTTCGATGCTGTTTCCGGCGCAGATGCCGCTACTTACAGTATCAAGGTTACTTTGGATGCAACTAATATGTTGGTTGGGAATTATTCCAGTAAATTTTATATAATCAATCCTGCTGATGGTAGCACAATAGACTATGTCGTAAATTTAACGGTATTATCTACTGCAGAGCCTCCAGCGCCACCTAATCTGCATGGTGCCATTATATCGATTTATCCGAAAGATTCAGTAAATATTAAAACTATACAAGGTCAAAAAACATATTTTTATATATCCATAGTGGATGTCAACGGAAATATCGCTGTCACTTCGGATAATCCGAGTTTTTGTTATGCGATAGCTACCTCTCCTAACCAGCAGTGGCTTTCCGCAGGTACACCTTCTGCATGCGGAAGTTCGGCATACAGTGTAAAGATGGATTTGGATGCTACAAACCTTGCTCCTGGTACGTATGATGCCAATATCTATATTACGACAAACGCCAATTCCAGTGTGTTTACATTGCCGGTGAACTTTACCGTTCTTGCGGATACAGCTTCTGGCGTTTCCATGATACCATCAGGTAGTGTGACTATTGAAGCTGCACCCGGCCAACAGAAGAAGCTCACTGTTGCCCTGACCGGTTCAAAGCCTTTCAGTTGGGTTGCGACCAGTGACGTCGATTGGCTCACTGCTGATCCTGCTACCGGTACAGCCACTTCTTCTACTTCTACAGGGACAGGAACTACTACTGGTTCTGTATATTCAATTACACTAACAGCTGATGCAACGAAACTGATGGCTCAAAGTATGCCGTATATCGGTACGATCACTTTCGTGACCAATGTGGGTACAGTGCATCAATTGACTGTATTGTTTTATGTAAATTATGCCAACATCAATGCAGAACCCATCACAGCTCTAAATTACAATACATCTTCGTGGCTTAATCTGGTTCAAGGTCTTAATCCGGTCAATATGTCAGGGCGTTTGTTTGTGCTTATGGAGCATCCTCAAATTGTACCTTATCAAGTGTATGCCTATCGAATGGATGCAAATGGGCCTCGGCTGGATCTGTTTTCGCAGGGGGGGCGAACTGTTTCCAATGCGTTGAGTTTGGCTTATGCTAATGATGTCAAGACAGTTAACCAGATAATCCTTGGTGGTTTTCGCTTGAAAGGTCTTGAAGGCAATCTCATCATCAGATTGATGGTCGGAAATGATGCTAATAGTCTTATAGAGATTAAGCGTTGGAATATCACCATTCAGCCTCTTACAGGTGAATGGGATTTTTCCGAGTTATTTTATGGTAATTGGTATCATTATCCAGACCTTCTTGTGATCGATGAAAATAGAGGTCAGTTTAATTCGTTATGGGGACAGCTGCCAGTTAGCCTTAATTATGGCAATGCTATTACAACTTCTGGTAATTATTTGGCTATTTGTCCAGATGGTATAAGTTTTTGTGGTTCTGATGCCTCGTTTACAGGTAATGCAGACTATGTATTTTCCATAGTGCGTAATACGGTCTTTGGTCCTATGGAATTCATGTATCATATCACACAGCTCGACGCATCGGTTATGCAAGGGACCTGGCAATATAGGTTGATTGGTGCACCGAATTGGTCTTTGCCAGAGCGTTTTGAGGCCAAGAGTCATGGAGGTCTTGTGATTCCATATGACGCCAAGATGCAGGCATATTTCGTAAACGGAACGGTGCGTGGGCTTAACAGCACGGATTATCCCATACGTTTTCAGGTGGATGCAGGGGCCTCTACAGTGTTGTTGGATAAAAATATAGCGCCGTATCTCGGTATCAATATAAACGATTCCACAGATCCCACTTATACTGCCGCCTCTTGTTACGCATCGGGAGGCAGTGGGGTCGGTGGCACCATCACCACTACGAATTGTTTGGTTAAGACCATTACATTGGATGGCAAACTCTCCAAAAACAATGTGTGGGTGAGCTTTGGTGCCTGGCCGCAGCCGGCGCTGTTGGGCATGTCTTTCCTCGAAGGCTTGAATATCTCAACCAATGCCTCTGATAAGAGTATGACCATCAGCTATTGATGCGTAGAACTTCAGTTAAGTTATAGAGTCGAAAGGGCAGCTAAAGCTGCCCTTTTTTGTGCATCAATCATATTTTTTGACTTTTATGGCTCCCGTCGGCCTTTTTTTGTTCTTTTTGCCTTGCCATCGGTGGTCGTTTCTTCTAACTCGAAGTTTATGCGTCTTCTGGTTATGTTGACCTCTTTCAGCCGCACACGCACTGTTTGGCCTAATTGAAAAATCCGGTGAGTCCGTTCACCGACGAGTTTATGCCGGCCTTCGTCAAAGATATAATAGTCATCCGTCAGGTCCACCAGCCTCACTACTCCTTCGATGAACATGTCTTTCAGCTCCACGAAGAAGCCAAAGGATGTCACCGCCGAGATCACTGCATCGAAACACTCACCGCTTTTATCGGCCATGAAGCGTACTTTGAGTCTTTCGAGCATTTCCCTTTCCGCCTCCATGGCAATGCGTTCACGGCTTGTGGTGTGATTGCCCAATGTGACCAACTCTTCTCTGGTATAGCATGCGATTGTCTTGCGTTTTTTGAGATTGGCCTTGAGGATTCTGTGAACTATCAGGTCTGGGTATCGTCTGATGGGAGAAGTGAAGTGGAGGTAATTCACGGATGCCAGTCCGAAATGTCCTATGTTGTCGGGTTGATAGACTGCTTGACGCATGCTGCGCAGAATCATGGTATTGATCATATATTCCTGGGCGGTGCCTTTGATCTTTTGCAGTACGGCCTGGCACCAATCAGGCGTGATTTCTTCAGGTTTTTCCATGTGAATTCCGAGTTCCGATAGCATATGCAAGAGATTTTCCATCTTTTGTGCATCAGGTTTGTCGTGCACTCTGTAAAGTGTAGGAATTTCTTTTTGGGCGAAAAATTCGGCGACTGCTTCGTTTGCCGCTATCATGAACTCTTCTATGATTTCATGTGCTTGATTGCGTTGTCTTTTTATGATCTCGGAGATTTCCCCTGTGATTCCCAGCACTACTATGGGTTCTGGGAGATCGAAGTCTATGCTGCCCCTCTGCGTCCGTAATGCATGAAGCCTTTGCGCCAGCTCCGCCATGACATGGAGATGCGTCAAAAACGAAGAATCTTCTTGGTCATTTGCCATGTCTTTTGCAAGGGAGAGGAGGCCGGCTACCTCTGTATAGGTGCAGCGCCTGTGACTGTGAATGACAGCCTCATAAAAAGAGGTCTTTTTGCGATTTCCCTGCCTGTCGAAGCTGATCTCGGCCACTAGCGCCAAGCGGTCCACATCGGGCATGAGGCTGCACAGATTATTGGAGAGTTTTTCAGGCAGCATGGGCACTACTGCATTGGGGAAATAGACACTGGTGCCGCGCTCAAGGGCATCTTTGTCGATAAACGAAGCCGCCTTTACGTAGTGGGCCACGTCTGCAATGGCAACGGTCAGGCGATAGCCACTTCGTGTCCTGGCTACATGCACTGCATCATCTAAATCCCTGGCTGTTTCGCCGTCTATGGTGATTATGGGCAGATGCCGCAGGTCTTTTCTGTCTTTATATTCCTCCGGTTGCACGGATTCCGGTAGCATGTCGGCCTGCTTCAAAGTCTGATTTGAAAATTTGTCCGGTAGCTGGTGTCTATGAATGACTATCTGAACCTGAACATCCATGTCATCTGGATCGCCCAATATCTTTATGATCCGTCCGGGTTTATTGCGGCCTTCCATTTCAAAGCCGTTAGACGGCTCGAGCAGCTCCACCAGCACCGCCTGGCCGTCTTTGGCCTTCATGGTATACTTGGATGCCACTAAAATGTCGAAGTTGAGATGTTCGTCCTCGGGCGTTACCATCGAGATGCCCTTTTTTTTGTGAAAGATGCCCACTACCTCCTTGAGTGTCCTTTCGAGAATGCGAATGACCGTGCCTTCTGTGCGTCTGCCTCGTTCGCCGTCTATGCGTACAGCTACTCTATCGCCGTGAATGGCGCCTTTGATGCCTTTGAATGGTATGAAGATGTCAACATCTTTTGGCCTGCCCACGGCATCGTCCGGCGTTACAAACCCGAATCCATCCGGATGAGTGAATAGTCTACCTGTCACCAGGCGCAACATCTCTGTGAGGCCGTAGCGATTGCCTTTTAGTTTCACTATCCGGCCTGTTTGAACAAGATTTTCCACTGCCTCGATCAGTTCCGGTTTCGCTGTCTTTTGGCCGGTTGCGTTTACAGCCTTCAGAAGTTCCTTGAGAAGCAGAGGTCTGCCTACCTGCTTCATTGACTCGAGAATAATGGATTCAAAAGTTGCAGTTGTCGATTGTTTTTTGTTTTTTTTCATTTTTCGATGCCTTCTCTGGCTGATACGCCCTGTTCGTAGTAGTGGGCAAGACAATTCATTTCAGTAACCAGGTCCGCTTGTTCGATGAGTTCTTTTGGTGCCCATCGGCCTGTCATGATGATCTCGACATCTTTTGGCATCTGTTCAAGAAACATCATAACATCATTCGATGACAATAGTCCGAAGTGAACAGTCACATTGATCTCATCCAATATATAGATATGATAGGCATGTGTTTGAGCGGTCTTCAATATTTCCTTCAGGCCTTCTTGCGCCTGTTTTATGTCACTTGCTGTGGGTTTTCCTCGAATGAAGCGGCCTGTGCCGTACTGGCGCACGGTGCATTGTTCATGAAAGCGTTTCAATGCCTTGATTTCACTGAAGTCACCATGCTTTAAAAATTGTGCAAAAAATACACGCCAGCCGGCACCCATGGCACGAAGTGCAAGGCCCAAGGCTGCGGTGGTTTTACCCTTACCATCGCCTGTGTAGATGTGCAGAAATCCCTTTTTACTATCTTGTATCGTTTTTACGGTCATTTTCTGAGTGGTTTGATGAGTTGGTTGGAAGTATGGGTTCTATGATTCGGAAGGGCAGTTTGATGGTGTCCGTAACCAGTTCCAGAACGCCTGTGCCGATGGCTGAAGCGGGCAGTATATTGACCTGAGGGTCCTTGAGCGGCCCCTTTACGCCCACAGGTATGCCCAATATGGAACCGGTTTTGCCGCCCAGCACACAGCCTATAAATGGAATCTTGGTAAGAATGGCATCTATGGTCTTGAAGGGTGCAATGATCATGACCAGGTCGCCGTTCATATCTTTGAGGACTATGGAACCTCGAATAAAGAGATTAAGCCCTGTACCTCTGATAACGTTTTTTTGTAGGATTATCTGATCGTTTTCTATATCGCCTGCTATCTCAAGAGATGAATAAGAAAAACCTGTGCTGGCCAGGTCAGGCAGGGCATTTTTGAATATATCCGTGAGGTTCAACAGACCGAAGACCTTGGCCAAGAATGTGAGCTTATATATCTTGCCATTGGTAGAGGTGATCCTTACACTGCCTTTTTCGAAGAATTCTGGGTTCCCATGCACAGTGATGTCGATGTTCAGCGGGCCTTCTAAGATGTGTTGGGGGTATCCCAGGCACTGCATGAGATTTTGGGCCATAACTGGATGTGACAAATCAGTGAAGAGTTGAAATGAACCACGGCCTTCTTTAAAGTTGTTTCCTTCCCATGTGCCGCGAGACGCCATGCCGCAGAGTTCGCTTTCAGCGATGGTCAGATGAATGTTTTCCGGCAGAAATTCCAGTTCGCCGTGCATGGGCGACCAGAGGAATTTCGTGCTTGAACAGTTGTTTTCAGGGCAGAAACCCTGTTCTTTTACGTAGAGAAATCGGGCGGCATCAAATCGAAGCGTGCCTGTGACATTACGTTTTTTGGATGGGGTTTGTGCTTGGCCTTCGAATGCATCTTTGGGAAACAGGGTTTTGAGCGTGGCCCATGAGACGAAGTCCGAGGAAGCGGTCAGGTCAAACTTCAGATGACTCGCCTGATTGTACAGTCGTCCGTTCAATCTGATAGTTTCATGGTCTATTTTCACATCGGCCTGTTTTATCTCCAGCGTGTTTATGTCTTGAGAGGCCGTGGGCGTCTCCGCTATGAGCCTTTGAATCAGAACGGAGCGAGGCAAACCCCACTGCCAGGCCAGTTCCTGAACGTCTATCTTGCCGGAGAATTGCCAGTCTGCTGCGGCATCGGGGGCATGTTTTATGTAAAAATCACCTGAAATACTACCTGAAAGCAGCTCATTTTTTTCAAGAACGGCGTTCAGCGCCTCCTGGTTCAGGATGCCCTTCCACTTCAGCGCTTCGATGCTATTTCTTTCGTTGTTCCAGAGGACTGACAACATGCAGTTGCCGGTGGAATGTTGAATCTCTATAAGGCTCTTGACAGGCTTTGAGTCCTGAATGGTAATGTCTAAGTTGATGCGGCTTGCAGCAGTGGATGGAGAGCCTGGTACAATGCCACCAAAAATTTTTATCAGGCCGCTGCCACAGTCAACGTGTAGTTCCTGTAGAAGATAGGGTAGTTTGGGCGTAAAAGCCGGTGGAGCGCTCCAGCCCTTTTCGCGAAGCCAGGCATGAAACCCTTTATTGACGAGACCAGTAAAGGCCACATCGCCATGCCAGTCTTGTAGTTGCTCGTGAAGAAGCTCTCCTTTTAGTTGTAGGTCTGTATCGTCTATTTGAATAGTCGCTGACGATATGCGCAGGGTTTGGTCGGTCAATTGAAGGCTTGCAGTGCGAATTTCGGCGTTTTTGGGGTTGAGCAGTGGGCTTGTGATGCCTCCGTTTTCAATTCTGCTGGTGAGTTGATACATCCAGGCCGTCGGTCTGAAAAACGGGCCTGTCACCTTTATGGCGCTCACCATGAGCTCACCTCTGACCTGCTGTAAGACGCTTGCCAGTTTCGTTCGAATCACTTCATGAAGGAACAATTCCTCTTGTAGAGAGGCCATGTCTATTTTGGCCGTGCCGTTTTCGATATTAAGCCTGAATGCACTTTTGTAGTCCACCAGTCCGCAGAGTTTCTCCACTGTATGAGGCCCTATTTTTGCGGATATATCGTGCCATTTTACCAAAAAAGGTTCGAGTTCTACGAATAATTGGCCATGATTGACCGCAATCGGCCAGGTGATGCGGTCATATCTTACCTCACCTTGCACATCCTGCACCGTTACTTGCACATTCATATCATTTAGTCTTGGGCCCAGTTCCAACTGCCCCTTTGCGCGGCCCTTGGCGTCGATTACGTGTTTCAATTCCTCCCTGAATTCCCTGCTCGTTGCGAATTTGTTCAGTATAGGTGGCAGTTCCGCCAGGTCAGCATTCAGATTGAGCTTCAGGTGAAAGGTGTCGTCATCAGTGGTGATCTGCAAATACAGGCTGCTGTCAAAGGCGGTGCTGTTACCCATTTTTGCGCTCAGGCCATAGCCGGACAGGGCGCCGCGTTCTATCTTGATGGGGCCGCTGGCCTCGTCAAGTTTCAATCCCGCTTTTGGTATGAAGATGGGTGCCCTCTCCACGTCTGCGGTGATGAGCAGGTTGTTCAGGTCTTTCATCTCTTCCGTAGTGCCGTGAAAGGCAAAGGTTGCGGTCCTTGCCCTGCCTCCCAGCACGATCTCACAGGTGGTGCGGGCTGCTTCCGCGTTGCCGAGCATGCCTGAAACCCGCTCTCTGACACCGGTTAGGTCTATGTCGAAGGCAGAAAGATCGATATCCCATGAATCGACCTGTTTTTTTACAATGCCCTTGAGCTCGAGTTGCGGTTTTGAGGCCTTTATTTCTGGAATCTCCAGAGAGTAGCCGTTTTCGGAGATTTGTAGGCGCAGGGACAGGTTTGATGCGGCAAATTCGTATGGCTTTCCATCTTTTTTCTGAAGAATCAATTTGGGCATGGCGCCGTTCATGGTCACACTCAGGGCCTTTTCTCCCTTTATTGCAAGAGGGCCTTTGGCTTCAAAATCAAGGTCAAGGATGGCCTGCTTGAGCGAATCGAGATTGTTCATGGCGCTGAAGGGCATGGCAAGAGGCAAAAGCTGTTTGGCGGTGCCCTTCAGATGCATCGAGTCTTGATTCAGGTCTATCTTCCCTTCAAGTTTTATGGATTGAGCAAAAGCACTCCGGCATTGCAATGTTTTTAAAAGGATATGATCGGATGACAGGGTGGCTTGCGTGTCTATGTGGGAAAGAAGTAGGTCTGTTGATATCAATTGTCCGCCCAGATAGTCAGTGGAGATTGTAAGCTCGCCGTCTATTATCTCCAAAAGCCTGATGGAAGGAATGCGCAATTGGGATTGTGTGCTGGAAATCAGATGCAGTCGAGGCCTGTTGAGTCTTAATGTGTGCAGGCGAATGCCGCTTATTCCATTTTTGAGGATGTCGGAAATGGAAAGAGATATTGAGAGCTCATCGCTCTTGAGTGTGTAATTCGCGTGAGAGATGTCGAGGTTGGTGGCGATCAGGGTGGGAAGCGGCCGCCATTTCAGGGCAATAGTCTGCACGTTCACTCGGCCATGTAATTCGTCGCCCAGATATTTTAGGGCGTATTGGCAAATGCTGTTTTCGTCCGGCATACTAGTGACGGCCCAGAATACGAGGGCTACGATCAATATGGGGAGTAAGAACAGCAGGTGTCTTGGTTTCATGAATTGTGTATTTTTAGTTTACTGAGGCCGTTTTTCAGAACTGTTTTTAACGTGGAAAATTCTACTGTCGCATATTCCAGAAGCCAAAGCAGCCGATCTATGGCCGGTTCAATGTATCTTTTGAAATGAGTCTTACCCTTTTTGCGCCAGAGAAAGCTATATGCGGCAACGGCCTGAATAAGTCGTATCATGCCGTAGCTATTGAATATATGGTTGATTTTTGTATAACTGTCATTCATGTAGCCGGTTTTTGTTCGTACGGTTTCCATATAGAAGACAAAGAGTTTTTTGATGATATCTTCGGGTAATTGCATATATGGGTCCAGAAGCAGAGATGCGAGATCGTAAAAAGGCGGTCCGGCACGGGCGCCTTGAAAATCAATGAGCCAGGGGGCATCCTTGTACCAAAGTATGTTTCTAGATTGAAAATCCCTGTGTAATAGGCACACCGGCCCTGTCGAACCTTTCAAGAAAAGGCAGAGCGTGCGCAGTTCGTAGATCAGTTCGTTCTTTTGTTTCGTGGAAATGCCTATAAGATCGCAAGCGAATGCATCGACGAAGTACATGGCCTCCCTTTGAAAGGCGAAGTCGGCATCGTAGATTGGCGTGTCGAAACACCAAGTGCTTTGAAAGCCTTTGATGCCTTCAAATTGCATGGTTATCAGCAGATCTATAACCTTTTCATAGATTGCCTGAATCAGTTGTGTGTTATCTACCTTTATGTATTGTAGTGCTAGAGTCTGCAGATGGATATCTCCACAGTCTTCCATGATGACTGTGCCTGTAGTTGGGTCAAATTCGTATATCTGTGGTACCGACATGCCATTTTTGTACAGATGTTTGCCGATTCTCACATAGCTTTCGGCCTCGGCAATGCCGCCGGGTGATTCGCCGGGCTCCATGATGATGCAGGATTTACCATGCCGCATTTGCCTGTAAAACCGTCGAGTAGAGCCATCCGGAGTGATTTGTGGAATGTTGTTGAGTCTCATGTGATTTTTTTGGTTTATATACTTGCAGACAGCTTTTGCACTTTGAAGTGTATATGGTAAAAAGATTGTAAAAAATATGCAAGTTGGAGCATTATAACATATGAAATCTGTTTTGGAGATAGTAAAAGCTACACCCAAGACCAATTGTAGAGCCTGTGGCCAGGTCAGCTGCATGGCCTTTGCTGTGGCGGTGATGTCAGGCAAGCTCGATATCTCGGCATGTCCGCATATTGTCACGCCTGAGATGGTCGCACCTCGTTCAAGTGAATCTTTGAATACTGAAACGGCCCTGCTCAAGGAATTGAGGGGCAAGATTCAAGAGATGGATCTGGTGAAACGGGCATTCGCCTTGGGAGCCGAAGTGTTTGATTCGCCTCAAGGGATTCTTTTGAAATTGCCTTATCTGGGCAAAAGAGTGTTGATTTCCAAGGATAGCATTGTGCCTGAAAACGGCATGGAATTGGACTCACGGGACCAGATTTTACTCTATAATTATGTGTTTTTTGCCTCTGATGCGGCGTTGTCAGGGAATTGGGTGGGGCTTGAGGCGTTTCCTAATTCCATTTCAAAGGTGGTTACGCTGCGCAGATATACGGAAGAGAAGCTGGCGGAGGCATTTGACGGCCGAGTAAACGAGTTAAAGACATTTTTGTCCAGTATGTCAGGAGTGAAGTTGCAGGAATGCCATGCAGATCTGTGTATGCAGGTGCCCATACTGCCCAAGGTGCCTGTGCAGGTACATTTTTGGAACAGTTCACAGGAGGATGGTTTTACAGCACAGGCCAAGGTGCTTTTCGATGCCAATGCAATGAGGTTTTTGGACATAGAATCCATAGTGTTCGCCGCGGAAAGAATGACTGAGATGTGTCTTCAGAAGATAGGCATGAGATGAAAAGGGAAAGGCTGGCTTTACCGTCCCGGCCCTTCAATGAAGTGGTCGCATCGTTGGATTTGAGCGAAAATGGATTTCATGCGCCTGTGGACATGGCCGGCCTTTGGAATTCAGGCCTGTGTTATATATTGGATAAAGAGGAGTTGAACTCCATTTTAACCTCGGCATCGGAACTGCATTCCATGTACATGGATGCCATGCAATATGTATTGGCCGAGGATATGTTGTCGTCCTTGGGTATCCCGGATATCTTGCACCAGCCCATTTTAGCGTCTTGGGAGAATGGTTCATCGGGTCTTCTCGGCAGGCTTGATCTCTGTTGTCGGCCTGACAGCCCTCCGATACTATTCAATTATTCCACGGATATGCCTTTTGGTCTTCTGGAGGCCGCTTTTTGGCAGCGGCGCTGGTTGAAGGCTGTCTGTCCGCAAAAGGAACAATTCAACGAGATTCAACAGAGATTGCAGGAAAATTGGAAGATGATGGCAGGGGATAGCCTGTCGCCTATCTGTTTTTTGGGTTGCGGGCAAGCGATAGCACCATATTCGTCTTTTCTAATAAAGACTGCTGTGAATGCAGGGCTGTCCGTATGCAGCGCGAATTGTGATGAATTGACATGGGACATGACAGAGGGAGCATTGATGAACGGCGACGGCCAGGTTCTGGATGTGGTGGTGGAGACCTGCGGATGGGCAAGGCTGTTACATGCATGTAGTGAGACATTTCTGGCGTTTTTGTTGAGGAGTGGTTGTTATCTGGTGGAGCCGCTCTGGCGGTTTGTTGCGGGCCATAGTGGAATGTTGGCCGTATTGTGGAAGCTTTTTGAGGGACATGCGGCGCTCGTGCCCGCCTCTTTTGCCCCGGGCGATATAGAAGGGCCGTATGATCGAATCCCGTTTTTTACAACGGATGCCTCGGCGCCAGGTGTGCAGGTCTATCATCGAGACATCAGTGATGAGGGCATGTATGGAATGAGCGGCCATGTATATCGTTCCCATGTCGTTCTGCCTCAAGTGAGTGATGGCGGTTTTTTTGTGGTCCAGGTCTGGATGGTCGGCGATGAACCGGCGGGTATCTGTGTCCAGGAGATGAGTGATGTAACCACGGGAAGGGATGGACGTTTTGTGCCGCACTGCCTGGACTGATTTTATGAGGCTGAGCTCCGGTCCGTTTTTTTATGAGGCAGCAATTAATCCCTTGACTATTCCGGAACGATTTGTTATTTAATTGAGCCTGCCTGTGAGGCTTCGTTGTGTAGCACAAATGTTACGAGGATGTTTTGGTTTTATCGGTTACATTACGGCGGCATAACAAAAGCTTGACATGGGGTTGACAGATAAGATTCATTAGATTATATTTCAAATCTCTTCGAACGTGTATTTTTGATCTTTGAAAACTGAGTAGAGGATAGCAGTTAGTAGTGAATTTTGTTTAGTGTTTTTTATGAGCATCCGGTTTTTAAACTGGAGGGTTTGATCCTGGCTCAGAACTAACGCTGGCGGCGTGCCTAACACATGCAAGTC
>JBEULL010000003.1:0-87259 GCA_041287365.1 Dissulfuribacterales bacterium | reverse complement strand
AGCAACATAAAGGACAGGCATATATTTAACAATGGGAGCGGTTCAAGTTCTATCTTGTTAAGAAGTTATTCCACAGGGAGAATGCCACGGGCATCATTCCCTTTTCCTGCATTATGACATCCAGATGGGTTAGGCCAATGGACAAGATATCCAGGTTCATTGGGGGGCTATCCTCATATAGTCTTAAAGAGATCAGATAGCGATTGCAGTTCCTGCACACAAAGGCCTTCTCATCCCTTTCATCCTCCACAAAGAAAAACTCTGCCTCTTCAGGGCTTTCGTGCTCACATGCAGTGCATTTTGCCCATGGAAACTGCCATTTATGGCCGCAGGTCCCGCAATATAGACACGGTCTGCCTTTGCCGTATGATATGGATAACAACGGAAGAGAGCCGCACACGGGACAATAGCCTTTGTTCCAAGGGATCGAAGAGAGCCGTTCCTTGAGTTGCTCCCGCCATTTATTTAAAACGATCATCCTTATCGCATCATTGAACAAACGCATCAAATGAGGGACCTCATCACAGCCATCAGTGTGTGGTGGTGCTGTGTGTTGTGGATGGATGGCCAGAAGCTGGCTCGCATTCATGTGCCCATTCATTACCTGTGTTGCCAAGGCATTCATGTCCTTTTGTGTAACGGAGAAGCCCTGGGCTACGGCGCGCATCAGAAGCCTTGCGAGCTCTTCAAATATATCCTGATTAAGTTTTGGGGGTGTTTGTTGAATTAGAGGTATTCCATCGGAAAACGAGGTTATTTTTAAGGAGAACGGTGGTTCTGTTTCATTGAAGAGATTGCCTGCCATCACCTGTTGTTTCAGGGAGAGAATGGGATAAAAGGCATCCAGAAGCGGTTTCACATGGGGTTTATTGGCAGTCATCCAGGTTATTGCCTCATTGAGAGTGCCAATTTCAGAATCCATTTTCATAAAAATATCCTCAAATGAAATGGGCAGGAAGCTATGACATCTGACTTCCTGCCGGGTTGAAGGAGATAGAGAGAGAGTTTGCTATGTTTTATTGTTTTTGATGACGCCTTCTTTTTTGAGCTGTTTTAGCCACCTGGCATGATTGGTCTTGAGCCAGTCATAAGTAGCCCTGCCTGTGAGCATGGCAGAGGCAGAGCCTGGGACGCCTATGGTCGCTAAGTAGAGATGCACGAAGAAGAAGGCAAAGAGGACAGTAAATCCCAGGGCATGCAGGGCATACATCCAGCGCACCAGTGACAGGGCGAACTTGGCCTGAAGCCACATGACCGTTCCGGACACCAGCATGCACAGGCCGAAGATGACTACCGCCCAAAAGAAGAGTTTTTGTCCCGCATTGTATTTGCCTGCCTCCGGAACCTGTTGGGGATGGCCGATATAGCCGCCCATGACGCTCAGCCACTTGCTGTCGCCTTCTTCAAACCTTCCTGCCTCAGCCCACCACATGGGTATGGCGACAAAGAGGCTCACTGCGAACACGATGCCACTGTAGTTGTGGACCTGTTTGAGGTTATACATGCCTCCTGTAAAGATGCTCAGGGCATTCAGGCTATGAAACATCATGGCAAGCCCGGTCAGGAAAAGCACGATACACGACAGGGCCAAGCTCCAGTGTACCAACCGCTCAAAACCAGTAGTTGCTTGAATATATTGGGTTTTCATGCGTCATTCCCTCCTTCTTTTATGTCTTCTGCAGGTCTTTTGGGACCATGCAGGATGTAGTGCAGGAACGCTGCCGCCAAGACACCTCCGCCTGCCACCAGGCTTGCCGGCTTCAGCACATCCTTCCAGAGGATGATGGGAAGCGGTACACTCGGATTTTCGGGCAACCCTTCGTATGCGCTGACCGGTTCGGGTAACACATAGATTACATGAGTGCCGCCCACGAATTTGTCGCCATAGACCGATGCACCTTCGCCCAGGGCCCTGGCCCTTTTGTATGCCTTTTCTATCATCGCATCCTTTGGGCCTATGGTGAGGGCGCCGGTTGGGCAGGAGAGTACACATGCAGGGGGTTTTCCTGCACGCAATCTGGAGAAGCACAGGTCGCATTTGTTGATCTTTTTGGTCTCCTCATTGAATCTGGGAATGTTGAATGGGCAGGCCGGAATACAGTCCTTACATCCGATGCAGCGCTCTGAATCAAATGCCACCGAGCCGAATTCCGTGTGATATAGGGCTTGAGTGGGGCAGACCTTTACGCAGGCCGCATCCGTGCAGTGCATACAGCCGTCTTTGCGAAAGAGCCACTTGAACCTGCCTTTCGTATCCACATATTCCTGAAAACGAATGAGTGTCCATGTATTCCACTCTAGGTCCTTTGGATTTTGGTAGGACCCCCAGTTCTTGGTTTTGGAGGCCGGAAGTTCATTCCACTGTTTACATGCCACCTGGCAGCCTCGACAGGCGGTGCACCTGGAGAGATCGATCATCTTTATCAGTTCCATATTACTCATGGCTTATCTCCTCAAATTTTGTTTATATTGACCATAAATGCCTTGTATTCGGGGCAGAAGGTGTTGGGGCAGCCCACAGCAGCGGTTAGAAAATTGCAGCTATCGCCACTGTCTTTTGGAAAGAGCCAGCCATAGTTGAAGGGAAGCCCCACCTGATGGATCACCTTGCCGTTCACGGTAAAAGGCTGAAAACGTTTGGTCACCATGGCCACACACTTCACCGAACCGCGCACAGATTCCACCTGGACCTTCTCGCCGTTTTTGATGCCTAATTCTGCAGCCAATTTCTCACCTATCTCGATGTAGGCCTCGGGCTGCATCTCTGTGAGCCATGGTTGCCAGCGAGTCATGGCACCGGAACACCAGTGTTCAGTGCAGGAATATGATGTGCAGACATACGGAAATTTGGAGTCGGCATTTGCAAACTTGTCCAACTCTGTCTTGAAGATCGAAACTACCGGATTGGTAAGCTGCCCTGAGAGCAGGTTCTTGTTTAGAGGCCCTTCCATTGGCTCATAGTGTTCTGGAAACGGCCCTTCCACCATGCCAGGGCCGAATATGGAGGCGACTCCATCAGGTTTCATTATGAACGGGAGTTTGCCTGCCTTTGAATCACTCAAAGGCGGCCACGGGCCGTCAGGGACATCTCCAACCCATTTGTCGCCTGTCCATTCCAACAGCTTCATCTTGGGATTGAAGGGCTTACCGTTCAGATCACAGGAGGCACGGTTGTAGATGATACGGCGGTTCAATGGCCAGGCATAGGACCAGTTGGAATACAGGCCTAAGCCTGTGGGGTCATCAAGACCCCTTGAGACCATCTTGTTTTCGCCTTTCTGAGTGAAACTGCCTGCCATGATCCAGTTTCCGCAGGATGTGCTGCCATCTGCCGCCAAAAGCCCGAAAGATGGTACAAGCTCCCCTTTTTTGGCATTTTCCGTGTCTTTTAGGAAGTAGCCATTAATTTGTTTAGCTGTCTTTAGGGGATCGAATTTGCCTTTAGCGTCCTTGTAGTCCCATTTCAGATTCAGAATAGGATCAGGATATGCGCCGCCTTCCGCTGTATACAGGGCCTTGAGCTCATCCATGATGCGCATGACGATATCGCCGTCGGAAATGGCATCACCTGGAGGATTTGCGATCTTGTTCTTCCACTGTACCCAGCGGCCGCTGTTGCTCTGGCTGCCAGCCTTCTCCAGACTGGATGCAGCGGGCAACAAAAAGACCTCTGTTTCTATTCGTTTTGAATCCACACCGGGCCCCTTCCAGAACGAGGCGGTTTCGTTGTCGAAGATATTGACATTCACCATCCATTGGAGCTTTTGTAGGGCCGCACGGACCTTATTGGTGTTGGGAGCACTACATGCTGGGTTTGTGCCATAGGCAATAAATCCCTTTATTTTACCCTGATACATGGCATCGAACATGTGCATGAGCGAGTAATGCTTGCCATCATCCAGCTTGGGTAGCCATGAATAGCCGAAGTCGTTTTCATGTTGGGCTGCATCGCCGAACATGGCCTTCAGAAAGCTCACCGAGTATTTTGGGTAGTTCTGATACCAGTTGGCGGACTGTGGGTCATTGGATTTGGTTGTGTATTTTTCGTTGTATTCGGCAAGGGTCTGAATGGATGCCGTGGGCATTTTCAGATAGCCTGGGAGTATGTTGTAGAGGATTGCATGGTCTGTGGACCCCTGCACATTGGGTTCACCGCGCAGGGCATTCACGCCACCGCCGCATATGCCTATATTCCCAAGTAGGAGCTGAATGATGGACATGGCCCGTATGTTCTGGCTTCCCACTGTGTGATGTGTCCAACCAATGGCGTAGCAGATGGTCCCTGCCCGATCCTTTGTGCCGGTGGAGGCATACTCCTTATAGACCCGCTCTATGAGGTCTTTGGGCACTCCTGTAATGGCCGAAACCTTTTCAATGGTATATCTGGAGTAGTGCTGTTTGAGCAGCTGATACACACAATTCGAGTCTTGCAGAGTCAAATCCCTTTTGGGTATGCCCTTTTCGTCCTTTTCGATGGTCCATGTGGCTTTGTCGTAGCTCTTCTTTTCTGGATTATAGCCGGAGAAGAGCCCGTCTTCGAATTTGAAATTCGGGTTCACTATGAAGCTGGCATTAGTGTAGTGTTTGACATATTCTTCCTGAATGAGGTTGTTATCCAGGATGTATTTGATCATGCCGCCCAGAAATGCGATATCAGTACCGGAACGCAGTGGCACATGATAGTCTGAGCGGGCGGAGGTGCGGGTGTAGCGCGGGTCGATATGAATGATGCAGGCGTTTCTTTCATCCTTTGCCCGCAGAATCCATTTGAATGCTATGGGGTGGTGTTCCGCGGCATTGCTTCCCATTATGAGGATGCAGTCGCTGTTTTTGAGGTCGATGTAGTGATTTGTCATGGAGCCACGGCCGAACGACTCTCCCAGAGCCGCTACAGACGGGCTGTGTCAGACGCGCGCCTGATGATCGATATATACCAGGCCCATGGCCCGGCATGCCACACTCATCACCCAGCACTCTTCGTTGTTGATATTGGATGTCCCCAAGTGGCCGATGGTCTCTACACGGTTTACGAGCTGATTCTTGTCGTTATGTGTGATGAAATCCTTATCTCTCATATCCTTTATGAGACGGGCTATGCGTTTTATGGCCCATGACAAATCCTTTTCCTCCCAACGGTCGCTTCTGGGTGCCCTGTAAAGGACCTTTTTGAGGCGGTGTCCGTTGGCTTCACTGATTCCGAAGAGCCCTGCGCCCTTTGAGCACAGGGAGCCTTCGTTTATTGGGTGTTCGGGATCGCCTTCCACATTGATGATCTTGCCTGTGAGACTGTCCACACTGCCTAAGATTCCGCACCCTACCGAGCAATAGCAGCAGATGGAAGCGATCTGCTTGGCGTTTTTGACTCGGTCCATTTTGGTGAGACCGGCGGCGTAGGCCTTGAGCGGCGCAAGATTTACGCCGATGGTGGAGAGGGCCACGCCGGTTGTACCTGACATGACCAGAAAATCCCTTCGCGTGAGTTTTTCCATAACTTCCTCCTTAAATTAAGCTTTCTATAGGCATAACGCCCTCAAAAGTTGAGAGGGTTATTGTCCATAGATGATGCCTATAAGTTTCGATAACAGCATATAGAAAAGCAATGGAAAAGAAAGTCGCAATAGACTGTTTTTGTTGTAAGAAAATGGGATAGGGTGTTGTAAGTTACCAACCTACAACAAGGAGAATCTTTCTAAAGAAATTTTGCAATAATATCGCTATGTTTTAACGGGTTGTTCCTTTTCGGCCCAGAGGACGGCTTTTCGAGTGAGTTCCATGGAGTTTTTGATACACAGCTTTTGTTTGATGCGTTCGCGGTATGTTCCGACGGTTTTGATGCTTAGATTGAGGGTGTTTGATATCTCTCGAGTGGAAAGTCCCAATCCTATGAGACGGAAGACCTCTAGTTCCCTGTCTGTGAGCAGTTCCATGGCATCTTTGTTTTCACAGCCTGTGTTGCCGCAGAGACGCTCCAACATGTGGGACATGATCTGTTCGCTCATGAATATCTTTCCGTTTCGAATCTGTTGAACCGCCTTGATGATGAGGTCGGATGCCTCCTTTTTCATGACATAGCCGCGGGCTCCGGCATGGAGCGCCCTTTCGGCCCAGACCATCTCGTCGTGCATGGAAAGCACCAGAGTAAAGACTGGAAGAGCGTTTTCCGATATCTCTCGCACAAGATCCAGGCCGTTTTCCTGTCCGAGGGAGATATCGATAATGGCCATATCAGGCCGGTGTTTGGTTATGGATTTGCGGGCCGCTGCGATACTTCCGACCATGTCGCATACCATAAAGTCCTTTTCCTGAATCAAAAGCTCTTTTAATCCGATACAAAATATGGGATGGTCATCCACTATGACTATCTTAAACATCTATCTAAATCTCCACTGAAAGTGTGATGGTTGTGCCCTGGGATGGCATGGACACGATTTTTAATGTGGCACCGATGGCCTTTGCCCTATATCGCATGGTGTGTAATCCTAAGCCGTTATGTTTGTCATCCATATCGAAACCCTTGCCGTCATCCATCACTGTGACGTTTAGATAATTATCTGATGTCCTACATTCAATATGAATATGTTCTGATTCAGCATGTTTTGCTGCATTGAATACTGCTTCACGAACAATGCAATATACCTGCGTTGGTATATTGTGGTCAGACCATCTTATGGTTCCATAAAAAGAACATGTGCAATTTATATGAAAAAGTTGTTGAATTTCCAACGTCATGGCTTCAATAGCGGTTTCTATGCCATCTTTTGCTATGTGTACTGGATATAGACCGTGTGCTAATTGCCTTGCCTTTTCCACTGCTTCTTTTATCAGAGTGCGAATGGTTTCAAGTTGTTGGGCTATGGCCTGATTGTCATCTCGAGCCTTATGAGCCAATGCCTTTGTGAGCAGTTCCACACCGCTTAAATGGGAACAGAGATTATCATGTAAGTCTTTACCGATGTTGCTGCGTTCCTGTTCGGATATGGCTATAACTTGGCGTTCCAGCGCAAGCATTTCGGCCTCCGCCAGCATTCTTAAGATTTGCAGCCATAGTCCATTTAGAATCAGTGCAATCTGATTGGCATCATACATTTCGTAATCTTTTTCTGCATTGCATACGCCTGCAACGAGAACTGTATCACCTTCATGTATGAAAGGGACATCTAAATGTCTGTGAAGTTGTAGTGAATATGGGTGTGATTGATGAGTGCAAGAATTGGGATCATTACAGATAATGGAATTTTGTAGCTTGATAATCTGATTCGGCAATGTATTATCGGTAAAATTTGTGGCATACTCTTGAAAATTATTGAATTCTAAAACAATAATATTTAATTGTTTGAGATTGTTATCTACAATAGATAAGTAAGCAGCTTTACTGTTTGTTATAAATAATATTTTATGCAATACAATTTTATAAATAGTTTTATCAAAAATATTTTTTATATTTGCAAGTTCTAATAAAGTATTTAGTCTGATTTCATCTTGCTTTTTATGCCATTCATATGCAATTAAATCATCGATCATTGCATTTGCCAATTGGCTCAATTGTATAAATTCATTAAAAATCATATCCGACTCTTGAATTTTGGTCTTTTCATTGATTGCTTTTTTGAAAAATAATGTAAATTTATCGATATTGTTTTTTAATTTGAATGAATAGAAATAAGAAGCAAACAACAAGATGACAATCGCAATACCCAATAATAGCAGAAATAAAATGATATTTTTTGTTAAAATAATCCGATAAGTAGTGGTTTGTGTCTGTATCGCTCTATTTAATTCACTCATCGAGATATTTGCGCAAATAATCCAATCCCAATTATTATACGGTTTTATTAGGAACAATCTATTTTGTTTGGTGTCGTTTGTTGTTATCATCAATTCTATATAATTGTCATTTATTGAATTTATACCTATATCGAATAGTTTTTTGCCATAATCCATTCCTTTCTCATCTGAGATATTCAGAATAGATCTGCCGATGAGGTGTTTATCAGTATGTGTCAGAATGGTGCCGTCTTTGCGAAAGATGAAAAAATTACCATCTGTTCCAAAGTGCATCAATCGAATGCGATCCAGTAATTCCGCCTGAAGCATCTCTTCAATACCTTTTTTATAGACTTCTGCGCCTATGATCCAATCGAATGGTTCGAAATATTTGATAAACGCCGATTTTACAAGAAGTAGTTGAGGAAATCCTGGCTTATGAGTGGTATATTCAAAAAAGTTAGCTCCTTTTTCTTGAATAGTAGAAAGTAGTTGATCGACACTCATGCCTGATTTTTCATTAAATAC
This sequence comes from Dissulfuribacterales bacterium, assembly GCA_041287365.1. Taxonomy (GTDB): domain Bacteria; phylum Desulfobacterota; class Dissulfuribacteria; order Dissulfuribacterales; family DYLC01; genus JAQVIJ01. The sequence goes on along the minus strand of JBEULL010000003.1, from coordinate 78,967 downwards.
TGAAGATATGTTTAAATTTTCTATTCCTGGATCGTCGGCATAAAGTTGAAATATATCAGTTTTTATATCGACTATAAAATAAAAACCATTATCTTCACTCCAACGGATAGGTCTCAATAATTCTAATACCATTTGTTTTAATTGGTCAGTATTTTGATCTTTTTCATAAATATTGTGTATATGAGAGGCAATAGTATATGCCGATTGTACTTTTTGTCGTAATTCTTTTTCAATTTGTGAATTGACTTGTTTGTTATGTTCAGTAATATAATTTATTATTTTATCCATCTCTTCTTGTAATCTATCTCTATATTGTTCTTTAAATTGTGCCTTTATATTTTCGATATGTTTGTTGAATGCATTATACTCATTTATAATAAAAACAGTCGCCATTAAAATGCCAAGCATTATTACAACCGCTGATGCAGTATAAAATGGTGTTGATGATAGTGATATTTGCTTCGGCATATTTTTTAATCTTGTAATATGTGAATGCTTGGATAGATAGTTGTTAGATAAATCTCATCAAGTCCTTGGTGATCATTTTTGCCAAATTGGAGTATTAGGCCTCCAATGTTAAAGGTTTTTATATGCTCAAGAGTCTTGATAAAGTTTTCTCGTGTCAGTTTTTCATTCATTGTTTCTATTACTTTTGCAAATAGTCTTCCTGCTATATAACCTTCGAAGCTTGTAAAGCTTATGGGATTGTCATGTTGGTAGCGGTCCATAGCTTTTCGATACTCTTTAGCAATGGGTAATGTTTCAGTCATAGGATCCGGCACTACCTGAGATACTATCACATCTGTGCCGTAATTTCCTAATTCATGAGCCAGACTTTCTGTTCCAACAAAGCTTATATTACAAAAAATAGGATTGGTTCGGACCTTGGTTTTGTATAATTTGATAAACTCTGCACAGGCACTGTATGCCCCAACCATGACGATGGCATTCGGTTTTTTGGCTGCGATCTTTCTCAGTGCCCCCATGACCGCCACGGTGTTTCTTTCGTAACTTCCTTGTGCCACCAGGGACATGCCTCGTCTCTTCATGGCCGATTCCAAACCCATCAATCCGGCAAATCCATAGGTATCGTTCTGATAAAAACACGCTATGCGTTTTAGCCCTTTTTTCTCCACAAGATAGCGGCTAATGGCCTCCATCTCCTGATAATAGCCTGGCCTTACATTGATGATCAGGGGATTGAATGGTGTGCGTAGGAGTTCATCGCCTGTGAATGGGGCAAAGAATGGTATTTTGTATCGTTCTATGAGGGGTAATACCGCACGCGATGTGGGGGTGCCCACTTCCCCTATCAGAAGAAAGACCTGATATTCATTGATTAAGCGGATAGTATTGGCTACAGCCCTGTCAGGTTCATAGCTATCATCAAGGCTGATGAGCTGAAGCTTGCGGTCCTTTACTCCACCGCCTTCATTGATCTGGGCGAATGCAGCGAGCAGGCCTGCTCGCATACCTAACCCAAGATTTTTTGCTGGCCCTGTAAGGGCACAGGATTGGCCGACTAAGAGCGGCGGTTCTTGACCTATTGCCGAAAATGGCATCGTCAGTAGGACAACTACCACAAAGATGCATGATAATCGAATGATATTGACCATAGTGTGTGCAATATAACAGAGTTATGAAACGCCGACAGATTGTTGCATAAATTTTGAACAAGGTGACTATGGATTTTTGTAGTATCCTGTTATTAACAGAATAAGTTACACAGGGATAGCCCAGCTCTTTTACCTCAAATGCGCAAATAATCAAGGCACGGAATCCCTATCTTTTCCAAACGTGCTGAAAGGATGGAATAGTGAGCATTATTCGTGACAACCAGCCCAACAACTGGCACAGCCTCTCCGTGCAAGAGACTCTATCACTCATCGAGGTTGATTCCAACAGGGGACTGACTGAAAAGGAAGTCGCTCGTCGGCTGGCCCGATACGGCCCAAACCGCATATCCCAAGCCAAAGGCAAGGGGCCATTAATCAGGTTTCTCCTACAATTTCACCAGCCACTGGTCTATATCCTGATCATCGCAGGCCTTGTTACTGCATGGTTAGGAGAGTGGGTGGATAGCTCCGTAATCTTCGGTGTGGTGCTCCTGAATGCCGTTATCGGTTTCATTCAGGAATCCAAGGCAATACGCGCCCTATCAGCCCTTTCCAACATGCTGATTGCTGAGACAACGGTATTAAGGGCCGGGAAAAGGCATCGTATCCCTGTGGATGAGTTGGTGCTGGGCGATATCGTATTACTTCAGAGCGGGGATAAGGTCCCTGCTGACCTCAGGCTCATTCGTGTGCGGGACCTGCAGGTGAATGAATCGGCCTTGACAGGCGAGTCGGTCCCTGTGTCCAAACACGTGGAACCAGTGTCAATGGATGTAGGCATAGCGGATCGCACCAACATGGCATTTGCATCATCCCTCGTGACCTTTGGTCAGGCCCAAGGCGTGGTGGTGGCCACTGGAGACCATACGGAAGTGGGGCGCATAGCAGGGCTCATTGCCAGCGCTCAGGACATAAGCACACCCCTTACCCGCAAGATGGCCTCCTTCAGCACCTTTCTTCTCTATGTCATCTTGGCATTGGCTGGAGGGGTGATCGCCCTGGGGCTCTGGCGGAAGGAGCCCTTCGAGCAGGTCTTCATGGCTGCCGTGGCCTTAGCTGTGGGTGCTATACCAGAGGGACTTCCGGCTGCCATTACCATCACCTTAGCCATAGGTGTCTCTCGAATGGCCAAAAAGAATGCCATCATTCGAAAACTCCCTGCAGTGGAGACCCTGGGATCAACTACGGTCATCTGTTCCGATAAAACCGGAACCCTGACTCAGAATCAGATGACAGTCCAAGAGATATATGCAGGTGGAATGCGCTACACATTGACAGGCATGGGCTACACACCTGAGGGAGAGATCATCCCTTCGAATGCAATGAAAAACAGGTCGGTTCTGGAGACCATTCATGCTGGAGTCCTCTGTAACGACAGCAAGTTGGTTGATAAGGATGGTTTAGTGGAAGTGGTTGGAGATCCAACAGAAGGGGCACTCCTGGTGTCTGGGGCTAAATTGGGCTGTTTCCAACAGGATTTGCACCATAGCCATTCCAAATTGGATGTCCTGCCATTTGAATCCGAATATCAATACATGGCAACCCTTTATAGGAAAGATAATGGTTCGAAGGTGATCTATCTGAAAGGTGCTCCTGAGGTGATTGTCAGAAGATGCAACAAAGAGCTGGGGATAAAGGGGGAAATCACTCGGTGTTTTCCTGAAAAGATCCTGGAAACCGTCCGTGAGATGGCAAACAGGGGCTTTCGTGTCTTAGCCTTTGCAGCCCGTTTTGACTATCCAGACGACCAGCTGACTCACGAGGATGTGCGGGAAGGGCTTGTGTTCTTAGGGCTTCAGGCCATGATAGATCCACCACGGGAGGAGGCGATTCAGGCGGTCGCGGCCTGCCATCGGGCTGGAATCGATGTGAAGATGATCACAGGGGATCATGTGGTGACCGCAAAGGCCATTGCTGAAGCCATAGGATTGGCGCCGACTTCGTTCGCCCAAACGAATTCTGGTTCCCTTGATGTTAAATCGCAACAGGGGGAGATTGTAGCAGTTACCGGTCAGGAACTGAACCAGATGTCCTATGAGGAGCTCAAAGATCGAATAGAGGACATTACGGTGTTTGCACGGGTAAGTCCGGTTCAGAAGATGCGACTGGTGCAGGCCCTGCAATCCAGGGGGCACATCGTTGCCATGACCGGAGACGGCGTAAACGATGCGCCTGCACTCAAGGCCGCTGATATCGGTGTTGCCATGGGCAAAAACGGTACGGATGTGGCCAGAGAGGCAGCGGATATGGTCCTGGTGGACGATAACTTCAGCTCCATCGAGAGAGCGGTGGAGGAGGGGAGGTGTATATTCGATAACCTGACCAAATTCATCGTATGGACACTGCCCACTAATTTAGGAGAGGGGTTCGTGATCCTGGCTGCCATGCTTTTAGGAGTGACCCTTCCCATATTGCCTGTGCAGATCCTGTGGATAAACATGACAACTGCGGTGTTTTTGGGCCTTATGTTGGCCTTTGAGCCCAAAGAGCCGGACATAATGGACCGGTCACCAAGGGATGTGAACGCCCCGATTCTAACACGCTCCTTGATCCTTCGCATAGTCATCGTGGGAACACTGCTCCTCCTTTTGAGCTTCGGGCTCTTTGAGTGGGCGATCTCCAATGGTTACAGCCTATCGCAGGCCAGAACCATTGCAGTGAATGCATTTGTCATCATGGAGCTTTGTTATCTATTCAATTGTCGTCACCTCACAGCACACTTATTAAAAGACGACTTCTTCTCGAATTCATGGGTCTTCTGGGGGGCAGGGTTTACCTTGGTTTTGCAGCTTGTCTATACTTATATTCCCATTATGCAGAGGCTGTTTCACAGCGCATCCATTGGTTGGTTCGAATGGATTTTGATCTTTGTATGTGGCGGGATAGTGATGGTGATCATCGAATTTGAGAAGATGCTCACAAGGCAAAGGCAATCAGGGACGTTATTCAATAAAAATTAACCCTCCACCACCTTTTAATTTTTTGGGCGGTATGGTTATGATTCTGATATATTGTTGAAATGAAGCGCTAAAAGCCGAAGATATGCTTTTTTGGAGGTGATGTCATGAAGTACAAAGTGAATCTCAAAAAAACAGAAGAAGGTTACTCTATTTGGGTTCCTGGATTGCCAGATTGTTGGTAACAGGTCGAATTGGATTGCTCACGGCCCCTTAAAAATCCATGGCTTCCTTTATTCTATAGCGCTTTCCATCTAAACTGACAGATGCCCCTGCCATTTTCATGTCGTGGGGAAAGGCCAATCGCATCCCTGTCCGAATGCAGCGCGCCAACACTCTTTTTCTTTCCTCTAATACAGTGAGGGGAAAGAGGTCGTAGGACATGGACCAGGCAGGGTTTAGCTGGTTGGCATTGGGGATGAGGTCGCCTGAGAACATGACATCGAATTCCTCTCCTTTGAAAATAGGCAGCAGCATGTATGGGGTATGGCCGTTGGAGATAAACCACTCAACCCCCTCTATGGTTGGCTGAGGGGAATCGCCACTTACAAGATTCAGCAGATGAGATGTGTGTAAGAAGAGGATATCTCGTTTAAGGAAGGATGCCCTGTCCCGTTCTGTGGGGTTGTTGGCGTGTTTCCAGTGTCCTTCATGAATCCAGTGATTGGCCCGTGGGAATACAGGTGATGGCTCGTCTTTTTTGGCGAAGGACGAAAAGCCTCCCACATGGTCGAAGTGCAGATGGGTGAGTATGACATCCGTGACATCTTCCCTTGCTAGGGAGAGCCGTTGCAAGGCATCAAAAATGGCATTGGGATAGTTTATGATGTCATAGCGTTCCAATTCCTCTTGCGGCCACTTGTCGCCGGCTCCTCCATCTACAATGATAACTTGCCCTGTTTTATGATTTACGGCAAGCAGGGTTCGCATGGCGATCTTGACTCTGTTCAATGCATCCACTTCTTCAATTTTGGCCCACAATACCTTTGGCACCACTCCATACATGGCACCTCCATCCAGGGCGATGGTGCCTGTTATAATTGAATATAGTTCAAAATCTCCGATAGTTAGCATAAATACCTCAAAATAAATTCAGCTTGTCGTGTTGCTGAATCCTGTGCAAGACTCTTAAGGGCATTCAGTGCCTTTTGGCCCATTTCCTTGCGATATGAAGGGGTTAAGAGGATTTTTTTTGCCACTGCGGCCAACTCTGTGCTGTTTTGCACTATAATTGCACCGCCAGTTTTATTCAATGCCTCCTTTGCCTCTTCGAAGTTTTCCATGTGCGGGCCGAACAGCACAGGGCATGCCCAGGCTGCCGGCTCCATGGGGTTTTGGCCGCCTTTTGGGACGAGGGAACCGCCCACAAATGCCACCGTAGCAACAGAATAGATGGAAAATAACATGCCCATGACATTCACCAGTATTACGGAATTGGAGGGCATAAGCCCATCATCTTGATTTTTTGGGCTATTTTTTATACCCTCTGTTTTTATCAAGTCTGTTAGATTTATGTGTGATATGTTGGCCTGTTGTGCTGCCTGTTTAAGGTTCGGCAGTCGATTCATGTGGCGTGGCGCCAAGATGACGACAAGATTGGGAACAGTCTGTTTTAGGGCAGAGACCGCCTTCATCACCAGTTCTTCTTCCCCGCCGCGAATGCTCCCTGCCACAAAGATAGGTGCATTCAATGGAAGTTTTAGACGATTGCTCATGGTGTGGGCTGTGTCGTTATGGGGTTTGTTGAGCAGCGCTTCAAATTTGGCATTGCCTGTGACGTGAATGTTATCAGGGTTTGTTCCCATTTGGACGAGGCGGTTTTTATAGGTCTCCGATATGGCACATATGCAGTCAAATTGCCTTAAAATAGGTGTGAATAGGGATGTCAATCGAGAATAGCGGCCAAAGGAACGGTTTGAGATGCGGGCATTCAGCAAAACGGTTTTGGCGCCATGTCTAGGGGCTGCAAGCAGGGTATTTGGCCAGAGTTCCGTTTCGATCACTGCATAGATACGGGGTTTGATGGTCTGAAAGGCCTTTTCAACCGCACTTGGAGTGTCAAATGGGGCAAGGACCACCTCTGCAATATCATTTAATTCCTTTGTAGCCCGCTGATATCCTGTGGCGGTGAAAACTGAAAGAAGCACATTGGTGTTGGGCATAATCCTCTTTATCGAGCGTAAGATGGCTGCTCCAGCCATCACCTCGCCTACGGATGCGGCATGAATCCAGAGGTCGTATGGTGCGTTTTTCAGCATTTTCAAAGAATAGATGCCGAATCTCTGTCGTCTTTCTTCAGCGCTCAATGTTTTATCCAAAATCAGCTGTCTGGAATAGAGCCATGCCAGGGGGATTTGAATGATGGAAGTGAGTTTTCGATATATTTTCAACATGGTGGCTTGAAGAATCCTATGTTTTTTGTTTAAGTGAATCGAATTCAATAATTAAGATAGGAGGTGGCGTTATGCAAGAACTCATTTCCAGGGCTGTATCCTGTGGTGTGTATATAATCACTGCCAGAGCCAGCGACAAAATAAACGGTATGACAGCTGCATGGGTTACGCAAGTTTCCTTCAAGCCGGCCCTTGTGGGCGTGGCCGTCGCCCGCCAGCGCTACACTTATGAGCTCATCGAGGCATCCAAGGTCTTTTGCATCAACGCCGTTTCCAGGGAACATGTGCAGTTAGCCAAGGATTTTGGTTTTAAGAGCGGAAGAAAGATGGACAAGTTTGCCAATGTGGAATATATAAATGCGCCAAAGGGTTCACCCATAATAAAGGCGGCTTATGCATATCTGGAATGTGCAGTTACCCAGACCGTAGAGATGGGAGATCATATCTTTGTGGTTGGCAATGTGGAGGATGGTGCAATACTTTATGAACATGCCGAGCCCCTCATCTTCAGATGGGGCGATTTTTTTGGAGGAAAGTGAGAAGTGACCGATAATACACAGAAAAAACATGATGAGAATGAAAAACCCGAGTTTCATGCCAGTATAGTGCCCAAGTACCTGGTGGGAAGCGAAAAGGAGATCGAGCAGGACCCTGTTTTACACACGCTGCTGCATTTTTTGATGCATAGAGGCAGGGAACTCCTCGCTGTGACGGCTGTGATAATTCTGTTCATCAGCTTGATAACCGGCTATTCCACATACAAGGAGAGTCAGGAGAAAAAGGCCTCCAGTCTTGTGGCCAAGGCCATGTATTTGAATGATATAAACAAGAAGATGGCTGAGCTCAAATCTGTGACGGATAAGTATGCTTCAACATACACGGGCAAACAGGCCCTTCTCTTGTTGGCAAGGTTTCAAGAGGATGCGGGGCAGTTGGATGACGCCAGGGCCACATTGAAGAAGGCCTGTTCCCATCTTTCCGGTCTGTTACAGGCCAGCGCCTATTTGCAATTAGGCTATTTGGAGGAGATGGCAAAACAGCCCGACAAGGCCACAACCGCCTTTGATGCCGCCTCCAAGGAGCCTGCATTTGCAGCGGTAGCCCAGTTGGATTTGGCAAGAGCAGCTGAAGAGGCACAGGATAAGGAGGCTGCCAAACAGGCTTACAAAAAATATCTGGAGCTGACAGCCGATAACCCGTCCAACAAAGGTTTCGTGGAATGGCGGTTAAGCAGACTGTAAACAGTTCTTTCATGGGAATTTTGAAAAATCGTTTAAGGTTCCATAATTTTTAATGTCGAATTTTGAATGGCTCATTCAAGCATTTTTTCATTAACTTATAGAGTAATTCGACCTGCGAACACCACTACCGCAGGTCCTGTCAGAAATACATCACTTAAGCCTTCTGCATTTAGTCTAAAATCTATTGTCAACACATCGCCGCCTCGTGTCTGTACCTTTACTGGAGGTATGCACAGCCCTTTTACGGCGCTTATGATGGCGCTGGCTGTGGCCCCTGTTCCACACGCCAGGGTCTCGTCTTCTACTCCTCTTTCATAGGTCCTGATGATTATTTCGAATGGGTTCAATACCTGAACGAAGTTGACATTGGTACCCTTCGGCTGAAACGCCTCGTGATATCGAATGGCCCTGCCTGATTCAACTACAGGGGCCTGGCCGATGTCCGGTACAAACAGAATGGTATGAGGTACACCTGTGTCTATATGGTTAACGGTCACGTTCTGCTGTTGTAGAGGCAGACTGATGTCTGTTTTCAGATTTTTAGGGTCTGAGAGCCTTATTCTGACCTGTTCGGAATCATCGCAGATTTCCGCCTCTATTATGCCGGCCAGTGTTTCAAATCGCATTTGAGCAGGCGCTATTCGTGATAAATGGGCGAAACGTGCCGCACAGCGGGCGCCGTTTCCACACATCTCCGCCTCACTGCCGTCTGCATTGAAAAAACGCCAACGAAAGTGTGTTGTCGTATGAGTGGCGGTGGGGTTTTCTATGAGAATCAGACCATCTGCGCCTATGCCGAATTTGCGATGACACAGGCGTTTTGCTGCCTCCTTACCGTCTTTGAGCTGTTCCATATTTGTTCTATTGTCGATGATTACGAAATCGTTTCCGCCGCCCTGCATCTTTGTAAAAAAAATCTCCAATTGAACGGTCTCCTTTTAAGAATAAAATTGACGAATGTATCATATGGGGATTAAGATGATCTTTAGAACATTTCAAATAAGTTGTATTGATGACATGGGAGGTGGCTTATGCGCTGTCCAAAGTGTGGAACCATTGATTTCGATTATCTGACTACCTGTCCTTATTGTAAAACGGATTTGACAAAAATAAAAGAAAAATTGGGGAATTTTGTGCAGCCTCCAGCTGAACCGGTCAAGTGGCTGACGATATCCAATAAGACTATCTCTCCTGCTGTTTCTTTGCAGGAATTGGATGTATCCGATCTGGTGCGTGACGACTACGGCGCAGGCGAGTCTGTGGCCGTTGAACTTGAGCCGCTGGATATAGATGTGCAGGCCATCTCTCAAGATGAGGACTTTAAGAAAAAACTTGATCAGTTGGATGATTTGCTGGACAAATAAAAGGAGCTGTGCAGGAACATGTATTTCGATGCCGTTTTCAGGACCAGGTTTTTATTGTTATGTGCCGTCGAAATATCGCTGTTTTTCATTTTGTTGGCAGGCTGCGCATTCAAGGAAGTTAACCCTGCTGCAACAGGTTCAAGCCCTTCTGACTCCAAGGCAGTGCAGTCTTCTTCGTCAAAAGAGGCGGCAAAGGCTGCAGCTGCCGCCCAAAGAGAGGAACTGGACAATCGTGTTATTGGTTCTCCCATGATGGTGACATCCGATTATTTCAGGGAAATAAACGCCCAAGGTGGTTCCGGCAACTCCATAAAACTCTTTGGGGATTCAAAGCGTGAAAAGGAACTAGAAGAAAGATTGGAGGCCCTTGAAAGCAGGCTTATGGGGCTTCCCCAAAGGGCCAAGGGAGTGGATGGTATGCCTGTTCTTCGAAGAAAGGTGGTTATGTTGTCCCTGCTTGGTGACATGGGACTGGATGTCTTGTCCCTTTTGCCTGCGGCCTTGAGGCGTACCGACGGGCTCGTACCTGTGGATGCCTCCTATCTCTCTGAATTGCTGAAGGCAAGGGGTTACACAGAGTCTGATCTCTTGAAGGCATCGGTCAGACGGGATATAGCGGTCTTTGCGGGTATCCATGCCTATGTGCTGGTTTATTTTCCTCAGAGCAATCTGCCTGCCTTCGCAAAGACAGACCTGCGTATCGACGTATTCCATGCTACTGAACCCCTTTTGATCGCTTCTTTTTTGACGAACGTAAAGGAATTCGACTCGGTAGCTGCCAAGATATCCGATGATGTCGTGCGGGCTACGGAATGGTCATGCCGCATTGTTAAGATCGAAGACGGCAAGGTATTTCTGAATGCCGGAAGGCTTACCGGCTTGCAGCCAGGGGACAGGCTTCGGGTTTTTGCGCGTGGCAAGGAGGTGACCGATCCAATTACCGGCCGTTCATTGGGTTTTGCTACCGGAGATATGAAGGGCGAGTTGGTTATAGACAATCTTTTTTCAGTGGATGCAGCCGAGGCTAAAATTGTTTCCGGCGCTGGTATGGAGATAGGTGATACGGTAAAGATGGCCGCCTTGTCGTGATGGGCATTGAAAGCGGTATATAACGGAAGATTGAGCCGCGACACAGCAGCTGGCAAATTTTTGCGATGCCATCAATATTTTACGTCATAACGTCCTGAAAGTCTTGCCTGTCTTACGGATATTATGTATAGTTGTTCTGCATTACGGCATGTTCATCTGAGAGGGGAGCGAAGAGATCATGGTTGTTATTCGAATGTTGTGTTGTTTGGTGTTGGCTTTGGTGATGATTACTAATGTTTCGAATGTCAATGCTGATGTAACAAAGAAACAATCCACTGATATCCACAAGAAAAAAGCAATACTATCAGACAATAAAAAACATACCAAAACCGGAGAAGTTTCTAATAAAAATATAAAATCCAAGGCGGTTACATCAAAGACCGTTACATTCAAGCCGGCCGCAGGAATCGCTGTAAAATCGGCTACCAATAAGTCAGTCGTCAGGCATCAGGTCGCGTCATTGAAGAAGAATTCATCTTCCCTGTCCAAGACTCCAAAAACGACTGTTGTTTACTCAGGGCATGCTGTTTCAAAAACAGTCAAGGCCAGCAAAAACATCATTGGTGCCCATGAAAGAAAACCTCTGCAAAGCAAATCACACAGTAGTAAGGCGATGGCATCTTTAAGTGCGGCGCCATCTCAGATCGATATTAATCAGCTTCATTTCAGTTCCAGATCCGTAATGGTTTATGACGACGCATCCAATCGTGTGTTGTATGCACGCAATGCCGATGAGGTAGTTCCTATCGCTTCCATTACCAAATTGATGACCGCGACCGTGATACTGGATGCGCATCTGCCCATGCATACTCCTATAACTGTAACGGATGAAGATGTTGACATGCTTCGCCATTCTTCTTCTCGTCTGCCTGTTGGCGCGGTCCTGCCTCGTCGTGAGTTGTTGAGACTTTCCCTCATGTCTTCCGAAAACAGGGCAACACATGCATTGGCCCGTACATATCCTGGAGGAGTGCAGGCGTGTGTTGCAGCCATGAACCGTAAGGCAGCCTCGCTGGGAATGCGCAATACCTTTTTTGCCGATCCTACAGGTCTTTATTCAAGTAACCGTTCCACAGCGCATGATCTGATGATATTGGTCAAAAATAGCTATCAATATGATTTAATTCAGGAGTTTACTACCACTCCGGAATGCAAGGTGGTCTCAAATAGGGGCTGTATAGCCTTCAGGAACACGAATCCTTTGGTTAGAGAGGGTCACTGGGACATAGAACTCAGTAAGACAGGTTTTATCAATGAGGCGGGTCTGTGTATGGTTATGAAGGCTAATATTGCCGAGCGTCCTGTGATTATAGTGTTGCTGGATGCAAACAGTAAGGAAGGACGCCTGCAGGATGCCAATAATATAAAGCGGTGGATAGAGGCCGGTACACGCCATGCCCTGACCGCAGGATATGGTTTCAGGCCTGGTGGAAAGAGTTGACGTCCTGTGAATGGAGAGCCGATTGAGGGGGCGTCTGGTAAAATTGATGTCAGGTCACGCTGTTGTCTGCTATCTTTCTCTTCAATTGCCTTGACACAGGGGCAAAATATTGTTATCAACAGACCTGTCGTTTTTGAAGGCGCGTAGCTCAGTGGTAGAGCGCTACCTTGACACGGTAGAGGTCGGCAGTTCAATCCTGCCCGCGCCTACCATTTTTATTTACATCTTTCTGTCGTTGGCAAACATTGTTTTCTATTTTGTATGAGGTCTTTTTTATAACATCTTGATTATGGAATCAGTTGGCAAGACAATCAATATACGTTTGGTGGATGGGACTGTACATGCAGTTCCTGCTGGTTCCGTTGTGTCGGAACTGTTGTCTCATGTTTTGAGCAAGAAAAAGGCGAAAGAGGTCTTGCTGGTGCGTATAAACGATGGGACGGGTGGTTTTGTTCTGAAGGATCTCTCATACCGTTTGGAAAAAGATTGTGAGTTGGATTTTATTACGGCCAACGACGCGAATGCAATCGATGTTCTGCGCCATACTACCGCTCATGTGATGGCCCAGGCGGTTAAAGAATTGTTTCCTGATGCCAAAGTCGCTATAGGTCCTACAATAGAAAGTGGTTTTTATTACGATTTCGATTATAAAAAAGGCTTCACTCCCGAGGACTTGGCGGCCATAGAGCTCAAGATGCAGGAGATTATCAAAAGCCGTCAGACAATTGTAAGAAAATCCATGTCCATTGAGGATGCCAAGGTTTATATGGAGCAGCATGGGGAGGTGTATAAGCTTCAGATACTGAATGAACTGACCGCTCAAGGGGAGCAAGAGGTATCTTTTTATGGCCAGGGTGGCTTTTGGGATCTGTGCCGAGGGCCTCACCTTCCCGACACTGGTTTCATTCCTGCCTTCAAACTTACACATACAGCCGGAGCCTATTGGCGGGGCGATGAGAAGCAGCCCATGCTCCAGCGTATCTATGGCACAGCTTTCTTCAGTGCAAAGGAACTCAAGGAATACCTGGACAGACTGGAAGAGGCAAGGCGCAGGGATCATCGCAGGCTCGGCAGGGAGCTGGAGCTGTTTGCCATCGATGATTCCATCGGCCCAGGTCTGATACTCTGGCAGCCCAGGGGCGCTTTGATGCGCAAGACAATAGAAGATTTCTGGCGTAATGAACATCTTCGCCGTGGTTATGAACTATTATATACGCCCCATATAGCGAGAAGAGACCTGTGGAAGACAAGCGGACACCTGGATTTTTATTCCGAGAGCATGTACGCCCCCATGGATATCGACGAGGTGCAGTATCAGCTCAAGCCCATGAATTGTCCCTTCCACATCGCCATTTATAATATCAGCAAAAGAAGTTATCGCGAATTGCCTCTGAGGTGGTGTGAACTCGGCACCGTATATCGCTATGAGCGGACAGGAACACTGCATGGTCTGATGCGTGTAAGGGGTTTCACTCAGGACGATGCCCATATCTTCTGCACTCCGGAGCAGCTGAACAATGAGATTGGCGACATACTTGACATGACCCTTTATGTGTTGCGTGTGTTCGGTTTTCATCGTTACGATGTGTATCTCTCAACCCGTCCTGAGAAATATGTGGGCACGGATGAGAACTGGGAGCGTGCCACAAATGCCTTAAAAGAGGCCCTCGAGGCCCAGGGCTTGCCGTATAGTATTGATTCGGGAGAAGGGGTCTTTTATGGTCCCAAGATAGACATCAAGATAAAGGATTGTCTGGATCGTTCATGGCAGTGCTCCACCATTCAGGTGGATTTCAATCTGCCTGAGCGTTTCAATGTGCGTTATGTGAGTAAGGATGGCAACGACCATGCCCCGATCATGATTCACAGGGCATTGATGGGCTCTCTCGAGCGTTTTTTCGGTGTGTTGATCGAGCACTATGCCGGCGCCTTTCCCATGTGGCTGGCACCTGTCCAGGCCGTAGTGTTGACTGTTACAGACCGTTGTGATGCGTGGGCATCTCATGTGGTGGGTGAGTTGCAAAAGGCTGGTTTTCGTGTATCGGCTGACCTTCGCAATGAAAAGCTGGGTAAAAAGATTCGAGATGCCCAGTTGTCCAAGATACCATTCATGCTGGTGGTAGGAGACAGTGAGGTCCAGGGGCATACCGTCACCCCCCGTACTCGAAAGGGCGACAGTCTCGAGCCGATGCCGATCGATCGGATAATTGATTTATTCAATAAAGAGATACAGACTGCATTTGATTTGGCTATTCAATAGCTTGTTGTTTGAGATTGTATTTTTTTGTCATTGGATAGTTTACATATCCATCTGATTGATTGTTTTGTGAAAGTTATATTTATTTTAACAGACGTTGCATGCTGTTGTTGACAGACAGCACCGTCGGAATTGCAGGAGGTAGGATATAGGCAAGGAAACCATTAATATCAATGATGCAATCAAGTCTGATAATGTGCGTCTTATCGGTAAGGATGGTGCTAATCTGGGTGTTGTTTCCATTCGTGAGGCATTGGATAGAGCAGGGCAGGAATTTTTAGATCTGGTTGAGATAGTCCCCAACGCCAATCCGCCTGTCTGTCGAATTATGGATTTCGGCAAGTTCAAGTATGAACAGAGCAAAAAGGCACAGGAAGCCAAGAAGAAGCAGATCCAAATTCAGATAAAAGAGATCAAACTGCGTCCCAAGACCGATACGCATGACCTGGAAGTCAAGAAGAAACATATAAGAGAGTTTATAGAGGACGGCAATAAGGTAAAGGTGACTATTCGTTTCAGAGGTCGAGAGATGATGCACAAGGATATCGGCATAGAAATTCTAAAAAAATTGGTGCAGGACTTCTCCAATGTAGCGGTTGTGGAAGGCAGTATGGGCATGGAAGGCCCTACTGCCCATATTATGTTGATACCTAAAAAGAATTGATTATAAATTTATCAGGAGAAAAAAGATGCCAAAGATAAAGACCAAAAGGGCTGCTGCAAAGCGTTTCAATATAACTGGATCGGGCAAACTGGTCTGCCACAGGGCGGGTAAGAGACACCTCTTGACTCACAAGTCACGGATCAGAAAAAGACGTCTTAGTAAGCCTGTGGTAGTTAATACTGGTGTGACCAGAAATTTGAGACGTGCCATGCCTTATCTGTGAGAGACATTTTCAAGTTGCAGTGATTTTATTTATTTTTTGAAACAGGAGTTATAGTTATGCCAAGAGTAAAGCGTGGTTTCAAGGCCAGAAGACGTCGCAATAAGATATTGCAGATGGCCAAGGGTTACTGGGGTAACCGCAGCCGTCGTTACAGATCAGCCAAGGAGACAGTGGAAAGGGCCCTTTATTTCTCTTACCGGGATAGAAAGGCCAAGAAAGGGGATTTCAGGGGTCTCTGGATCGTCCGTATAAATGCCGCTTGCAGAGAGCACGGGCTTTCATACAGTAAGTTTATGGGTGCACTTCACAGGGCCGGCGTAGAGATAGACCGTAAGGTGCTCGCCGATCTGGCTGTTACCGATTCCAGGGCCTTTGCAGCCGTGGTGGAGATGGCCAGGGCAGCTTGATCTTAGGCCTTCTATTTTTTTATAAATGCTTGACAGACTGAATGCCATCAGAGAGCAGGCCATTTCCGCCATAGCTGCGTCGGCGGATATCGCTGCCCTGGAAAAAATCGAAACGGATTTTCTGGGCCGTAAGGGGGTTCTGACCTCTCTGTTGCGTACACTTGGCAGTTTACCTGCGGAGCAACGACCCCAATTCGGCAGCGCTGTCAATGCCATTAAACAGGAACTGGCGGCCGGAATAGCAAAACGGCGTCAGGAGCTGAAAGACACGGTTTCTTCTGTAAAAATAGCCGGCCTGGACGTCACTCTTCCAGGCCGTTCCTTACCTTTGGGCAGACTGCATCCCATTACACAGGTACTGAACGAGGTCTGTGATATCTTTCGGCAAATGGGTTTTGCAGTGGCGGAAGGCCCTGAGATTGAGCTGGATTTTTATAATTTTGAGGCATTGAACATTCCTGCCAACCATCCGGCCAGAGACATGCA
Organism: Dissulfuribacterales bacterium; assembly: GCA_041287365.1. Classification (GTDB taxonomy): domain Bacteria; phylum Desulfobacterota; class Dissulfuribacteria; order Dissulfuribacterales; family DYLC01; genus JAQVIJ01. The sequence continues at coordinate 62,829 of JBEULL010000003.1, read as the reverse complement.
GGACACCTTCTATGTGGACGAAAAGGTCTTGTTGCGCACTCATACATCTCCTATACAGGTGCGCACCATGGAAAGGCTCCAGCCGCCTCTGCGTATCATAGCGCCCGGCAAGGTCTATCGTTGCGATTCCGATGTCACCCATACTCCAATGTTTCATCAGGTGGAAGGCCTGATGGTGGATACGGACATCTCTTTTGCCTTTCTAAAGGGAACTCTTACACATTTCATACAACATTTTTTTGACTCCAAAACATCCGTCAGATTCAGACCGAGTTTTTTCCCTTTTACAGAGCCTAGCGCAGAAGTTGACATTCAGTGCGTGATATGCAGAGGAAAGGGGTGCCGAGTGTGTTCCGATACTGGTTGGCTGGAGGTGTTGGGTGCTGGCATGGTGCATCCAGCCGTGTTTCGTTCCATAGGTTACGATGCAGAGCGTTACACGGGTTTTGCCTTCGGGCTTGGCATCGAAAGGTTTACGATGTTGAGATACGGCATCGATGACATTCGTCTTTTCTATGAAAACGATCTGCGTTTTCTCAGACAGTTTTGATTCAATCTCATGAAGATACTTACTTCCTGGTTGAAAGAATTTGTAGATTGCGATGTCCCTGTCACAAAACTGGCCCATGATCTGACCATGGCCGGTCTGGAGGTCGAAGCTATTGAACAGCTTGCAGACGGTGATACTGTCATTGAAGTCAGTATCACGCCCAACCGACCGGATTGCCTGAGTGTGTTGGGTATAGCTCGTGATGTTTCAGCCATCTATTCATGCCCTTTGCTGTACAGAGTTGAGTTGCCGTCTCTTGCAACCACTTCTGATTTCGCTGTCTCCATTCGTATCGACGCTCCTGAATTGTGTCCACGTTATGCCGCAGCATCCTTGTCCGGAGTTACTATCGCCTCCTCTCCTGACTGGCTTGTTAAAAGGCTTGCTGCCTGTGGTGTGCGTGCCATAAATAATGTCGTGGATGCCACCAATTATGTGATGCTGGAGCTGGGGCAGCCGTTGCATGCCTTTGATCTCGATCTTTTGAACGGGCCAGGTATTGTGGTGAAAACCGCGCCTGGGGAACGCCTGACCACTTTGGATGGTAAGGATAGAGTGTTGGAGGGTGACATGCTGGCCATCTGCGATATGAAAATGCCTGTGGCTATAGCCGGTGTCATGGGAGGTGCTGATTCCGAGGTTACGGAGCGAACACGCAATGTGCTTTTGGAGGCCGCTTTCTTCAACCCTGATTCCATTCGTAGGACATCCAAGATGTTGAGGCTTTCTACCGAGGCATCATATCGTTTTGAGCGCGGCGTGGATCCTGAACTGCCTCTGATCGCCCTGAAGAGAACCGTTGAGCTGTTACAGCGGATCAAAGCATTTAAGGATGACGCTCTATATTTCGATAATTATGCAGTAAGGCAGGAATTGCCGATAATTCCGTTGCGTACCGCAAGACTTGCCGGACTGCTCGGCCTGTCCATTCCTGTTCAAGAAGTCATTGCCATTCTTGCAAGACTTGGTGTCAAGGTTCAAGAATCTACTGAAAGTTTGATATGTATCCCCCCTAGTTTTCGTCCTGATATTCGAGAAGAGATCGATCTGGTGGAAGAGGTGGCGCGCATCTACAACTATGATCGTCTTACGACCGCCATGCCAAAGGCGGTTATTGCAAGTCAGCAACCTGAAAGCAGATGGGACCAGGAGAGAAGGCTCAAGGAGTTTCTGGTTTCTCAGGGTTTGACCGAGTGTATTTCATACAGTTTTTGTTCCCCTGAGGAGCTTGCGGGTCTTTCTTTTGTGGAGGGGGATATCAGAACCGCCGCTGTAAGACTACAAAATCCCCTTACAGAGGAGCTTTCTGTAATGCGCACCAGTCTGGTTCCTTGTCTGTTAAGCGCTCTGGCCAGAAACAATGCACGTGGTATGAATGAGGTGAAGATATTTGAATTGGGCCGGGTTTTTTACGATCAGGGCAGGGGCATGCTGCCTGTGGAGGAGAGACGTTGCGCCGTCCTGTTTGCCGGTCCCCGCTATACGAGTTCCTGGGCATGGTCAAAGGATGCTGTTGACCTTTTCGATGTGAAAGGTATCTTTGAAAATATCGTCCGATTTATGCGATTGGAGGCTGTTTCCTTGAATGCATCCTCGCGACAGGAACCTTTTTATCTGCCCGGAACGTCTGCATGGATAGTTGTCGATGGTCGGCAGATCGGTAGCATAGGGTGTGTAGCGCCTGTTGTACTGGAGCGGTTCAATATTCGCACAGACAGCAAAACAGGTGTCTTTGTGCTGGATATCTCTTTTGACGGCCTGTGTGAAGCGAGATATGCACGGCCTGTTTTCAAGGCATTGCCCAAATATCCAGCTATTTCGAGGGATGCGGCCATTATCATCGCGGATGAAATTTCCTGGAAGGCTGTTCAGGAATTTATAGCTTCACAGCACACGAATTACCTTGAAAATGTCACATTGTTCGATCTTTATACCGGAAAACCGATTCCAAAGGGATACAAAAGCATGGGGTTGCGCATGGTATATCGTTCAATGGAGCGGACACTGATGGAGGAGGATATAGCCAACGGGCATCAGGGTCTGGTGGACAGCTTGATACAGCATTTTCATGCGCAGCTTCGTGCATAGGGATATGATGTGGTTACTGTCACTAAAAAGGAACTGGCCAGACAGATAGCCGACCGTCTCGGTTTTTCTCAAAGGGTCAGTCTTGAGCTTGTGAACGTCTTTTTTACGGAGTTAGGCCTGTTGCTCGAAGAGAAAAAAAACATAAAATTTTTTCGTTTTGGTCAATTCGTGTCCATTAAACGTCCGGAGCGTAGGGTGCTGCATCCCAAGTCCGGAAAAGATATTCGAATACCAGTGAAGAACCGGGTGGTATTCAGGCCAAGTCGTACCCTGAAGGCTATCGTGAATGGCAAAAGAGAGCGAAAAGAAGTATTATCGCATCGGTGAGGTCAGTCAGATTACCGGTATAGAACCTCATGTGTTGCGATACTGGGAGACGGAGTTCAAACAGATTCGTCCGCATCGTGTGGCAAATCAGCGTCTTTATCGCCAGGAAGATCTGCTGATAATCGAGAAGATAAAAGAACTGTTGCGCCATCAGGGCATGACAATAACTGGCGCCAAAAAAGCCATGGAACGTTCGGAGCAATCGCCTGTCATGCAGCGAAATCTTTTTCAGAAGTCTGTCGATATAGAAGACATCCTCTTCATTCGCAATGAATTGTTGGCAATACTTGCCATTCTGAAGTAATCAATAATTTTTTCCCACGGCTAATATGTTATGGATACTCAGAAATTTGAACAATTAAAGGCATTGCGTAGCAGAATAGACGCCATTGACGCGGAACTGGTTTCGTTGCTGCAAGAGCGTTTGAGTCTTGCCATTAAAATCGGTGAAATAAAAGGGCAGGTTGAACAGGATGTTTTGGATGTCACGAGAGAACGCGAGGTTATAACCAATATCCTGGCGAAAAATCGAGAGATATTCCCTGCCGATGGCTTGAATGTCATATTTTCCGAGATTATATCGGCATGCAGAAACGCCCAGCGGCCTCTGGAGATAGGCTTTCTCGGGCCTGAGACCACCTTTACTCACATGGCCGCAGTGAAGTTTTTCGGTAACGCCCCACATTTTATACCGCTGTCCAGCATCACAGCCGTGTTTGAAGAGGTGGAGCGCAAGAGAGTGGATTTCGGTGTTGTCCCCATAGAAAATTCGGTGGAAGGCACGGTAGCCCTGACTCTGGATGGGCTTTGCGATTTCAAGGTCAGAATAAACGGCGAGATATTCCTGCCCATCTCCCACGATCTCATCAATCAAAGCGGTGAAATCAGCACCATACGCAAGGTGCTTTCACACCCTCATGCCCTGGCCCAGTGCAGAAACTGGCTGCAGAAACACCTGCCCACCGTGTCAGTGGAAGAGGTGGTCAGCACTGCCCAGGCCGCTCGGTGGGCTGCCGTGGATTCATCGATCGCAGCCATAGCCAGTTCCCTTGCCGCCCGTACCTACAATCTGCGGATAGTGGCCAATTCAATAGAAGATTATGCGGGCAATACCACGCGTTTTTTGATCTTGGGGCATAAGAAACAGCGTCCCAGCGGTAACGATAAGACGTCCCTGCTTTTGAGCCTTGAGGACAAACCAGGCTCACTCTATCGCCTGCTCAAACCCCTGGCGGATCGAGGCATCAATCTCACCAAGATACAGTCTCGTCCCGTGAAGAACGAGCCCTGGCGTTATCTGTTTTATGTGGATATAGTCGGCCATATAGAGGACGAAAACGTAAAAGAGGGTATAGAGACCATCAGAAGCGGCTGTACCTTTCTGGAGTGGCTCGGTTCTTATTCGCAGGGTCAGCCTGTGGCCTGAAAGAGTGATTGAAAATGAAGATAGCTGTCAGTGGTAAGGGTGGTGTGGGCAAGACCACTCTGAGCGCCTTGCTCATAACCGTGCTTGCATCAATGGGCCGTCGGGTTTTAGCCGTAGACGCGGATTCCAGCCCGCATCTGGCACGTGTGTTGGGATTTCCCAATCCGGACGAGATCACTCCCATAGCCGAGATGAGGGAGCTTCTGAATGAGCGAAGTGAGCGGGATGGGCCGTTTTATCGTCTGAATCCTCGTGTGGATGATTTGCCGGAACGTTTTATCCGTATCAAGGGCAATATCAAACTCATGACAGTGGGCGCTATCCGTCAGGGTGGAGGTGGTTGTGCCTGTTCTGATAATGTGGTTTTGAAGGCCCTGATCAATACCCTGATGCTCTCGCCTGACGAAGACATCGTATTGGACATGGAGGCAGGCGTGGAGCATTTGGGAAGGGGCACTGTCGCCTCGGTAGATCACCTGTTGGTGGTTGCACAGCCATACCTGGGCAGTATAGAGACCGTCGCCAAGATCATCGCCCTTGCCAGGGATTTGAGAATGCAATCCATTCATGTGGTGGTCAATGCCGTTTCCTCTGCCGATGATGTGATTTTTGTGGAAAAGAGCCTAAATATGCCTGTTATGGCCGCTTTTCCTGCATCTCAACAGGTTCGGCAGGCCGAGCGTACAGGTGCAGAGGTTGCCCTGGCGGACGAGACCATGCTTCAGAAGGCAAGGGAACTGTTGCAAATCCTGGAGGCATTTCCAATTTGAAAACGGTTTCAGTGTCAACCGATTCACCGAATGATCTAGTTGATGTGCAGGCTATGCCCGACGGCCGCAATATTCCATTGCAGCGGGTTGGCATCAAAAATATTCGTTATCCCATCACGGTGCTGGACAAGGCCAAGGGGCATCAACAGACCGTGGCCAACATCAACATGTATGTAAATCTCCCGCATCACTTTAAGGGCACCCATATGAGCCGTTTCGTGGAGGTTCTGAATGAATACAGAGGAGAGATAAATGTCAAAACATTTTCCAGAATTCTGATAGATATGAAGGAACGACTCGAGGCTCAGGAGGCACATCTAGAGGTGGATTTCCCATACTTTATAGAAAAGGCAGCCCCGATAACCGGTAGCCTTGGATTAATGGAGTATGGATGCGGCCTGCACGGCACCCTTACTGATACTCTGGACATGGTGCTTGCGGCCCGTGTGCCGGTGACCACTGTATGCCCATGTTCCAAGGAGATATCCATTCATGGTGCGCATAATCAGAGAGGCGAGGTGCGAGTCTGGCTGCGTTTCAAGGGCTTCATCTGGCTGGAGGATGTGATAATGGAAGTGGAAAAGAGCGCATCTTCAGATGTTTTCTCGGTGCTCAAACGGCCTGATGAGAAGTATGTCACTGAAATGGCTTATGAAAATCCCATGTTTGTGGAGGATGTGGTACGGGCTGTGTGCGAACGGCTCTCATCCATGCCGCAGGTCACATGGTTTCAGGTGGAGGCGGAGAATTTCGAGTCTATCCATAATCACTCGGCATATGCCAGCACGACCTGGAGCAGTGACACCAGGCATTGGCAGCTATAAGGAGTTGATTTTATGGCAAAACAATCACAAACCTTAAACATTGAATCCATGCGTAGCCGTCTGAAGGCTGCTGCAGAAGGCAGGGCCGGTATGATTCTGATTCATAACGGCATTGTCAGAAATTCTTCGCGGAGTGGTGAGCCTGTTTCTAAAATCGATGTGTCTGCTGACAGGGCTAAACTGGATGAGATATTGAATGAGGCCAGACAATTCCCAGGCATAGCGGCCGTGGAGGTGGAGATAAACGAGGGCATCCTTGAGGTAGGCGACGATGTAATGCTTCTGGGAGTTGCCGGGGATATCCGTGAGAATGTTCTGAACTGCCTGAGCGTCACTTTGAACCGCATAAAGAAAGAGGTGACCTCCAAAAAGGAGCATGGGGCTTGATGACGATGGGTTCTCTTGCCCAGGACATTGTTAACGTATGCCGAAGGCTCTATGAGAAGGGCTTGATTGCCGGAGCGGACGGCAATGTGAGTGCAATGGACCCTGTGTCAGGGAATATCCTCATCACTCCAAGCGGTGTGCACAAGGGATTCTTGAGAGAGGCTGACCTGCTGACGGTCGATTTAGAGGGGCATGTGCTGGCAGGTAACGGCAGGCCTTCTTCCGAGTTTTTAATGCATCTTGGTATATATCGAGCGGATAACCTTGCCAATGCGGTAGTGCACACACATCCGCCGTGGGCCATGGCCTTAAGTCTGTCAGGCCGCGGTTTTCTGCCTCACTGCATGATAGAGGCCAAAATGCTGTTGGGTGATATAGCAGAGGTGCCGTTTTATCAGCCTGGTACTCAGGCATTGGCGGACGCAGTGGTGGCAGTTCTGAAAAATGGGCCTGTTCAAATACTGGCGCATCACGGAGCCATATCCCGTGGAAAGACCTTGCAGCAGGCATTTGAACTCATGGAGTGTCTGGAGCATAATGCCCAGATCAAGGCCATCTCCCATATGCTTGGTGGAGCGATGCCGCTGCCAGGGTCTCAGAAAACCTACTAATATTCCTGCGTAGTTAACCGTTCCAGATAATTTATCTTGTAAAATTCAAGAACAGAGATGGCAAGGGCGATGATGATTGGCCCCAAGATCACTCCAATAAATCCGAACATGCTGATTCCACCCAGGATGCCCAGAATCAAAAGCAGATTGTGAATGGATGTCCTGCCGCTTATGAGCAGTGGTTTTACGAAGGTATCTATCTGGCTGATGATCAGTATTCCGAATCCGGCAAGTATGAGGGCCTTTATCCATTCACCAGTGATGAGTAGGGCGATACTGGCAGGGCCCCATACCAAAGCGGTTCCCACTACAGGAATAAATGTGCAGATGGCCATGACCATGCCCCAAAGAATCGGCGCAGAAAAATCCAGTAGCCATAAAATCAGCACGCCCATGGCACCTTGCAACATGCCGGTCAGGAGATTGCCGTAAAGGGTAGCTATCACCATGTCGGATATGAGGCTGGTGAATTTATCGGTTTCTTTCGAAGGGAATGGCATAAGGGTCTTTAGTGTAATTACAAGTCGTTCTCCGTCTCTAAACAGATAAAAGAGCGTTACCAGCATTATACTGCCCTTGAAAAGCATGGACGCAAGGTTTTTGAAGATAAGGGTACTCTGCTGTAAAAAAAGATTGCTGCCTTTTTGTGCTATGTCTGTAAGGATTTGATTGACTTTTTCCTGATGATGCCGGTAGTTATTCAATATTTTGGCCAGATAATCGCCGATGGCGGAGCCTTGTTGCAGGGTGTCCATCAGATGGGTCGAATCTTGTTGTACCGATGTCTTGATGCCATCGTATAACCTCAGTGTTTCATTGGTGAGACTGGTGGCCAGAAACCCGATAGGAACTATGACAAATGCCAGGACCAACAGACACATGGCTGCTGACGCCAGGTTTGAAGATAGATTGCCACGTTGCTTTAATTTTTTGTAGATAGGGAATGTGAACAGGGTGATGATAGCCGCCCAGATGATGGGTTCTAAAAATGGAAACAGTAGTGCGATAGCCAGTACGAGAACGCCCAACCCAAGTAGATTGGCTAAAATCATTATGAAATTGTGTGTGACGGCAAAGGATGTGTCTTTCATGCTTTAGATTTTTTCAGGTTTCCTTTAGTGAGGATTCAAAATGGCCGCTATTCCATGAAGTAGTTTTTTATCCCCTATTTGCATATCTTGCAAGAACTGTTGCAGTTCATCGAGAGAACAATTGATACATGTGGTTCTGTTTCCTTTCATGACTTCGTCTATTTCTTGCTGTAAAAAATCATGGGTTCTCTTTTTTATCTCGTTATGGATGTGTCGAATTGCCATGCCTTCCAGTTTTGCAAATTTGTTCAGTCTGGCGTAATTGACGATCGCCCTTGCAAGGCCTCGATATATGCGTTTCTCACGATTTTTGTGGTCAAGGTCGCGAAAAATTATGGTTTGATAGCGCATAATTACCGCTTCTTTCAATGGGGTCAAATCGATATCTTCCTTCTTGAGCAAAGGTCCATTCGGATATTCCGTCAGATAATGAATGGAGCCGTGGTATGCCACTTCAGGTAGCTCGCCCGAGTGCAGAATAATAAGTCTTTCATCCTCTATGAGGCTGTTCAAAGACATTTTTTCCATATCGTTCTGAAATCTTCAGCCATTTTTAGATCGTCTTTTACGGCTCTGCCACGTATCGTGAGATAGCCTCCTATGAGCATGGCATCCGCCCCTGCTATGAACAGGAGCCCCTGAAGCTCTTTGAGGGTCTCCCTGCCTCCTGCGATGCGAATGGCCTGTTTGGGAAGCATCAAACGGAACATGGCGACGGTCCTTAGGATTTCATGAGGCATAATGGGCGGGACTGAACTCAACTTAGTCCCTGGAATTGGAACCAATATGTTCAAAGGCACGGAATCCACACGAAGTTTTTTGATGGTAAGTGCCAGACTCAGCCTCTGAGCCATGTCTTCACCGAGCCCTATGATGCCTCCAACACAGGTTTCGAGCCCTGCCTTTTGAGCGGCCTTTATGGTCTCAATGCGCTGAGACATGGTGTGTGTGGTGCATATGTTCGAAAAATAATCCGGCGATGTCTCCAGATTGTGATGGTATCGAGTCAATCCTGCTTGTTTCAGCATCAGAAGCCCTGAAATGTCCATGATGCCGAGGGATGCGCACACGGATATGCCGATGCGTTCCTGCACCGTTCGAATACGCACAGCATACTCATCTATTTCACGTCTTGACGGCCCTTTGCCGCTTGCCACCAGGCTGAAGCGGGACGCCCCATTTTGAGCCGCATGCTCGGCTTCTTTCAGGATTTCATCGATGGATTTGAGGGGATATTCCGGCGCATCTGTTTTGTGGTGAGCTGATTGGGCGCAAAAGATACAGTCCTCCGTACAGCCACCAGATTTTACATTCATAATGGTGCACAGAGAGAAACGGTCCTGCCTATGCCTCAGTTTGGTCTTGAGTGCCTTTGACATCAGTCGATCGAGGGGCATTCTGAGGAGTCTTTGGAGTTTTTTGTCATCAGAAATTGATTGCATTGTTTTTTGCCGTGGTATTGACGCTATCAAGTCAAAACCTTTTTGAATTCAGTGGTTGGTTCAGCATCAATATCTAACACGCCTTATAATTTTTACAATTTTTAACAGGCGGTGTACGTAATCCTTCAAAGATATGTCCAACTCGGTTCAATATGTCCCTTATCTCCTCGATTGTCACCGAAAGAGGAAGAAACAGGTAGATGACATCACCCAACGGTCGCAGAATCAAGCCGTGTTTCAATCCTTCCTGATAGATGTGAAAGCCCATGCGTAGGTTTGAAGCAAAGGGTGTTTTTGTGCTCTTGTCCTGAACCAGCTCGAAGGCCGCTATCATGCCCACGCCCCGCACATCTCCGATGAACGAAAAGGTGGAGAACGCCCGTGCCCCTTGTCGCAGAAGTTCGATCTTTTGCGGTAGCCCCTCGAGTACATGGTCTTTTTCAAATATCTCCAGGGATGCCAGGGCCGCCGATGCCGCCAAGGGATTGCCGGTAAATGTGTGGCCGTGAAAGAAGGTCTTTTCGCGAGAGTAATCGTCGTAAAAGGCATTGAAAATTTCTTCTGTGGTCAGAGTGGCTGCCATGGGAAGCCAGCCTCCTGTCAATCCCTTGGAAAGGCAGAGGAAATCCGGTTTAGCATCCGTGTGTTCTAGAGCGAACATGCGGCCGGTCCTGCCGAAACCAGTGGCGACTTCGTCGAAGATTATGTGTATCCCTGCCTCCTTTGCCAGTTTTTCCAACCTGATGAGATAGTCAGGTGAATAGCTTATCATGCCGCCTGCCGCTTGCAAAAGGGGTTCGAGGATAATACAGGCCATTTCATCGCCTTTGTCAGCGAGCAGGTCTTCCAGTGGTTTCAAACAGGTAAAATCACAGGTTTTAGGCTGCTCATTGTACGGGCATCGATAGCAATAGGGCGAAGGGAGTTTGTGTGTGGAGAAGAGCAGGGGGGCAAAGGTTGAATGGAATTGAGGTGTTCCTCCCATGGACATGGTGCCCAGAGTATCGCCGTGATAACCCCGTTCCAAGGAGATGATGCCCTGTCTTTGGGGCTGCCCAACCTGTTTCCAGTATTGGAAGGACATCTTGACCGCTATCTCGCAGGCGGTTGAACCATTGTCCGAATAAAACACACGGGTCAGATGTTTCGGTGTGATTTCAACGAGTTTTTTGGCCAGTTTTATTCCTGGGGCGTGAGTGGTCCCTGCAAAGTGCACCTGTTCTATGGATTCCATCTGCCGCCGGACCGCCTCTTTTATCTCAGGGCGATTGTGCCCGTGCAGAATGCACCACCAGGAAGAGATGGTGTCGTAATATGCCTTGCCCTCTGAATCGTATAAAAACATGCCGTTTGCCCGATCTATGAAAAGCATGGGTGAATTTTCATAGTCCTTGTGCTGAGTATAGGGGTGCCAGAGGTGTCTTCTGTCGAGTTCCAGAAGTGTTGCCGTGTCCTGTGTCATTTTCCATTCTCCAGAAGTTTTAGTACAGCCGTGGGAATGCCCGTGTCATTTAGGCCCATGAAGTCTATGGGCTGTTTTGAGAAAGGCACAGGCCCAAGCACAGGGATGTCCGTGCGTCCAGCTACAAAGGCCATGGAATCCGTTGCTATCACGGGGTCCAATAAGGTGTTTTCATTGAATATGATCGCAAGGATTTCGATACCTCTGCCCTGCAATGCCTCTATGTGGGCCAGAGTCTGGTTGATGGTGCCAATGGCGGTTATGGTTACAAGTATGATGGGGAGATGGAGTTCCAATACCAGATCGGCAAACAAGATTTCATCGTTTATGGGAGAAAACGGTCCTCCGGCACCTTCGATAAGGAGGATATCACAGGCCGATTCAAGAATGAACGTGGCCTCGATGAGCCGTTTTTTGTCTATTTGGACACCCTCGAGTCTTGCTGCCAGATGTGGTGAAGCCGGAAGTTTTAGGCAATAAGGCGCATGGTGTGACCCTGCCCCTGGAACAGGCCGAGCCATGGCTTCATAGATCAGACGCAGGTCTTCAGCCGTGGCTGTATCACCGGTGGAGACCCACTTTTGCACCTCGATCTTAAGTCCTGCCGCATGCCAGGCAGAGGCAAGTATCGCTGTGCTTATTGTCTTTCCGACGCCGGTATTTGTGCCTGTTACCGCCAGTTTCATACATTTTCCCTTTGTGAGCGTTTTTTGTAAAATATGCGGCCTATCACTATGCCAAGCTCGTATAGAATGTATATGGGCACTGCCATCATCATCATGTTGAATGCGTCCGGTGTGGGCGTGATAATAGCCGATATAATCGCTATGATCAAAATGGCATAGGATCGGGAACGAGCGAACATATCCGGTGAGAAGATACCCATGTAACATAGTCCTGTTATGATCAAAGGTACCTCGAAGACCAGGCCGAAACCCACTGTGAACAACACCACGAAATTTACGAATTTTTCCACAGAGATCACCGGTTGCAGGCTGTCTGAGGCGAATCCCAGCAGAAATTTCATGGCAAAGGGAAGAGTGATGAACAGGCAGAACAATGCGCCTACATAAAACAGCACCAGGGCCGAGCAGGTGAAGAATATCACCTCGGTTTTTTTGATCGGGAATGAGGAGTATATGACCTGGCTTGTACGAAAGAACAGCCACGGTGCCGTAATGCCAATTCCGATGAAGATGGAGAATTTCAGGAGGGCCATGGTCGGCTCCATGACTCCGAAAAAGGCTAGCTTCTGTGCAAAAAGCCCGGCGAATCCGGCCAGAGACGCGGGAAAGAGCCAGAAATTGACCATGGTTATGACAAAAATGGCGATACCTGTCTCTATAAGACCTCGCCTCAGTTTTAGCAAAAGATCAGAGGACATTTGTTCGAATGTAATTCACTGCGTTACGAAACAGGGCGATGCCTGTGCCTTCTTCCGGCAGGTCCTTTCGAGTCCAGAGTGGGTGATTAGTGCGGTGGTGATATGCCTCAGGGTGCGGCATGAGCCCGAATATGCGTCCCGTTGGGTCGCAGATGCCAGCGATGGCCATCTCGGCTCCGTTGGGATTGTAGGGGTATTCCTGAGTAGGCCTGCTGGTTTCCGGATGAATGTACTGCATGGCGATGAGGTGCTGATCGGCGATGTTTTTCAGCGTGGCCTCGTCTTTTGTGACGAATTTCCCCTCACCATGCCGCACAGGAAACTCCACTATTTCAAGCCCTTTTGTGAAGATACAGGGGGAATCGGCATCGATGCCAAGGCTAACCCATCGATCTTCGAATTTGCCAGAATCGTTGTGAGTCAGGCTGACGATGCGTTGAGTGTAATTGCCGTCAAATCCTGGAAGAATGCCGGCCTTTACCAGAAGCTGAAAGCCGTTGCATACACCCAATATCACGCCTCCATTGGCTATGAAGCCCAGTATCTGATCCAGCAGTCTTTCTCCAGTGGAGACCACATGTGCATGAAGAAGCCTGTGCGCCGCAGCCTGCGCCGAGCCCAGGTGGTCGCCGTCAAGAAACCCTCCAGGCAGATTCAAAAAATGATAATCCTGTATTCTATATGTGCCGTCCAGAATGTCGCTCCAGTGTGCAATCTCCACGCAATCAGCATTCGCCAGTTTGCAACAATGGGCCATCTCTCGCTCGCAATTGGTGCCATAGCCGGTTATGACCAGGGCCTTTACCTTTTTGGACATTTCATATCCCCCTTTAATCATTGATTATATGCTGTTCAAGGCGATGTGTTTGACGGAGAAACGCTCTTGCCATGAAGCGGTTTCCTCTTCAGGCTGCTGTTCGAATATCTGAAGTAGCATCCAGCCAGGCCCTTCCTTTCTGCCCAGAAGTTCGCCTGGATTCATAAGAAGCCTACCGTTTTCTTCCTGCATGAACCGACGGTGGGTATGCCCGAAGCAGACCAGGTGAAACTCGTTTGAATTGAACAGGGCATGCCCCACGCTGGGATCGTGCGTGAATGCCACTGAGACACCGTTTAACCTTAACCTTCCGATCCAGCCGTGCATCTGGAATTTTCCGTTTGAGTCCTGAATCTTCTGAGCCAGCAGAAATGGATCTCCGTAGTTGTTGCCTGTTACCAGGTGCAGGACTCCGTTAAAGAAATTGAATTCGTCCAGCAGAAATGGAGAGACCAGGTCACCGCAATGCAAAATGGTCTTCACACCAAGGCCGTTCATCTGCTCTATGGCCCTAGCGGTGTTGACGATGTGGTCATGGCTGTCAGATATAACGGCTATCTTCATGTGCGCTCCTTTGCCGGTCTTCTATGGCCAGCAGTATCTTTTTTACTCCAAGGCCGCAGGAAAAGCCTGTGAGTTCTCCTTTGGAACCTATTACTCTGTGGCATGGGATTATAATAGGTAGAGGGTTGGCATTCAATGCCTGACCTATGGCCCTGGGTGAAGTATGAAGCATTTGCGCCAGTTCTTTGTATGAGATGGTGCTGCCATAGGGTAAAGTGAGTAGGGCAGCCCATACATCAATACTGAACCGGCTGCCCTTTGCAATATATGAAATATCGAGTTCAAAGGAGGATATTCTGCCCGTCAAGAGCCCTTGAAGTGCAGCAGACAGAGTGGAATTTTCTTCGTATTTTTGTTCAGCAGCGGGGTTTATATCGGGCATCAGGTGGATAAGCCTGTTGTTTTGCCATGTTGTCGTTACGAAAAGTTCGTAGGGAGGAATCACGAGCCGCAGGTGTTCTATAAATGAATCCTGATTCATATCATTCACCATTGAATTGAGTCATGCCCATACCGACTCCAGAACAGTTATTGTTCCATTCTTTTTTAATATTGTTTGTCCTATGCCAAAATGGAACGCTCTCTGGCTTGAAAATTGTAGAAATTTGTCAGGACATTATATTTTTTATGTCGTTGCGCGATTTAAACACTCCGTCAGGCTTTGTCTGCCACTCATCCAGAGGACGGGAATTGTGAGTCAAGACTTGCACGGTCATTTCCCTCTTGTGGAGGGGTGCCTCATAGGGGCGGAGTGGCTTTCCTCTCTCGTGACAAAAAAGATATGCCTGTCCTTTCTTTTTGCAGTCCTTTCTTTTTCTTTCTTTTTTCTTTTTGTCGGGATATCCGGAGCCTTATTCCGAGCCGTGCTCGAACCCCTGATAAGAGATTTCCTGTCTGCCATGACTCAGGCTCACAAGCCACACCCCTTTGCCTTCCTGAATGCGGCCTATGCGAAACGGGGTATAGCCCAGTATGATTGCTGCCGTATTCAGCATATCCCGTTCCTTGTCAGGCGGAGTGGTCCAGATGAGCTCGAAGTCTTCGCCGCCTGTTAAAGCCATCTTCACTGGTGAAAGGCCTAATGTTCGGCAAAGGAGACGGCTGCTGCGAGAGATGGGAATCGCTTTTGTGTCTATTTCCGCCATCACTCCGCTTTGAGTGCAGATGTGCGCTATGTCCGTTGCTAGGCCGTCCGAGGAATCGATACAGGCCGTTGCAAGCCCTTTCTCTGCCAGTGCCCTTCCCAAAGCAAGCCTTGGTATGGGCGTCAGATGGCGTTTTATTGCCCTTTTTAGGGCAAAACGCAGGTATTTTGGCATCGCAAGCCTGTTTTTTCGGGATTTTTGATTTATGAGCCAGTGAAGACCGCATGCAGCATCGCCCAGAGTGCCTGAACAGTAGATGAGGTCACCTGATCTTGCTGTGCTGCGAGTGAGATGTAGATTTGGCCTTGTCTCTCCCAGTAATGTCAACGTTATGGAAAGCTCGTTGTGAGAGCTGACTGTGTCTCCTCCTGTCAGATGAACGCCATAACCTCTCAGTTCGGTGAACAAGCCGTTTAGGAACAGTTCAAAAAAATCGTCAGGTAGCCCTGTTCTGACGGCCAGATTCAGAAACGCCCATCTCGGCGTGCCTCCGCATGCAGCGATGTCACTTAGGTTCACTGCCGTGGTCTTTCTGCCCAAAGAAAATGGATCGAAATAAGCAAGGTCGAAATGTACATTTTCCACCAATGTATCTGTTGTGACAAGGAGATTATGTCCGTCGGAAGGTCGAATCACCCCACAGTCATCGCCTATATTCACCAGAACAGAAGGGTCAGTGGTGGTTTTGGCCTGTTTCGCTATGCGTTCGATGAGGCGGAGTTCGTGAAAGGCCATGGTATGTGCCGTAAGAGGGGCGGAAAATTCTACCACCCCCAAGAATCGTAAATATTTTATTCAATGTCAGCGGGTTACACAATCTCGAGCGCGCTGAAGAAATATGCGATCTCCTTGGCGGCTGTTTCGGGGGCATCGGAGCCATGCACCACATTCTTTTCGATGTCCGTGGCAAAGTCCGCACGAATAGTCCCTGGCTTGGCCTCTTTGTAGTTGGTTGCGCCCATGAGCTCCCTGTTTTTCAAAATCACGTTTTCGCCTTCCAGAATCATGACTACAATGGGGCCCGAGGACATGAAGTCGGTGAGGCTGTTGAAAAAGGGCTTGGAGGCATGAACTGCATAAAAGCCTTCCGCCTCCTTTTTGGTGAGATGCAGCATCTTCATGGCGGCAATCCTGATTCCTGCCGCCTCGAAGCGTTTGATGACCTCGCCGATTAGACCCCGCGATACTCCGTCGGGTTTGATGATAGATAGAGTACGTTCCATATGTGTCTCCTTTGAATATTTTATGTGGCATCTTTATAACCGCTGAATGAAAGATTTCAAGGGGCAATGACTGCTATTATATGCGACAGACACCTGTTTTTCTGAGCATAACCCGTTCCGCCGCCTGTTCGAACCGCCTTTTATCCTCTTCTGTTTCCAAAATTACAGCAGGCACCGGCTGAGGCTTGCCGTTTTCGTCCAGGGCCACAAAAGTGAGATAGGCCGAGGCAGTGTGTACTATTCCGCCGGTTTTCAAGTTTTCAGCCTCCACACGCACGCCTATCTCCATGGATGTCTTGCCGGTCCAGTTGAGATTCGCCTTGAGGTGCAGGAGGTTTCCAACAAAGACAGGGGCATGAAAGTTGATGCGATCCACAGACGCTGTGACTGCATTCATGCGGCAATGACGGCTTGCCACCACGTATGCGGCGTTGTCGATGAGCTTCATGATGGTGCCGCCGTGCACGTTTCCGGAAGGATTTGCGTCTTCGGGAAGCATCACCTGAACGAGGGTCACACGTGAACAAGAAGAAGGTTTGGCGAATGATTCTTTCATAGGGTCTCCGACATGAATTCGGCTTCGAGTTTGTTATGTCTTGGGCAGGGTTGCCGATATTGTTAGGGTTTTACTACAATGCGGCCATCGGACGGCCCAAACACTTGGCCTATTACTGCATGAAAAACCTCGCGGGCCTTCAGCTCGTTCAGAAGTGAATCGAGCCTTTCTTTCGGTATGGATATCAAAAGTCCGCCAGAGGTCTGGGCATCCGCCAGACAATCAGCCAACATGTCATCGACTCGTGGGTCTATCTCTATAGACTTGGCGCAGAATTGGCGGTTTGCCCCGCTTCCTTCTGGAAGCATTCCCATATTGATCATGTCCAGCACATGAGACATGAGCGGTACCTTGGAGGTCCATATCTCCAAAGTGGTTTTAGAGGCATCTGCCATCTCCAGCGCATGCCCCAACAGACCGAAGCCTGTGATGTCCGTGCAGGCAGAGGCTCCAGCCGCTTGCATGGCCTCAGCAGCATTTTTGTTAAGAGTGCCCATCCAGAATATGGCCTCTTTTTCGGCCTCCTTTGGGAGTAGTCTGGCCTTGAGCGCAGTAGCAAGAATGCCTGTGCCGATGGGTTTGGTTAGCACCAGCATATCCCCTGGTTTGGCACCTGTATTGGTGATTATGTGATTCGGATGTACTAACCCTGTGAGGCTCAGGCCATATTTGATCTCTGGATCATCCACGCTGTGGCCTCCCACGAGCAGGGCCTCGGCCTCCGAGATGGCTTCGAAGCCGCCTGAAAGTATCTCTTTCAGGACGCCGATGTCCATGCCTTTTTTGGGAAAACAGACTAGATTCATGGCTGTATAGGGCCTTCCACCCATGGCATACACGTCGCTCAGGGCGTTTACAGCAGCTATTCTGCCGAATGTCCGTGGGTCATTCACCATGGGAGTGAAGAAGTCCACGGTCTGAATCAGGGCGATTTCAGGCGTGAGCCGCACCACACCTGCATCGTCGGAGGTGCCAAACCCCACGATGAGGTCCGGGTGCGACTGAACGGGAAGGGACTTGAGTGCCTCCTCCAGGAACCCTGGAGGTAATTTCGCCGCTCAGCCCGCTGCCTTGACGCCTTCGGCCAGTCTGATATTCAAGTCTTTTGCATTTTTCATGGGCCATATTTTAAGTTTAGTTACAAGAAAATACAATGGAATATTAATGTTATTTTAGTATATTATGTTTCCCTGTTTGAGATGTATTTTTTTATGCGACATAACGACCAAGCTCACCTGCGCCGCCGAAAGGCTTTCTCCAAAGGCTCCGAGTGTCCTCGGCGTCAGGTGAAGCGCCTTGTTTGCTGTTTTCTTTCATTTTTTCAGAAAACTACGGCCTGAATTTTTTGATTTGGATGTTTGTTATTGCCTTGTAATGCTTGTCATTCCCTGTGAGTATAGGGATACCGTGAACTATTGCAGTGGCACCTATAAGTGCATCGGCCAATTGCATTGAATGACTGAGAAAATGCTGCTCAACATAACACATTGACTTGGCAGATATTTCTTCGGAAATGTATATAATTTGAGCGTTCCATGCATGAAAACCTGAGTCAACTGAAATGTTGAGGGGCTTTCTACAGCGAATCTGACCTTTCCCCCTAAAACTGAGCCATTGTCAGGTTAGTGATTTCAGTCTACAACCTCAGATCCTTTCTTACTCTTTTTTTGCTCAATAGAGCAATCTGATATTGAAAACTTTCTGAGTCATCTTGCAGTAGAAGGCAAGGTGGCTGTTGCAACTCAAAATCAGGCATTTAATGCCTTTGGATCATACAAACCTTCAGACCACCATGATCTATACCCATGTGGCAAAAAAGAACCTGCTCAGAGTGCGAAGCCCGTTGAATATCATTTAAAGCTTTGATTTTTTGCAATTTCCTTATAATACCGCAGCATGTTTTAACGACCGCCTTGTCAAGAGTTACTACGATGAGTAACCGAGGACAGGCATTATCAAGGTAGTATTGTTGGGGCTAACGACAAAAAATCCTGACATCGCCTTGACATTCGGATATTTTTTCACTATTCAAAAAAGATTCAATTTACAGGGGGGGATTATGAAAAGAGGTTTGTCTGTTTTGATTGGGTTGGCTGTGAGCACCCTGCCGGCCGTGGCGTTTTCTGCCGGTTTTCAGCTTTTTAATGAGGGTTCTGCCCGCACCACCGCCCTTGGCGCTTCAATGACGGCGCGTTACGATGCAGTGGAGAGCGCCTGGTTCAACCCTGCCTCTGTGGCCATGCAGGATTACAAGGGTATGACCGGCATGGCGGGTATGGCCGTGGTCATGCCGTCCCTAAAACTGAATACAGCCACAGGGCCTGATCCTGAGATGAAAAATATGGCATATTCAGTACCTTATGCCTACTGGACTATGCCATACGGCGACAGATTGGGCTTTTCCATGTCTGTAAACGTGCCATATGGGCTCACTACCGAGTGGAAGGCCGACTGGATTGGAAAATACTATGCCGCAAAGACAGACCTGCGCTGTTTCTTCTTTACGCCAGCCATATCATATAAACTTACGGATTGGCTGTCTCTTGGAGTAGGTGCTCAGATTGCCAGGGCCGATGCCACCTTAGAAAAGTCCGTCACTCCTAAGGTGCCAGGCCTTACTACCAAGATGGAGGGTGACGACACGGATTTCGGCTATGTCCTGGCCGCCACAGCAAGACCTGTAAAGGACTGGACGGTCGGGCTGGTATATCGCTCTCAGGTAAATTTCGAGATCGAGGGAACGGCCAAATACAACCTGTCCATTCCTGGTTTTTATAGAAGCGATATGCGGCTTCCTCTGCGCCTGCCTTCAACGCTCTCTTTCGGTGTAAGCACCACTGCTGTGCCAGACTGGACTCTCTCCGCGGATGTGCTTTGGACGGGCTGGTCTTCCTATGAATCTTTGACCTTTTACTATGACCAGGCACCCGGCATCGGAAAGCCAGGCGTTGTGAGTATTCCCAAGGAATGGAACGACTGCTATTCCCTGCGATTCGGAGCGGAATACCGTCTTAATCCGGAATGGGTGCTGCGCGGTTCATACGTCTATGACCGCACACCCATCGAGGATAAGTATAGAGACCCGACACTGCCCACCAACGACTCCCATCTCTTCGGCATCGGTGTGGGTTACACCTATAAAAATTGGACCATAGACGGCGCTTATTCATATCTTTACATGGAGGATGCCAAGACATCCCCTATTACGCCTACTCTTCACGGCACATACGAGGCTACTGCCAATATTTTTAACCTCAGCGTGTCATATAAATATTGAGTTGTAGAGTCATGATCGAAAGAACGGATGCACAACACAAGGGCGTAATGCCCATACCTGAGATGCTTCGGCGTTCGGCTGAGGAATACGGGCCTCAGCCATGTCTGATCGCAAGGGATACTCAGCCTGATCGAGTTATCACCTATGCAGAGCTGCTGGCCCGTGTGCAAGGAATGGCTCGCGGCCTTGCTGCGCTTGGTGTGGGCATTCAGGACAGATGTGCCATTTTAGGCCCTAATTCTCCGGAATGGGGCATGGCCTATCTGTCCGTCAGCTCCGCCGGCGCTGTTTGTGTCCCTCTGGATTCCCTGCTCACTGAAAACGAGATTCGGCATCTGCTTTCCAATGCACAGGTGAAGGTGGCCTTTGTTGCGCCGAAATTTCTTGATGTTGTATGCAATACGCACAAGGACTTTCCAGGGCCGAAACATGTGGTGGTGTTGTCAGCAAATTCCGAAACATTGCCGGCTGGCGTGTTATCCATTCAGGGGCTTATGGAAAAGGGAAAGGCGTATAAAAAGCCTCTGCCCAAGCACAATCTGGACGATACCGCTGCAATTCTTTATACATCGGGCACCACAGGCAAGCCCAAAGGGGTCATGCTCACGCACGGCAACATCGTGTCGGATGTGGCCGCTTGTTACAGTGCGGTTCAGATAGGACAGGAACGTTTTCTATCCGTGCTTCCCATGCATCATACCTTCGAATGCACCGCAGGGTTTCTTTTGCCCCTTTATTCCGGTTCTTCCATCACATTTGCCAGGAGTCTCAAGTCCAATCAGATACTGGAGGACTTAAAGGCCAGCAGGGCCACAGTGATGCTGGGAGTGCCCCTTTTGTTTCAGAAGATGCTGGACGGCATTTACAAGGCGGTGGAACGTAAGCCTTTTGTGCAGCGTCAGGCCTTCAATGCCATTATGAAGGCGGTCAGAGCCGCAGAAAGACTGGGTAATGAACGGCTTGGCGTCAAGCTTTTCAAATCGTTGCGGGAAAAGGCCGGACTCGGTCATCTGCGCCTGATGGTGGTGGGTGGAGCGCCTCTGATGCCTCATGTGCCGGTGGAGTTTCGACGTCTTGGTTTCACCATGCTTCAGGGCTACGGCCTGACAGAGGCCAGCCCTGTCCTCACCTTCAATCGAGACAGTAATGCGACTCCAGAGAGCATAGGCCGGCCCCTGCCTGGTGTTACGGTGCGCATACTGGAGCCGGATGCAAACGGGGTGGGAGAACTGGTCTTCAATGGTCCTATGGTCATGAAGGGCTATTACAACAACCCTGAGGCCACGGCTGATGTCTTGATGAAGGACGAAAAGGGCGACATCTGGCTTCGCACCGGCGATCTGGGTATTCAGGATAAAAACGGTCTGTTATACGTGATCGGCAGGGCCAAGAACCTGATAGTGACCGCGGCGGGCAAAAACGTGTATCCCGAGGAGATAGAGGCCGAACTCAATATGAGCCCGTTCATTTTAGAGTCCATGGTTTACGGCCAGAGAACCGACCAGAATGAAGAAGATGTGCGGGCGGTCGTGGTGCCCAATTACGAGGAGATAGGCAGACATCTGAATGCCTCTCAAATGACGGAACAGGCCGTGCAGGAACTCATCTCACGTGAGGTCAAAAAGGTCAACCATAGATTGGCTGGCTACAAGAAGATCAAAGGGTTTATACTGGTGGAAGAGGAACTGCCAAAAACCTCTACTCGCAAGATCAAGCGTCATCTCTTCAAGATTCCACAGGATGTGGGGGTAAACCGGTAGCCGATACGATCCACGATGGCACAGGTCTGTGTTTCCATGCGGCGAATTTGAGTTTTTCCGCAATATAGTAGCGACGATAGGCCGTTACCGCATCATTGGGCACTCGATATGGTTCGGGCATGGCCTGCACAAATTCCGTAAGACCGGTGTTGGCATATCTTTTACCTCGAATTTCGTGCAGAACCTCGATGGAGGCATGATCCTTTTGTTTCTTCCAGCGATAGCGGTATTCTTCGTTCAATGCCAGCATCAGTTCTCGTGTCCAAAGAAGGTTTTCATAGGATTCAGCTACCCAGAGCACGCAGGGGTGTTTTTGGTGCGTGGGTCGGTATGGAGTTGTATGGCCGTGCAGATGCAGGGCGCTGCATATAATTTGTACGCCCTCTAAAATCATCTTTATCACATGCTTGTCGCAGTGATACTCGGCGCATCGTTTGAAATCCAGATCCAGAATAAAGATGTTCATGGCATGTTCAAAAGGATAATGGCTGAAGGCATCAGCCGCGATATTTGAATCATATAATCGATACAATCTTGTTCTGTAATTTCTTCAATCTCTGAGCGTATAACTTCAGTAGTCTTTATATAAAGTTTTTTTCCCCTAATTCTTCAATTTGTTCTCTTGAACGAACATTTTGAAAATAATATATACGCCATTCATCTATTATTTTAGGCGCACATTCCCGAATACTTTCAGATACCGCTTTCACATTCCGCTTAAAATTTAGTTGGAAACGATTCATTGCACTGTTCAAGATCCATTCTTTTGCCATTTTGTTCCCTCAAATTGAGAAATCGTTTTTTTATATTTAAAGTTTACCATGCAATCGACATCCGCAAGTCCTGCTTTGATTAAATGGGCATTCAAAAATGTTTTGTTTTTTAAATACACATAACATAACAAATTATTGTTTTGATCATATTTTTCTTGATCGAATCTTAAAAATACTTTTTGTCCTTTCGTTGTATTTCTAATAAATTCAATCGCCAAGCCGTTTACTTCTTCTTTGGATTTTACTCCGATAAGATGGATAATCAATCCGTTATTCAATCGTAGTAATTCAGGACTGATGACTTCTTGTATAAAATAGTAATCTTCTCGTTCTTGAGATTGTCGATCAATTTTTGAACCAAATTGAAGTTTTTTGGAATCAATTTTTTTGTCGAGTTTATGAGGATCATGAAATATATAAGGGAGTTTATCATTCTCCTCTTTGATATCTATCGTAATTGTATCATTAAGAAATTCATAGATTATCCCTTCCATATTGAATTGATTGACCCCTAATCGTTGTTTAATGATAGGTATAAATTGGTCGTTGATTTCATAGCCGACAGAATTACGTTGTAGATTACGGGCTGCGAGAGAAGTCGTGCCACTTCCAAGAAAAGGATCCAATACCGTATCACCGACAAAGCTAAACATTCTGATTAAACGTGTGGGTAATTCTTCAGGAAACATCTCAACATGACCATCTTGTTTGACTCCGGCAAAATTCCAATGTCCTGAAAAATATGTATTCCATTCTTCCTTGAATGATTTTATGTGTCGTTTGCACCGGACTGTATCCCTCTCAAAAAAATAACATTCGCCGTATATTTCATTTGACGCTAATAATATGGCAGACTGGCTTATAAAATCATAAAATTTTAATCCGGTCAATCGGTTGCTCAAGAGCCCTGGAAAAAGGCTTTGGACTGCGCTAAGATAGACTTGCTCAATCGATATCCATGACATCAGCTGGTCGTCGAACCAGAGCGTGGGCTGCCTGTGGAGGTTGCAGTTATGTCTGATATAAATCGTATTGCAAAGAAAACCGGCGTGGTAATGTCATCGGTCTATCTAACTCACATTCATGATTGCGGGCACATCGAATCTCCGAGGCGCCTCGAAGCCATCTATGAGAGGCTCGCCAGAAGTGATGCCAAGGGGCTTTATATTCCTTTGGAACCAAGGCATGCGACTCTTGAGGAATTGGCCTGGAATCATACCCAACGCTATATTGAATCCATCCGTCATACCTCACGGCGGGAACTGACTCAACTGGACCCGGATACCCTTGCCAGCAGCGGTTCATGGGAGGCTGCCTGTCTGGCTGCGGGTGGTGTGTTTACCGCCCTCGATGCCATAGCTGAAGGTCAAGTGTTCAATGCCTTGGTCTTGGTGAGACCTCCCGGTCACCACGCCGAGCGGGATCATGCCATGGGTTTTTGTCTGTTCAACAACGTGGCATTGGGGGCGTATTACGCTAAAAATAGGCTGCATTGGCTCAAAACTGCCATAGTAGATTGGGATTTGCACCATGGAAACGGAACACAGCACAGCTTTTACGATAAAAACTGGGTTCTGTATTGTTCCACACACCAGTATCCTTATTATCCTGGAAGTGGTGCCTCTTCCGAGACAGGCGAGGGTGATGGTAAGGGGTTTACTCTGAATGTGCCCATGAGCGCAGGTGCAGGGGATGCAGAGTATATTCGAGTTTTTGAGGATGTTTTATCGCCTGCTATTTCTTCTTTTGCCCCCGATGTGATACTGGTTTCGGCGGGTTTTGACATCCATTACAGCGATCCACTGGGAGGAATGAGGGTTACTGAGCAGGGTTTTGCTGCCTTGGCAAGGATACTTTTGAATTTGGCCGGTGAATTGTGTAAAGGTAGAATTGTCTTTTGTTTAGAAGGCGGTTACAATTTGCAGGCCCTGGCTGATGGGGTGTTTGCTGTGTTGAAGGAGTGTAGCGAGGCTGCGGCAAGCTGGCACCTCTAAAAAGAAAAATTTATGAAAGGTGTAGCATTTTATGGGATTGAATGTAACTGAAAAGATAATCGCCGCCCACATCGTAAGCGGCGAGATGACTGCTGGAACCGACATAGCCATTCGCATCGACCAGACCCTTACACAGGATGCCACTGGTACCATGGCATATCTGGAGTTCGAGGCCATCGGGTTGGACAGAGTCAAAACAGAGCTTTCTGTGAGTTATGTGGATCACAACCTGCTTCAATCGGACTTCAGAAATGCGGATGATCATCGTTTTTTGCGCACTATTGCCGCTCGATACGGCATATTTTATTCAAAGCCAGGGAACGGCATCTGCCACCAGGTGCATCTGGAGCGTTTCTCTGCACCAGGTAAGACCCTGTTGGGTTCGGACAGTCACACACCCACCTGCGGCGGCTGTGGAATGCTCGCCATAGGTGCTGGCGGGCTGGATGTGGCCATGGCCATGGCCGGTCAGCCGTTTCATCTCAGAATGCCGGCTGTGATAGGAGTGCATCTAACGGGCAGATTGCAGCCCTGGTGTTCTGCAAGGGATGTGATTTTGGAGCTTTTGCGAAGACTTACTGTAAAGGGTGGTGTGGGCAAGGTGATGGAGTATTTCGGACCAGGTGTGGCGACTCTCACGGTTCCTGACAGGGCCACTATCACCAACATGGGTGCGGAATTGGGGGCGACCACATCTGTTTTCCCATCGGATGAGATGACTCGTCGCTTTCTGGCGGCACAGGCCAGGGAAGGGGTCTGGGCTCCACTCGAGGCGGATGAAGGTGCCAACTATGCAGAGGTTATAGAGTTAAACTTAAGTGCAATCGAGCCCATGATCGCATGTCCGTCATCGCCTGACAATGTGGTGAAGGTAAAAGATGTGGCAGGCCGGCCGGTTTCCCAGGTCTTGATCGGTTCCTGCGCCAATTCATCCTATCGAGACATAGCCATTGCTTCAAAGGCCCTCGAAGGTAAGCGGATTGCCGATGAGGTGAGTTTCGAGATCAATCCAGGGAGCAGGCAGGTGTTGGAAAATATTGAAAACGATGGCTTGCTCAAGAGTCTCATTCATGCAGGTGCGCGTATCCATCAGTCCGGTTGTTTGGGATGTATCGGCATGGGTCAGGCGCCTGCAACGGATTCCATCTCACTTCGCACTTTTACGCGCAATTTTCCAGGCAGAAGCGGCACCAAAAACGATCAGGTCTATCTATGCAGCCCTGAAACGGCTGTGGCATCGGCCATGCGTGGAGTCATAACGGACCCAAGGGATTTGGGGGCATATCCATCCGTTTCCATTCCTGATGCCTTTGTCATCAACGACAATGGCATCATTTCACCTTCAAAAGACAGTTCGAGCGTTCAGATATTGCGCGGTCCCAATATTCAACCGCTTCCTGTCTTCGAGCCCATTCCAGAGGATTTGACCTGCCTTGTTCTGTTGAAAACAGGCGATAACATCACCACAGACCACATCATGCCTGCCGGAAGCAAGATATTGCCTCTGCGCAGCAACATTCCGGCCATAAGCGAGTATGTGTTCACTGCCATTGATTCAGAATTTCCTGCACGGGCCAAGGCGGCTCCTGTGCCTGGAGTGATAGTGGGCGGCGAAAACTACGGTCAGGGTTCTTCCCGTGAACATGCGGCATTGGCACCCCGCTATCTTGGTGTGCAGGTCAAGCTGGTCAAGGGTTTTGCCCGTATTCACAAGGCAAATCTGGTGAATTTCGGCATTGTCCCCATGACATTTGCCGATCCCGCGAATTATGACGCGATCGCTCAAGGTGATGAGCTGGTGTTTTCAGGGCTGCGCCAGGCCCTGCTTTCAGGGGCCAGGAGTGTTCTCGTAAAACGCACATCGAATGGTAGAATGTTTGAAGCACTACTGGAATTGTCTGAAAGGGAGAGGCAGATACTGGCGGCAGGCGGGCTTCTTAATTGGGTAAAGGCACAGTTGAACAAGTAACATGGCTTTTATTCAAGGTCATAGTCCATTGAATATCGACGCTCATACAATGCTTTTTGGAATATTCGGCCACCCTGTGGGGCACAGCCTAAGTCCTTCCATGCACAATGCCGCATTTCGTCATCTGAATATAAATGCGGTGTATCTCGCCTTTGATGTAATGAATCTACATGAAGCGATAACAGGCGTAAGGGCATTGAATATTCAAGGGCTTTCCATCACGATTCCGTATAAAGAGGCGGTCATGCCCTTTTTGGATGAGATAGACAGTGATGCCCGAGCTATCGGCGCTGTAAACACCGTTGTCAATAGGGATGGCAGGCTGTTGGGTTTCAACACCGATTGCATCGGAGCTCGAAGGGCATTGAATGAGGCGCTGAGGCCAGAGAAAAAGGATTTCATGGTCATGCATGGCCAATCCATTCAGACGATGCAGGTAGGGATGAACCATGCAACGCCTTTGCTTTCAGGCAAAAGTGCTGTTGTATTGGGAGCAGGAGGTTCTGCCAGGGCAGTGGCATTCGGTCTTAAATCCGCCGGTATGTCCGTTCATATAGCCAACCGTACCGTTGAAAAGGCAAAAAAACTAAGTGATGTGGTTGGTGGAACTTTTTCAAATTTACATGATGTATGTAACATAACTGCCGATGTTTTAGTCAATACAACCTCAGTAGGCATGGCGCCTAATGCGGATGAGATGCCTATCGCTGCAGATTGTCTTGGAAATTTTGCTGTGGTGATGGACATTGTTTATTCCCCCCTTGAGACAGCCCTGCTGCGTGAGGCCCGAAGAGTCGGCTGCCTTACTGTCAACGGCCTTCGTATGCTGCTGCATCAGGCTGTGTGTCAGTTTGAGTTGTGGACAGGCCTTGCCGCTCCAGAGGATGTGATGGAGCAGGTCTTAAATGCAATGGTAAATGGTTAATGTTGAATTTTGAATGTTGAATTAAGCGGGTTATTTTTACCACAATTAAACATTAAAAATTCAACATTTTTGGAGTTAAGAGGATGTGATGAATAGTAATAAAAAATATGTGGTGCAGCCGGTTGATCTCCCTGTAAATGCGGTTATAGAGGTACCTGGTTCCAAGAGCATTACTCAGCGGGCCATGATTACTGCTGCCCTGGCCAATGGTGAAAGCCGCTTGGAAGGGGCATTGAAGAGTGAGGATACGGAGCTTTTGGCCGATGCCCTTACCAAATTGGGCGTAGATGTGGCGTGGATCGATTCTGGTCTGAGAATGAAAAACAGCGGGGTTGTAGGCCCTGGAGGTGATTTTCAGCAGCCTCTGGAGCTTTACATGGGCAACAACGGCACAGGGATTCGACTTCTGGCCTCTTTGGTCTGCCTTGGTGCAGGTCATTATTTGCTCACAGGCACAAAACGCATGGAAGAGCGGCCTATCGCCCCGCTTTTGCAGGCATTGAGGCCCTGGGGGGCCAAAATTTCGTGTGTAAAGGGCACAAATGCCCCGCCTGTATTGGTGGATGCCGATGGTCTGGCTGGTGGGGATACGGTGATAGACGGCAGTTTGAGCAGTCAGTATATCTCGTCGCTGTTGCTTGTGGCGCCATATCTCAAGGCCCATGGCCGTATCTGCGTAAAGGGCAATCTGGTCTCCAGGCCTTATGTGGACATTACGTTGGCTGTTATGCGTTCGTTCGGTGTTGGTGTAGAGGAGACGGTTTGGCAGGATATGCCCTGTTTTGAGGTGCAGCCAGGGGCCTATAATGCCATGCATTATGCAGTGGAAGGAGACGCCTCCAGTGCGTCTTATTTCTGGGCTGCGGCAGCGGTTACAGGTGGCAAAGTGACGGTTTCCAATATACCCCCCAATGCCCTGCAGGGAGATGTGGCCTTTGCTGATATTTTAGGTCGTATGGGGTGTGACGTAACCAAGAGTGAGAATGGAGTTACTGTTTCAGGCCCTGAAGCAGGTAGATTGAAAGGGATAGATATCGATATGTCCAAATGGCCGGATGTAGCACCTACTCTGGCTGTGGTCGCCGCCTTCGCTCGGAGCACGACGCGCATTTCTGGTGTTCATCACCTGCGCATCAAAGAGACGGATCGCATAGCTGCTGTGGCAACGGAACTTCAGCGCATGGGGGCTGTGGTGCACGAGTTGGAGGATGGCTTGATCATAGAAGGTGGCGTGCCTTTTCATGGTGCAGAGATCGAGACCTATAACGATCATCGAATGGCCATGGCCTTTGCCGTGGCTGGATTGAAGGTCCCTGGTGTGGTCATTTCCAATCCGGATTGCGTGGTCAAATCCTTTCCAGATTTTTGGGAAAAATGGGTAAAAATGACGATATAATGGGCAGAAAAAGGTTATAAATGAAGTTATTTCTCATAGGTTATCGCTGCACAGGAAAGACTACTATCGGTAAGGCCATTGCAGGGGCTTTGAATGTGGATTTCATTGATCTGGATGAGTTTATCGTGCAGAGGGCAGGTCGGCAAATCAACGAGATAGTCGCTGAACATGGCTGGTCTCATTTCAGGGCACTGGAAAAACAGGCGTTGCAGGAGGTCATGCGCTGCTCGAATCCGGTGGTGGTTTCATGCGGCGGCGGAGTGGTAATGCACGAAGAATTGTTGCCCGAAATCAAGGCATCAGGGTTGGTGGTGTGGCTCAAGGCCGATATCTCCACCATACTTGACCGTATCCTCAAGGATTCCGTGACAGGTACTCAGCGGCCTTCACTTATATCGGGTATGCAGCTCGAAGAGGAAATAAGGCAGACGCTTAAACAGCGGCTGCCACTCTATGAAAGATGGGCGGATGTCATGGTGCAGACTGATGAAGTAAATGTGAATGAAGCGGTGAAGGAGATCAGACGGCTCGTTTCAATATAAAGAGGGGCCGACAAGTGGCCCCTCACGATGAAATAACACTTTGAAAATTATATGTTTTTGTCGAATGGCCTTTTCAGATGCCTTTGTGGCTTTCGGTAACAGCCGCTTGAATCTCTGCATCCAGTTCAGGCGGAAGTCCTTCGATTTTGACGTTCAAAAAGCCTCTGACGATAGTGGCTGTAGCATCTTCCTCGCTCAGGCCCCTGGCCATGAGGTATTCTATTTCATCCTGAGCGATCTTGCCCACAGCGGCCTCGTGGGACATGTCCACGTCGGCCAGATGCGCCTCCAACTCAGGAATGGCGTGAATCACGCCGTTTTCAGCCAGGATCAGGCCGTTACACTCCAGATGCGCCTTGATTCCAGGGGCATTGCCCACCAGATGTCCTCTGGCGATCACCTTGCCGCCGTATGAGATAGTGCGTGAGATGATCTCACCGCGCGTCTCCGGGGCATCTAAAATGATACGGGAACCGCTGTCTATTTCTGTGCCTTCCGGGGCCACGATAACAGAGTTGAAACGGGCCAGTGCCCTGCGGCCTGCAAGTCTTGCTGTGGGATAGCTCTGAACGGATTTGACACCTTTGAGTGAGACATAGTTGGACAGAAATACTCCGTCTTCTTCCACAAGTACTCCGGTTCTCGGTCTGACATAGACGTTTTCACCCCAGTTGTGAATCATGGTGAAGACCAGTTTTGCGCCCTTTTTGATGTAAAATTCCGATACTCCGATGTGCAGGGCCGAGGTTAGATTCGGGTGTGTGGAACAGCCGGTTATCACATGCAGCTCCGAACCTTCTTCGGCGATAACGATATTGTGAACCCGTTGAGCCACATTTTCCGAGCGGATATACAGGCAGGTCTGAACCGGATATACCACCTTTGCACCGGGCAGCGCACGAATGAAATAGCCGTTATCCAGATGAGCTGCTGTTTCATGTGTGAATACGTCCTTTTCCTCGGCTACGAGTTTCCACCAGTAGTCCTGAAGCCAGTCATATTTTTTGAGCGCCTCTGTGATGGGCATGAGTTCCACGCCTTCCATATGGCAGTCGCATTTGGTCACACCGCAGTTGGTTTGAATAAAGGTGCCGATTCGTTCGTGTTCACTGAAATCCAGACCGACATTTTTGAGCTTTTTGACCTCTTTTTCTTCGAGTTCCGCAAGACTGGTCAGTGCAGGGGCATCGGATGCCGGCTTGAAGCCCTTGAGCAGCGCATTCTCGGACATATCTATTGGTTTGGATTGTTTTTTATTTTTTACAGTTGACATTTCATACACTCCTGATAGCCGTATTTTTGAATGCCTTCAAATATCTCCTGTGGATTGCCTTTGCAGAGCATTTTGCCGTTCATCATTACATGCCCCTTGTCCGCTGCTACATAGTTCAAAATGAAGCCCGTGTGCGTGATGATCAGGCCGGATTTCTGTCGGTTTCTGTGAACATCTTTTTGCAGGAGTTTCTTGATCATCTCTCCGATGATGTGCAGGTTTTCTATGTCCACTCCGGATTCAGGTTCGTCCAGCAGTGTGAAGTCAGGGCCTTGAGCCAGAAGCTGTATGAGCTCGGATTTTTTGATCTCACCGCCAGAAAAACCCAAATTGACCTCTCTTTCCAGAAAATTTTCAAAATTATATTGAATAGCGAGGTTTTTGCCCAGGCCTGAAACGCTTTCGCAGAAATTCAGCATGTCCTTGAGCTTTACGCCCTTGAGCGTGGGAGGACGCTGAAGGGAGATGCCGATCCCGAGCTTGGCGCGTTCGTTGACAGGCATATGTGTGATATCAACGTCTTTGAAAATTATGCGGCCGTGTTTGACCTTGTAACCGGAAAAACCCATCAGGGTCATGAGCAGGGTGGTCTTACCTGAGCCGTTTTTACCGAAAAGACAATGGGTTTCGCCTTTTTCGACGTGAAGTTCGATGCCCTTCAATACCTCTTTACCATGTACATCCACCCATAAGTCTTCGATGTGAAGCATAGTGGGGTCTCCTTTTTAAGGGATTTTCATATTTGTTGAATACATCGTTACGTTAATACATGAGTTATTTGATGTCAAGATAATAATAAATATCATTTTTATTTCTTGTAGTTATAGTTATAGCCCCTTCGATGTGGACTATATTAGGCCGGTCGCTGCCAATAAACATATTCCATTTTCAGACAATCTATTTTAGAATAGCCGTCCAAATTAAAAACAGTCAAGGAGTATTCCTAAATGAATCTCAATATGAAGGAAATGATGCGTCAGGCCCAGCTCATACAGAATAAAATAGGTAAATTGCAGGAAGAGCTGGGACAAAGGAAGGTGGAGGCAGCGGTAGGCGGCGGTATGGTCAAGGCAGTGGCAAACGGCAAATCAGAGCTGGTATCCATCTCCATCGAAAAGGACGTAGTGAATCCGGACGATGTGGAGATGTTGCAGGATCTTGTGTTATCCGCTGTAAACGAGGCATTGCACAGGGCCAAGGAGATGGTGGAGCAGGAGATGGCCAAGGCCACCGGCGGCATGAAGATACCAGGTCTGTTCTGATATTCCATGTTTAAGGCGTTCCCTCCGGCCCTTGAAAGGCTCATTAAAAATCTCTCACGTTTACCTGGAATCGGTGAAAAGACGGCCACGCGCTATGCCCTGCAGATTCTGCGCTGGCAGGAGCCCACTGCACAGGAACTTGCGGTATCCATAGCGGAGTTGCACAGAAAGATACTGCTCTGCTCCACCTGTTTTGCGTTCTCGGAGCAGGATCCATGCCCCATCTGCGCTGATCCAAGGCGCAATCGTGAAATATTATGCGTGGTCGAGGGGCCTGCCGATCTCCTGTCCATAGAGTCATCCAATGCCTTCAACGGTCTATATCATGTGCTGCATGGCGCCCTCAGCCCTGCCGATGGCATAGGGCCTGCCGAACTTCGTATCGACAGACTGCTGAACAGGCTGGAAACCCAAGCGGTGAAAGAACTGGTTCTGGCTACCAGCAGTACGGTGCAGGGAGAGGCTACGGCTGCATATCTTGCCCAGTGTTGCAAGGAGTTTCCCGTTACTGTCACGCGATTGGCCTGCGGCATTCCCATGGGCATGGATGTCAAGTATGTGGATCAGCTCACTTTAAAACGGGCCATGGAAGCCAGGTTTTCCTACTGACACTCACCACTTTTCTTCAATTCATGTCTGATGAGTTCGTAAAAAGTCGCCACCTATTGAATCACATTACATTCTTTGTTGTCGCAGCCCACATTAACCATCTAAAATGATTTGCCATTACATTCATTCAACATTATTTTTACGACGCCATCATGTCTGAAATAGAGAAGTTTCTGATGCAGGTTCAAAAGCCCAGCCGTTATTTGGGAAACGAGATCAATGCCCTGCATAAACCATGGGACTTGGCGGATTGCAGATGGGCTCTGGTCTTTCCTGATCTCTATGAAATAGGTATGTCCAATTTGGGTTTGAACATACTCTATTCGGTCATAAACGGCCTGTCATGGGCCCTTGCTGACAGATGTTATGTCCCAGATATAGATATGGAGAGATTCCTGAGGAAGACCGGTTATCCTCTGTTCGGGCTCGAGAATCGAAGACCGCTCAAGGATTTCGATGTGATAGGTATCTCTCTGCCCTATGAGCTCTGCTACTCCAATGTGTTGAATATCCTGGATATGGCCGGACTTCCAATCCTTGCCGCCGACCGGCAGTCAGATTGGCCCTTGGTGATAGCTGGAGGCAGTGCAGCCTTTCAGCCCGAACCCATAGCTGAGCTCTTTGATGCCATTCTTGTTGGTGACGGCGAGGAGGCGGTGAAAGAGATATCCAGCATAGTGCGGAATGCAAAGGCCTCCGGTGCCTCAAAGCAGGAGGTGCTTCTGGCATTGAGTGCTGTTCATGGGATTTATGTTCCGTCCTTTTACAGGCCGTTATATGAAAACGGAAGGTTCAGTGGCATGGATATGCCGGCATCAGGCCAGGTCAAGAGGCGTATTCTGGCTGATATGGAACGTGCCCCGTATCCCACCGCCTTGCCTGTGCCGTATCAGCAGATAGTGCATGATCGCATAGGTATGGAGATAGCCAGGGGCTGCACAAGGGGTTGCAGGTTCTGTCAGGCAGGGATCATCTATCGGCCTGTGAGGGAAAAGAGCCCGCAAAAAATATTGGATACATTGGACCTGACATTAAAAAATACAGGTTGGGACGAGATATCCCTTTTGAGTCTCAGTACAGGCGATTACAGCCGAATACAGCCTCTTCTTTGTGGGCTCATGAACCGTTATGCCGAAGAACACATCGCCGTTTCTCTGCCGTCCCTGCGTGTCGGCACCTTGACTCCTGCCCTCATGGAGCAGATCAAGCGGGTACGAAAGACCGGTTTTACTCTGGCGCCTGAGGCTGGAAGTGAGCGGCTCAGGCAGGTCATAAACAAGGGGATCACTGAGGAAGACCTGTTGAATGCGGCATTCACTATCTATAAATTGGGCTGGCGCAATTTAAAGCTCTATTTCATGATCGGACTGCCTACCGAGACAGAAGAGGATGTGGTGGCCATAGCGGAACTGGCCCACAAGGTCCTGCGGCAGGCGGAACGGCGAATGAGCGTCAATGTTACGGTGAGTGTTGGCACCTTTGTTCCCAAGGCGCATACTCCATTTCAATGGGAGAGGCAGCTCTCTGTGGAGGAGGCCAGAGAGCGGATTTATCTGCTGAGATCCGAGCTTCAGGTTCGTTCCAGGGCGATAAAGCTCAAGTGGCATGACCCTAACATCAGCTTTTGGGAGGGGGTTTTTGCCAGAGGCGACAGAAACACTATGAAAATCCTTCATGAGGCATGGAAAATCGGCGCCAAAATGGATGCGTGGAGTGACCATTTCAGCCCGGAGCGATATCGTGAAGCTGCCCAGAGGGTGGAAGTGGACCCTTCGTCATACACAAATGCTTTGAGTCTGAATCGGCCTCTGCCATGGGGCCACATCCATACGGGTGTGAAGATGGACTTTCTGCTCTCGGAGCGTGCCAGGGCATTGAAAGGCGAATATACCCCTGACTGTCGCAGAGGGGCATGTCAGGGCTGCGGTGTGTGCGATTTCAAGACCATCAAGCCTGTTTCCCAGCACGCAATCGAGATAGAATCCAATGCATTGGCAGGGCCCAAGACAGACTCTACTGTTAAACCCCGATACTCCGCATGTTATGGCATCCGTTACACGAAATTGGGTGACGCCCGGTTTCTTGCCCATCTGGAGGTAATGCGGGCGATGCACCGGGCCATGCGCCGTGCTGGCCTGAAATTGGCACATTCCGAAGGCCATCATCCCATGCCCAAAATGTCATTTGGCCAACCCATTCCCCTTGGCATGGAGAGTGTGGCGGAGCAGGCGGCATTTGCCCTTGAGTTCAGCGTCATATTCGAAGCGGATCGCCCTGAACAGCTTACGAATGTTCAACAGGCCCTGAACACACAGTTGCCAAACGGCATACAGGTTATGGATATAAAATCACTGGAGCGTCTGTCTCAAATGGTGTTTGATACGCGAGGAGAGTATATCATAGCCGCATTTTTGCCGAAGCACCGCATGGAACAGGGGATTTCCATATGGAAAACAGCAGACACAATTCCTGTTTCCGTGCAAAAGAAGGACAGGGTTGTGGAGATGGATCTGAAGAACCGGATTATAGATCTTTCTCTGTGGGGTTCAAAACCATTGGCGATGGCCCCTATGCAACATGCATTGATGGTGCAGTGGCTAAATGAGATCAGATGCCCTGAAAATCTTCTGTATCTCTCCCTGTCAACAGAACCGCCTTTCATAAAACCGGCGGATGCCATGGAACAGCTCTTGGGGCTTACTGTTGATGAGAAGAATGCCTTGCGCATATTGAAGATATGAGGTGCCATCTTAAAAAAGTAAAAAACCTTATGAAACAAACACATCTGTGCATTTAACACCACTAACTATTTTGAAGGTTCTCATGAGTGAAGAAAGTGAAGCCAGCTTCGAAAAGGCATATGTAAAGTCTCAGACAACGTCTTTCAGGATACTTGGGGCTATCAGCTTCTCCCATTTTTTGAATGATACCATTCAATCCCTGCTCTTTGCCATCTATCCACTGTTGAAGACCAGTTTCCATCTGAATTTTACTCAGATAGGCGCCCTGTCTCTTGTCTATCAGATTACTGCCTCCATGCTGCAACCCATGGTGGGATTCTATACGGATCGAAACCCTAAACCATACTCACTGGCTGCAGGCATGGGATGCACTCTTGGCGGCCTTCTTCTTTTGGCCACGGCCTGGAATTACGGCGTTTTGCTGCTGGCCGCGGCCATGGTGGGCATGGGGTCGTCGATCTTTCACCCTGAATCCTCCCGTGTGGCAAGAATGGCATCCGGTGGGCAATACGGCCTGGCTCAATCCCTCTTTCAGGTGGGCGGCAACGCTGGTACCTCCATGGGGCCGCTGCTGGCGGCATGGGTGGTCATTCCATATGGGCAGAGGAGTATCTTTCTTTTCTCGCTGCTGGCCATGCTGGCGATAGCGATACTGGTGAGGGTAGGGAACTGGTATAAGCTGCGCCGTTCCCTTAAGCCAGGCAAGGCGCAGGATGTTCCATCAGGACAACCGGTGTTTTCAAAGCGCACTGTAATCTTTTCTATGTTGATTCTGTTGGTGCTCATATTTTCCAAGTATTTTTATCTGGCAAGTATAGGAAATTATTTTACATTTTATCTAATGCACCGTTTTGCCCTTTCAGTGCAGTCTGCCCAGTATCACCTTTTTGTGTTTCTGTTTGCCGTAGCCCTTGGAACCTTTATCGGCGGCCCTGTTGGCGATAGAATCGGCAGAAAACGAGTTATATGGCTTTCCATATTGGGCGCCTCTCCGTTTACGCTGGCCCTGCCATATGCCAATCTATCATGGATCGGCATTTTATCCTTTGCAAGCGGTTTTGTTCTGGCATCGGCCTTTTCAGCTATTCTAGTCTTTGCCCAGGAGCTTATTCCGGGTAGGGTGGGTGCAATTTCAGGCCTGTTCTTCGGGCTTGCATTCGGTGTAGCAGGCATTGCAGCCGCTGTGCTCGGAAGGCTTGCAGATATTTATGGTATCGAATTTGTGTATCATATCTGTTCATATCTGCCATTGTTGGGAATGATGACCATATTTTTGCCGGATATCAAGGGCAAGAAACACAGTCTGTAACAAAACTATATGAGGGAGGAAATCATGTTTTTCAACGACAAGACTACGAATTTGAAATGCCGTAAATGTGGCGAACCCCTGGAGATATGTCGTCGCTGAAAGGTAGTCGCCCTGCGGTGCAGGGGTTGCGGCGCCATCTTCACTGTGGCCAGCTATGCCAAGGAGATGGACAAAAAGACTGAAGAGATACTAGCCAATGTGAGAGTGGATAAACTTTAAAAATACTCCATGGCCATGGGCAGTGCTTTCTTATGCAGTTCCTCATAAATCTTCTTCGCCAATCCATTAGAAATCCCCGGCACTTGTTTCAATTCCTCCAATGTGGCCTGTTTCAGCCTTTTGAGGCTTCCGAAGTGCTGGAGCATGGCCTTTTGTCGCTTTGGGCCTATGCCTGGCAGTTGGAGCAGTTGCCCTTGGAATCGGGCCGAGGAGCGTTTTTTGCGGTGAAATGTGACGCCGAATCTGTGGGCCTCATCCCTCATGCGCTGCATGAAGAGCAGAATCGGATCATTTGAGACAAGCATGACCTGTGTGCCATCCATGGCATAGAGTTTTTCGCCTTCGCCATGTCTTTCTTTGGCTATTGAAGCAAATGCGATGCCCTCCGGCATGTTCAGCTCCTTCCATGCGGAGATGGCCTCGAAGAGCTGGCCCTTGCCACCGTCGATCACCATGAGATCAGGTAGGTCGTTCTTTTCCATGCCTGATGCCAGCCTTCTCAAGACCACCTCTCGAATCATGGCATAATCGTCTATGCCTTCCACCGTGCGAATGTTGTAGTGTCGATAACCTGATTTTCGAGGTTGGCCGTTTTCGAATGCTACAAGGCTTCCCACCGGCAGTTCACCGCCGGTTGTGGAGATGTCAATGGTCTCGATGCGATAGGGCGGCTTCTCGAGTTTTAGTGTGTTCTGAAGGTTCCGTGCCAGTTCCGTCCATTCCCTCTCTTGTCGAACCTCTCTGAAGATTGCCTCCGCTGCATTTGTCTGTGCCATGTCCACGAGCCTTTTGCGTATGGAGCGGAAGGTGCCGGTCACGATGCGGCAGTGCCTTTCCATGTCCCTCAGCCAGTCAGAGAGAAGTTCCATGTCCGCTGGCTCTTTTGAAATCAGGATCTGTTCTGAAATGGGGTTCGTGGCGAAGTAGTCTCGAATAAACAAGGACAATATCTCTTCGTCAGGCTCATCGGACACGAGATAGATTTTGCTTTCATGCCCCCTGACCACTCCGTCCCGCACATGCAGAATGGAGACCGCTGCACGCCTTTCATCCCTTGCCATGCCTATGACATCCCAGTTGGCATTCAGGTCCGCCACCATGGCTTGATGTTCGGTTATCGCCTTTATGGCTGCGATGCGATTCCGTAACACCGCCGCCCTTTCAAATTCCATTGTCTCTGCATATTGCTCCATTCGAGCCTGTAGTTCCTTTAACAGGTGTTTCTGTCTGCCCTCCAGAAAGAGCTTGAGCTGCTGTATGCGTTCACGGTATTCCTCTTGAGATATGGCGTCGATGCACGGTGCACTGCATCTTTTGACCTGAAATTTGAGACATGGCCTCTCTCGATTTTTCATCTGGCTGTCGCTGCATGTGCGCAATTGAAATATGCTTCCCACCAGAGACATCACCTCCCGCACCGCTGTGCTCGATGGATAGGGGCCGTAATAGATGGCATCGTCTTTTTGCCGCCTGCGCACCACCGAGATACGGCCAAAGGGCTGGGATGTGTCGATGCGCAGGAACGGATATGCCTTATCGTCCCGCATCACGATGTTGTATTTGGGTCTGTGTTCCTTGATGAGATTGAACTCCAGTAGCAGGGCCTCTTTTTCCGTGGCGGTTACGATATATTCAAGACCGGCCGCATGTTGCAGCATGTGAAATGTCTTTGGAGAAGATGACGGGTTGAAGAGGTAGTTCGATATGCGGGCTCGCAGTTCCTTGGCCTTGCCCACATAGATTACCCGTTGTTCTTCGTTTCTGAACAGATAGACCCCTGGGCTTTTGGGGACGAGTTTTAGTATCTCCGGTGCCGATAAGGAAAGATTTATTGTGTGCATTGGTTTTGATCTCGTAAAAAATCATTAACAGGGATGGCCAAGCAAAAAAACACCGAATGCAAGGCGCTCAAATCCCGAGGAATGAGGCGTAGTTAATCTACGTCGCAGTGACAAAAGAGCGAGAGCAACACAGTAGTTGGCGTTTTTGGCGACGCCATCACTACTGATTGCGAATGCGAGGGTCTGCCAGGGCATAGCCGATGTCAGCCAAGAGATTCCCCAGGAGTGTGAGCACAGACACGATTACTAAATTGCCCATGAGAACCGGATAATCGCGGGCCATGACGCTGGTCCACATAAGCTGGCCTATTCCTGGAATGGCAAAGATGGACTCGAAGATGACACTTCCGCCTATCATTCCAGGAAGTGATAGCCCCAGAATGGTGATGACCGGCAATAGTGCGTTTCTTAGGGCATGCCGGTAGATGACTACCCGTTCGGGAAGCCCTTTGGCCCGTGCCGTGAGGATATAATCCTGACGCATGACTTCCAGCATGGATGAGCGCATATATCGTGACAGGCCTGCCAGGCCGCCCATGGCCGAGATGCTTACTGGCAGTATCAGGTGTTTGATCCAGTCCCATATCTTTTGCCAGATGGACATGGAGTCATAACCTACTATAGTGTGCAGGCCGGATATGGGCAGCCATTCGAGATAAATACCGAAGAACATCATGAGCAGGAGGGCGGCCCAAAATGATGGCATGGCATAGAAAAAGAAGACCAGTACCGTGCTCGCTCGATCGAAAAGGCTGTTCTGATGCACGGCAGCATTTACACCAAGTGGAATAGCGATCATGAATATCAGGGCAAGAGAAAGGATGTTGATGAGTATGGTCACAGGAAGGCGTTCTTTGATCTTGTCCCAGACAGGCCGTTTGTCTGCTGCAAAGGATTTGCCCAGGTCCAGTCGTGTCAAGCCGTTCAGCCATTTCCAGTATTGTTCGTAAATGGGTTTGTCCAGGCCATATTGGGAGCGCAGACGTTCTCTGGCCTCCGGCGTCATCTTGGGATTGAAATCCGCCTGTATGG
This sequence comes from Dissulfuribacterales bacterium, assembly GCA_041287365.1. Taxonomy (GTDB): domain Bacteria; phylum Desulfobacterota; class Dissulfuribacteria; order Dissulfuribacterales; family DYLC01; genus JAQVIJ01. The sequence goes on along the minus strand of JBEULL010000003.1, from coordinate 23,240 downwards.
ACATGGGTTCGCCGGGCGCCATGTGCATCACGGCAAAGGAGACCATGGTGATTCCCAAGAAGGTCGGAAGCAGATATGCGAGTTTTTTGGCAAAAAATACAAGCAATTGCATAGAATACTCCATGATTCATAAGAAATAATCTTGACCGGCAAACAAGGCTGTTTTAGAACTTATTAAAGGCTTTTTTATTAAAATACCTGTTTGGTATTTTTACAATGGAGATACCGCAGATGCCGCAAGTATCATCTAATATCGACGAATTATTTACAGTCGCCACATACAATGTCAACTCCCTTCGAGCTCGAATGCACATAGTGATTCCATGGCTGAAACAGCACCGACCCACCGTGCTCTGCATGCAGGAGACCAAGGTGGTGGATGCAGATTTCCCAGCCGCGGCCTTTGAAGAGGCCGGTTATTCCGTGGTTTTCAGAGGCCAAAAGTCATATAACGGCGTAGCGATAGCATCGAAATTACCTGTAAATGAGATAAAGTTTGGTTTTCAGGATGGTGAAGACGCACCAGAAGATGAGGCGAGGCTTATTTCTTGTGTGATCAATGGAGTGCGTGTAGTCAATACCTATGTTCCCCAGGGCCGCGAGATAACGGATGCCATGTTTCAATATAAACTCAGGTGGTTTGAACGGCTCAATTCATTGTTTTCGCGATGGATTTCATCGGGCTATCTGCTCTGGTGCGGGGATCTCAATGTAGCGCCCGAGCCCATGGATGTCTATGACCCTGAACGTCTCAAGGATCATGTGTGTTTTCATGAGGATGTTCGTGCAGCATTTCAGAAGGTAAAATCCATGGGCCTTGTGGACATATTCCGCAGATTCAATCAGTCGCCCAAACAATATACCTTTTATGATTACCGTTTTCCGAAATCAGTTGAAAGGAACAAGGGTTGGCGTATAGATCACATTCTGGCCAATGAATCCCTTGCAGCAGGGGCTCATGAGTGTTACATCGACATGGAGCCTCGTATGGCTGAAAAACCATCAGACCACACAGTTCTTGCGGCCAGCTTTGATGTATGAATGTAACATTTATGTTTTTTTATTACATAGTATTTTGCCATAAATGTAAACAAGCACATAAAAATGGTCGGTTTTGCTGAAAAAATAGTATTAAAAATAAATAGTTATGTTTTATATGTTCCGTCTTGATTTGTGGCATTTTTTTTGCTTGCGCTTAATTGGTTAGGCACAGTTCAATATGTCATTTTAATTTCAATAAGGAGAATGTCTTATGGCAATTACGAGAGACGAGATTTTAAAGATTGTAAAGGCCGAAAACGTCAATTTTTTCAGGCTTCAGTTCTGTGATATCTTTGGTTTTATCAAGAACATAGCCATTCCCAGAAGCCAGCTCGAAAAGGCCCTGGACGGGCAGATGATGTTCGATGGCTCTTCCATCGAGGGCTTCGCCCGTATTCAGGAATCTGACATGTATCTCAAGCCCGATTATGATACATTTCGCGTCCTGCCCTGGAGAACCAAGGATGGTGTGGCGGCCGCTCGTGTCATCTGTGATGTGGCGATGCCGAATGGTTCGCCTTTCGTGGGCTGCCCTCGCTACAACCTCAAGCGTGTATTGGAGGAGGCCAAAAAAGATGGTTATGTGATGAATGTGGGCACGGAGTGCGAGTTTTTCTTTTTCAATTACGACGAGTGCGGCAATCCAACCAACAAAGTGAGTGATGTGGCCAATTATTTCAGTGTTGATCCGGAAGATCGCGGCCTCAATGCCAGAAGGGAGATCATCCTGACCCTTGAGCAGATGGGCTTCGAGATCGAGGCCTCTCATCACGAGGTAGCCGAGGGACAGCACGAGATCAACTTTAAATATTCCGATGCTGTTACAGCTGCCGACAATACCGTGACCTTCAAGTGGGTCGTCAGGAATATCGCCCATAAACATGGTTTTTATGCCACATTCCTGCCCAAACCTGTGTTCGGTATCAATGGTTCGGGCATGCACACCAACCAGTCCCTGTTTACAACGGATGGCAAAAACGCCTTCTTCGATTCCAAAGCTCCGATGCAGTTGAGCGACGTGGCCAGAAGCTATATCGCCGGTCTTTTGAAGCATGCACGTGGTATGTCCGCCATCACCAATCCTTTGGTCAATTCTTACAAACGCCTGGTGCCAGGCTATGAGGCCCCTGTATATGTGGCATGGTCTGCATCCAACAGAAGCGCCCTGGTGCGTATTCCTGCATCTCGCGGTGCCTCCACCCGTTGTGAGCTGCGCTGTCCTGATCCCACCTGTAACCCCTACCTGGCCTTTGCCATGATGTTGAATGCTGGCCTGGATGGCGTCAGAAACAAGCTGAAGCCGCCTGCAACCGTGGATCAAAATATCTTCAAGATGACCGAAAAAGAGAAGAAGGCGGCCAAGATCACCAGCATGCCTGGTTCGTTGAAAGAGGCACTGGATGAGCTCAAGAGCAATCCTTTGGCCAAGGCATCTCTTGGTGAGCATATCTATGAGCACTACATAGCGGCCAAAGAGGCCGAGTGGGATCAATTCAGAACAGCGATCACCGATTGGGAATTGAAGAACTATCTGAGCATTTATTAAGAGCGTTTTGCGGCTGTTGCCGCGGAGTTCCGAGAATATGGGCGGTCTGATGGTCGCCCTTTTTATTTTGTGATTGAGGGGCTATAATTCATAAAATATTTTGAAGGAGTTGAACTGTATGAAAAAGCTGGATTGTAGAGGGCTTGCCTGTCCTAAACCAGTATTGGAAACCAAGGCATTCATCGAAGCCAATCAATCGGAGATATTCGAGATTTTAGTGGACAATCCTGTCTCGTCCCAGAATGTTACACGTTTTCTTGCCAGTCAACACTGGACTTCGACGGTCAGGGAAGAGAATGGGATATTTGTAATCACCGCTGCGCCGTCCACATGTGAACTGGCTTTCAGCACAGAAAAATCGTCTTCCGATCAGCGGATACTGGTCTTTATTCCCACGGATCGCCTGGGCAGTGGAGATGACGAGCTGGGTGCCAAACTCATGAAGAGCTTTGTAGCCACCCTTAAGGAGATGGGAAAGGAGCTCTGGCGCATTGTGTTGGTGAACGGCGGTGTGCGGCTTGCATTGCCTGAAGCGGCCTGTTTTGAGGATTTGAGGGCATTGGAGGCTGTCGGAGTCAGTATTTTGGTGTGCGGTACGTGTCTGCAGCACTTCGGTCTGGTGGAGCAAAAACAGGTGGGTGAGACCACCAACATGCTGGACATTGTGACCTCGCTTCAGATAGCATCCAAGGTGATAAGGATATAATGTATCGAATTTTGAATGGTTGAAAACAACGAACAGATCAGGCTGAAGGGCCGAGTGGAACGGGTTACTTATGCCTCTTTAGAAAACGGTTTTGCGGTCCTTCGCGTAAAACCTCAGCGAGGCGTTCCATTTGTGGCCACAGGCCATATACCTGAAATAACTCAAGGTTTGAATGCAGAGGGGCTGGAGCTTGAGTTTCTAGGTGAGTGGTGTATGACCAAATACGGCAGGCAGTTCGCATTTTCAGCCGCCTGTGTCATGGGGAGCGAGATGCTCTTCTTTTTATCCAAGGTGGTAAAAGGTCTGGGCCCGAAGTTGGCGGCAGAACTGTTGAACACCTATGGTGAGGAAAGGCTCACTCAGCTTCTGGACTCAAATCCCGAGGAATTGCTTCACCACAAGGGTATAAAGGAAAAGAGACTCGGCCTCATAAAGCGTTCCTGGCAGAAACACAGAAACCTCAAGAATCTGACGGAGTATCTGGCGGCTCACAACGCTCAGGTCTCGCCGCAGCTCATCATTCGTATCTATAATCACTTTGAAGACCAGGCCCTGGCCGTGCTTCAGGCCAATCCATACCGCCTCACGGAGGTGAGGGGCATAGGCTTCAAGACAGCGGACAAACTGGCCATGAGCCTGGGTATTCAGCCCGATTCTCCGTTTCGCATCAAGGCAGCCGTGGAGCATCTACTTATGAATGCCGCAGAGTCCAACGGCCACACATGGCTCTTTTCGAACGAGCTTGTGGTGATGGTGAAAGAGCTTCTGTCCGGCGATGACACCTCTGTTTCTTTGGAAGACCTGCTGAATCTGCTGAGTGAAATGGCCTTGGAAGGCTCGGTGGTGTTGTGGAAGGAAAGGGTGGGGCTGGCCTCCTACAAATTTATGGAGGAGTGGCTTCGACAGTTTTTTGTGGAAAAGACCGCAAACACGGACAGAAAAAGGCTGCCGCTTCAGAAAATCGAGGAATTCATTCAGGGGTATGAGACGTCAACCGGTTTCGAACTGGCTGAGGAACAAAAGGAGATCATTAAGCTCGTAGGAAGCGGAGACGGTCTGGTTTTCGGTCTGGCGGGTTATGCAGGCACCGGAAAGACCACTGTCTGCCGTTCGATTCTGCATCTTTTATCCGCAAGTTATGCCTCACAAAAGGATATAGTTTGTTGTGCCTTTACCGGCATGGCTGCTTCACGGCTCAAAAAGGCCACTGGCTACGAGGCCTTCACCATTCACAGCCTTCTTAAATACAAGAGCGACAACACCTTAGAATACGGTCCGGATAATCCACTTCCGCAAAAGGTAGTGCTGTTGGACGAGGCCTCCATGGTGAGCCTTCCTTTGTTTTTTTATCTGGCCCGCGCCATGCGATCGGATGCCATGCTGATTCTGGTGGGGGACCCTGCCCAGCTTCCACCCATCGGCGCAGGCAACGTGTTTTCGGATGCCATTCAACAGCATTTGATTCCGGCGGTGCACCTCAGTCGCATCTTTCGCCAGAGTGAAGACAGCGTCATTACCCTGTTCGCCAACGAGATCCGCAAGGGCAACTGGCCCGACGGCATCGAAAAACCGGGTTGGCGGGACCTGGTCTTTGAAGAGATTCAACCGCACAATATCTTCGCTCTTAAGAAGGGCAGGACAGAGGCGGAGATTAAGGCCATGCGCGAGGCCAACAATCAGGCCATTTTCCATCGCATTCAGGAGATCGCCGGCGAATACAAGACAAAACTGGAGCACCCTGTTTGGGAGTTTCAGGTGCTGACACCCATGAAGATAGGTCAACTGGGCACAGAGGCCTTGAACCAGGCCATTCAAGCGATACTCAATCCTCAGGAGGCGAAAAAGACCATTAATCGTCACGGAATCGCTCTCAGGGAAGGGGACAAGGTGGTGCACCTTCAGAACAAGGACATGGAGGTCATGGCCTGGGAGGATTATACGGCCAGAGGCAGGCAGTTCAAGGCAGTTGAGACGAAGCGCATCTTCAACGGCAATCTTGGGCTGGTGGCAGGCATAGACACGGAGGATGAGCGCATTTATGTGGTCTATCCGGAGCGCATAGTGGTGGCCTATGACGCAGACCACCTAGGTGACATACTGGAACTTGCCTATGCCCTTACGGTGCACAAGGCTCAGGGCAGCCAGTACCGTATTGTGGTGATACCTTTTTCCAATTCACACTTCATTATGCTCAACAACAAATGGCTTTACACGGCCATCACTCGAGCTGAGGAGAAGGTCTATCTCATCGGTCAGAAATATGCGCTTCAGCGAGGCTGTAAGAATATCGAAAGCGTAAAACGTCAGACTTGGTTGGGTTTGCAATAACTAAAATGGAACCTTAAAAAGATGGAATCCGGCAAGTGAATTGCAGACTTATAGACATGGAAGGAGTAGTTCAATGAATTGTAAATTGAGTGGATTGATATCGGTGGTGTTATGCATTCTGTTCTGCTGGCAGTCTGGGTTTGTTTCAGCGGCTGCTGAACCCAAGGCCGTGAATACCGGCGGCCTTTATGACCGCGTGTGCAAGGGGGTGGTGAACGTGACGAGCACGGTGATCTCCAAGCCCTATGCCATGGCAACGGTATCGGTCAAAGGCAATGCCTCCGGGTTCGTCATCGACAAAATGGGGCATGTGGTGACCAGCGCCTCCACTCTCAACGACCTTCGTTCCATAGAGGTGGCTTTTGTGGATGGTCAGAGGTGGCCTGCAAAGCTTTTGGGTGTGGATGATGAGACGGACATGGCAATTCTCGAGATTTTGGCGCCCAACAACAGCAAAGAGACCTTCGGGGCCCTTTCGCTGGCCGCTACATCCGATCTGGCGCCGGGTCAGACCGTGCTGGCCTTCGGCAATCCGGACGGTATAGCCTGTGAGGTGTCGCGTGGCATACTCATGTCGCCGGTCAAGAGTGTGGCGAAGCCGGATGGGACGGTGCTGGACCTGGTGCTTCGCACGGATGCAGCCACCTCTTACTTCAATATGGGAGGCCCGCTGGTGGATACCAACGGTCGTGTGTTAGGGATCATTTCTCCTGCCTTCACTCCTGTCGGTCAGCCTTCCATCACCGGCTTTGCCGTTTCTTCCGAGGTGATTCAGAATCTTGCCTCACAACTGGTCTCCCGCGGATACATAAGGCGTCCGTGGTTCGGGGCGACATTGATCTCCATTACGCCGTCTCTGGCAAAGGCATTGAATCTGCCTGGTGAGATAGGGGCCATGATCACCGACATCATGCCAAACGGCCCTGCGGCAAGGTCAGGGCTCAAGGCAAGTGATCGTGAGCTGCGCATCGGAAATACCGTATATCGAGTTGGTGGAGACATCATCATAGCCGCTGACAAGACTACCATTCGTTCAGACAAGGCATTTTTGCGTTTTTTACAGGGAAAAGAGCCAGGAGACACCATAGAACTTACGGTCTATCGAGACAAGAAGCTCTCGATGGTCAAGGTAAAACTCGGTGACAAGACCGAGCTGACGAGTCAGGGAAACAAGGGAAAGGGTGGACGATAGCCTTCAATACCACTGCCACATCGGAGGGTCATCCGTTGTGCCTTTGTCTCCTGTCTTCTTGCCCTGTTTATTTTTGGTGGTCGAAGTTTCCTGAGTCTGTGGCGGTTGCGTGGTCTGAGCCTCGGCCCTGGAAGAGCTGAACGGATTGGGCAGCCAGGAGAAAAGGCCTTTCTTTTCGTTTTGAGTCTGAGGAGCCTGCGCTGAGGCTGTCTTAGTGGGTATTGCCTGACTGGATATTATTGGTTGTGCTTCGAAGGATTGGTTCTGCTGCGCTGGAGAGGCAACGCCGGAAGCGCTGTTGTTGGAGGCTGCGGTCTGCAATGCCGAAGACGCAGTGATTGTCTGCGTTGTATTGGACTGCTGTGGTGTTGCGGCGTTTGCCTGTGGAGTGGAGTAGGTCTTGGCGCCTGCGCTGGACGCCTTTGTTTGTACTATGGGCTGCACCGGTTCTGGACGTCTGTACCTGCTCATGAGTTCATTGATGGTAGGATAGGGAAGGCCGCCTCTGTCTGCATCGATGGTGACAACCGGCTCGTTTTCCTTGTCTTTTTGCCACGGTATGAGTTTGTTCCACCAGGTTTCCTGTTTTGGAGTGGAGGTATCGGCCACTATGTTCTTGGATGGAGCGGGGGTGTTTGAGATTAGCACAGGTCTTTCGGCTTCATTGGATTTTACGGAGGTCAGTACGTCGGTTGGTGATTTGATGGCGGTTTTTGATGCGCCGGCCATCTCAGGTCGTTCTTCTTTTGAGGAGACACCCTCACCGGCCTTCGCCAGGGCCTGTAGGGTTTCATCCTTTTCCTTGCTCGTTACATTTTTCTGAAGGAGTTTGGCCGGATTCATGCGAAGCATGCTCTGCTTGTCGTCATCAGGGGCTACGGCCAGCAGAGTGGGTCGCTCTTCCTTTGCTTCGTTCTTGGCTAGTTTGGCCGGAGTGTAAGCCATGACCGATTCTATTATATTACCGGATAACTCTGTAATTTTTGGGATTATCTCGTCCAGATTGCGTGGCGAGATGGTCAAAGACGTGAGCGGAGTGCCAACCCCCTTGGCCAAGATATCTATTGCGATGCGTGGTTCACCCTTTTCGGTGGTTATCTTGCCTTTGAGCAGGTAATCAACGCCCAATTTGTTGCAGATTTCGTCTGTATTGGAGGTGGTGACGCCTGCGAGCCTCGTCTTTACGTCAGGAGATGCCATTGTCTTCAGCATTCCAGGCCGAGTGAGTCTGCTCTTGAGCATGGCCTCTATGGATGGGGCAAGGTAGGCCATTCCTGTTGCGTTCGATGTGTCCATGGGGAGAATGGCCAGACGCCGTTCGTCCATGGCCGCTTTTGTCTGGCTCGCAGCCATAAGAAAAGCGAGACAGAACAACAGGATAGCAACAAAAGGTCTTGATGAAATCTTGTGTAACAATTCAATTTGCAGATGATTGCAGGGCATTTTCTTCCTCCGGTTCTCGATTGGGGTCGGTTATGTTAAGTTTTTTGAGTTTTTCCACAAGGGTGGTGCGATTCATTCTCAGGAGCTTGGCGGCCCTGTTTTTGACCCAGCCTGTGCGCTCCAGCGCCTGAAGGATGAGATGATGTTCGTACTGTTCCATGAGTTCACTGAGGCAGACGCCTTCTTCCGGCAATATGAAAGGAAATGGTGTGGGGTTGTGAGTGAACGTTGCGGTTCCATGGGATGTATTGCGATTTTCAGACACCTCTCTCAATATTTTTTCCGGCAGGTCTTCGAGAGTGATAACAACACCGTCTGACAGAATGACCAGCCGTTCTATGATGTTCTCCAACTCTCTTACGTTTCCAGGCCAGGAATAGGCCATTAGATATTCCATGGCGTTGTCGTCTATTTCAAGGGGCTCATGGCGTTTGAGTTCACAGAACCGTTTCAGGAAATAGTCTATGAGCAGGGGAATGTCGCCTGTGCGTTCCCTTAATGGTGGTATGTGAATGGGAATTACATTTAATCGATAATAGAGGTCTTCACGAAACCGTCCGTTTTTTACTGCCTCTTCCAGATTGACATTTGTGGCCGCTAAAATGCGGATATTCACAGAGATGGTCTTGGAGCCGCCCACACGTTCGAATTTTCGTTCCTGAATGGCGCGCAATAGCTTCACCTGAAGGCTCATAGGCATTTCGGCTATCTCGTCCAGAAAGATGGAGCCGTTGTTCGCCAGCTCGAACCTGCCTATGCGTGTGCGAATGGCATGAGTGAAGGCGCCTTTTTCGTGCCCGAACAATTCGCTTTCCAGAAGTTCGTGTGGAATGGCTGCGCAGTTTACAGGAATAAACGGCCGTTCATTGGCCTCAGGCGCGGAGTAATGTATGGCTTTGGCGATGAGTTCTTTGCCGGTTCCGCTTTCACCTGTGATGAGCACCGTGCTGTCGGTGGTGGCTACTTTTTTGATGAGGTCAAAGACCCCTTGAATGGCTTTGCTGTTACCGACTATCATGATATCTGGTTGAAATAATAATTTTTCTCTTTGCACAAGAATGTATTACAGGCTAAAATTCTTACAAGGAATTTGTGGCCTTGTCAAACCTTTTGTGACGGTTTTTTGACACTTTTATATCGATAAAAATGAACGGAGAGAATATATGGTAGGAATGGTAGGATCGGAGTCCAGATACGAAGAAAAAATTCTAAAAAAATCCATGAGTCCTATTTGGAAGGGTATGCGCAAGGACCTTGAGAATGGCATTCTGCCAAGACAGGTGGATTGGAATGATTTTATGGAAAAGGTGAAGCGTTATACGCAGACCGCTATGCCTGAGTGGCAAAAAGAGTGGGACGAGTGTGTGAGAAATATACATGCCATGCGATGGGCATTGGAGCGAAATGACGTGGTGACTGCTCGAACGCACATGGAGAATGTTTATAACATTACCAAAGCCTGTCACAAAAAATGGAAGGATTGATTTCACCCTGTTATCATTAAAAAATAGGCGTAATGAATCCCTCATTCTCACTTTTAGATACTCGCAATTTTCAATTATTACAGTTGCTGGTTTTGTCTGTAATAGTGGGAATCGCCGGCGCTTTTGCAGTGCTTGCATTTCGTTGGCTTTTATTGTTTGCGGAATCCACACTGTATAGCTCCAGTCTTGGCTTGGTTGCGGATGCCAGAGAACTCCCTCTGATGCTTCGCTGTATCGCTCCTGCCGTGGGCGGACTTTTGGCAGGCCTGATCATTGAGCGTTTTATAGAAAACAAAAAGGATAAGGGTGGCGCTGATTATATGGAAGCCATATTTGCAGGTAGTGACCTGCCCGTGGCCGGTTCCCTTTTGAAATCAACGGCATCTGCCGCATCAGTGGTCTCAGGAGGATCCATCGGCAGGGAGGGTTCTATGGTGCAACTTGCCGCATTAACCGGATCGGTGTTGGCGAATCTGTTGCGCTTGCCCCCTCAAAAGCGTCATTTTCTGATTGCCTGTGGAGCAGCCGCTGGTGTGGCTGGGGCATATAACACCCCTATTGCCGGTTCTCTGTTTGTAGCGGAGATTGTGCTGGGAAGCATCACCGTGAGCAATCTCGCTCCGCTTCTTTTGACATCGGTTGTCTCTGATCTGATCGTGCGTCACATCACACATGTTGGTCCGATCTATGCCATCGACCCTCGCAGTCTGTCCACTGCGCCAGAACTGTTTTTCGTAATTCTTCTGGGCACATGTGCCGGAGTACTTGGGGCTGGATTCATTGCCTTGTTGAATAGAGTGCATGTGATGTTTGAAAGGGTATCGAAGCCTGTGTGGCTCAAGATGTCTGTAGCTGGTCTTGCAGTAGGTGGGCTTTCAATGATAAGCCCCGAGGTATGGGGAAATGGCTACTCGGTTATCAATAACCTGCTGCATGAACATCACGCCTTGAACGCTGTGTTGCTCATCTTTTTTCTCAAGACAGTCGCCACACTGCTTACTACTGGTTCAGGTGCATTAGGCGGCGTTTTTACCCCCACACTCTTCATAGGAGCTACCCTTGGAAGTTTGGGTGGAGGTGTTGTGCACCTGATTCTTTCAAATACCTCCGAAAATTCATATGCACTCGTTGGAATGGGTGCCTTTCTTGCCGCCGTAACTCATGCGCCCTTGACTGCCGTGGTGATGGTCAGCGAAATGACCTTTGGTTTCACCCTATTGCCGGCCATTGCCCTTGGATGTTTGATAGGATACTATGTTTCCTCGATGTTACATGAGACTTCTATATATGCTCAATCCAAACCAATGACACATCCTACCGAACATCTTGCAATAGAAGAAATAGTAAAATAGATTTGCAATAGTTTCAATGATGCTGCATTATTATTAAAATAGTTTAATTATAAAAATATTATTTATAATAATACTGACCATATTTTTTTAAGAGTTTTCCTTGCCGGTTGCGCCTCTTACAGTCCAATTCCCATAGATAATCATGCGGTGAGACGGATGTTTGCGCCTGTTGACATGACCAGAGTGAAGTCTGATGCTCAGGTCATTGATAATCCTTTGCCGCTCGTGCTGGTGGCGCTTTCGTGTCCACTATTTACAACAGAGGTCAAAGTTTGGTAGTTACAAATTATTATAGTATGTTATAATTATAAATTAAGCTGCATTTGGCGTACTTCAATCATACTCACAAAGGAGGCAGTAAAATGAAAAAAAAGATGCTTTTGACAGCTGGATTGTTTGCGGTGTTTTCTTTGAATCAGATGGTTATCAGTGTACCTGCCTATTCTAACGCCATAGAGGTGGTGGATATTCAGATATTGGAGCCTGCGTCTGATTTTAAGAAGGCCCATGAGTCCTTTATTAAAAAGGATTACAAGGCAACCGTTAATGAAATTCGCAAGGCTGCGGATTTCATGAAAAAAGAGGCTGAAATAGCCAGCGACAAGGGGAAGAAGGCGATTTTGGCCTCTGCTGATGAGCTGAATGCCTTAGCTGACAAAATAGAAAAGGGTGCTGTGAAGTCAAGGGGTGAGATAAGTTCTGTCTTTGCGAGGGCCGAACATGCGTTGGCAAATAATTATTACCTGAAGGCAACCGATGCCTGGTTCAAGAAGGAGACAAAAGAGACGGGAGACGCACTGAAATCAGCGGCTAACCATCTGGAACAGGCAGGAGAGTGGTCAGGACATAAGGCCAAGGCAGGAGTATCAAAGGCAATAAAAGAAACCAAGGAGTTATCGAATAAATTGATTCAGGGCACAGGCTATGTGACGGACGATGTGGGTAAGGGTATTGAACACATGGGTGGCGCAATAGTTAATCTTGGCAATAAATTAATGGGAAAAAAATAAAGACACTCGAATAACTTTTGATGTGCGGGCGGATGTGGTGTCTGCCCGTCTGTGAAACAGTGATATTAAAATGTGGCTTTCCAGATCATGTTGTCGATAGGGACTTGACAAACCCCGAAAAAAACATAATGATTGCCCCACTTCGCAGTTGTTTCCCTTTCATATCACAATGGCGGCATAGCTCAGCTGGTTAGAGCATACGGCTCATATCCGTAGTGTCCGGGGTTCAAGTCCCTGTGCCGCCACCATTTTATCTCTTTACCTTAATTCAACATTCATCATTTAACATTCAACATTATCTTCAGCTTATCCAGGCAGAGATAGACCACGGGTGTGGTGTAGAGGGTCAGCATCTGGCTCACGATAAGCCCTCCGATTATGGCTATGCCTAATGGCTGTCTGAGTTCAGAGCCTGCTCCATTGGCCATTGCCAGAGGCAGGGCTCCGAAGAGTGCGGCCATGGTGGTCATCATGATGGGCCGAAAACGCAGAACACATGCCTGATAGATGGCTTCGTGCGGCGGTTTCCCCTGGCTGCGTTCGGCATACAGGGCGAAATCCACCATCATGATTCCATTTTTCTTTACGATTCCTATGAGAAGAATGATGCCGATGACTGCTATCAGGCTCAATTCCAGGCCGCAGCACATCAGGGCGATCATGGCTCCGACACCGGCGGAGGGCAGGGTGGAGAGAATGGTGATTGGATGGACGTAACTTTCGTAGAGTATGCCCAGCACTATATAAACTGCGATCAGGGCGGCAAGTATTAACATAGGCTGGGTCTTGAGGGAATTTTGAAAGGCCTGTGCTGTTCCCGCGAAATTTCCACGAATCTCAAACGGCATTCCCAGTTTGCGTGTGGCGTCCTCTATGGCCTTCACCGCCTCACTCAACGAAACCCCTTGTGCCAGATTAAAAGATATAGTTGCTGCAGGAAATTGGCCTTGATGGTTCACAGCCAGAGGTCCTGCGTCGATTCTCCAGGATGTGAATGTGGAGAGTGGAACGAGTTTGTTGAAAGAAGATGGCACATAGATGTTCTGAAGGGTGTCGGGCTGCTGCCAGAAGGCAGGCGCCGTCTCCATGACCACATGATACTGGTTGAGCGGTTTATAGAGAATAGAGACCTGGCGCTGGCCAAAGGCGTCATAAAGGGCCTCGTCGATCTGCTGAGGGGTTATTCCCAGACGTGATGCCGTGGTCCGGTCTATGTGCAGCGCAGTTTCGAGCCCCATGTCCTGCTGATCGCTATTCACATCCGTTAAAACGGGCAGAAAGCGCATGGCCTGAAGTATCTTTTGACTCCAGAGATTCAATTCCGTGACACTTTCAGCCTGCAATGTGTATTGATACAGGGCGCCGCTGATTCTGCCTCCTATGCGCAGGTCCTGCACCGGCTGCAGAAAGGTGGAGGCTCCTGGTATGTGAGCCAGTTTTTTGCGCAGCCTCGCTATGATCTCTCTGGCGGTTGCCTTGCGTTTTTCAAAGGGAGCCAGTGTGATGAACATGCGGGCGCTGTTTGTTGCAGAACCATGGCCGCCGCCCGTGAATGCTGCTACATATGTGACATCTGAATCCTGTTGAATGATCTTTACCACCTCCAGCAGCTTTGAGCGCATCTCCTGAAACGAGATGTCCTGTGCGGCCTGTATACTGCCCGCAATTCGGCCTGTGTCCTGTTCAGGGAAAAAGCCCTTGGGAATCCAGATGAAAAGGGAGATGCTTGCAATTATACCTCCAATGGTCAGGCCGAGCATCGTGAGAGTGTGTTTCAATGCCCACTGCAACGACCGTTCGTAATACGACTGTATTCGCAGAAAAATCCGTTCGCTGATGCGATATATTTGGCTGTGTCTTTCAGATGTCTTTTCTTTCAATATGGCCGCGCACATCATGGGAGTAGTAGTCAGGGATATGATAAGGGATACGAGGACAGCCGCCGAGAGCGTCACGGCAAATTCCCTGAACAGGCGTCCCACCATGCCTTCCATCAACAGGATCGGAATGAAGACCGCCACCAGCGATATGCTCATGGAAAAAACAGTAAAGGCTATCTCTCTACTGCCAGATATGGCCGCCTGAAGCCGTGTCTGCCCCATTTCTCGATGTCGAGTTATGTTTTCCAATACCACGATGGCGTCATCCACCACAAAGCCGGTGGCGATGGTCAGGGCCATGAGCGAGAGATTGTTCAGTGAGTAGCCGAATAGATACATGACCGCAAAGGTGCCTACAATGGATGACATAACGGCCAAGGCTGGAATGAGTGTGGCCCGAATATTTCTGAGAAACCAGAATACCACCAGAATCACCAGAATACCTGACAGAAGCAGGGATATCTCAACGTCATGCAGTGAGGCGCGAATGGGAGGTGTTCTGTCCAGTACAACGGAGAGTTTTATATCATGGGGTAGCGCAGCCTCCAGTTGGGGTAGAATGGAGCGGATATTGTCCACGGTTTCTATGATGTTCGCACCTGGCTGCCGGAATATGATCACCATGATTGCGGGTTTGCCGTTTACAAACCCGCTAACTCTCAGGTCTTCCACCGAGTTCTCGACTTGGGCCACATCGGCCAGTTTCACCGCCTGGCCTGCATGGTAGCTGATGATCAGATCCTCGTATTCAGCGGCCTTCTGAATCTGATCGTTTGCGTGCAACTCCCAGAGCAGGTTTGCGTTCGACACAACGCCTTTGGGCCGATTGACATTGGAAGCCGCCAAAACCCCGCGCACCTGTGCGAGACTTATGCCATATTGATTGAGGGACATGGGATTCAATTCCACTCTCACCGCAGGCATGGCCCCGCCGCCCACAAAAACCTGGCCGACACCGTTTATCTGTGAGAGCCGCTGCTGCAAAATGGTGGAGGCGGCGTCATACATTTCGGGTTTGCCGACCGTGTCGGATGTTAGGGATAGAATGAGGATGGGCGCATCGGATGGGTTGATCTTGCGGTAGGTAGGGTTGCTGGGCAGGTTGGAGGGCAGATAGCTGCGGGCTGCGTTAATGGCCGCTTGAACGTCTCTGGCAGCGCCGTTTATGTCCCTGTTCAGCTCGAATTGCAGTGTGATGCTCACCGTACCCCTGTAACTGACGGAGGTCATCTCGGTGACACCTGCTATTCTGCCGAACTGACGTTCGAGAGGCGCGGCCACGGAGGTGGCCATAGTCTCGGGGTCGGCGCCTGGAAGTGAGGCGGAGACAGAGATAGTCGGGAAATCCACCTGTGGAAGCGGAGAGACCGGCAGGAATTTGAATGCCAGAATACCCGCCAGCACGAGTCCTACGGTCAGAAGCGTGGTGGCCACAGGCCTTTTTATAAAAATCTCCGAAATGTTCATGAACCGATTGCGTTTGTTCTGACTCTTTTTGCCATTCTGTCAAAGAACAGATAGATGACCGGAGTGGTGTAAAGGGTCAGAATCTGACTGACCACCAGACCGCCTATGATGGCTATACCCAGTGGTCTGCGCAGTTCGGAGCCCACGCCAGAGCCCATGGCCAGAGGCAATGCACCAAGCAACGCCGCCATGGTGGTCATGAGAATGGGTCTGAAACGCAGAAGACACGCCTGATATATGGCCTCTTCAGCGGATTTACCCTCATTGCGCTCTGCATCAAGTGCAAAATCCACCATCATGATTCCGTTTTTTTTGACGATTCCTATGAGCAAAACGATGCCAATAATGGCTATGACAGTGAGGTTCTGGTGAAAGAACATGAGAAAAAGCACGGCTCCTACTCCCGCGGACGGCAGAGTTGAAAGGATCGTGATGGGATGGATGTAGCTTTCATACAGCACGCCGAGCACGATATACACCGTAACGAGCGCTGCCAAAATCAGAAGCGGTTCGTTTTTGAGGGATGCGTTGAATGCCTGTGCAGCGCCCTGAAAATCCGTTTTTATGCTGGCCGGCATGCCCATGCCCTGAATCACATTCTCTATGGCCTTCACCGCCTGGCCGAGGGATACATTTGGCGCGCAATCAAAGGAGACTGTGGCCGCCGGAAATTGACCCTGACGATGAATGACCAGCGGCCCCCTTGTTTCAGTGATGGATGCTACTGCGGCAAGGGGCACTCGGTTTCCGGTGCTGGAACGGACATAAAGAAATTGCAGGTCTTCTGGATGCTGTGCGAAGTTTGGTTTGACCGTAAGTATCACGCGATACTGATTTAGTTCAGTGAAGATGGTGGAGACCTGACGTTGGCCGAAGGCATCGTAAAGGGCGTTGTCTATGTCCAGCGGCGTGACGCCGAAGCGGGCCGCGGTCTGCCGGTCTATGTTCAGCAAAATGCGCAGACCCTGATTCTGCTGGTCACTGCTGACATGCTCCAGCTCTTTGCGCTGTTGAAGCCCTTCCACCAGGCGTTTCGTCCATAGCTCCAGCTCTTCTGCATTGGGGCTGTCGAGGGTCATCTGATATTGAGTGCGGCCTATTCGTGCATCCACGGTGAGGTCCTGTACAGGTTGCAAGAAGAGCTTGATTTCGTGTATGCCGGCCGATTGTTCATGCAATCGGCGTATGACCTCTGTGACGTTTGCATCCCTTGAGGCCAGTGGTTTCAGATTGATGAGCATTCTGCCGTTGTTGAGGGTCGGATTGGCACCGTCGATGCCTATGAAAGACGAGACGCTTTGCACTGCAGGATCTTCAAGGATTTTTTGCACCAGAGTCTGTTGCAGGCGGGCCATGGCAGGAAAGGAGATGCTCTGGGATGCCTCGGATATGCCTTGAATGACCCCTGTGTCCTGCACAGGGAAAAATCCCTTGGGAATGGCCATATAAAGTATGACCGTGAGGCCGAGGGTAAGGACGGAGACGGCCAGGAGGCCGGGCTGATGGCCGAGTACCCATTTCAGAGAGCGGCCGTATGCCGAGATCATTGCATCGAAAAAGCGGCCCGATGCGATATAAAACCAGCTTCTGTGTTCCTTTGGAGTGTTTTTCAGAATACGTGCGCACATCATTGGAGTGAGCGTGAGGGACACAAAGGCCGAAATGACTATGGTGACGCCCAAAGTGACTGCGAATTCTCGAAAGAGCCTGCCCACCACATCCCCCATGAAGAGCAGCGGAATCAGCACCGCTATGAGAGAGACGGTTAGGGAAAGGATGGTGAATCCGATCTCTTTTGCACCTGTTATGGCGGCATTCAGGGGTGATTTTCCCGCCTCCACATGCCTCGCGATGTTTTCCACCATCACGATGGCGTCGTCCACCACAAAGCCCGTGGAGATGGTCAATGCCATGAGAGAGAGGTTGTTGAGGCTGTAATCCAGCAGGTACATGAGGCCGAATGTGCCCACAAGGGACAGGGGCACAGCCGCGCCGGGAATGGCTGTGGCGGATAGATTGCGCAAAAACAGAAACATGACCAGAATCACCAGGGCTACGGCCAGCAGCAGCTCGAACTGCACGTCCTTCACCGATTCCCGAATGGTAAGAGTGCGATCGGTGAGAATGGAGACCTTTACTGAGGCCGGTAGGGCTGCGTTCAGTTGGGGAAGCAGTTTTTGAATGCGATCCACCACCTCTATGACATTGGCCCCTGGCTGCCTTTGTATGTTCAAAATGACCGCTGGAGTGGTGTTCATCCAGGCCGCCTGATTTACGTTCTCGGCATCGTCTATGGCCTCTGCAACGTCCTTCAGCAGAATCGGAGCGCCGTTTTTGTAGGCGATGACCAGTTTCATGTATTCCTGGCTGGAGAAGAGTTGATCGTTGGCGGAGATTACATAGGACTGTTTGGGGCCGTCGAAGCTCCCTTTGGCTTGATTGACATTGGCTGCAATCAGACCGGTCCTCAGGTCTTCCAGAGTAAGGCCGTAGGCTGCAAGGGCCGTGGGATTGGCCTGTATGCGGACGGCGGGTCTCTGGCCTCCACTGATGCTCACCAGCCCAACGCCTGATACCTGCGAGAGTTTTTGTGCCAGTCGAGTGTCTGCAAGATCTTCGAGTTCAGGCAGGCGCATGGAATCGGAGGTGAGGGCCAGAGTCAGGATGGGTGCGTCCGCAGGATTGACCTTGTTGTAAACAGGCGGATTGGGCAGATCCCTGGGAAGGAAACCCGAGGCTGCATTGATGGCAGCCTGCACCTGTTGTTCCGCTATGTCGAGGGGCAGTTCAAGAATGAATTGCAGAGTGATTACCGAACTGCCGTGAGAACTGGAGGATGTCATTTGAGCCAGACCGGGCATCTGCCCGAACTGGCGTTCAAGAGGTGAGGTGACGGAAGATGCCATCACATCGGCGCTGGCGCCTGGATAGAAGGTGCGTACCTGAATGGTGGGGTAATCCACCTGAGGTAGGGCTGAGACAGGCAGTTGCCTATAGGCCGCCGCGCCGGCCAGAAGAATGGCGATCATGAGCAGTGTGGTGGCAACTGGCCGTTCTATGAAAAGCCGTGAAAAATTCATGGGTAGGCCCTTATTCTTTCTTTTCCCCTGTGGTTGTTTTGTTTTCGGCCTTTTCTGTGTTTCGCACCTCCACCTTCGCTCCATCCTTCAGGCGCTCAGCTCCGCTCACCACCACCTTTTCATCGGCTTTCAAGCCATCTGATATGGAGGTCTTTCCGGCCTGAGTGACGCCGGTCTTGACAGGTCTCATGCTCACTGTGTCGTCTGTATTCAGCACAAAGACAAAGGCACCTTGCGTGTTTCTCTGAACCGCCTCAGACGGCACTGTTATGGCGTCTTTTTCAACTGACAGAACAATCCTCGCATTGACAAACTGATTTGGGAACAGCTCATTGTTTTTATTGGGGAAAATTGCCTTGAGCTTTATTGTGCCCGTGGATGTATCTATTTGATTGTCTATGGCATTCAGTTCACCGGTAGTAAGCCTGGTCTTCATCTCGCGATTCAATGCCTCCACCACTATTTTACCATGTTTCATGCGCTCTAGTATCTGTGGCAGATAATCCTGGGAGACGGCGAAGATCACGGAGATGGGTTGGGTCTGGACGATGGTAAAGATGCCTGAGGCATCCGAGGCTCGCACCATATTGCCAGGATCCACAAGGCGAAGGCCGATTCTACCGCTGATGGGTGCTGTGATACGGCTGTAGGTGATCTGAAGGGATGCGCTGTCTATCTGGGCCTTGTCCATCTCGATGGCGGCTTCGAGCTCCTTGACCAGTGTCTCCTGTGCATCCAATTGCTGTTTGGATACGGCATTCTGTTGTTCCGCCATACGATAGCGTTTCAGAACACTGCGGGCGTTTTGCAGTTGCTCCGTGTCTCGGGCAAGCTGCGCCCTGGCCTGCTTCAACTGAACCTCGAAGGGTCTTGAGTCGATTTCCGCCAGAAGGATGCCACGCTTTACCTCACTTCCTTCCTTGAAGTGTACTGCCTTCAATTCGCCATCCACCCTGCTGCGCACGGTTACTGTATTTAAGGGAGTTACTGTGCCGATGGCGGTGAGATAGACATTCATGTCCGCCTTTTTCGCCTGTTCCACCGTTACAGGCGTGGGCGAGGTCTGCATTCCCTTTGGGCTGCTCGAGGCTGATTTGTCTTTTTGGTTTGAATTCTTTTCTCCTGCCTTGCACCCTGACACAACGATCAGAAGGACAATGGCGAATAGTATGGCTAAGTTTTTCATGAATTTCTCCGGTGAAGGTTATAGACATGGCTCATGGAGGATGGATGATAATTCATTTTTCCCTTTGACAACAGATGGAAACTGCTGAGTAACATGTCATAAGCGGAACGATTGATTTTTTTACGGGCAATGGACTGGCGCTCTGTGGCAAACGGAATGGTTATGAAATATAATTCCAGGCTATGGCTGAGATATCTTGATGACCATCATTTGTAGTTAAAGCTATTGCCTGGTGCGATTAAAATATGCAAGTGGGTTGGTATTGCTGATGCCGAATCCTCTTCGATGTCATAAGGAAGCAAAACGATGAAATTGGGTAGCTATGATTTTTTGATTACAGCGCAGACCCCCATACTTTTGAGGAAGCAGCCCTTTACATTTGTATTGAGAAGCGGGCTGGGTGGGGTTATCAAAAGGCTTGTTTGTGTCCTTCGCAATGCCGCATGTGCCACATGTATACTCAAGACCAGTTGTATGTATGCGATGTTTTTTGAACCAATAGCTGCACCTCATACAGTCTCTGCTCGACTTACAGAGATACCCAAGCCATACGTACTCTCATCGCGCTCATTTTCAGGCACCGATATCGAGCAGGGACAGTCTGTGGAGTTCTCCGTCAAGCTCTTTGGCAAGGCGAATCAATATCTGCCGTATCTGGTGCATTCTGTGATGAAATTGGGTGAAACGGGAATAGGCAAGAAGATAGATGGCAAGGGCCGGGGCAGGTTTCAATTGAATAAAGTCAGGTCTGATGGCAATGATCTCCTGGAAAATGAAATACTTAAAGACATTCCTTGTATTCATGATCTATCCTGTTGGCAGCCGCAAGCCGAGCGAAGTCAGCCTGTTTCAAGATTGACCGTGAAATATATAACCCCAATTCGCCTGAAGGAACAGGGTAGGCTTACGAAGGAACTCCCTTTTCATACCCTGTTTTTTGCAGCCATGCGCAGAATCACGGCATTGGAACAGGTTTATGGCGAAAACACTACAGAGATGAATTATGATGGCCTGATTGCAAGGGCGCAAGACGTGAAAACCTGTGATTCTACTCTGGTCTGGAAAGAGTTTTCTCATTACTCAGGCCGACAAAAGATTGCCATAAAGCTGGGCGGACTGGTGGGTTATGCCACTTATGAAGCCGAAAACCTTCAGGATTTCCTGCCTTTTTTGCAATATGCCGAAAGGGTGCATCTGGGCAAGCAGACGGTCTTCGGGCTGGGTAAACTCGAGGTGCTTACATGAAGTATATACCTTTTGCAGTGCTGGAAACTACCCCTTAGGTGCTCACAGAGGCACTTTATGCGCTTCATAAATAAGCAAGAAAGGACGTGGTGGTTCGATTTATTATTGATTTTTTTCTTTGATTTGTTAGTCTGATTTTGAGAAAAGGAAGGAGGTGCTTGTGGAGTTAACACTCATCACTTCACTGGGTGTAGGTCCTAATGGAAGGGATCTGATTCTACAATTCATCGACTTCTTTTGTAAATGTCTTAGTTACAACCCTCACGGCCAGAAGATCAAGGCTGGTTTTCATGGCTCTCGCCTTACGGATATCTATCTCATTACCACCACAGAACCAGCAGTCATCGAGTCTTTCAATGCCCTTAACGAAGACATTCAAAATGAGATATCCCAAAAGAGTTTTAGTGTGCCGCCTCCCATACTTCATGAGATTCGCCTTGATATGCAGGATGTTGACTCTTCTGAAAATGAAGAGATGGCAAGAAGTATCATTTACAGAGAGATTCAAAAATTGTCCTTACAGTGTGATTTGATCATCGCATCTGCCGGCAGAAAGATCATAACTCAGACTTTAATCGAAGCAGGACTGCTCTATGGATGCAAGGGTTATCTCATCATCACCGCCAAGAATAAAGAAAAACGTTCGGAATCAATGAATTTCAATATTCTGTGGACACCTGCCAGACGGTTCGTTGAGGAGCGCAGAAAGGGTCTCATAAAGGACGAGCTTGGCGACAATTTCCGTTCCCTCTACCTGCTGCCCGCCAATGTGACGGAACACCTTCGCAACGAATACATCGGCATTGATTCGAAGGCGAAAGAGGCGGATCTCGAATGGCTTAAGATGCTGCCAAAGGCCGATCTGCACTGCCACCTCGGAGGGGCATACGACGCAGCCCTTCTAAAAGAACTTGCTGGCACACTGCTTGATGATCTCAAGATCGATGAGCAAAGACGGATGGCAGTCCGCACCGCCCTTGAGAAGAAACTCGGCATATCTCTGACGTCTGTTACGTCCGGCGATCTCCGGCGGCTGCGGCCTGAAAAAGATGGCGCGCCGGTCATTCACTGCCTTGAGAATCTGGAATACCTCTTTGACGACATGGGCGAGGAGATGCATATTTGCAATGCGGTGTTGATTCAGACGCTCGGCGAGGACCAGATCGAGGAGATAAGCAGTGATGGCAGGCTAGACGGTGAACAGCCTAAAGACCTTCGTTGGTATATGGCATGTGGCAACCTTGCCGGTTCCAGCATTCTGCAGACTGAAAACACCCTGCGCAAGGCCCTGTTATGGCTCATGGAGGCCGCCTGCAAGGAAAACGTCCGTCTTCTTGAGGTGCGTTTTTCGCCTGACAACTATACCAGGGCCGGGTTGGATATCCGTCTGGTGATCGATACGTTGCTGGACGAGGCGCGAAAATTCGTGAAGGAACATTTTAGCTTTTATGTCAATTTCCTAATCATGGCCACACGCCATAAAGACCGCGCCTCAATGGTCTCACACGTTGCCGCCGCCGTAACCTTCAGCCGAATAGCCGGCAAGGGGCCGCGTATCGCCGGCTTTGATCTGGCTGGTCAGGAAGAGGGTAACGACCCTGCCCTGTTTCAGGACATATTCATGCCCCTTCACCACCATTTCATCAACATCACCATTCATGCGGGGGAGATGGAGCAGGATGACAGGATATGGGAGGCCATCTATCTTCTGCACGCCAAACGCATCGGGCACGGACTGAAGCTGGTCAACAACAAAAAGATGATGGGATATGTAAGGGATTATGGCATCGCAATCGAGATGTGTCCGTCTTCAAACCGTCAGACCAATGGATTCAGATATTTCGATGTGCATAACAGCCAAGACCAAGACGATGTCTATCCTCTCAAGACATATCTCGATTCCGGCATTTTGGTCACTATCAACACGGATAACCGCGGCATCTCACATACAACCCTGTCTAACGAATATCTGGAGGCGGCGCGCATGACTCAGGACGGTCTCTCACGCTGGGAGGTGCTGCGTCTGGTCAAAAACGGTTTCAAGGCGGCATTTCTGCCCAAGGATGAAAAGGATCGGCTGCTGAAGGAGATTGACGAGGAGATATTCAAGCTGATGCTGGACAGGTTTTTGCCTTAGAATGCCTCTTAACGGCGGGGCAAAAGAAATAGCTGCATTATTCTCCATTTGAGGAGGTTAGAAAGATATGCAACGTTACAGTGTATGGACTGAAAAAATAACCTGATGTATTGAAATAAAAAGGATATTAGGGAACAGAATCT
>JBEULL010000029.1:0-4746 GCA_041287365.1 Dissulfuribacterales bacterium | reverse complement strand
CATTTGCCGAGATCGGAGACTACATCGACCAGCCGGTGCGCGTGTATTCCAGCGGTATGCAGGTGCGGCTTGCGTTTTCCGTGGCAACATGCGTAAGGCCGGACATCTTGATTGTGGATGAGGCGCTAAGCGTGGGGGATGCTTATTTTCAGCACAAGAGTTTTGACCGTATTCGTAAGTTTCGGGATGCAGGCACTACCTTACTTTTTGTCTCACACAGCCCTGGTGCTGTAAAGACCCTTTGTAATCGGGCTATTCTGCTTGATGGAGGTATTCTCATTAAGGATGACGCTCCGGATGTGGTATTAGACTATTACAATGCCATGATCGCCAAACAGCAGGAAAATCAAAAGATACTTCAAGAGGAGGCGGAGTGCGGCAAAAAGACCCGTTCAGGGAATGGGCGTGCTGTCATTACATCAGTAGAGCTTTTGTCATTTGGAAAGCCTGTAAGGGCTATTCAGACCGGTGAGAATGCCGTGATTCGTGTGCATATCAAGACCAACGATACCTTGAATGAACTGACTGTTGGGATTCTCATTCGTGATAGGTTGGGTAATGATGTCTTTGGCACCAATACCTTTTTGCACGGATTGGAACTGAAAAACATTGAAGCGAATCGTCAGGGGTTTGTGGATTTTGGCTTTCCACAGCTGATGTTGGGCCAGGGCAGTTATAGTGTTTCAGCGGCCCTACATACACAGGATACCCATGTTATTGCCAATTATGATTGGTGGGACAGGGCCCTTGTCTTTCAATGTATTCCAAATAGTGGTCCGCGTTTTGCAGGTGTTTGCAATCTGCCTGCTCAGATATCTTGCGAGTTGCAATAATCATCAATATAAAAAAATTATATGAATGATACAAAATTCTATCATGCCTTTGAGACAAAACATCGCGGAAGCCGTGAGTTGATAAAGGAACGGCTCAAGGTCTATTTGCCATTTCTTCTGCCGCTTAAGGCCGTTTACGATGCCTCCATGTCGCTGGATTTGGGTTGTGGCCGTGGAGAATGGTTGGAGCTGATGCAGGAAAATGGCTTTCAACCCTTTGGCGTGGACATGGACGATGGCATGTTGAGTGAATGCCGTGAGCGGAAATTGCCTGTAGCTACACGGGATGCTGTTTCATATCTCAAAAATGCCACGGTTGATAGTTATGTAGTAGTAACTGCCTTTCATCTTGTGGAACACCTTCCTGTGCAAAAGGTGCATGACATCATTTCTGGGGCATTGCGGGTCTTGAAACCCGGCGGCATTTTGATTCTCGAAACCCCCAATCCTGAAAACATTCGTGTGGCCACCACCAATTTTTATCTCGATCCCACTCATGTACGGCCTATTCCGCCGCTGTTATTAGAGTTTTTGGCAGAGTATCATGGTTTTGCCCGTGTGAAGGTCTTGCGCCTGCAGGAACCATCAGACATCTCTAAAGAGGGCATGGCTATTCGCTTGATGGACGTTTTATCCAGTGTAAGCCCTGATTATGCCATTGTTGCGCAAAAGGCCGCTGAACCCCAGATAATGGGGCTTTTTGATGAGGCATTTCATAGAAATTATGGAATCTCCCTTGAAGAGATAGCAGGGCGTTTTGATAGAGATGTCGAAGCCAATCTGACAGCGATACATATGAATGTCAATGAATTGAAGCAGAAAGCAGAGACTGTCATTAGACACATAACCGAGTTGAATCAAGAGACCAAGACAGCACTGAAACGCGCTGATGCATTGGGCTTACAAACCAATAGGTTGGAAGACAGGTTAGCTTCATCGGAGGTCTTTATAGGGCAAGTAGAGACCAAAACAGAGACCATAAAGTTGGGCCTGACAGATGCGATAGATCGTTTGAATGGTCTGGAAGAAGGATTGCAAGCTGCGCGTGAGCGAGCGGAGTCTGCGGAGAAGCTGGCAGTCAACATAGATGAACAGTGCCAAAGCTTGACAACAGATGTCAATGGATTGAAGCAAAAAACAGGGTCATTGGCTATTGTATCTGAAGAGCAGGCCTGCCGCATTAAGACATTGGAAGCCAAAATGGATGAAATAATAAAAATAAGATTTGAAACTCAAGAGCAATATGAAGCCAAATTTGTTGAACTGTCTGGGCAATTGAACGCCCTTTACAACAGCATCTCCTGGCGCATCACCAAGCCCCTTCGCACACCCCCTGTGCGTTTTCTCTATCGGCAGATAGTGCGCATTCGAGAGCAGGGGCTTGTGGGGCGCACAAAATTTATTGGCGGGAAACTTTTGAAAATAGGGGCTGGCAAGTGTATTCATTTTCTACAAGCACGTCCACACCTATACGACACTGCCTTGAAGTGGCTGCATCGTTTGGGCGTGTATGAGCGTGCAAGGGCGTTTTATAGAAGGTATGGGGCGAATGAAAACAGAAATGCTCCCCAGGCCGAGAATCAGCCTCCTGTGCCCATGGAGTTTCAGCAGCTCTCGCCTCGCGCCCGTCAGATATATTTGCAACTCAAAGATGCCATTGAAAGACACAAAAACGAAAGGAATAAATCATGAAAACAGCGTTGATAACAGGGATTCGCGGCCAGGATGGGGCATATCTGGCAAAATTACTACTGGAAAAGGGCTACAGAGTCTATGGCGCGGACAGGCGCAGCGGCGACTCCAGCAACTGGCGGCTGAAAGAGCTTGGAATCGACTCAGACGTGCAAATCGTATACATGGACCTTTTGGAGCTCACCAATGTGCTGCGCACCATCGAAAGAATCAAGCCCGATGAGGTCTATAACCTGGCTGCCCAGAGCTTTGTGAAGGTCTCCTTTGACCAGCCTCTGCTCACCGCAGACATAGACGCCACGGGTGTTTTGCGCCTTTTGGAGGCCATTCGCCTTTACAACCCCGCCGCCCGTTTCTATCAGGCCTCCACCTCCGAGATGTTCGGCAGAGTGCAGGAGGTGCCTCAGAGCGAAAAGACGCCCTTTTATCCTCGAAGCCCCTATGGCGTGGCCAAGCTCTTTGCCCACTGGATGACAGTGAATTACCGGGAGTCCTACGGCATGTTCGCCTGTTCAGGCATACTTTTCAATCACGAGTCTCCGCTTCGCGGCCTGGAGTTTCTCACACGCAAGGTCACACATGCCGTTGCCCGCATTCAAAAGGGCCTTCAAGACAGAGTAATCGTGGGGAATCTGAATGCCAAACGGGACTGGGGCTACGCCCTCGAATATGTAGAGGCCATGTGGCGCATACTTCAGCAGAATCAGCCCGATGACTATGTAATCGCCACCGGCGAGACGCACACGGTGCGGGAGTGGATCGAGTGCGCATTTCGCGCTGCGGGCTATGAGCTGGCCTGGCAAGGCGAGGGAGTGAACGAAAAGGGCATAAATGTAAAGGACGGCCGCGTGCTGGTGGAGGTGTCCCCTGAATTCTTTCGGCCTGCGGAGGTGGAATTGCTCATCGGCGATGCCTCCAAGGCCAAAAGGCAACTGGGCTGGCAGCCTCAGACCACCTTCAGCAGGCTTCTGGAGTTCATGGTCGAGGCGGATTTGAGGCGAGTTTGAGAAAGCGGTGTGAGACAAAAAAAGAATAGTCATGTCTTCTATGTCTTTTTTACAGCACAATCGCTGAGACATGTTGGAGGTAGGCCATGCTTCGTAAAAAGCTTCCCATCGGCATACAGACCTTTTCCAAGATTCGAGAAGACGACTATTACTACGTGGACAAGACGCCCATGATAGAGAGGCTTGTTAATGGCGGCACACACTATTTTCTCTCTCGTCCTCGCAGGTTTGGGAAATCCCTGTTTTTGGATACGTTGGCCGAGGCCTTTTTGGGCAACAAATCCCTGTTTGAAGGCCTGTATCTGGAGCGAAACTGGGACTGGAACAAAAAGTATCCAGTGATACGCATCAGCTTTGCAGAGGGAAGGCTTGAGTCAAGAGAGCAGTTGGACCACCGCATTCTTAAATTGTTGCGAGACAATGCCAGAAGGCTTGAGATTTCTTGCGATGATGAAGCCGATATTTCGGGCTGTTTTGCTGATCTCATTAAAACTGCTGCACAAAAATACAACCAGCGCGCCGTGGTTTTAGTTGACGAATACGATAAGCCCATTTTGGATAATATCACTGAGCCTGAGATAGCCCGTGCCATGCGAGAAGGGCTTCGAAACCTCTATTCTGTGCTCAAGGGCCAGGATGCAAACCTCAAGTTCGTATTTCTCACCGGTGTCTCCAAGTTCAGCAAGGTGAGTATATTTTCTGGGCTCAATAACCTCATAGACATTACATTGCTGCCTGAATATGCCACTATCTGCGGCTATACTGAGAACGATATAGACACGGTCTTTGCCCCGGAGCTGGAAGGTCTGGACAGGGACGAGATTCGTCGTTGGTATAACGGTTATTCATGGCTTGGAGAGAGCGTTTATAACCCCTTTGATGTGCTGTTACTCTTTAATGCCCGTGAGTTTCGTTCCTGGTGGTTTGAGACAGGAACGCCTACGTTTTTGGTGAACTGGCTTCGAGAGCGCAACTTCTTTACTCCCAAGCTGGAGCATATCTTTGCCAATGAAGACCTGCTTTCGGCCTTTGACGTGGACTACATTCGACCTGAGGCCATGCTCTGGCAGACTGGGTATCTCACCATCAAAGAGCGGATTCCTACCCCTGCTGGGCCTGCTTATATGTTGCAACTTCCCAATCATGAGGTCCGAACTGCTTTAAATCAATCTCTGCTTTCGGTTTGGCTGCCTGATTATGGTGTTGTTTTAGAG
>JBEULL010000028.1:0-31527 GCA_041287365.1 Dissulfuribacterales bacterium | reverse complement strand
GCGCCCATATCGGCGATTATGGCTTGCTGTGCCTATTTTATACCAATTTGTTGCTTTAATGTTAAGCATATTTTATGTTAAGCATATTTTATGCCATTTCCGCTACTTGTTAAACCGGATCTGTTTAAAATTTAACTCAGGCCTGCACTTGCTTCAAAGATGAAGGTTTCGTCTGTAACATTCCCTTGTTTGACATATCTTCCTTGCGATGGCAAGGCCCTCTAAGAGTTCCCATTTGCCTTTCCACTGTTGCCAATCTTCTACAGTATAATGGTATGGCTTTGAGGCTGTCTGCATTTCGTGGCCATTTCTGTTATTTTTCCTGATCCATTTTTAGCATATTTAATGCCAATTCTAAGTTATATTTTATATCTTCATCCTGTGGTGAAATCTTAACTGCCTCATTCAATATCGCCACCGCCTCCTGGGGTTTTTCTATAACAAGATATATTCCGGCTAAATTGTTGGCAATGGCCGGGTCATGAGTGGCATTCCAGAGTTTTGTGTAAAGTGGAATGGCTTCCTGAAATTTGCCCTGTTTGCGAAGGGTTTCCGCCTGTTCCAAAAGATTTTTATGCCACCTGGCAGAGTCATCCTGAGGAGTGGATATGACCTGAACTTGAATGCCTGGTCCTTGTGTAGGTGTCTGTCCCTGGGCCATTGCCTGGGCCATTGGCATGGTTTTCATTTTGTCGTTCTGTATCATCTCTTCCCTGTTTTTCTTCTGTTCTTCAATAGTGGCCTTTGTGGTTATGCTATCGGTATCCGATTGTTTCTGCTGGGTTGGAGCGATATCTTGACTCAGGCTGGACTGTGTGTCTGTTTGAACGGAAGCAGGCTTGGGAACTGATGGTACAGTTTCATCTTGAGGATTTTGTGAAGGTGCAGGTGCGGTTGGAGTCGGTGTTTGTGGGAGATTTTCTATTGGGGCAGGTGTATCGATGGTCTTTATTTGTTCAATTGGTTGTGTTTGGTTTACAGTAACAGGATGTTGTAAGGGTACCTTTTTTAGATACCAGTCCACGGCAAAAAGTGCCACGAAACCCATAAGAACCGCGCATGACAGCGCTGCAATCAAGACGCCAAATGGCCTTGAGAGAAATTGCCGCAAAAAGCGTTTTATCTCGTTGCCTGCTGTATGCCGCGGTTCAGGCGCATTCGAGAACGGGTTTTCCGGCTGCGTCTGACGTCTCTCCAGGTTTTTAAGCGCCTCGAACAGACTACTCATCGTCCTCCCTCACTTGAATCTGCATAACTATGACCAGTTCCACGGATTTTTTATACTGCGTCTTGTAGGTGAAGGCATTTCCCACCAGCGGCAGGCTGGACAGGACAGGCACCTGGGCATTGGAGGTCATGGTTCTGTCCTGTATCAGACCACCGAGTACCACTATTTCCCCCGGCATTGCCCTGACGATGGTGGATGCCTCACGGAGATTGACCTTAGGAAATGTATAGACATTGCTATTGGCGCCGGTGCCTACGCCTCCGAATTGTCTTTCATCCATGGAGATCAATTCACTTTTTATTGGCACTATATGAAGTGTTACATGGCCGTCTTCCTCTATAATCGGCGTGATGCCCAGCAAAATGCCGTCAAATACGGCACTGATGGTGACTGATGGATTTGTGTTGGTCTGATTGCCTGTGGTGGTGGTCTGATTTTGCAGGCTCTTCAGATAGGATATGGACTGGCCTACGCTGATTATTGCCGGTTGGCCGTTCATGACCTTGAGCCTTGGATTAGAGAGGGTTTTGATGTTTCCGTACTGTTGAAGGGCGTGAAAGACCATATTGATGTTGTAGTAGCGGTTGGAAAGTTTTATTCCATAGTTCCAGATGTTGTCCATCATATTGTTGCTGGAGGTCAGATTGCCTGTTATGCCCGCAGACAGAGGCGTGTTCTGCAGGGCGCTTTTGCTGAGATTGACCTCGAAATTCCGCCAGTCTATACCAAATTCATTACCCTGAGACAGCTCCACTTCCAGTATCTTGGCCTCTATGAGGGCCTGACGTCTGTACTGTCTGCGTAATGTCTCGATGGTGGTGGCTATATCGTCCAGGGTGTTAGGACTGGCGTTTACCGTGAGAATGCCGGTCTGACGATTTAGAAAGAACTGGCCGTTTTGGCCTATGCGTTCCTTCAGGCTTTCTTCTATGCCCTTATAGATGTCCGTCACGCTGTCCGTCACAGCGCCTGATAGCTCGAAACTGCCTGTGAGTTGGGATGTGGTTATATCACTCCCTCCGCCTCCGCTACCGAAACCGCTGCCCAGCACATCACCCCCCACCTTAAAATCGGACTTGCTGACAGAGCTCAGAAAGTCCAGATGAAAGACGCGGCGCGCCGTGGGTTCGATGTATATGGTGTCTGTCTCCTGTCTCCATGCGACATCCGCCATTTTACACACGGAATCCAGTATCTCTTTTGCTGTGCGTTCATTGTATTCCGCTGTGATGAGACGGTTATCGAGCATGTTGTTGGCCTTGGGTGATATGGCCAGGTTCATGCCGGTTGCGTGAGCCATTGCCTGCAAAATCGCCCGAATATCCTCTTTGACAAAGGACATGCTGATTCGCTGGCTTTCCATGGGAGAGATGGTCTTGAAACGCGGGGCGGGGGTGGCAAATTTTTGTCGGCCTGTCTGGCCCTGAATGAAAGGCTGTCTGGCCTGCTGCGCTGTGTCGGAGTTAGGCGGCATATTTTGGATATCGGCGGCAGGACCGTCGATTCTTTGACTTGATGTGTCGAATGGCGCATTCTGCCGAATGGGGGCGCAGGCCAGAATACCGAAGCACAGGAGAATGACGCAAAAAAAGAGTGGTACAGAATAAGACATGGTGAATAACTGCGATTCATAGTGATTATGATGTGTGTGAGCGTTCATGTTTCAGTTGACTCCGGAAAATGGGGCTGTTGTAAAGTTGATCTTCTGCCCAAGGTAAATGAAGCAGGATTGGTCTGATGTAGCGGCTCCACCGAACGAGGCGGCTGGTTCAAGCCACACTCCGGATCGAGTGATGCTTTTGACTCGAAAACCGTTGCCTTCCTGGCCTTCTTCGAAAAATCGGTCGTTTATCTTGCAGATTTTCCTGGCTCCGTTGAATATGATGAACTGAAGATGTAGTTCCGTGGTCATGGCAGGGGCATTGTCTTCTTTTAAAGGAATCGGTTCGGCCGCAAGTGGAGGCGGCTGTTCCAACTTAAAGAGGTCGGCCTGGCCTTGAGGTCGTTGCCATGCGACTGCTGTCGGTTGTTTTGCTTTTGCGTTAAAGGAAAAATTAAACTGGTCCGGTTGAGGCAGGGGCTCAATCCTTACAGACGAACCGGCCCACAGACCTGTAATCACGGCCAGAATTAGGACGATAAATGGAGTGCATGTCCTGCCCCATTCCTTGAGTTCCTGTGGTGTTATCGATAGTTCCATCGCATGTTCCTTATCATTTATCCTGTGCGGCGCAGAGCCATTGGCCCGCCATCTTGAGTTTGATGCTGTAACCCCTTTTGGAGCCGTCAGGCCCGGCCGGTTGCTGTGCGCCCGAAGCGGGTTGAACCTTTTGTATCTCAAGATTTTCAGGCAGTAGTATATTGCAGTCTGAATAAAGTGTATCTATGCGGTGTTGTAATTCATGGAACGTTATATCGTCCCATTGGAAAACCATGTATTTCCATTTGGCATGAATGACAGGGGCATATTGTTTATATAACTCATTGTATTTTTTCTGTTGTTCCTCTATGGAATGTAACTGACTTTGATGGCGTAATAACTCATTTTGTGATTTTGCCAGTTGCTGTTGAACATTCTGTTGCCATATATAAAAGGCCGTGCTCACACAGAGAATGGTTGCCGTGATTATTTGGAGGATGATTGTCTTTGTGGATATTGAAGGGAGTCTGTTCATGACTGTACCCCTGGGATTGTTTTTGGTGTCTTGGGTGTCATTCGGCATGTCACTGTGCAAAGTTGTTGGGTTTCATCATACTGCCAGTTCGGTTCATCGAGTTGAAAATTACTGCACAGATTTGAAAGACTGCGATTTATGCGGAGTCTCGTCTCTTCAAAGGTGCCTTTGCTTTCCATCACAATCGATATGTGAAACGGGCCGGTGGGCAGGGCCTGTACAGACTGCCCGGTGTTGTCTGTCTGCCCAGGGGGTGTTTTAGGGATGGGTGTTGGATTCTGGCCGCTGGTTTGGGCTTGGGCTGATATATTGAGTGTCACCACCGACACTTCCGGTTCCAATGCCTCCGCCATGTACGCCAGCATTGTATCGAGCCGTGGTCTTTCTATGGCGGTACTGCGTAGTTCCAGCCAGGTCTCCAGTTCCTTTTTGGTGGTCTCAGGCGGCAGGTTTGCAGCGATGGCGGCCTGGCGGACCGAAATCGAGTTGAACAGCCTTTGATATTCCATGGTCTGGTCTTGATTGAGTTTGTAGAGGTATGCCCCGTAACCTCCCAGGCCTGCGGCAAGAATCCCGGCAGCGAGTGTGGCCGCCATACCGAATTTTTGTAGAGTCATGGCATATCGCCACTCTTTGGGCAGAAAATCAAAGTTGCTGTTCGCAAAATATGCACCATAGAGCCCTGGGAAACGGGTTACTTCCTCATTGGAAGGCGATGTGAGTATTCTTTGCCAATCTGGCTGCACCAGTTCGATACCGTTGATAATGGAAGGACATATGTCATATCTTGGGCCTACGGCCACTAAATTTTTGATGTCGAGTCCGTATAGCCTTTTTACATTCATTTTTACGATTTCCATGGCTTGATTCAGTATGAATACCGGCAGCGTGTTTTCGGCCTCATAGGGGAAAAATTGCATGGAATAGACCATTTTGTCGCCGGTTGCCATCAATTGCAGGAGATTGGGGCCGCAATACAGCACCATGGCGGGTTCGTTAAGAAGGGTGGAGACCAGCCCTGAAACGGAGTGAGCCAGGCTCAGAATGCCTTTAAGTGAAATCCCCTGAAGACAGAGAGTGTCCATAATGCCCTGAATGTCCGAAGAGGCGGTGAGGCTGATGTTGTAGAGACGGTTAGGGCCGTTTTCCTGTATGGAATGAAGGCGCATTTCCATCTCCTGTCCCTGTACCCAGAGCCCGTTGGCTTGAAGACGCTCCTTTATGGAGAGCTGCAGCACATCTCCTGTGAGCTGCGAAGGGAATTCCTCTGTGGCCACAACCATATTGCGAGTGTCGAGTATGCAACATACCCTTTTTGTGCGTTTTTTCATGAATGGATCACGAATGTCTATCTGAAAAGGTGCAGTGAAGACAGGTCGGTTTTCTTTTGTCATGAGCGCGATTCCGCTCCAGATGTCGGTGGAAGTCGAGGGAGATGCCTGGCCGAAGGTTGCCGCAGGTCCACTCAATGATTCGACCTGATTTTGTAGAAAATACAGATCGGCCATTGGCGGTGCAACGGCGTGTTGTTTCTGGCTATCTATGGCGCTGTTCATGACTGCTGTCTCATCCTTTCACGGCCGATTTTTCGAGATACCAGATGAACAGCCCGATTGTGACGGCAAAAGCGGAAAACCCTGCCAGCAGAACCCAGAAGACAGGCCTTTGTGTAAATCTCTCCATAAACCTCGGCCTGGTGTTGCTGGGTTGCGGCAGGGTCTTCTGCGCCTCATCTATGGTTTGTGTATCTATGCGAGTGCTGCCTTTTGCAGCGCTCATGAGCAGGGTTCTGTCCATTAGACGATTGATAAGTCTGGGAATGCCCTGAGTAAGGGTCGCGATTCTGGCCGCTGCCTTGCTGTCGAAGGCAATATCCCCTCTGCCCGCCCTGGCAAGCCGGTATTTGACATATTCGCTTATTTCGTCTTTTGAAAGGGGTGAGAGCGCCTCCTTTATAACTATACGTTGTGTCAGTTGACCGAGCCTGGCGTCCTGCAACAGACCGTCCAGTTCTGTTTGGCCTATGAGCAGTATCTGTAACAGTTTACGCTGACTGGTTTCGATGTTGGAGAGCATGCGAAGCTGCTCCAGTGTCTCTATGGAGAGATTCTGGGCCTCGTCGATGACAATGAGGGCCTCCTTGCCCTGGGACGCCATATCTAAAATGGTGTTCTGAAATTCCTTGAGTAGAATTGAGATGTCCTCGGTATCCGGCGCCGAACGGCCCAGTTCTTCTATGATCATGCGTATGAGTCCGGCAGGTCCTGCTGTGGGCGTCACCACAACGGCAGGTATCTTTTGCGGTGAAAGCTCCATGAGTATCATGCGCAGTAGCAGACTCTTGCCTGATCCGGCAGGGCCGATGAGCACCATGAAGCCCTCACCCCTGTCGATGGCGAATTTCAGTACCTCTCGAGCAGCCACATGTGCCTTGCCAGGAAAAAAGAAGGAGGGGTCCGGCGACAGACGGAATGGAGGTTCGTTAAATCCGAAGAATGTCAGATAATCCTGATGGGCCAACTCTCTCTCCTCTGTATGTTGCAAACCTTTTGCAATCTCTTCTATTTCATTTGACTTACTATTTCATAGATGGGACCGAGCAGCCCCAGGGCTATAATAATGAATATAAAGCCTGCTATCATGAGCAGTGCAGGTTCTATGATTTTGGACAGATTTTCCACCAATCTATTTACTCTATCCATGTAGTGTTTGGCAAGTATCAGTAGTTGTTCCGATATATTACCGGTTTGTTCTCCCACATTGACCAGACGCAATATGAACGGCTCGAAGAGTTTTCTGCGGTTGAAGGCAGTGGAAAGGGTATAGCCCAGCATGATGTCTTCTTTTATGCCTTTTATCGCTAAACCTATCACCCTGTTCGATACCGACTGCTCCATGAGTTCCAAGGCGGTGAGTATCTGAATGCCGGCATTTGTAAGCAGCGACAGATATTCGAAAAAGAATGCATATTGAGAAGAGGTGAGGGCCACTCCCAGTATGGGTGTGGACATCCAGAACTTGTCCCAGTGATATTTCACGGTCATGTTTTTTTTGGAGATCAGATAGATTATGAAGATCAGAAGAAAAAGACCAGGTGCAACAGGCCACCATGTCTTGGCGATTTCCACTGAGGCCATGAGTATGCGAGTGGCCAGCGGGATTTCCTTCAGTCCCATGTTGTTGATGAGCTCCAGTATCTTCGGAAGTACGTACAAGAGCCAAAAACCCAGTGCACCCATCATGGCAACTATGACAAATATGGGATAGGAGACAGCGCGTTTGGTGGCGCTTATCAATTCATCGATGCGTGTGATATGTTTAGAGGCGTCTTCCATGGTGCGATCGAGTGAGCCTGTCTCCTCACCGAGACTGGCCAGTGTGACGACAATCTTTGGAAAATAATGGGTCTGTTCCTTCATCGCCTCTGAAAGCAAAAGCCCTTCATCCAGTCGGCCCAGTATCTTCTTCAGAACATGGTTCAAGGTGGAGTCTCCTGGACCTGTGGAGAGGTCCTCCACGGCCTGACGAATGGGCACGCCGCCTCGCACCAACAGGGCTAAATTGCGTAGAAATTCGGCCATGATGGGCCGTTTTATGCTGCGGGCTATGGTTGGGGATGCAGTAAAGAGTTTGCGTTTATAGCGCAGTAAGGTGAGATTTCTGCGCCGCAGAGCGGAGTAAAGTTCGGTTAGAGATGGAAATTCGTTTTCTTCCTGAATCAGCTCTCCGGCTGGATTGAGGGCTGTGTAGCTGTAAACGGCCATCAGGTAATCACTCTGTGTAGTTCTTCAAGGGTCGTTTCACCTTTTATGACCTTTTGAATACCCACCTCCCATAGGGTCTGAAAGCCGTTTTTTCTGGCCTCGGCCTCTATGATGTTGGGAGGGGCATTGTCGGCCACGAGTTTCAATATGTCCTTGTTGAAGAGCAGTATCTCTCCGATGGATGAACGGCCTCGATAGCCTGTGTTTCTGCACAGTTGACACCTGCCTGCCCGGTAATATTCGCCGTTTTCCGGTAGATTGTAGCGTTCCATGGTCTTTGCATCGGGTTGGTATGACTGTTTGCATGAAGGGCAGAGTCTGCGCACGAGCCGTTGAGCCAGCACTCCCACAAGGGCGTTGGAGAGCAGCAGTGGAGATATCCCCAGGTCGTTCAAACGGGCTATGGCGCCTATGGCCGTATTGGTGTGCAGAGTGGAAAGCACCAGATGGCCTGTAAGGGCGGCTCTGACGCCAAGTATGGCCGTTTCCTCGTCGCGAATCTCGCCAACCAGTATCACATCCGGGTCTTGGCGTAAAAAGGTGCGAATGGCCGATGCAAATGTATAGCCGGCCTTTTCGTTCACCTGTGTCTGGCGAATGAGAGAAAAGTTGTATTCTATGGGGTCTTCCACTGTTAGAATGTTTTTGCTGATGGCGTCCTGTTGGCGCAGGGCTGCATAAAGGGTGGTGGTCTTGCCGCTGCCAGTGGGACCTGTGACCAGCACCATGCCATAGGGTTTGCTGAAGAGTTCCATCAACTGCTCTTCTTGTGCCTTTTCAAAGCCGAGTTCGTGTATGCCGATACTCATACCTCCTTTGGATGGAAGCAGGCGCATGACGCAGTTTTCGCCGTTGTTGGTGCGCACTGTGGAGACGCGAATGTCAAAGGCATCGCCCAGAAATTCAAAGGACATGCGGCCGTCCTGCGGTTTTCTCTGCTCTGATATATCCATGCCGGAACGCACCTTGATGGTGGTTATGAGTCGATTGTGAATGGAGATGGGAAACACGTGATTGAAATTCAGTATGCCGTCTATGCGATACATGACACGGCTTGAGAGGTCGCTTGGAGTCAGGTGAACGTCGGTCACTCGATAACTTATCGAGGCGGAAAGCAGCATGTCCAGCAGCCGGTTGCTGTCTATGTCGAGGTTTGAGTTCTGACGCAGCCGCTGTGTGATGCCTTCCAGTTCTTCTTCAATGGGGTGTTCCAAGAGGTAATAGAAGCGTTCTATGAGTTTTTGCAGTTCGTTTTTCGCACCGACATTGATTTTGACAGGCAGTCCAACCTGCCGAAAGAGTGTCTCGAGAATGGTGGTGTCGTAGGGGTCGGATATGGCTACGTGCAGGACATTGTCCTCTATATAAAGTGGAAGGACCTGTTTCTGACGGGCTATTTGAACAGGCAGTCGAGAGAGCACCTGTTTGTCAGGCGTAAAGCTTCTGAGGTCGATAAAGGGTTGGCCACTTTGCTCTCCAAGCACTTGAGCCAGTTCAGAGTCTGTGGTCATGCCCAGGCGAATGAGGCATTCTCCGAGACGTTCGCCGGTGGCCTTCTGTTCACGCAGGGCGAACTGTATCTGATCCTGATGAATGAGCCCTTTTTCCTCTAACAATCGGCCTATCTGTGGTGCAGGACCTGCCATTTATACCCTTCCTCTCTTATTTTCAGTCCAGTCTGCTCGATTATTTCAGCAATCCAAGTATGCAGGCGATAAATTCCAAAAAATTTTGATTTAGAAATACGATGGCAACAAGTAGAATGGAGGAATAGCGCATCCAATGAAGCTCTCCTTGAAATTTACTTTACATTAAAATTACGCTGTATTAATAGGTATTGCAAGCAAGAAATGTGAGTTAAGCGGACATATCGATAGGCTGCACTGTTTCATTCATCCAACACCCAATTGGTGCTGTATTTCGAAGGCGGACATATTTATGTAAAAGCTTTAGGAAAAGGCTGCGGGGTATCTCTTTAGCTCCGAATGACAAGAGATGGGTGGTTGTAACCTGGCAGTCTATCAATTGGAAATCCCATTTCATCAACCTTTGCACCAGTGTGACGAAGGCTGTCTTGGAGGCGTCTGTTACCTTTGTCCACATGGATTCTCCATAAAAGACTTGGCCTATGGCAACACCATAAAGCCCTCCTGCCAATTCGTTTTGAAACCATGCCTCAACGGAATGGGCGATTCCCATTTGGTGTAGTGTTATGTAGGCCTGTATCATGTCCTCATTGAGCCAGGTGTCTTCTCCTTTGGCAAGTCTGCTCTCTCCACATGCCCTTATGGTCTGTTCAAAGGCTGCATCAAATGTGATTTGAAATCGGTTTGCACGCAAAGTGCGTTTAAGCCTTTTGGATACATGTAATTCAGCAGGAAACAGCACAAGTCTTGGATTTGGCGACCACCACAAAATGGGCTCGTCTGCATTATACCATGGGAATATGCCGTTTACATAGGCCAGAATCAGGCGTTCGAATCTCAAATCCCCGCCTATGGCCAGAAGGCCGGTGGCATCGGCTAATTCAGGTGGTGGAAAGTTGATTTCTTGATTTAAGAGGAATACGGACACTTTTAGCTCGGTTGGTTTGAAATTTTGCTGAGCACCCCTTCGGCGACAGACTGGTTTTTAGAATCGATATCACCTATTTTATCCTCCGGCAGCTCACCTGCCAGCCCTTTTTGTATGGTTTCACGGGCCAGCCGGTCTGCCATCTCGTTTTCCTTATGGCCGTCATGGCCCTTGACCCATTGCCATCGAGGCGAGAATCTTTGACACAGGGCGTCCAGTCTCTGCCAGAGGTCACTGTTTTTTACGGCGGTCTTTTGTGTGGTTTTCCAACCGTTTTGCTTCCATCGAGGCATCCATTGAGTCAGTCCGGTCATTACGTATTGCGAGTCGGTGGTGATGAGAATTGGTATGTTGTCTGTCTTGATGGCCTCAAGCCCGCGAATGACGGCCAGTAGTTCCATTCGGTTGTTGGTGGTGCGTCGAGTCCAGCCACAAAGTCTTTTTTCGTGGTCTTTCCACTTCAGAACCACTCCCCAGCCGCCCGGGCCTGGATTTCCTGAACAAGCGCCGTCTGCATAGATGAGAATGTTAGAGTTGTCTGTTTCGTGACTCATGGCTTTATTGCCGTATAAAGCGTGACTATGCCCAGAGTCATGGGCCTGTGACTTACAGTCTGAAAACCGTTTTTTCTGAGCAGGTCACACAAGGCTGTGGGAGTCATGAATGCCTCAATGGATTCTGCCAGATAGACGTAGGCGGCTTTATCGCCGGATATCGCACCTCCTGCCACAGGCAGAATCTTGTGCAGATAAAATCGATAAAAAGGGGCTAAAATCAGGTTTTGAGGCCTTGAAAATTCCAAAATAGCCAGCTTACCACTTGGCTTCAGTACTCGATACAGTTCGCCAATGCCTTTTTCGATATTGCCAAGGTTTCGCACGCCGAAGGCCACGGTGGCCCCTGTGAAGACGTTGCTTTTGAAAGGCAGGGATTCGCCGTCTCCGCATATGGGCAGTATGGCCTTGTGTTCGTTGTGTGTCAATTTTTTCTGTCCGTAGGCCAGCATGTCGTAACAGAAATCCAGTGCGATCACAGGGTGTCTGAGCCTGTCATGCAGTACACGGGAGAGGGGCAATGTGCCTGCGCAGAGATCGAGTATTAGGCCGTCAGTACATTCTGCAAGCTCTTTCGCCGTGTTGTTTCGCCAGAAACGGTCGATGCCCATGCTCAAAATGGAGTTCAGGAGGTCATATTTTGCGGAAACAGCGCTGAATTTCTTATGGACGAAGTCTTTTTTTTCTTTTTGGTGTTTGAACATGATTTATATCTGAATAATATGCAGGTCTGGAACAAATGGATAGTCAAAGGATTCATGCAGCAGTTGAAAAAAGCCGGTCAAGGCCTGCATGTGTGCGGAGTCGAAGTGCAGGTGAATACCTCTCAGGTAATTCAGGCACTCTCTGGCGGTCAGTTCAGCCCTGGAGGCCACGCGAGCGCTGATCTGTTCCAGTTCCCGCAGACCGTTTCGGTAACAGGTCAGAATGTGGTGGTGCAGTGCCCGAACGGCATCCGGCATCCGTTCCCATGTATTGCTGCGCACCGCCCAGACCGCAAATACGAAAGGGAGACCGGTCTTTTCCATCCATATCTCGGCCAGATCGAAAAAATATAGGTCAGGGCGGTGTTTTTTGAGCTGCAATGCCTCATCTCCTATGGCCAGATATCCGTCAAAGCCGATGTCCGCCTCAAAGTCTGTAAAATTACCGCATTCATAACGGGGTATGACCTGATAAAATCTTTCCAGTATCAGTCGCAGCAGATTGACGGATGTGGCCGACTGTGAGGTGAGCAGAATGCGTTTGTCCGCCATTTCATGCAGTCCATAGGCCTTGCGTGTGATGAGAAATACGCTTCCAACGGCCCCCACCGCGCTTATGCCAAGATTTGGAAGCATGAAGTAGTTCTGAATGTCCAGGCCGTAGGCATAAGAGGAGATGAGCCCCACATCTATTTCGTTCGCCTTCAGCAGACGATTGAGCAGACTGGGAGGGCCTTCTATCACCTGCCATGGGGCTACAGCGTTTCTCCTCTCTGACTCCATGTCCTGCCAGGGCACATATATGCCTGAGGTATTTATGAAATTTACTATGCCTACCTTCAGAATTTGTTTCTTTGACATATTCATTCAAATGATGCGCCAGAGCTTGCTCGTAAGAGGCCGTTTGCTCTTTCTTGCGGATTCAGAATGGGTGATACCCATTGCATGGTCTCCTTGCCTGTATCGCTGGGCGTATAGTGTATCAGAAAATCATAGACTTCCTGAGCGGTTTTGCAGTTTTCCGTGCGTATCAAGAGAAAATCCGCCTTCTTTTCCGGTTCCAATGAGCCGATTCTATCGCTGAGTTTAAGGGCCTTTGCCCCGCCAAGCGTGGCGGCTCGAAAGATGGTTTCGCTCGGCATTTCAGGAGTGAGTCTGGCCAGAGAGGACATCTCGGCAAATATAGACAGCTTGTCGTTGCTGGCCAGGCTGTCGGTGCCCAGAGCAATGGGAACACCTCTGGAGACCAATGCAGCTGCCGGTGGAATGCCTGAACCCAGAAACAGATTGCTTCTTGGGCACAGACAGGCGGTGGCCCTTGACGATGCCAGAAGATTCAGGTCGTTGTCGTCTATATGCACACAGTGCACGCAGATGGTATTGGCGTCCAAGACCCCCAGGTGGTGCAGATGGCGTATGGGCGAGGTTTTGGGTATATGAAATTCCAGTGGCCATTTGCCTTTTTTTTCGAGAAATGTCCGCATCGGCCCAGTGCCTGAGGCGAGAAAGGTAATCTCTTCTTCGGACTCGGCGGCGTGTATGGAAAACGGACGCTTGCGCCCATTGCAGAGCCCTTTGATTGCCCTGAGGAGTTCGGGAAACACGGAATAACAGGCATGGGGTGCAATGGTAGCAAGAAATCCGTCGTGTT
The DNA here is from genome assembly GCA_041287365.1 of Dissulfuribacterales bacterium. GTDB lineage: Bacteria > Desulfobacterota > Dissulfuribacteria > Dissulfuribacterales > DYLC01 > JAQVIJ01. The sequence continues at coordinate 18,377 of JBEULL010000028.1, read as the reverse complement.
CCAGGTTCTTCATGCCCATATCCATAGCGTTCAGATCCGGTGCATCCTGTCTTTTAAGGCAGATAATCTCTTGGAAAAACACGCAGATGTCAATGGAGTGGCTTTCAGCCAGCATGGCGGCCGCAATGGTGCTGTTGCCTATATCGCCTATGGCTATAACGCCTTCATTTTTGAGGCCGGAAATTGCATTTTTAACGGCGTTTTCCTCATCCTGTTCAGATAGATTTTCTTTGGCCTCCAGCATGTTTGTGACCCAGCGACTAAAGGAACTCGTGGGAGAAAGCCGCATGTGAAGACCGGACAGTTCAAGATGTGTATGACAATTGACAAGGCCAGGGCAGAGTATTGCCGAGTCGTGGTCTATGATTTTTCCATGAAAGCGAGTGAGGATGTCCTGAGTCCTGCCCACGTCTGCTATTTTGTCGTGAAATACCGCCACTGCTCCATCTTCAATGACGGAGGATGTGACTGGTACCACCCATTTGGCTCGGTGAATGACAAGGCCGCTCATAACAGCGTATAATTCATGCGTCTGCGCCTGGGTTCAAAACCGGCGTTGCTGATGAGTCTTCGTATCTCTTCTTCTGAAAGCCTGTGGCTCACACCTGCAGCTGCCACTACATTTTCCTCTATCATGGTGCTTCCAAAATCGTTGGCACCAAAAAACAGAGATATCTGCGCCATCTTTGGACCTTGAGTCACCCAGGACGCCTGAATGTTGGGAATATTGTCCAAAAACAGGCGGGAAATCGCCAGAGTGCGTAGATATTCGTCCGCTGTGGCAGGTTGCACACTTAACGCGGTATTTTGCGGCTGAAATGGCCAGGGGATAAAGGCCGTAAAGCCACCGGTCCTGTCCTGTAGTTCTCGAATGCGCATTAGGTGTTCTATGCGTTCTTCAATGGTCTCTATGTGTCCAAACATCATGGTGGCAGTGGTCTTGAGTCCCAGATTGTGCGCGATTTCCATAACGTCCAGCCATTCTTCGGCTGTGGCCTTGCGAGGTGCGATGCGTTCTCTCACTCGGTTCACCAGAATCTCGGCTCCGCCGCCTGGAATGGAGTCGAGCCCAGCTGCAATGAGGCGTTGCAGTACGGTTTTTATATCGAGACCGGACAGTTTTGCAAAATGAATGATCTCCGGAGGCGAGAAGGCGTGACAGTGAATCTCAGGGAATTCCATTTTTATAAACGAGAGCATGTCCTCGTAATATTCCAGTGGAAGATCGGGATGTAAGCCGCCTTGAAGCAGTATCTGTCTGCCTTGCAGGGCTATGGTCTCGCTAATCTTTTGAGCCAGTTCCTCTCTGGACAACAGAAACGGTTTTTGCTTGACATTGCCTTCGGTTTCCGCATTGGCAGCGGCATAATATGCGCAGAACTTGCAGCCTGAGACGCAGATGTTGGTGTAATTGATGTTGCGGTCGATGATATAGGTTACGATGGGTTTCGAGTGCAGGGCCAGGCGCTTGGCGTGGGCGGCGCTTCCAAGAGTGGTAAGTCCTGCATTTTCATAGAGAAAAACGGCCTCTTCAAGAGAAAGACGTTGGTTCAAGGCATTATGAATGAGTCGAGTGACAGTGAAGCTCATACAGGATTATAGAGGGTGTCTCGTTCTTTCGGTTCGAAACCGGCGTTTCGAATGAGCCGCTGAATCTCCGCCTTGCTCATGGCCTGTGATGTTTCGGCCCCTGCCATGTGAGTGATCTTTTCCTCGAGAATGGTGCCGTCCAGGTCGTCTGCACCGAAGGAAAGGGCTATCTGGGCGACTTTCTGGCCGAGCATCACCCAGTAAGCCTTGATGTGAGGAAAGTTGTCCAGCATGAGCCTGGAGATAGCTATGGTCTTGAGGTCGTCCACTCCGTCTGTCTGCGAGATGCCTTCCAATTGAGTATTTTTGGAGTGAAAGGCCAGGGGGATGAAGCACAGAAAGCCGTTTGTCTCGTCCTGCGCCTCTCTTAAGGCTATGAGGTGTTCGATGCGTTCTTGAATGGTTTCTATGTGGCCGTAGAGCATGGTGGCGTTGGTGTGAATGCCCATTTTATGAGCGGTCTTGGCTATATCTATCCAGTCCTTGCCAGACAATTTGCTGGGGCAGAGGCGCTCACGAATGCGAGGGCTGAAGACCTCCGCCCCTCCGCCTGGAATGGAGCCAAGACCTGCATTCACCAGGTCTTTCAGGGTTTCTTCAATGCTTTTCCCGCCGATTTTGGCTATGTGCGCGATCTCCACGCAGGTGAATGCCTGAATGTGTATTTCGGGTCTTTCACGTTTTATGGCCCTGAGCATCTTCAGATAATAATCGTAAGGCAGGTCGGGGTGTAAACCACCCACGATGTGCACCTCTGTGATAGGTTCTGCCTTGCGTTCTCTAATGCGGCTCACTATTTCTTCGATGGACATCTCATAGGAAAGCGGGTCACCTTTTTCCTTGCCGAATGCGCAGAACTTACAGAGATTCGTGCAGATATTCGAGTAATTGATGTGCTGATTGTAGATATACCAGGCTTTTTTGCCGTTTATGCGTTCTCTTACCAAAGTGGCAAGCCAGCCGATGAGCGGAAGGAAACGGGAGGAGTAAAGGCGTTCCGCATCCTCTGCCGAAAGGCGTTCCCCTGCCTCTATTTTTTCGTATATGTCATGTAGATCTGCCTGTTTTAGAATGGTGTTCAATTTTGCTCCTTTTTTTCGGGATTCGGGTCGATATCCCGAATTTTGACCTCGAAGAGCATGGTCTGGCCTGCAAGGGGGTGATTGAAGTCCAGAAGAACTGCACCCTCCCAGAATCTTTTGATTACAGCAGGTCTTTTCAGCCCGAATTCATCGGGGGCCTTGACTATTTTGCCCACGGCAATCTCTTCGTATATCCGTTCCGCTGCCACCAACACCACCTGTTTGGGGTCGTAAAGACCGTAAGTGTATTGAGGTGGTACGGGTATGACTTTTATGTCTCCTGGTTTCATGCCCACGATTCCTTCCTCAACAGGCCTGGGGAAATCGCCGTTGCCGCAGATGAGCCGCACTGGCCCGCCGGATTTTTCGGATGAATCCACTACCTTTCCGTTTTTTAAGCGAATCTGGTATTCAATTACCACTTCAAAGCCGAAATCCACTCGAATGGTGTGTTTTTCTGACATTGACATGGTGTTATTGTTTAAGTTTGGCATCCTCTATAATGACATCATAGCGATAGCCTGCGCCGAAATCCTTGTCAGCGGCCAGTACGCCCTCGAAGGTTACGATATCTCCTTCCTTGGGTTGAGCCTGCGTAGTGACAGTCATGTCGAAGTTCTGGGCATCCTGTGCGCCGCTGCCGTCCTGTATGTGCACCCAGTTTTTACCCATTATGCCGGAAGATACCTTGGTGACCATACCTTTGACCTGCACGGTTTTGCCTGCCAGTTCCTTTGCCTTTGCATGCATGTCGGCTATGACATAGCTGTTTTCTCCGGCGGCCTTGTCGATCTTTTTACCAAGAAATTTGAGAGGATCGATGCGTTTGGCCGTTGAGTGGGCCTCCATAGCCATCTGCTCGGGAGTCTTTTCCGTTTTTTGGACGCCGAATGCAGGTGGAGTTGTGGCGACTTCGGCAGCACCTGGTGCACTCGGCTTTATGTCCAGACTGCCGGACTGTGTGGGCTTTTTGTCTGACGCAGCACCGGCGATACCCGAAGAGAAGATGATGCTGTCGAAGGTGCGGTTCAGTGTGTTGCTTTTGAAGTTTTTCATCTCCATACCGGAATAGATGGTGATTTCCTGACCTGTTTGTACCTGTGTTTCAGGCAGCGCAGCCCAGGTCTGAACACCGTCTTTTTCCAGAAGCACATAGGTATAGCCTGCGCTGTTCATGGTCTCTTTGATCTTGCCTGTGATAGTTGGTTCCGAACTTGCAGGTTTGCCTGGTGGATTGGCTTGTTCCACCGTCTTTTTATCTTTAGGCGCTTCGGTCTTTTTGGAAGGCATCTGGCCTTCGCAACCTGCCAAAAGCAGAGAAACAGACAGCGCGGAACAGAGAGTGAATAGTATTTTGAGGTTCATGATGGCTCCTTGCAATGATTTTTAAGGGTTAGTTACCATATTTTGCAGAAATTGGAAAGTACGATATGAACGGCGCGTTCTACGGATTTGCTTCAAATATGTCGTTGAACTGCCAGTGAAACTGCCTGAATATCAAAAGCAGGTCGGGGTCGAAGGCGTCAGGGGTGGAGCGCTCATCTCCCTCCAGAATGATACGGCAGGCAGTGGCATGGTCGTAGGCATCCTTGTAGGAACGTTTCATGCGCAGGGTGTCATAGGTGTCGGCCAGGGCGGCTATGCGGCCCTCGAGAGGGATTTCCTCTCCATGCAGGCCATGCGGGTAGCCTGTGCCGTTCCAGCGTTCGTGGTGTGTGAGGGCTATGTTCTTGGCCATTTTCATACGGGGATGATCGCCGATGATGCGAGCGCCGTGAATCGTATGCATCTTAACTATTTCCCATTCCTCTGACGTCAAGGGGCTTATTTTGCGAAGAATGGATTGAGGAATATAAATCTTTCCCACATCGTGTAATTGTGATTGAAGCTGAATCGTTCTAATATCATTGGCTGCCATGCCATAATGTTCAGCTATAAATTTGCAATATAGTCCAAATCTGTGCATATGTTGCCCGGCATCTTCGTCATTGACCTCCGATGTAATTGCCAATGATTTTACTGTCTCTATAGCAAGGTCATCCACTTCCTTGAATTGTTGAATAATATCCTGCAATAATAAAACTTCCACTGCAAATAGCTTCAAGGACAGGGCATCGAGCCTTCCTGTTTCTCTGCCATAATTTATACAGAAAATTGATATTCTGTTGCTTAAATATGCTGTCATATTCCGAATATCTATTTCTGGAGCCGCTTCATAAAGTTTTTGACTAAAGAATTTGAATTGTTGTTTGACTTCTTCTCCATTGCAGTGAAATAGTCTTATATTGCTATCTGATATTTTTGGAATTAATGTCATATTTAGTGTGTTTCTTTCCAGTTTGTTGTCTTTGTATTGATAGATATACCATTTCGGATTTTTTTCTTCTATGGCTATTCTTGTCAATATTATTTCAGGTTTTTCTATTTTATTGTCTGTTTTCAAGATTTTTAACAATAGTTCTTCGAAATATGCCCTGAAATTAAAGATTCCTGTATGCAACTGTTGAGAAGTAATTTTTACTTGGTCTGTTATTTCATTGAATATATTTATAAAATTTACGTATTGATCCTTGGCTCCTTTGAGATTTTGTATTGCCTTTATTATCTCCAAAAGGTTTATGCCATTGATTTGTTCAGTAAAAACAAAGAATTTTCTTACAGGAGTGTTGTGTTGTATTGTAATATCTATTTTTTCTCGTGAGTCATTTGTAAGAAATATTAAAATCGTATCTTCTGCAAGAATTTTAGTAATTTTTTGATATATTTCATGTATATTTATTCCTAATAACGATTGAGCTATGATTATCGAATCGTAATGATCTTTTGTGATTTTATTTATCAATTCATTTTCTGTGCTGTATTTGATATAAGTATATTTTTCTGTTTCTTGTTGTGATATGTGCGATAGCTGTTCAAACAGCACATGTGGGATGAGAATTTTTATATTTTGATAGTACATACTGTTCTCCATGCAATTAGAATTGTTTTTTATGTAAGCACATTCGTTTTTGGAATTCAAGCCCCATTTCGAAGTGTCTTCTTGCAAAGTTTTCTGCAATCTGTTAATCAAAATCATGAAAATTATGCCCTGGATATCGTGGTGTTTGACCTTCTTGAGTATTGTAGGCGCCATCTTGAACGTCAGGAAGATGCGTGTGAGCTTCGCTGTCTATACCATAGCCAATATGGGGTGGGTGGCAGTGGACATTTACTATGGGGTCTATGCCCAGGCCGTGCTCTTTTCGGTGTTCACCGCCATTTCCATATGGGGCTGGCTTGAATGGGGCGGTTCTCCGTGGGACGGCATGATTGGAACTCCCAAGAGAGACTTGCATTGAAGGCCCGCTTCTGTTACTAATATGGTCGTTAAGCGGTTATTTGATTTGAAACATGGCGACGGTAAGGTCGCATATTTTCAATGTCAATGGTTTTGTAAGAAGTCATTAGGGAAGTCTCAAAAATTGAGAGTTTTGTTAAATAGCAAGGCGCGAGAAGGCGAAAAAGCTAAGCATACTCTTCGTATGTGAGCATTTTTCGCTGATAAGCAACGCAGCCAGGCAAAAGAACAATTTTTGGGACTTCCCATTAGTTGGAATGGCTAAGTAAAAAACGCCAACTATAAGGCGCACAACTCGTTATTTGCGATGTGGAATCAATGTGGATTTCGTCGCAATTCAACATTGGGCATCAACCGTTCAACATCGTTAAAACATATTGAATGTATTGTGGGGATGTAGCTCAGCTGGGAGAGCGCCACGTTCGCAACGTGGAAGTCGTGGGTTCGAATCCCATCATCTCCACCAGATGTCTTGTTATTTCAATACTTGCATTCTGAAGCCTTTCAGGCATTTCCCATTGTTTTCTTCAATGTTTCCTGAAGGGTTTGCAGGTCCTTCCATGTCTCCAGTTTGAGCGTCTTTTGAGTGTTTGCAGCGGTTTTCAATATGGTCTTTGGAGAGTGAGTAAAGAACAACGTCATCTCATGGTCATTGATGCAAATAAGATGCGTCTTGCCGCGCAGGTGAGAGAGGGATGCCGTTTTTCCGAGCAGCGGCAATGACAGCAGAGGCGTGAAGGACAGGATGGCCTGGGGTTTTAGAAGGCCGATCTCGGCCACAAGAAAACGGGCGCAGCGCTCCACATCCATGCGTTTCGGTTTTGTGCCGGTCCTGCATTTGAAAAGGCCGGTGAGATATACCTGATTCATGTGAATATTTATAGCCTTCAGCATCTTTTCCAGCAGTTCCATGGCAGGACCTGTTAAATAGCCGCCTGCCAGTTCCTCTTCGTAATCGATTGCATCCGTCACAACCAGCACTTGCGGTTTTTGTATGGGTTTTGTTGGGACAGGGCGTCTCGTGTCGGCTGCTTCACAGCCTGGACAGGCTGCAATGGCGGATTGCAACTCATTAAAGTCATTATATTCAAACAACGGAATTTTGCCTGATTGAGCTGGAGCTTCAGAAATCTGCGGCTGTTTTGTTGTTTGTGGCATTGCGGCTCGGCTATGCTGCGCAGGAGGTGCACTGGCTGCCTTGTGCAAATCCTCGCTGTGTAGCAGTGCGCGTAGTTTATTGTCATTCGGCAGGTATTCCAGCCCCATGCGTTTTTGAAATTGAAGCCAACAGAACACCTCGCGCAAGATTTTTTGAGTTGTTTTTTGATCGTTCATTTCTAAAAATGTGAGAGACTGCCTGGCATTGTCTTCTTGACTCTGTTTCGAGATTACACTATGAATAATACTTCATCAATGCACCATACCACAGTTATACAAGGAATGTTTATGGAAGAAAGTCAGATCGTCAGACAGCGCAGGGCAAAGGCCGAGGAATTGGAAAAAAGCGGCGTTCAGCTCTACCCCAATGACTGTAACGAAACGGTTCACGGCGCAGCCGTTGGTTTTCAGGAGATTTTCGATAGATACGGCTTCATGGATACTCAGGAATTGAAGGATGCAGCGCCTTTTCTCAGAGTCATTGGACGCATCATGGCTATTCGTAGTTTCGGCAAGGCCGCTTTTGTACAGGTACAGGACTCGTCTTGCAGATTGCAGCTATATATCGCACGAGACAAGATAGGAGAGGAGGCCTTCGGGCTCTTTAAGAAATTGGATATAGGTGACATTCTGGAGGCCAGAGGCCCTCTTTTCAGGACTAAAACCAATGAACTTACTCTCGAGGCGCAATATATTCGGCTGATCACCAAGTCTCTTTTACCGCTTCCTGAAAAATTTCATGGTCTGAAGGACAAGGAAATCAGGTACCGCCAGAGATATCTGGACATGATCATGAACAAGGATGTCAGGGAGACCTTTCGCATGCGCTCCATGATCATCTCTTTAATTAGAAAATACCTGACGGATCACGGCTTTCTGGAGGTGGAAACGCCAATGATGCAGTCCATAGTGGGTGGGGCTACGGCAAAACCATTTGTGACTCATCACAACGCCCTTGGATTGGATCTGTATCTGCGCATCGCTCCGGAACTATATTTGAAAAGGCTGTTGGTTGGAGGATTCGAGCGAGTCTTCGAACTGAACAGAAATTTCAGAAACGAGGGCATCTCCTTGCAGCATAACCCGGAGTTCACCATGGTGGAATTCTATCAGGCCTATGCAACCTATGAGGATATGATGAATCTTACAGAGGATCTTTTCTGTTTCATCGCCAAAGGGCTTTTCGGCAGAGAGGAGTTGGAGTACCAGGGAAATGTCATCAGCCTTAAGAAGCCATGGAAGCGTCTTACAGTGAATGAATCGCTGGTGGAGATAGGTGGAGTACCGGAACATGAACTTCAAGACAGAGCAGCCCTTTCCGCCAGATTGAAAGGAATGGGCGTACCGGTCAAGGGTGATGAACTTTTGGGCAAGTTGCTTACCAAGCTCTTCGACGAACTGGTGGAGCCAAGGCTCATTCAGCCCACCTTCATCACGCAATATCCTACGGACATATCCCCACTTGCCAGAAGAAACGCACAGAATCCCGATGTAACCGATCGTTTTGAGCTCTTCATCACAGGCCGAGAGATAGCCAATGCCTTTTCGGAGTTGAACGATCCCCGTGACCAGTATCGTAGGTTCGCAGAACAGATAGCCCATCGCGGTGATGATGAGGAGATACCGCCTGAATTGGACGAAGATTATGTGCGTGCCCTGGAATTCGGCATGCCGCCTGCGGCAGGAGAGGGTATCGGCATTGACAGGCTGGTCATGCTGTTCACGAATTCGCCTTCTATCAGGGATGTCATTTTATTCCCTCAGCTCAAACCGGAAGGCGGCAGGCAGGAAACCGAAGATGCGAGTGAAGGCTGAATCATCTACCACAGGAGGCCGATACGCCCATTGTTATCTATGCGCTAAACGTCCGTTCTACAAAGAACGGCATACAGCAGGGCATACAGCAAGGGTTGTTCCTTGAGGCTTGAGAGATGGTTTTGACCGCATTGACCGAAAAATTCGGACAGAATGCCCAGCGGCTTGCAAAGAAAATAACGGCCATAGAATCCTGTGAGAGATTGACATATCTTTTGAAGAAGGTCATTTGGGCTGGTTTGTTGACTGAGATTAAAAAAGAATTAGAAAAATAAATTAAGGACGTCTTCTGCTTTGTTGAAAAATCTTCCTTTTGAATGGTTTGTGGCCCTTCGCTATTTGAAGGCTAAAAGAAAACAAGCATTTATCTCGCTCATCACCGTCATCTCCATAGCCGGTGTCACTGTTGGTGTGATGGCGCTCATAGTGGTCATAGCGGTCATGGCCGGCTTTGAGGCCCATCTCAAGGAGAAGATTTTGGGCGTGACTTCTCACATTGTGGTGAGGAGTATCGAACGGCCCATAGAAAATCCCAATGCCTTGCAAAAGGAACTGGTTGGCCTCAGTGTGCCGCCAACCGGTTTTTTTGCGTCCCTTATGAGCAAAATCGGTGTGGTGAATTCCGATGCACGTGTGGTGGCAGCCACACCCATGATTCTCATGCAGGGGCTTTTGAGTTCGGACATCAATGTCTATGGTACATTGATTCGAGGGGTTGACCCAAAGACCATCTCCAGCGTCATGGATGTAGGCAAGGTCATACAGGGCAAGGGCTTGGAAGCACTTGAGCATGCCGATTCCAACCGTCCGCCGCCCATTATTGTCGGAAAGGAACTGGCAAGGAATCTGGGGCTCTATGTGGGCAAGAATGTGCGCATAGCCCTGCCCACCGGCACCATAACTCCCATGGGCACATTACCCAAGATACGAAATTTTACTGTGGTAGGCATTATCTCCACCGGTGTGTATGAATACGACAGCACCCTGGCCTTTGTGCACATCGAGGAGGCTCAAAGGCTTTTGGGCCTTTTCAATCAGGCACATCTAATTGAGCTTCGAGTCTCGGACATCTATCAGACAGACCGCCTGTCCGCTGTCATTCAGCAAAGAATCGGCAACGGTTTTCTGGTGCTGGATTGGCAGAAACTGAGCCGCAATCTCTTTTCGGCCATGAAGTTGGAGAAGCTGGCCATGTTCATCATTTTAACTCTCATAGTCATCGTGGCAGCCCTGAACATCATCAGTACCCTGATTCTAATGGTGATGGACAAGAATCAGGATATCGCTATTTTGAAGGCAATGGGCGCCACAGACCGTCAGATATTGCGCATTTTTATCTATAACGGCCTCATGGTTGGATTGATCGGTACATTTTTGGGCGTGGCCGGCGGCATTACCCTGTGTAATCTGCTTAAACATTATAAGTTTATCAGCATACCGAGTGAGGTTTATTATACCGACTCCCTGCCTATTCTGCTCAACACACAGGATGTTGTAATCATCGCCTTATCGGCTGTTATCATCTGCTTCGGGGCCACCATCTATCCAGCCAGACAGGCTGCGCGCGTCAATCCATCGGCTTCATTGAGAATCGGGTGATGTCTGTAAAAGAGATAGGTCTTCTCAAGGATTCCGTGCATGTCCTCTTGCACTCAGCAGTTCGAATGCACTGGGAATATTTGCCTGTGTGGAAGGAATGGGAGGGTATAGTTGGAGCTGAGGTCGCTTTCAACGCATGGCCTCACCATGTAGCGCCTGGTGGCATTTTGTTCATCGTTGTGTCCGATTCTATCTGGATGCAGCAGCTTTCATTTCAGCGTCACGTGCTGATAAATGAATTGAACCTGAGATTGCAGGCTGGAAAAGTTCGTGAGATACGCATGTTTCTGGGCGACGTGTGCGCACTACGCAGGGCTTGCAGTGAATCGTGGCGAATTGCCCATCGCAGAAGACTCAAGTTGGAGTATGTCACGAAAGAGTTGAATGGGATTGCCGATGCCCTGGTCGAACCCATCGGTGATGAGGAACTCAGGGCCCTTGTCAAGCAGCTATATCTCATGTCTAATGCGGTGAAACGCAATTGAAACCCACAGATGCACTTTCTTGTTTGTCGATATGCGTTCTTGCAAGTTATGTGAAAAAGGTCTATAAAAATATAGCTAATAATAAAATTGGAGGTAATGATAATGAAATGTAACAGCAGTATCAACAACAAGCTGGTGGCGCTTATTGTGCTGATAGCGTTCATTTCCATAGCTATTGGTGTCTGTTACAGCCTGTTCGCCCGCTCCAGGCTCAAAATGGACACTATGCAGGCTCGCAGGGACCTGCTGACTACCTTGATTCAGGAAAACATGGATCAAAAGATAAATATTCTGGCATCCAATGCCATAGGCCTGGCTAATAACGGCACCCTGTCCAAGGCCATCATAGAGGATAAAAGGGACCTCGCCCTGAACCGCCTTACGGATCTCATGACGGATTACATGAACACCCCTGCAATGAGGACCGCCAAGATACAGATGCACACAGCGGATCTCAAGTCCTTTTTACGCACTTGGGCACCCACCAAGTTCGGCGATGACCTCACATGGCGTGAGACCCTGCAAAAGGTCAAGTCCAAGAAGGAAGGTGTCGGTGCCGTGGAAGTCGGCCGTGACGGTATGGCCCTGCGCGGTATAGCTCCCATTATACGAGACGGTGATTACATCGGCTCCATCGAGCTCATTGACGGAACAGGCTCCATAGCCCAGGCAATGAAGAAAGAAAATAGAATGTTTATCACTCTGATGAAAAAGAGCCTGCTCTCCACTGTGACTCTGCAGAAGCCCACTGATATGGGTATAGAATTTGTGGTGGCCCAGGATAACTGGTTCGCACCTGAGACCATCAATTTCTTCAAGGGCATGGATGTAGATGGCATCGTCAAGAACGGTTATGGAGTGAGTGGTAATAATTTTGTCGTAGCCAATGAAATCAAGGACTTCAAGGGGGATGTGGTCGGTTATAACCTCCTGGCCGAAGATGTCAAATTTATAAATGACGAACTGGCCAAGGTGGACAAAGTGGTCTATACCTTTATTGCCCTTATGGTGGCCATGACCATTCTTCTCTCTTTGTCCATTTATCTTTTTACATGTAAGTCCATAACACTTCCACTTAAAGAGATTGTGGCATTCACTTCACGCGTTGCGGAAGGCGACCTAACTCACTCTTTAAATATCAATAAAAACGATGAGATAGGCCAGCTCGCTCAGGCACTGAACAATACCGTGCAGTCTCTGGCCAATCTGATCACAGAGATTCAGCGTTCTGCAGGCCAGGTAAACGTGGAGGGTGATTCCCTGCTTTCCTCTACGGAAGTGCTGCAGCAGGCATCTCAGGAGGCTGAAAACAAGGCGGTGGCCATTCGCAGCAATGCAGAGAAGGCCTCCGGCAGTGTAAGTGGGCTGGCCGCTGCCATGGAACAGATGACCGCCACCATCACCGAGATTGCAAAAAATTCAAGTGATGCTCGAAATATGGCTGTGCAGGCCAGTGAAGAGGCCACCAATTCTCAACTCATCATTCAGCAGCTGGCCGAGGCCTCGGTCAAGATCGGAGAGGCCAGCAAACTCATCGGCAGCATAGCCGAGCAGACCAATCTTTTGGCTCTGAATGCCACCATCGAGGCGGCTCGCGCCGGCGAGGCTGGCAAGGGTTTCGCTGTGGTGGCCAATGAGGTAAAGGAACTGGCCAAGCAGACCGGCAATTCCGTTATGGAGATAGATAATATAGTCGGCAACATTCAGTCCGGCGCCCATCAGAGCGTGGAGGCGGTTCAGAAGGTGGCGGCCACCATAAAGCGCATGGCAGAGTTCTCTGAAAGTGTAGCCGCTGCTGTGGAGGAACAGACCGCCACTGTTAACGAGATCAGTCAGCGTTCTCAGGAGGCCAACAGTAATGTGCAGGAGATTGTGAGCATGATCGACGACATCTCCAATGTGAACCAAAAGACGGCCCAGAGTGCCAACGTAGTGACTCAGGCGTCGCACACCCTTGGAAATCTGGCCTCTCATCTGCAAAAGGCCATACAGGTGTTTAAAGTGTGAAAATACTGATCTATCCCAGCGAAATACTGTCCACCAAGGCGAAACCGGTAAATGAACTGAATACGAGGCTTCTCAAACTGGTGGAGGACATGTTCGAGACCATGTACAAGGCCAAGGGAATAGGCCTTGCCGCCAATCAGGTGGGAGTGCTTCAGCAGGTGGTGGTTATAGACATCGGGCAGAGGGGTGAGGATGCCAAGCCGAACCCCATTGTGCTCATAAATCCTGTAATAACCGCTGCAGAAGGCGAGATATGCGATGTGGAAGGCTGTCTGAGTGTGCCTGAGTATTTCGAGAAGGTGAAGCGTGCTGAACGGATTCAGGTCTCGGCCTATGATTCCAAGGGCAAAGAGATTCGCATGGAGGCAAATGGCCTGCTTGCCCGGTGTATTCAGCATGAGCTCGATCATCTAAACGGTATCTGTTTTGTGGATCGCCTGAGCCCTCTCAAAAAGGTCTTTTTTCGTAAAAAATGGGCTAAATTATGTCGGAATTCGGCATCGAAGGAGTAATTATGGCTCATGCACTGACACAAGAGGATGTATTGAATTTTTTTGATGAGATCAAGGAACTCTATAAAGAGACCGATCTCAAATTCAAGGAGACCGATCGCAGATTTCAGAAGACCGATCGTTTGATACGTGAGACGCGCAAGGCCATAGGCGAGCTTGGAAATCGGCTTGGCGAGTTTGTGGAGGAGATGGTCAGGCCTGCTGTGGTGAGGTTGTTTCGCGAGCGTGGCATCGATGTGCACGAGGTGCATGGGGATGTGGTGGCCATACGTGATGAAGAGAGCATGGAGATAGATTTGTTGGTGGTGGACAATACCGATGTAATAGCAGTGGAGTGTAAGAGCCATCTCAGCACATCGAATGTAAATGAGCACATAGAGCGTCTTGAAAGGTTTAAGAGGATGTTTTCGAGGTATGCGGATATGCGAGTGATGAGTGCTGTAAGTGCCATTTGAACTTCAAGCCTCATGTGTGGTAAGGCTTGCTCTTGATGGGCTTTTATATGGGTTTTTCATACAAAATTGTCTTTATGGGCACGCCAGAGTTCGCTGTGCCGAGCTTGAAGGCATTGATAACCGCTGGTCATGAGGTGATGGCCGTTGTCACACAGCCTGACAAGCCTCGAGGCCGCGGCAAGGCCTTGAAGCCCAGTCCTGTAAAAACAGCGGCTCAGGCACAGGGTATTCGTGTGTTGCAGCCTGCAAAAGTGCGGGATGCCGCTTTTTTGCAGGAAATCGCTGCACTTGCGCCTGATCTTATCGTAACCGCAGCCTTCGGCCAGATACTGCCTCAGACTCTGCTGGATATTCCAAAGATCATGCCCATAAATGTTCATGGCTCTCTTTTGCCGAAATATCGTGGTGCAGCGCCCATTCAGTGGGCCTTGATAAACGGAGAGACTCAGACCGGCATCACCATCATGCGCATGAATGCCGGTATGGATACTGGCCCGATTTTGTTACAGCGCAGTCTGAATATCGGCTCGGAAGAGACCTTTAGTGAACTATATGACCAAATGGCACGGCTTGGGGCTGAGGTTCTGCTGAATGCACTGACACTGCTGGCCTCAGGTAACCTGAAGCCGGTGGAGCAGCCGTCTGAAGGCGTGAGTTTTGCCCCTCCAATAACCTCGGAGATGGCCTTGCTCAATTGGCAAAGGCCCTCTGAAGAGTTGGTGAATCTGATACGTGCCCTGGATTCAAAACCCGGCGCCTGTTCCTTTTTGAACGGCTTGCAACTGAGGCTTTTTAAGGCGGTTTCTGTGAAAGTTCAGCACCAGCCTGCCGAAATTCCAGGCACAGTCCTATTCGCTGATGAGAGGGGGCTTTTGGTAGTCTGCGGCAAAGACGGCCGCAGCGCCTTGCTGATAAGAGAGATACTGGCACCGGGTAAGCGCCGTATGCAAGTGGCTGAGTATCTGCGTGGAAACCCCATTGCGGCAGGGTCTGTATTTGTCACACCGACAATTCAGTAACATCACGAATCATTTGATAAAACCTGTTTCCGCCAGGTCCCTGGCCTTGTCTGTCCTGATGGACTGGCAGAAACCGGCCGAGGGCATGCGCAAGCCCGTCTCCAGGCTGATCGATGCCCATACTCGCGATTCATTCATTCCTTCTTTTGAAAATGCCCTGCTGCACGAATTGGTCTATGGAGTGTTGAGACATAAGACCTGGTTGGACTGGCGCATAGATGCCTTTCTTCGTGAAAAAGACCTGCCGCTCGAGCTGCGGACCGTTCTTGAGCTCTGTGCCTTTCAGATAGATTTTTTGAATCGAGTGCCTGTCTCCGCTGCTGTGAACGAGGCAGTGAAGATCGTGAAGGCCGGAAGACATTCATGGGCCGCAGGGCTGGTCAATGCAGTGGCTCGAAGACTTTCAGAATCACGCGCAAATCCTTGCAGTCTTTCTCCTGAATTGCGGCGTCGTCTTGATGGGCTGCCGGCCATGAAGCGGCTTTCGATCCTTTTTTCGCATTCCATCTGGCTTTTGAAACGCTGGGAAGCTCGATTTGGCACGAACGGGGTTTTCAGCCTCTGCCGTTGGAATAACCAGAAGGCCGGGCTTTGTCTTCGTGTCAATAACCTCAGAACAACTCGAGATGCCCTCATCGAGTCTTTGCGCCAAGCCGGTTTTTCCGCAAGACCAGGTAAATACAGCCCTCAGGCCCTATGGTTGGACGATTTTTTTGGAAATCCTGCAACACTTCCCGGCTTTGCAGAGGGATTCTTTCAGGTGCAGGACGAGGCGGCACAGCTTGCGGCATATTGTCTTCACCCTCAACCCCATGACGTTATTTTGGATTTTTGTGCCGGTGTGGGTGGAAAGACCACTCATCTTGCTGAATTGACAAGTGATGAAGCAAAAATCATTGCATACGACATCAGTAATGCCAGGCTGAATGGATTGAGAGAAAATACTCGTCGGCTCGGTTTGAAATCCATTTTTGTTTTGAATGATTACAAGCAGTTGACGTCCATGCGTTTCAACAAGATATTGCTGGATGCGCCGTGCAGCGGTCTTGGAACTATACGAAGGCATCCGGATATCAAATGGAATCGAACGGAGCGATTCATTCAGGAGTCCGCCGTAAAACAGATGAAACTTCTTCATCAGGCGGCGTCTCTTCTGATGCCTGACGGACTTCTGTGTTATGCCACCTGCACTCCTGAACCAGAAGAGACAACAGGTGTGTTGGCTGCATTTTTGAATGCTCGAAAGGATTTTGAATCGGTAAACCCAAAGGAATTTCTGCCAAAAGAGGCTGGCGGATTGCTGGCACAACAGCGTTTCATCAGTATTATGCCGGAAGAAAACGGTCCTGATCTCTTTTTTATGGCGTTGCTTAAAAGAAAAAAGATATAAAAAGATGCAGAATCGGTAAAAGAGGTAAGGAAAAAAGTGAAGGGCGAGCGTGGCCCGCCCTTCTGGCAATCAGAATGGTAATCTTGATATGCCGATATCAGCAGCAACCGCAGGAACTGCCGCCGCTTCCGCAACTGCTTTTGCCTGTTGTGCAGCTTCCACTGCTGGTGCAGCCGCAACTGCAACCTTCACCTGCAGAGGCATCAGTGACATTTATCAGTTGCACCTTGAAATGCAGAGTCTTGCCTGCAAGAGGCGGATTCATGTCGATGGTGAGGTTTTCGTCTGTGACCGCGATGATGGTGGCGGGCATTCTCATGCCGTCTTCCATCTGAATACCGATGGTCATGCCTGTCTCCGGCGTGAACTGGTCACCTATCATGGAGCGTGGCAGCAAGTGCACAAGGCTGTCGTCGTGGTCGCCGTATGCCATGTCGGGTGTAAGAGTGAAAGAACGCTCCGAACCAATCTCCATACCCAATATAGCGTCGTTGAATCCTTGAATGATCTGTCCTGAACCGACTTGAAACTGAAGTGGTTGCCCACCGATGCTTGAGCCAAATACCTCGCCGTTGTCCAGTGTGCCGGTATAGTGCAGAGTAACCACATCGCCGTTTGAAACTGTTCTCATAAAGTTCTCCTTATTGAAATTCCAGCAAAAGGGCATTACAGCCGCTTTACTCTTGTAACTATAACACTTACGTCAGGGAATAACCACATGGAAGTTTCAAAAACATAAAGGGAAGTTCAAAAAAATGTTCTTTTGCCTGATAGCTGCGTTGCTTGTCAGCGAAAAATGCTCACATACGAAGGGGATGCTTAGCTTTTTCGCCTTCTCGCGCCTTGCTATTTAACAAAACTCTCAATTTTTGGAACCTCCCTATAGTTATTGCATGACAGCCAATGACTATGCTTTCGCCTGCAAATTTTGTCTTCTCGTTTTGAAATGATTGCGAACTGCTTTAGGATCTTGTGTGTGAGGCCTTGATTGTCGTCTTTGAGCGCTAAAGCCCTTGTGTTCAATTTCGCAGCCAAGGGCTGACAATTTTTGTCACTTTTGCCGCAAATTGTGTCATGTTCGAAATGCCATAAATGGGCATCTTGCATGAAATTAGGCTCTTTGCCCTGTTTTTGAAGGGTATTAGTGAATGTTTTGCAATATTATTAAATGGTATGCTTTTTGCTTTTAAATACAAAAGAAAATTTGATCACAAAATAAGGAGGTGCACAAAAAGAGTATCGAGCAAATGAAGCAGGTGTTGGTATGAGTTTGATGTTGTTCCCATGTAGTTTTAAGTTGAATGTTTCGAGGCGAAGGCCTCACAGCCTCTTGAAAAAGAGCCAAAAACAATTTAAACACACTTGAAAAGGAGAATTGCCATGTTTATGAACGTAAAGAATCAAAGAGGTTTCACACTGGTGGAGTTGATGATCGTCATCGCGATCATCGGTATTCTGGCCGCGATAGCCCTGCCGCAGTATAATGCATACAGGCAGAAGGCAAAGGCATCTAAATTGGTTGATTATGCGCGGGGCTGTGCCATGGAACAGGTAGTTTTTTGTCAGCGCAAATCTGATGATACTCCTGCTAATCTTGGTTCATGTGATACCGCCGTAACACTTCCAAGTGGAGAGGCTGTTACAATAACTCCTAACTATAGTGACTGTAATGGTGAAGCTTCACCCAGCACGATAAATGTTACTGCCACCGCAACGATGGGGGGTAAAACATACACTGCCACCTGTAATGGCCCATGGAATGGCAACATCACCTGCGACTTGACTCCGTAAAGTCAGTGTAACCATTCGCACATCAGCGCCGCCTTGCCGGAATCAAACCGGCCTGGCGGCCTTTGCAGTTCAGGAGGCAGCCATGCCAACCTACTCACATTTCTCTCGCGCCAAGAAACTTCAAGGCGGCTTCACTC
>JBEULL010000027.1:0-3609 GCA_041287365.1 Dissulfuribacterales bacterium | reverse complement strand
GTGCCCCTACCGCATGCCGTGCCCCTACCGCATGCCGTGCCCCTACCGCATGCCGTGCCCCTACCGCATGCCGTGCCCCTACCGCATGCCGTGCCCCTACCGCATGCCGTGCCCCTACCGCATGCCGTGCCCCTACAAATGCGTGAACAATTCGGTAAACCCGTTGCGGGTTCGATTCCAACCATCGTTCGTTCGTTCAAATCCGCCACGACCAGACGTATCAACGAACGCCGTGCAAACCCTGGCCTTCCTGTCTGGCAACGCAATTATTACGAACACATCATCCGCGATGAAACATCCCTGAACCGTATACGTCATTACATTACCGAAAATCCGATGCAATGGCATATGGACCGGGAAAATCCGCACCGCACGGGTAAGGGCGATGGTTGGGATATCCAGTTTTTTGAAGCGACACAAGGAGGGCAGCCGTGATTACGATTTCTCGCTTCGTTTGGAACGGCAGTCACCCAAGGCCGACTGACCCGGGAAAGTAGAACTCGCTTGATCAGGAATTAGAAAGGAAAGCTGTGACAAGTTATGACAAAAAAACTGTGACACAAAGCCATGACAAACTTGCGACAAAACTTACGACATGGATGCGGAGGTAATAGATGAAACAGTTCTTCCCGCCCCGTCCCAAGGTCGAGCCGAAGATTTACGCCTATGAGGATACGAATCCCCGGTATGCGGGCTTGTTGAAAATTGGCTACACCACCAAAAGCGTTCAGGAGCGGGTGGCGCAGCAGTATCCAACATTGCGGCCGGGCGAGTTGCCCTATCGCATCGTGCTGGAAGAGCCGGCCATCCGCAGCGACGGCACAGCCTTTACCGACCACGATGTGCATCGCATGCTCCGTAACAAAGACATTTCGCAAGCGGGCGGGGAGTGGTTTCGCTGCACGGTAGAACAGGTTAAGGCGGCCATCAACGCGGTGCGCGAAGGGCAACTTTTTGAAGAACAGCGATCGCTCAACTTCAGGATGCGGCCCGAGCAAGAGGCAGCGGTCGAGAAGACCATCGCCTATTTCCGGAACTACCGCCGCGAGAGCGACAAGCCGCCTCATTTCCTGTGGAACTGCAAGATGCGCTTCGGCAAGACCTTTGCCGCCTATCAATTGGCAAAGCGGATGGGCTGGAAAAAGGTGCTGGTGCTCACCTTCAAGCCCGCGGTGCAAAGCGCCTGGGAGGAAGATCTGCACTGCCATGTGGATTTCGACGGCTGGCAGTTCATTAAGCCCGGCGGACAGGTCACCTGGGACACGGCGGACAAGACCAAACCAATCGTCTGCTTCGGCTCCTTTCAGGATTATCTGGGCCGCAACCCGACCACCAACGGCATCAAAACCAAGAACGAATGGGTGCACGCGACTAACTGGGACTGTGTGATCTTTGACGAATACCACTACGGTGCCTGGCGGGAAAAGGCCAAAGACCTCTTCGAGGCCGAAGACGAGCGGGAACGCAAAGCCGCCGAGGGCGAAGATATTGACTACTTTGACGAAGACATTCTGCCGATCACTTCCGACCATTACCTCTATCTTTCCGGCACGCCGTTTCGGGCCATCGCCACGGGAGAGTTCATTGAGGAGCAAATCTACAACTGGACCTATTCGGATGAGCAAAAAGCCAAAGAGGAGTGGAAGGGACCGGCCAATCCCTATGCCGCCTTGCCTCGCATGGTGCTCATGACCTACCAGCTGCCCGATGCGATCCGGGAAGTGGCCATACAGAGGGAGTTTAATGAATTCGACCTGAATGTCTTCTTCTCGGCGGAAGGCGTGGGCGATAATGCAAAATTCAGGTATGAAGATGAAGTGCAGAAATGGCTTGACCTTGTGCGCGGCGCCTACCTTCCTACCAGCATTGACAATCTGAAACTCGGCGCCCAGAAGCCGCCGCTGCCGTTTTCGGATGTGCGGCTTTTGAATGTGCTTTCTCACACCCTGTGGTTTCTGCCAAGTGTCGCCTCCTGTTACGCCATGCGCAATCTCCTGGCCAAACGCCAGAACCAGTTTTACCACGACTACAAGGTTATTGTCGCTGCCGGCACGGCGGCGGGCATCGGCGTGAACGCCCTGCCACCGGTGCGGGAGGCGATGGGTGATCCGCTCAAAACCAAAACCATCACCCTGACCTGCGGTAAGCTGACGACGGGAGTGACGGTTCGGCCGTGGACAGGCATTTTTATGCTGCGGAACTCTTCCAGCCCGGAGACCTATTTTCAGGCTGCTTTTCGCGTGCAGAATCCCTGGACGATCAAAAATCCCGACGGCACGTCTCCCAATGACGAATTGATTCTCAAGAAAGAATGCTATGTGTTCGATTTTGCCCCTGACCGCGCGTTGCGGCAGATCGCCGAATATAGCTGTCGTCTGAATGTCAACGAAGACGACCCGGAAAAGAAGGTAGAGGAGTTCATCCATTTCCTGCCTGTCTTGGCCTACGACGGCAGTTCCATGCGGCAGATTGACGCCGCCGGCGTTCTGGACATGGCCATGAGCGGAACAACGGCGACTTTGCTTGCCCGGCGCTGGGAAAGCGCCCTGTTGGTGAATGTGGATAACGATACTCTCAGGCGTTTGATGAACAACGAAGCCGCCATGAAGGCGCTCATGAGCATCGAGGGATTCAGAAGCCTCAACCAGGACATTGAAACCATCATCAACAAATCCGAGGCGGTGAAGAAGCTGAAGAAAGAGGCAAACGACAGGAAACTCTCGGCGAGTGAGAAAAAACAACTCACAGATGAAGAGAAAGATTACAAGAGCCGCAGGAAACAGATTCAGGAAAAGCTCATCAAGTTCGCCACTCGCATCCCTGTTTTCATGTATATGACGGATTATCGGGAGCGCACGCTAAAAGATGTGATTACCCAACTGGAACCTGGCCTATTCAGGAAAGTGACGGGCTTGACGGTGAAAGATTTCGAACTCTTGGTGAGTCTCGGCGTGTTCAACAGCGCCTTAATGAATGACGCGGTGTATAAATTCAAGCGATACGAGGACCCAAGCCTTACTTATATAGGCATCAACAAACATAAAGGCGAGGATATTGGGCTTTATGACACGGTTCTAAGGCGCGGCGAGCATGAAGCGTTGTTAGCAAGGGAAGAGAAATAGCTATTGAAGCGGGTCCCGGCCTGAACGACGCCATCGAGTCGGGCTTGGTGAAGACCCCGCGCGTCGTGGTGCGAGACGATGCCGTTCCGGACGCCAAGACATATAAGTCGCGCCTCTACCACATCTACAACGACCCCGACGTGAAGGATGACCTCAACCGCCGCGCCAACCCCGAGGAACCGCTGCCCGATTTGGTGCTGAACGCCTATTACTTGCTGGGTTACGACTGGCGCGAGAAGTGGGAGGATGGAAAGCCCCTTTTCAAGCCACGGCGCACGCAGCTTGGCCCGGTCTCATGGGGAGAGCGGCACCGCAATCAGCAGCACCTCTACGAGGCGGTCACCGATACCCGGTCGTGACCGCCCTGGATCGTGGGGACCTCGATGCCTTGTATGAGGCGCAGAAGAGACATGCTCCCGGCCAGTTGGGCGACAACGCCACCAAGGATTTCGTCCTCCGGCACGTCTTTGAAATCGCGCCCGAGCTG
>JBEULL010000026.1:0-4313 GCA_041287365.1 Dissulfuribacterales bacterium | reverse complement strand
AGGCCAGAAGATCGAGGCCTATGACAGCCAGATAGCGGGTCATGCCAGAAGCAATGGTTTGAAAACTCGATGCCGATCTGAACGACCTCGGTCTTGCCGTCTCGATACTTGGCAGCGTAGTCACGACTCAAGAGCTGCTGTTTCGACCAGGACAAGGACAACAAGATCACGAATAACGGGGCATACGACCTCTACATAGCCGGTCTTTCCTATGATATCTACAAAGGCAACATGGTGCTGGCTGACTTTGAATCCGCCAATTATAACAACGACACCGGGCTGAAGACCAAAATCCCGAGTCTGGACAACAAACTCGGCAATGACTACAAGTTCCAGGTGGTGTATCAGTTGGCTTTCTAAGTCTTATTATCAAGACCTCCTGTCTTTAGGCTCATTCTTCAGGCTTAAAGACACCCTCCGGTGCGGGCGGAATCATTCCACCCGCACCTTTTTCTTTTTGAAAAGACCATGTTTTTATTAGAATAGCTCCATAAAAATAAGTAATTATCCATGTCTTGACAATATCTGCTTATGCGGATATATGAAAGATAAAGACGCACTGTCAAACTGTCAAAAGGAGATGCCATGGACAAAACGGCGCAGATGTTCAAGGCGTTGTCTCAAGGGGTACGGCTGAGGGTTCTGTCGCTTTTGACAGAGGGCGAGCTGTGCGTCTGCGATATCATGGCAGCGCTTGGGCTGCCCCAATCGACCGTCTCGCGTCACCTTTCCTATCTTGAACGGGCCGGCCTTGTTTCCGGCATGAGAAGGGGCGTCTGGATGTATTACAGGCTTGCGGATGACTGCGAGTTGCCGTTGCAGAAAGAGGTCATGGACGCCTTGACGAGGGCGTTTCCGTCGCTCCCCCAGTTTATCAGAGACAGAGATGCTCTTGCCCGCTATCTCAAGACAAAGGATGGGGCGGCATCGTGCGGCTAGATTTCTTATCTTATGGGAATCTTGAAAAACTGGTTCATTGCGTTAAGCCAGCGCATGGGTGTTTGTGGAGTGAAGCGGCCAGGAAGGCCGCTGTCGGCAAATCCACCTCCACGATGCAGGTTGTTTGCCGTACGGAATAAATACCCATGCGCTGGCTTAGAGGTTTTTTGATTTTTCAAGGTTCTCTTCAATTTTTATTTTTTGGAGGTGTGATATGGGCGGCGCCCTTGTAAAAAGACTCGGTTTTCTCGACCGGTTTCTTACGCTCTGGATATTTTTGGCCATGTTCACAGGAGTCATGACGGGCTATCTCTATCCTGGCATAAAAGATGTGATAAACGCCTTTCAGATCGGGACGACCAATATTCCCATCGCGATAGGCCTCGTACTCATGATGTATCCGCCCCTTGCAAAGGTGCGTTATGAAAAACTCCACGAGGTGTTCGGAGATTTCAGGGTGCTGGCCCTTTCTCTTGTCCAGAACTGGATCATCGGCCCTGTTTTGATGTTCCTCCTGGCCGTTCTCTTTCTCTCCGGCCACAGGGAGTACATGATAGGTCTCATTCTCATCGGGCTTGCCCGCTGCATTGCCATGGTCATCGTCTGGAACGACCTTGCGTATGGTGACAGGGAATACTGCGCGGGCCTCGTGGCCTTCAATTCCATCTTCCAGGTGCTGTTTTTCTCGGTCTATGCCTACATCTTTATAACCGTGTTTCCGGCATGGCTGGGTATGAAGGGCGCCGTTGTGGATATCTCAATGGGTCAGATCGCCGAGTCGGTCTTTATCTATTTGGGCATCCCCTTCATCGCAGGTATTGTCACACGCTTTGCCGGCATAAAGGCAAAGGGTGAGGAGTGGTATCAAACAAAATTCGTACCCTTCATAAGCCCGGTGACCCTCATATTCCTGCTCTTCACCATCCTGGTGATGTTTTCGCTCAAGGGTGAATACATCATTCAGCTTCCCCTTGATGTGGTGCGTATAGCCATACCGCTCACAGTCTATTTTCTCGTGATGTTTTTTGTCTCCTTTTACCTATCTATGAAGGCCGGCGCCACGTATGAGCAGTCCGCGACCTTATCCTTCACGGCGGCTTCCAACAACTTCGAGCTGGCCATAGCCGTGGCCATAGCGGTCTTCGGGATCAATTCCGGCCAGGCATTCGCCGCAGTCATCGGGCCGCTGGTCGAGGTGCCTGTCTTGATCAGTCTTGTTAATGCGGCCCTGTGGTTCAAAAAAACATTTCCCTTTCGCCAAGGAGACGCCCAGAGGTATCTGCCATCTGAGCTGCGAGGATTAAGTTTAAAAAGTCCGGCTTGAATTAAGAAATGGATGCCTTAAAATCTTATATAGGCGTTAAGGAGGTTGAGAATGGACCTTAAAGATGCCAAGAGATTTTTCTCATGTATAGCCGGAGACACCCCGCTTGTTTCATTCAAGGTCATCCTGTGGGACGGCGGCGAACTTTTCTTTGGTAATGGGCCCGCATCGTTTGCCATCCGGATAAAGAGCCCTGATGTGCTCGATATCTTGTTCAATGCCGATACATCTCTGGCCTTTGGCGAGGCATATATGTCGGGTGACATAGACATAGAGGGCGACCTCGGGGAATTGCTCGGACTTGGATACCGCATGGATATAAAGTCAGACATGTCTTTCAGCAACAGGGCGCGTATGTGCTGGCTCGGTCTTAAGAGCAAGGCCAGGAGCATCAGGCAGTCGAGGTGTGATATCCAGACCCATTACGACAGGGGGAATGATTTTTACAGATTATGGCTGGACGAAGGTCTCAGCTATTCATGCGCCCTCTTCTCTTCGCCTGATGATACCCTGGAAGAGGCGCAGAACAGAAAGATCGCGTATACGCTTAATAAACTGAGATTGAGGCCTGGCCATAGGCTGCTCGATATCGGATGCGGATGGGGCGGCATTGCAATCAACGCTGCGAAGGCCTATAGCTGCAAGGTCGTAGGGCTTACCATATCTAAACAGCAATATGAGCTTGCAAGAAAACGCGTGGAGGAACAAGGGCTCTCAGGCCAGGTTGACATAAGGCTTCAAGACTATAGAGAGGTGCCGCTGGCTGAATCCAGAAGCTTTGACCGGATCGTCTCGGTCGGCATGTTTGAGCATGTCGGCAAGGACAATATACCATTGTTTTTTAAAAAGGCGTCTGAGCTTCTGCGTAAAGGCGGTCTTATGCTTCTTCATACCATCGGACGCATTGTGCCGAAAGATATGGACGCCTGGATAGCGACCTATATATTCCCTGGTGGGTATATCCCGGCGGCTGGCGAGGTCATGAATGCCGCTCAGATGTATGGATTCGATTTTATAGATATGGAAGACCTGCGTCAGCACTATGACCTGACACTTGCGAATTGGATTAGACGTTTCGAGTCCAACGTCCAGAGAATAAATGATATGATGGGCGAAAGATTCGTCCGCATGTGGCGGTTGTATCTGAACGGCTCACAGATGGCGTTCCGCCATGGTGATATGCACGTATTTCAGTTTTTATATTCGCATGAGAGAAGGCACGATCTGCCGCTTACAAGGGAGTGGTTTTATCAAAAGAAACATGCCATGGCATCAGTTGACTAACGTCTCGGCGTCAAACCCTCTAAGAGGCGTTTCCGTGGTCAGCCTGCTGACGTAAAGTTAAAACTTAACAAATAAAGACCAAATTAACTATGTTGTTGTGAATGAATATACATTCACAAAATAACGTAAATAATTTATAAGCTATATGAAAGTAGCTGATAAACACGAAAAGATAATTCAATCTTCTATAAAGGTCTTTGCCAGAAACGGTTTTTTTCAATTCACGCATAGCCGATATAGCTAAAGAAGCAAACGTGGCTGATGGTACGATATATCTCTATTTTAATAATAAATATGATATATTGGTCACGATTTTTGAGGAAGAGATAGGAAAGATAATTGCTAAAGTAAAGCAAGAATTAGCGCTGCTTGATAGCCTCGAGGAGAAGCTCGAGCGTTTTGCAGCCTTGCATCTGAGCCTTGCAGAAGATAACAGGGATCTGGCTGAGATCATTCAGGTTGAACTGCGCCAAAGCAGCAAATTTATGAAGGAATATCGTAATAAGAATTTGCAGAATATATAAACGATAATAAAGGACAGGCATATCTTTATTAATGTATTTTGTTATTAAATTTTATTTTAAAGTAACTGCCCATTGAAGATATGCCTGTCCTTTATTTTTTGCTTCAGGGTATCGCCATTGGACAAGAGCAACATGGCGAAATACCTCTTCGGCGGCTTCAGAAAGTGTCTCTATCCGGTGCAGAAGTTCGATTCGGAAAGCGAACGTATCCTGGCGGTGATCCTGGACAGGGACGCACTGAA
>JBEULL010000025.1:0-35487 GCA_041287365.1 Dissulfuribacterales bacterium | reverse complement strand
CAGCTGCAACATGCCTTAATCTTTCTCGAATGTCTTGTATCTATAACCTGATATTGTTTTTTGTTCAGCTATGTTAGTAAAATTTGTAAAAATTTTATTGGCAAAATTGATTGTCTTTTGTCGGAAAACTGTTTCGGAATAAGGCAATCAAATGGCTAAAGGCAATCTGCTGAGCGGCATGCTGGGTTCACTTTTGGGCAACTAATTGAAATGTTATGGTTTTGTCACGGCTGTTGGTCTTTTTAACTCTTGCTTTTTATTACTGGTTATAATATATAAAAAATGAATGAAGGCATTGTCTAACTTAACGTTTGGCATGTTTGTGTCTTTTGGCTGTGTTTTTATTGAAGTAGAGGCATTATGTTGAGTAGCTGTCTTTTAATTAGAGCTGTAATTTTTGACATGTTCATATGAATAATAAAATCAATGACTCTCAGCTTATCAAAAGACTCCTGTCAGACGCCAAACGTATCACTAATGTTGATCTTCAACTTATTCTTGAAAAAGCAGAAAAAATATCCAGCATGTTCAACTCAGGGCCATTAAATAATGTCTATAAATATGGTCAATTATTGATTGCTCTTATAAAAGATTATTATAGTGGGAATTATAGACAAATTTCTTGGGTATCTGTAGCTATTTCTGTAGCAGCTCTTTTATATATTCTTGATCCTATTGATATATTTCCTGATTTTTTGCCAATAATCGGGCAAATAGATGATTTGGCTGTTGTTGGATTGGCTGTGCGTTTTATAAAAGAAGAATTAGATCGTTATGAAATGTGGTGTAATAGAAATATCGATGTGATTGATGTATAGATAAGAGTTATTATAGAAGTCAACGAAATTCGCATTAAAGGAAAGTGGTGGGCCGAATCTATACACACCCTGATGGCAGGTAAGACCTGCGGGATGCTCATGGTAGAATGCCTATTACGATGCACATCGTAATGTAACCTGTGATGGCACGGGTAGATATATGGCAAAGGGTAATATAGTCGACAGTCTCATATATATTCTATTGGTTAATCAATAAATTAGCGGTTATCTCTGATCTGCAACCGCCTTTAAGTCCATATAAATTTGACCACATTTCCTCCTCCTGGGCCGCCTTCTGGCCCCAATTCTATGACACAATCGCACAGGGTTACCAGTTCCTTCATGTGTTCGATGATGACAATGGAGTGGCCGTGTTCTATGAGTTCATCCCATATCTCCATAAGTTTTTGTATGTCGCAGAGATGCATGCCTCTGGATGGTTCATCCATTAGATATATATTGTGGCGTCTGGATGGTGCAATAAGTGCCTGACAGAGTTTGAGCCTTTGGCATTCACCACCCGATAAGTCCAATGCCCACTGCCCTAACTGTAGGTAGCCAAGCCCGATGCGCATGGCTTCTTTCAAGGGTTTTCTGATATATGGTAGTTTGGCGAAGAAATCATGCGCCTCTTCGATGGTCATATGCAGTATCTCTGCGATGTTATGGCCTTTGTAGCGGATTTGAAGGGTATCTCGATTGTAGCGAGCCCCGCCACATATCTCACATATTGATTTGATAGGAGGCAAGTACTCCACATCTGTAAAGATGAATCCTTGGCCCTGGCAGGCCTCACATCTTCCACCTTTTTGCATCAGATTGAAGTGTGATGGGCCATAGCCACTGGCTCTTGCGGCCTGGGTCATGGAAAAGAGCTTTTTGATATGGCTGAAGACTCCAAGATATGTGGCCGGCATGGAAAATTTTGAGCGAAAGAGTGGCTGCTGATCGATAAGACGTGGAAGCGGCAGTATTTCAGCATGATGAAGAGAAAGCGATGGGGTGGTGCCAGTAGTATCTTTGGCATTGGATGGATTCCGTTGCAATAATGCCTCATGCAGGGCAGATACCAGGCTACTTTTGCCTGAACCAGAGACACCGGTTACGCATACCAAGGCGTTTAGAGGGACAGTGACTGAAATGTTTTTGAGGTTGTTTTTGAAGATGTGTTGAAGCATCAGATATGGTGAAGATGCGGAAAATGCCTTTTTCTTTCGGGATAAGGCGGTCTCGTCCGTGAGATATGGTCGTGTAATAGATAGATGGCATTCTTTTAACCCTTCTGGCGGACCTGCATAGATTAGCTTCCCTCCTCTTTTACCGGCCCCTGTGCCCAATTCCACCAAATAATCTGCCTGCATAATGCTTGATAGGTCATGCTCCACGAGGATGATGGTATTTCCCATTTCCTTAAGTGCCAGAAGCTCCTTCCACAGCGCATCCTGTTCCTTTGGATGGAGTCCACAGGTGGGTTCATCCAACACGTAAAGCACTCCGGTAAGTGATCGGCCCAATTGGGCGGAGAGCCGTATGCGTTGTATCTCTCCTCCTGATAGATTCTTTAATGGCATATTGAGTGGTATGTAGCCTAACCCCAAGCGTTCCATTGACTGCAGTCTGCATTGAATGGCCTTGATCAATTCCTCTGCTGCATATCTTTGGGCAGATTCCTTGTAGTTAGATATAGTTGAAAGGAGTTGTTCAATAAACACAGCCAACTGCTGCACATTTTTTCTCATGAGTTCGTGAATGGAATGATTCAATATCTTGACTGCCCTGGAGAAGGGATTAAGCCCTGTATTTTCACAGTGACTGCATCCTCTTCCATCACACTTTTGACAAGCCCCATCCATATGAAATGCTGAGAAGATTTGGGGTGTTATGGCAGGAAATGATATGAAACAATTAGGGCAGAAAGGCCTTTCTGTGAATGTTAGATATTGGATGGGGCGGGGACTATTCTGGACTTCAGCCTTCACCACCCCATCTCCCAACTTAAGCGCTATGCGTAATGAATCCGTGAGCCTGGAAAGGCTCCCGTGTTTCAAAATGATACGATCCACTACCGCTTCAAGGTTGTTGATCTCTCTTATTTCTGGGCCTATGTCACTTAGCATGGTTTGCTCATTATTAATTCGTACCCGCACAAAGCCTTCCCTTGCCAACTGTTCCAGTATCTGTGTCACTTTTCTTTTTTTGAGTTTTTGTGTAACTGGTGCCAACAGTGTGAGTTTTGTGCCTTCTGGCAAGGAATAAAGGCGATCGGCCATCTGTCCTATGGTCATTGTGAGGATGCGGTGCTGGCAGGACGGACAATATAATTCACCGATCTGTGCAAATAGATTTCTCAAAAATGTGCTTATATCAGTGAGATTTGCCACATTTGTTTTGAGATTGGCAGGGACATAATTGTGTTCCAGCAGCAGGGGAGGGGGAAGGCCGGAGATCAATTGCACTTTAGGCCTTTCCCAGAGCCGGATCAGCCTTTTGATCTCAAGTCCCATGGATTCCAGATATCTGTGTTGCCCTTCTGCAAACAGCACATCTATGGCAAGAGTGGATTTTCCGGATCCAGAAGGTCCTGTGATCACTGTAATCTGGCCAAGGGGTATAGTGAGGTCAAAGCCTTTGAGATTGTGCTGTGTTACTCCCTTCAGGATGATCTGTTTTCCCATCGTATCAAAAAATACGGATGCCCTCTATTGCCAGGGCAGAGGCGATAATACCATATGGAAGGGCAAAGTAATGGTTGGGTTTATCCCTTCTTCAATACAGGGCATGTCATGGTGTGTTTGATGGCATCTATGGATTGTAATTTATGCAGCACCAGATTAGACAATGCGTCATGGCTGTCTGCTTCCACTTCGGCTATGATATCGTAAGGCCCCATGATGATGTCATATCTTTTTATTTCAGGCATGTCGGACAGAAGGTTCGCCACGTGAGTGGTCTTGCCTATGACTGTATTGAGTAGAACATAAGCCTTTATGCTGTTGGTCTGTGCGTTCGAGTTCGTCATGGGATTTTCTCCTTTTTTTGAAATTTTTGATATAGATAACGACATCCACCGCAAGTTTTATGGCCAATGGCAAAAACAGCCAGAGACTATTTCGTGGCTTCATGTTTTTGTTTTTCCACCGAGTTATATGACGGGAGGCTTTCCACCTGCCGATTCGATAAAAGAGGACTTGGTTGAAAGTGTATACGTTTACAGGCGTTATAAAAGACTGTCTTATGGGTTTTGGGGTTTTGGAAGGTCCTGCCTGATTGGATTGTGGTCTTAAAACTACCGAATCCGCGTATCTCGACCCGTTGTCCACGTTTGATAGCGTCTGTTATACTATCGAGGATGATATCAACGGCCAGAGCGATATCCTGTTTGTAGTGTTGAGGGAGTCTTTTGTGCAGTATATTCAAGAATTCCGGCTTCAAAACAATGGCTGCCATTGTAGTTAGGAAGTGGGCTGGAGGGTAGTCTGCTGAAGTAAAAAACGGTTTACAATAGATGAAAGTGTATTGGCGCCTTCTTCTTCCAGAAGCTGTTTGAATGTCAGAAAACGGTCCTTTTGGGGATAAACCAGTTCGGGTTCACCAGTCAATCCTGCCTCCTTGGACGCGATCCGTACGGCTTCGTTGAAGTTTCCTATGCGGTCTATCAGTTTTAGCTCCAGGGCCTGCCGACCCGAGAAAATGCGGCCGTCTGCAATGGATTCCACCTGTTCCAGTGGGAGTTTTCTGGACTCGGAAACCGCTGTAATAAATTGCCGGTGAATATCGTGCATGACCGATTCAATCACGGCCTTTTCTTCGGGAGTCAGATCACGGGTCATGGGACCCAGGTCCTTCAATGCCCCGCTCTTTATGACATCCAGTTTGATGCCGAGTTTTTCCAGCATCGCTCCCACATTCGGCAGTTTCATTATAACGCCTATACTGCCGGTTATCGTCCCTGGATTGGAGACAATCTCTCTGGCTCCAATCGCTGTATAGTAGCCTCCTGATGCAGCCAGGTTGCCTAGAGATGCTATAACAGGTTTGCTTTTGTTTAGTGATTTCAGTTCGGAGTACAGTTCTTGAGACGCCCCGACAGCTCCTCCAGGACAGTCTATCCTTACAATGACAGCTTTGATAGAATCATCTCTTTGGAATTGTCTGAGGTATTTCAAATAGTCTTCGCTGCTGTCAAGAATGCCCTTTATCTCGATGATTCCTATGCGGTTCGCATTTGGCAGCACGGGTTTTTTGAAGCTGTTGAAGGTAAAGAAAAAGAGCGCAAATATAGAGAGCAGGCCCAGGATGGTCAGACCACCGATGGTGGCCAGAACAATTAACAATGTGTTGCCACGTTGTTTTTGGTTGATTTCCTGGGCCTGATTCATTTTGGTTTAGTTTTCGGTTTTTGCCCGTGCCTCTTTTAGCAGACTTCCGAGAGTGGCGGGTCCTTTTTGAACGTTGGTGGTGTATTCCTCGTAATAGGTTTTTTCGCTTTCTTCGTTGATCTTTTTGATGGACAGCCCTATACGTTTGTCAACAGTGGAGATATTGATTACCTTGGCGGATATTTCCTGGCCTGGTTCATACATACCTACCGGTGTCTTGATTTTTTGATTGGAAATTTCAGATACATGTATCAGACCCTCGATGCCGTCTTCTATTTCTACAAAGATACCAAAATCCGTAACATTGGTGACCTTTCCGGTTATAATTGACCCCAATGGATAACGTTCAGGCACAGTTGCCCATGGCTCTGGATGGAGTTGTTTGACGCCGAGTGAAAATCGTTCCTTTTCTTTGTCTATATTCAAGACTACCGCCTGTATGCGGTCACCTTTTTTGTAGAGTTGATTGGGATGATTTATTTTTTTGCTCCAGGATAGGTCCGAGAGATGAACAAGGCCATCGATACCCTCTTCGATACCCATGAACAGACCAAAGTCTGTTATATTTTTGACAGTGCCTTCTATGACAGTTCCGATAGGATAGCGTTCTTCGAGAGTATCCCATGGATTGGGTTCCAACTGTCTGAGACTCAGTGAGATACGTTTTGCATTGGTATCGACATTAAGAACCGCTGCTTCCACGCGATCTCCGGTTTTCATGATCTGTGACGGCTTTTTGATGCGTTTGGTCCACGACATCTCGGAGATGTGGATCATGCCCTCCACGCCTTCTTCCAGTTCCACAAAAGCGCCGTAGTCGGTCATGCTGACAACCTTGCCCGTGACCCGATCACCGATATGATAGCGTTCGGAAATGGTGAGCCATGGGTCTTCTGTAAGCTGTTTGATGCCTATGGATATCTTTTCAGTCGCTGGATCGAAACTCAATATCTTGACAGTGACTTTATCACCTGTTTTGAAGATTTTTGCAGGATTTTCGGCGCGTCCCCAGGATATATCGCTGACATGTAGAAGACCGTCTATGCCGCCGATATCTACGAACACACCGTAATCCATCACGTTTTTGACAATACCTTCACGCACCTGACCGACTTCAAGGGTTTTTAACGTCTTTTCTTTGCTCTGATTCCTTTCTTTCTCCAGAAGTGCCCTGCGAGAGACCACGACGTTTTCTCTGCTGCGGTTGCATTTGACAACCAGACACTCGATGGTGTCTCCAATCAGAGATTCGGCATTGCCTACAGGTTTGAGGTCGATCTGAGACAGAGGCAAAAACGCCTTGATGCCGCTTTTTACATCGCCAAGCAGGACTTCAAGCCCGCCCTTAACCCTGTTCAAGATAGTGCCTTTAATAGGGGTCTGATTGTCGAAGGCATTTTTTATTTCATCCCATGCCTGGCGTTTGAGAAGCTTGCCGTAAGAGAGTCTCAACGAGCCAGTGTCACTGTCCCATCTTTCTATGAGAACCTGTATGGTGTCACCGGGTTGGACTGTAATCTTTTGATCGATTCCAATAAAATCCTGCATGGGAAGGGGTATTTCAGATTTATAGCCCACATCCACCATGACATGATCCTTGTCGATGCGTACTACCTTGGCGTCTATAATATCTCCTTGATGAAAGTCTGTAAGACCGGATTCAAAGAGCTGATTCATGTCGGTGATCTCATCCATTTTGTTAAATGAGGCTGGCGCGGTCATCTCTGCCGCGGCTTGAGTCGGTTGTTGAGTTGTCTCGTTTGCGTTTACCATGTTTTCCATTAATGGAAATCCCCCTGAACTGAATAAAATAGACTTTGTTTAACAGAAAATCCTGCATAGTTCAATGGTTAAAAAGAAAAAAGTGCTTGTCATATTGTCGTAGTGCATTCGAACTGCTTCTTACATGTTTTTTGTTGACGTTGGTGTCATATTAAAAATCTCTTGACAGGTGAAAATGGCGGTGTTTATATATTTTGTACCAAAAAAAACAAGGAGGAGATTCAAAATGCGTACAAAGGTATTGGCTATTTGTTCGGCTCTGATGTTTACGATTGCCATGACTGGCATGGCTTTTGCTGAGGATTGCGCCAGCGGCACAGTAAAGTCTGTGGACGGTCAGAATGTAGTCGTGGATTGTGGTGGCAAGGATGTCAAGGCTACTGGCGATGCAAAGGTAGGCGACAAGGTTGCAGTCAAGGATGGCAAGGTAACAAAGGCCGCCAAGAAGAAGACCGAAGGTTGCTAATCTTTTTGATAAGTTAAAATGAGTTTTGAAAGGGTGCCATCTTGGCGCCCTTTTTTATTGGATTTGTGTATGTAGGTTATGCATCAGCCGTCCGTCTCAATACCTCCATGCGCGTTTTATAGTCCGTTTTTCCGAACACTGCAGAGCCTGCCACAACGATGTCTGCTCCGGCCGCCACCACTTGCGCGATGGTCTGCTCGTTGATTCCGCCATCCACCTCTATGACAAGATTTTTATTGCTTTTGTCTGCCATCTCCCTGATTTTGTGGATTTTTTGCAGGCTGGCAGGAATGAAATGCTGGCCTCCGAATCCGGGATTCACGCTCATGACCAGCACCATGTCCACATCGGCTATACAATATTCCAGGAGTTTATGATGCGTGGCAGGATTGAGGGAGACGCCTGCTTTTATGCCCAACTCTTTGATTTTACTTATGGTTCTGTTCAGATGCGGGCATGTTTCAATATGTACTGTGAGCCAGTCCGCTCCAGCTTCGGCAAATGCCTTCAGATAGGCATCAGGGTTTTCGATCATCAGGTGGACATCCAGTTGAAGGGATGTCACAGGGCGCACGGCGTTTACCACCAGAGGGCCGATGGTGATGTTGGGTACAAAATGTCCGTCCATGACATCGATGTGAATGAGGTCGGCCCCGGCGGCTTCCACTGCACGTATCTCATCTCCAAGACGGCTGAAATCCGCAGATAGAATGGATGGTGCTATCCTGATCCTTTTTCCCATAGGTTATTCCTTTAGAATATTTTTATGCCGTCGAGTGGGCGGCTATGAAAAGTTGTCCCAAGGAGAGCCCCCCGTCGTTTACAGGCACGGTCTCACCTGTGTAGCATCGTAGCCCCATGTCTTCAATACCTGCCATGAGGTGAGTAAGCAGTATGCGGTTCTGCATGCTTCCTCCGCTCAGGACTACCGGTCTGGCTCCTATGTGTGAGACGATCTTTTCGATGAGCTGCATAATAGCATAAACGAGCCAGGCGTGAAAGCGCATGGCGATGTCTGTTTTGGAAGTCCCGATACACAGGTCATCGAGAATGCCCTGAATGGCGGCGGTATATGAGAAGGACAGACAATCATTGTATTGCCCCTTGCCGATTTTGGTTGAATAGCCTTGGGCAGCCGCGGTTTTCAAGTCAATCGAGGCGTTTTCGGCCAGGGTTTCCAGTTCCATGGCCGCCTGTCCTTCATAGGTGGAGATGAGTCTTAAGCCCAGTAAGGCCGCTACTGCGTCGAACAGTCGGCCGCAGCTGGAGGTCAGGGGTGTATTGGTGGAGGACTCAAGCATTTGTATCACGAGCCCTGTGTGCTCTTTTGAAAGCTGTTTGAAATGCGGGGGCAGGCATTCGATGGCATCTCTACCATAAATGCCGTAAATGGCCGACAAGCCCATGCGCCATGGTTCTTTGGCGGCCATATCGCCTCCTGGCATGTGAAGGTATGGGAGGTGTGCCATGCGCTTGTAGTGCGCTGGAGTACAGAGCAGTATCTCTCCTCCCCATATCGTGCCGTCCGGGCCGAGCCCTGTTCCATCCAGTACTATGGCAATGACTTCCTGAAGCAGATGATGTTCAGCCATCACGGCTGCGGCGTGAGCATGATGGTGTTGCACTTGCATCAGTGGTAGTCCGGTGTCTTTCGCGTATTGAGTGGAGAGATAATTCGGGTGCAGGTCGCAGACCACTCGTTCAGGCCTTATGGAAAACAAATCCTGCATGTGTTTTACAGTGGTTTCGAAAAACTGAAGATTTTCCAGGGAATTTAAATCTCCGATGTGCGGACTCAGAAATGCCCTGTCACCCCTTGCAATGCAGAACGTGTTCTTAAGTTCCGCTCCGCAGGCCAGTATGGAGGCCGCCGGTATATCGATTTTGATGTAGTCCGGGACATAGCCGCGGCTGCGTCTGATAATCTGTATTCGGTTGCCGTTGATACGGCAGACGGAATCATCCGTACGAGATATGATAGCCCTGTCGTGCAGTATGAAGCAGTCTGCGATTTCATGAAGTTTTATCATGGCATCTTCGTTGTCTGTGCAGATGGGAGAACCTGTTGCATTGCCGCTGGTCATGACCAGGGCATCTATGGAATTCAATGCCTCAAAGAGTAGAAGATGAAGTGGCGTATATGGCAGCATCACGCCTAATTCATTTAGATTGGGTGCAAGGTTTTCGGAAAGCTGAAATGGCGCTCGTTTTTTCAGGCAGACTATGGGCTGAATCCTGCCGGTCAACAGCGCTTCCTCACAGAAAGAAACATGGCACAGCCTTTTTGCCGTAATAATGTCACGCACCATGACCGCCAGGGGCTTATGGGGCCGTTTCTTTCGTTCCCGAAGCCGTTGCACTGCCTCGAACGAATGCGCATTTGCGGCCAGGTGAAAGCCGCCCAACCCTTTTATGGCAAGAATTAGGCCGTCTTCCAGGCATTCCGCCGCTGTTTTCAAAAGCCTTTGCGTGGCTGTCACAGCATGGCTGCCTGGAGTCACACGCTTCAAGACTCTGCCTTCGCTGTTCAAGAGTTCAAGGGTTGGGCCGCAGTTGTGGCAGGATATGGGCTGTGCATGAAACCGCCTGTCGGATATGTCTTCATACTCCTTGCGGCAGTTGGAACACATGGGAAAGAGGTACATGGAGGTATTTTGGCGGTCATAGGGCGTGGTCCTCACGATGGACCAGCGTGGGCCGCAGTTGGTACAGTTGGTAAACGGGTAGGCGTAACGTCTGTCCGCAATATCGAGGCATTCCTTTTTGCAGGCATCACACAAGGCTATGTCCGGAGAGACCAAGGCCTCTTTGTCCGAAGAAGCGCGGCTTGGCAGAATGGAAAATGTCTCTGGTATGGCTTGGAGAGTGATAGTTTCGGTTTCGCATCGATCTATGCGGGATAGCGGCGGCGGTGATTCCAGCAGTGTTTTCAAAAAGGCGTCGAGCGACGAATTTTCACCGAAGCAACGAATAGTGATGCCCTGAGTGGTGTTCCATGCCTGTCCCTTGATGCCGAATCGTTGCGCAAGTTGCACGACAAACGGCCTGAAGCCCACACCTTGCACAATGCCTTTCAGGCGTATCTCCAGGCCGTCGGTGTTTTCATTCATCTGATTCAACAGCACATGGGTTTTGCAGAGGCAGTGTCACTTTTTTTGTGCCCGAGGCGGTTCAGTGCATTGATGTATGCCTTGGCGCTGGCAGTGATGATGTCGGAATCAGCGCCCTGGCCTGTAACTACCACGCCACCTTCTTCTATGCGGACGGTAACCTCGCCCTGTGCATCGAGGCCGCCTGTCACGGAGTTCACGGAGAATTTGAGGAGTTTGCTTTCGGTCTGAGTGAGCCGGGCAATGGCGTTGAAGGCCGCATCCACAGGCCCTGCACCCAGGCTTACGGCGGTCTTTTCCTCTCCGTCTATCTCCAGAGATACAGTGGCCGTTGGTTTGATGCCGCTGCCAGCAGCCACATGCAGATATATCAAACGGTATCTGTCTGGAATGCGCAGTATCTCATCGGCGATGAGGGTCTCTATGTCCTCGGTATAGATTTCCTTCTTTTTGTCGGCCAGGGCCTTGAACCTGGCAAACACTCGATCCACATCTTCTTCTGTTAGGTTGTAACCCAGTTCCTCCAGTTTGGCCTTCATCGCATGTCTGCCTGAATGTTTGCCCATGACAAGAGAACCCTTGGCAAGGCCTATGTCGGCCGGATCGATGATCTCATAGGTGGTGCGTTCCTTGAGCACGCCGTCCTGATGAATGCCGGATTCATGGGCGAAGGCGTTTGCGCCGACTATGGCCTTGTTGGGCTGTATCACCATACCGGTCAGCAGACTCACCAGACGGCTTGTAGCTGTTATGAAACGGGTGTTGATGTTGTTGGTAAACGGCAGAAGGTCATGCCTGGTTTTGATGGCCATCACCACCTCTTCCAGAGCGGTGTTTCCAGCCCTTTCTCCGATGCCGTTTATGGTGCATTCCACCTGTTCCGCACCGTTTTGAATGGCACTCAACACATTGGCCGTAGCCAGCCCCAGGTCGTTGTGACAGTGCACGCTGAGTGTAGCCTTGTGTATATTGGGTGTATTGGCCTTGACATATTGAATCATGCGGCCGAAATCCCATGGCAGGGCATAACCCACGGTATCCGGAAAGTTCACCACTCGCGCCCCTGCATCTATAACCGCTTCGAATACCCGGCAGAGATAGTCCAGGTCGCTTCTGCTGGCATCCTCTGCGGAAAACTCCACATTACTCGTATATTTGGCCGCATAGGCTACGGCATCTCGTGCCATTTCCAAGGCCTCTTCTCTGCTTTTGCGAAGTTTATATTTCAGATGTATGTCCGAGGTGGCAAGAAATGTATGAATACGGGGATTGGCGCCGTTTTTAATGGCCTCCCATGCAACGTCTATGTCCTTTTGGTTGGCACGGGCCAGAGCGGCTACCTGAAGACCCTTGAGCTCATGCGCCAGTTTTTTAACTCCTTCAAAGTCGCCAGGTGATGCCACAGGAAAGCCTGCCTCCAATACATCCACGCCCAGTTTTTCAAGCTGTTTGCCGATCTGCAACTTTTCTTCCATGTTCAGCGATACGCCTGGAGACTGTTCGCCGTCTCTGAGTGTGGTGTCGAATATGATGATGTTTCTATGGGCTTCCATTGTCATGGTTGCACCTCCGTAGTGTGCGTAATATCTTGAGGCGTTTTCTTTCTTATGAGTTTGAACGGAAAAAGGATCGGTCCAGACAAGATATATGTCAAAAAGATGGCAAAGAGCGTCACTTTATATTCGATGGCAGTTACAGTCAAAATCAGCAGAAGGAGAATGAGGCCTGAAAAAGGATGTTGCCGCAGCCACGGCATCTCCTTGAAGCTGTAATAACGTATGTTGCTGACCATCAGAAATGCAACTCCGTACATCATGCCCAGGATCCATGGAGAATGCACCTGCTCTTGCATACCCAGATAGTTGCAGAAGAGCACCGCTGTCGCCACCATTGCCGCGGCTGACGGGCATGGCAGGCCGAGAAAATATGCCTTGGAACTCTTTCCGGTCATACTCAGTGTATTGAATCTGGCCAGCCTCAAGGCCGTGGTGGCGACATAAAGAAATGCGGCCAGCCAGCCAAGACGTCCGTAACCCTGCAAACCCCATAAAAAGCCCAGGATGCCTGGCGCTACACCGAACGATATCAGGTCTGAAAGGGAGTCGTATTCCACGCCGAATCTGCTGGTGGTTTTGGTGAGTCTGGCTACGCGGCCATCCAGGCCGTCGAAGACAGCGGCAAGCAAAATAGCCTCGGCAGCCAGGGTATAATTACCTTTTATGGAGGATATAATGGAATAAAATCCACTGAAAAGACAAAGTGATGTCAGCAGATTGGGTAACAGATAGATGCTCTTGTGTCTGGGCATGGTTGTTATGGAATCTGTCATGGCGTCCTCCGGAATATCGACTAACAGTTCGAGCAGGTTTTTTTGTGCTGCAGAAAATTTGTTTGGTTAATTTGATTTGTCGTGGGCCACAGTATGTTATCTGTTAGGTTGTGATGTATCAGAGATGATCAATGTGGCTAATACAGTCTGGCCAGCGACTACTTTCTGGCCGTTCTGAATATTTATGCAACATGCCCCTGGAATATATACATCCACCCTGGAGCCGAATCGAATGAGGCCTATTCTTTGGCCTTTCTTGAGATAATCGCCCTGTTCGGCCCAGCAGACTATTCTGCGGGCTATGAGCCCTGCCACCTGCACTATTGAATATTGTATGCCATTTTCCATACAAAGCAATATGGCATTTTTTTCGTTTTTCAGCATGGCCATGTTTCGGTCGGCTGGTAGAAATCTGCCTTCGCTGTAGGCTATGCGTTGCACCACTCCGCTTGCAGGGCTTCTGTTTACATGTACATCGAACACAGTCATGAAGATACTGATACGAATACAACCGGTCAAGTTGAATGTATCAAGCGACTCATTCTGCTGAATATCGACTATTCTGCCATCGGCAGGTGATACGAAACTGATGCTATGGTCGGTGTCCTGCGGCACTACCCGTTCTGGGTCCCTGAAGAAGTAAAAAATGAAAAGAAATCCTGCCAGCGCAATGCCGGCAGGAATCTGCCAGTTCAAGATAGCGAATATGAGGGCGAAAAATGCAGCTATACCCCAAAAAGGTATGCCTTCCTTGGCAATAGGGATACGTTCATGCAGCATCTGTTATTATTTTTTGAGCCAACCCATCATGGCCCTGAGACGACCACCCACATCCTCGATCTGGTGTTCTTTGTCTATCCTTCGATAGGCGTTCAGAACAGGACAGTTGGCCTGGTTTTCCAGTATCCATTCACGAGCGAATTGACCGGTCTGAATCTCATCCAGTATCTTGCGCATCTCTTTTTTGGTTTCTTCCGTGATGATGCGTCTGCCTCGAGTGATATCGCCATATTCTGCTGTATCGCTGATGGAATAGCGCATTTTGGAGATGCCGCCTTCATAGATGAGGTCAACTATGAGTTTCACCTCGTGGCAGCACTCGAAGTATGCGATCTCCGGCTGATACCCTGCGGCAACCAGGGTTTCAAAACCAGCCTTGATGAGGGATGTAAGGCCGCCGCACAGCACCACCTGTTCGCCGAACAAGTCGGTTTCGGTCTCTTCCTTAAATGTGGTTTCCAGAATGCCGGCACGTGCAGCGCCGATGCCCTTGGCATAGGCCAAAGCCCTCTGCATGGCCTGACCGGTGGCATCCTGATGAATGGCAACCAGGGCTGGAACCCCTGCGCCCCTTTCATATTCCCTTCTCACCAGATGGCCCGGGCCCTTGGGGGCCACCATTGCCACGTCCACATCGGCTGGAGGCACAATCTGGCCGAAGTGTATGTTGAAGCCATGAGCAAACAACAACATCTTGCCTGCCTTCAGGTGGGGTTGAATGGCTGAGTGATAGACTGCGGCCTGCACCTGATCTGGCAGCAGGATCATGATGACATCGGCCTGTTTTGCGGCGTCTTCAGCGCTGACCGGTTTGAAACCGTGTTTGACCGCCAGGTCATAATTTATTGAGCCAGGCCTTTGACCCACGATTACATTCAGGCCGCTTTCCTTCAGGTTCTGGGCATGGGCATGCCCCTGGCTGCCGTATCCGATTACTGCTATGGTCTTGTCCTTCAGGCTGTCCAACGTGGCATCCTGTTCATAATATAGTTTCATTTTTTCGTTCCTTCCATTAATTAGATATTTTTTTGTTCGCGCTGCATTGCGATGGTGCCGGTCCTCACAAGCTCCTTGATGCCTATGGGCAGCAGTAGATCTATGACGGCCTTGAGTTTACTCTCTGGCCCCGTTACCTCCAGGGTATATGTTTTGGGGGTCACATCTACGATCTTGCAGCGGAATATCTCGCATATGCGCAGTATTTCCGAGCGGGTCTCAGATTCCGCTGCCGTGACCTTGATCAGGGCCATCTCTCTTTCGACGAATTCTTCCTGGCTGACATCTGTGACTTTATAAACGTCCACGAGTCGATTCAGTTGTTTGATGATCTGATCGATGATGGCGTCGTCTCCTACTGTGACCAGCGTCATGTGAGAAAGTGTCGTGTCGAGTGTAGATGCCACACACAGACTTTCGATATTGAATCCCCTGCCGCTGAAGAGTCCTGCCACTCGTGAGAGGGCGCCCGGGCTGTTTTCCAAAAGTATAGACAGCGTATGTCGCATATTTTAAAACTCCTTCCTTGCGTGCTGAATTTCGTGTTAAACCGGTTAAACGAGCAACATTTCGGTATGAGCCTTGCCGGCGGGTACCATGGGGAATACACCTTCTTCTCTGGATATGACGAACTCCATGATGGCGAGGCCCGGGTATTCCAGGCCTTCTTTCAGTACCTTATCCACATCATCAGGATTGGTGGCCCGAATGCCTTTCGCGCTGTATGCCTCCGCAATCTTGATGAAATCAGGTGTGAATTCGAAATCGGTGGCTACATAGCGTTTCTCGTAAAAGAGTTCCTGCCACTGCCTGACCATTCCCAGAAAACGATTGTTGAGGATGATGATCTTGATGGGCAGCTTTTCCTGCATGGCCGTGGCCAATTCCTGTATGTTCATTTGAATACTGCCGTCTCCAGCCACATCTATGACCAGTTTGTCTGGAAAGGCCATCTGTGCGCCTATGGCTGCGGGCATGCCGTAACCCATGGTCCCCAGCCCGCCTGACGTAAGAAATGTGCGGGGCTGGTCGAATTTGTAGAATTGGGCTGTCCACATCTGGTTCTGACCGACTTCGGTGGTGATGATGGCCCGGCCTTTTGTCATCTCGTAGAGCCGTTCGATGACATACTGGGGTTTGATGATATTGGGGTCTTTTTTGTATGTGAGAGGATGGCGTTTCTCCCATGCACGCAGCTGTTCCCACCATGCCTCGTGTTTGGCCTTCCATGCCTCCGGTTTAGAGCCGTTGTCTTTGAGACACTTGAGCATCTTGGCCAGAGTGAGTTTGCAGTCTCCAACTATGGGAATGTCCACGCGGACATTTTTCTGTATGGAAGTGGGGTCAACATCCACATGAATGATCTTGGCATGGGGCGCAAATGCCTCGATTTTGCCTGTTACCCGGTCGTCGAAGCGGGCGCCTATGGCGATTATGAGGTCCGTGTTGGCCATGGCCATATTTGCGCAATATGTGCCATGCATTCCGAGCATGCCGAGGTTTTGAGGATGCGTGCCTGGGAAACCGCCGATGCCCATCAGGGTGGTGGTGACCGGACAGTTTATTTCTTCAGCCAACGCCTTCAGTTCTTCATGGGCCGCTGAGCTTATGACGCCTCCACCTACATACAGAATCGGTTTTTTGGATTCTTCCATCTGGCGGCAGGCCTTTTCGATCTGTTTTAGATGG
Source organism: Dissulfuribacterales bacterium (assembly GCA_041287365.1). Classification (GTDB taxonomy): domain Bacteria; phylum Desulfobacterota; class Dissulfuribacteria; order Dissulfuribacterales; family DYLC01; genus JAQVIJ01. Next base: position 19,138 of record JBEULL010000025.1, on the reverse strand, counting down.
GGTTCTTTTACAGGATCGTATGAGCGTAGCGTGATGGTGTCGGGATAATGGAAATCCGTTATGGCATTTTGGACGTCTTTAGGAATATCCACAAGCACAGGACCTGGTCTGCCAGATTTGGCTACATAAAAGGCTTCTTTTAGTATTCGCGGCAGGTCTTTGACATTTTTGACCAGGTAATTGTGCTTTGTGCAGGGTCTTGTGATGCCTACTATGTCAACTTCCTGAAATGCGTCGTTTCCGATAAGGGCTGTGGGTACCTGACCTGTGAGCACCACTATGGGAATGGAGTCCATGTTGGCTGTGGCTATGCCTGTCACAGCGTTGGTGGCGCCCGGTCCTGATGTAACAAGGCATACTCCGACTCGGCCAGTTGCCCTGGCATAGCCGTCGGCTGCATGGGCGGCGCCCTGTTCATGGCGCACAAGCACATGCTTGATGGATCCGTCTTTGGCAAGGGCATCGTAGATGTCTATGATGGCTCCGCCCGGATAGCCGAAGATCACCTCGACCCCTTCTTTTTTCAAGGCCTCGACAATTATCTGTTTGCCAGCCATTTTTGTCATGCAAATCACCTCATGAGTATTTATTCTTAAATTTTATGGAGCTTATTCATTAGAATGCGTCTTGTCAATTATTTGCCTTCAAAAAAACGGGTTGCAATTAAAAATACCATGCGGCATAAGCAGTTATTGAGACAAATTACACAAATGCGCTTTCTTTTTTGAGTATATTGTGTGATAATTGCAAAAAATGGAATAAGGTATATTCCAAAAATTATTCATACGCTGTATTCCTTGAATTTAATATCTGTGGAGAAAATGTCATGCCTATTTATGAATTTCATTGCAAGGATTGTAACGCTGATTTCGAAGAGCTGGTGCGTCTATCTGATCCTGTGGCCGCCTGTCCGGTCTGTGGCTCAAAAAACGTACAGAAAAAACTTTCATGCTGCGCCTTCAAGGCGGGTGACAGCCAGGGCAGCTTTGTGGGTACGGGCAAAAGGGCATCCTCGGGATGCAGCGGCTGCTCCAGTTCAAATTGCAGTTCCTGCGGAGGGTAAGTTATAGCCATGCGCAAAAAACATTTTGTGCTCGCTACCCGCAAGAGCATGCTGGCTATGTGTCAGAGCAATTGGGTCAAAAGCCGGTTGGAGCAGGCCTTTGCAGTTCAGGGAGTGACGGTTGAGTTGTTGCAGGTGGTCACAAAGGGCGACAAGATTCTGGACGTGCCTCTGGCGCAGATAGGAGGCAAGGGGCTTTTCGTCAAGGAAATAGAAGAGGCGATACTGGAAGGCCGTGCAGATCTCGCTGTCCACAGCCTGAAAGATGTGCCCACTGAGATACCTGATGGTCTGGAGGTCACGGTATTCCCTGAGCGGGAGGACGCCCGTGATGCATTTCTTTCGCACCGTTGCGATTCCATTTCAACACTGCCTGAGGGCGCTCGAGTGGGCACAAGTAGTTTGCGCAGAAAGGCCCAGATTATGGCCATGCGGCCAGATCTGGAGATAGTCAATCTGCGCGGCAATCTGGATACAAGGCTCAAAAAACTGAAAGCGGGTGAGTTCGATGCAATAATTCTGGCTGCAGCGGGTCTGCGTCGTCTGGGCATTGAAAGACATATAAAGCAGTATATCCCACCACAGTTTCTGCTGCCGGCCATAGGTCAGGGTTGTCTTGGTATAGAATTCAGGACAAGTGATTCAGATACTCGAGAGCTTCTGAGTGTGCTGCATTCTCGCGAGACTGCTGTCTGTGTTCGGGCCGAGAGGGCATTTCTCGCCGCGTTGGGCGGCGGCTGTCAGGTGCCTATAGCAGCGCATGCCTGGCCTTCTTCAACCATGCAAAATATGCTCATAATGGAAGGGTTGGTGGCGGATGAGGCAGGTGGCAGGCTGGTACGCCTGCGTCTTTCCGGCAGCAAGGAACGGCCTGAAGAGCTGGGCAAAAGGCTTGGCGAGCGTGTTTTGGCCGCCGGCGGCCAGGAGATATTGAACGATGTCTATGGGAAATGAGCCTAAAAAAACGGGAAAGGCATATCTGGTGGGTGCTGGGCCGGGTGATCCAGGTCTGCTGACCATAAAAGGCAGGCAACTCCTTTCGAAGGCCGAAGTGGTAATATATGATCGCCTTGCCAGTCCTCGCATATTGTCTTATGCCCCTTCAAACGCCGAGTTTATATACGTGGGAAAGACTGCCGGCAGGCATGCTGTCAGTCAGGAGAACATAAACGCACTTATCGTTAAAAAGGTCAAGGAAAACAGAATGGTGGTGCGTTTGAAGGGAGGTGATCCCTTTATTTTCGGCAGGGGTGGTGAGGAGGCAGAGGTGTTGGCCGAAGAGGGTATCTCCTTTGAGATCGTGCCAGGCGTCAGTTCGTCTATAGCGGCTCCGGCCTATGCCGGTATTCCGCTTACACACAGGGCACACGCAGCGTGTGTCACTCTGATAACGGGCCATCGCAAGTTTGGAGTGGACGAGATAGACGTAAACTGGAAAGGTCTGGCCAAGTCCAACGGTACACTGGTATTTCTGATGGGAATGACCAACCTTTCCAACATCGTCTCTCAACTGACGCAGCATGGTATGTCTTCAGATACTCCGGCGGCCGTGGTGCAGTGGGGCACAACAGCCAGGCAGAAAACGGTTACTGGCAAGCTTTCCGATATAGTGCAGCGCGTAAAGGATGCTGGAGTTACCTCTCCTGCCGTGATTGTGGTAGGCACGGTTGTGGGGCTTAGAGACACCATTTCATGGTTCGAGAAAAGACCTCTCTTTGGTAGGCGCATTCTGGTGACCCGTTCTCGTGAACAGGCCAGTCAACTGGTGGAAATGCTGGAGGAAAGAGGTGCTGAATGTATCGAACTGCCTGCCATTTCCATATCGCCTGTGCGGGATTCCATGACTGTGGTAAGGATAAAATCCGTTGTACCTAAACTGCACTGGATAGTTTTTACCAGTGTCAATGCGGTGAAATGCTTTTTTGAACTGTGTTTTGAAAACGGCATGGACATGAGGGCGTTCAGCCAGGTGCGGTTTGCTGTGATTGGAAGTGGTACGGCCGATGCCTTGAGTGAATATCACCTCAAGGCGGATCTGATTCCGGATGTATTTGATGCCGAGGGTTTGGTGGAGGCGTTCAAGGGATGTGGCGTGAAGGATCGGCATATCCTTATTCCAAAGGCGGAAAAGACGAGGGATGTGCTTTTGAAGGGCCTTCAGGACCTTGGCGCAATCGTGGAGGCTGTGACGGTTTATAAAAATGTTATGCCGGAACTCGCCGAAGATGTGCTGGATACTCTGTCTGATGGAGTGGATGTGGTGACCTTCACCAGTTCATCCACGGTAAGGAACCTCGTCACCTTGTTGCCTCTCCATCTGAAAGAGAAGCTGATCGCAGGCGCCAAAGCCGCCTGTATCGGGCCCATAACGGCCCAAACGGCCAGGGAGATGGAATTCGATGTGGCCATACAGCCGGACAGCGCTACGATTCCTGCCCTTGTGCAGGCTATAGAGAGATTTTTTGAGACAAGAGGTGGTTTCGAAAAATAAGATTTGAGGTGTGGTCATGAGTATATATTGTCCGAGCGACCCTCCGGAATTGTCTTCCATATTGCAGCGTCTGCGCAAGAAAAAGAGCGATTACGAGCAGTATGATTTCAACAGCCTTCAGACGCGAGCCCTTATGGCCTTTTTCGATTTGGCCCAGGAATACGAGACCCTCGAGAACTTCTATCGTGTGGCGGTGTTCGTGCCAAAGGAGTTTTTAGGCTTTGATTGCTGCCTGTATCTGGTGGACTATGCCTTAAAAGAGCTGCAAATGGCATGTGATTCCATGAACGAACTCTCGGTCTGTGGCATGCCGCCGCCTGTAAATATAAAGATTCAGGAAGAACCTTATGTCTCAGGAGACTCCTTTGTGGCGCCTATTCGCGGTAACCTGAAGTTGCTGACCGCTCAGCCGCTTCTTCACGCGGAGGATGTTATCGGGCTCTTGGAGGTCTTTCCTTATGCACATTTCGGCGAAAAGGACCGTCTTTTTTTTGAAAAATACGCCAATCGTATAGGATATAATCTGCATTACAAGATGATATCCTTACAGAACGAAAACCATCTGAAATTTATAAACACTCTGATAGCCGATATAGATCACAACATCATAGTCCCCAACATGCGTTTCAAGGTACTTCTTAACAATATCAAGAAAAAGATAGCATTGATGGATGAATTGAAGAAGAGAATAGAAGAGTGCAGTAAGACACCAAGAGATAGAACAGAACAGGTCGAGGCATCGATAGAACAAATAAAATACAATATAGAGGAGATAAGTCAAGGTTTGTCCGTTGCATATGAAGAGCTTGACAAACATTATACCAATACCAGTCTATTTCTGGAAAGTCTGCTGCGCAGAGAGCATTTCGAAAAAGGTGAGTTCGTGCTACGGCGCAGACTCTGTAATTTCAAAAAAGAGATCATAGATACACAATTGGAACGTTACAGAAGCAGATTGGAGAGAAGGGGTATTCAAATAGATGAACACCTTGGAGGAGTGCCGTCCGAGGACATTCCACTCGCAGTGGATGTGGGTTTGATGTCGCAGGTGTATGCCAATCTGTTCTCCAATGCCGAGAAATACTGTGAAGAGGTGCTCAACGAGCACGGTCAGCCAGTGAAGTTCGTTTCTTACGGAAGGCAATTCATGCCCGATTTCTTTGGCCCAGGGTTGCACGGTGTAAAATTCAATGTGTTTTCAACAGGACCGCACCTGTCTCCGGAGGATGCGGCACACGTATTTTCCGAGGGTTTTCGCGGCAGCAATGTGGCTCAAAAGCCAGGAGTGGGGCATGGTTTGTATTTTGTCAAAAAGATCATAGAGGTCCATGGAGGCAAGGTTGGATATGAACCCACCTTTCTCGGCAACAATTTCTATTTCATTCTGCCTCTTCAATCCAATTCAGGCCTTGAAGCAACTTCAAATGTTCAAGAAAGTCAATAGATTTGTCCTGTTTAAATCTTGAAACACAGTTGAACCCCCAGCAACTCGAGGCGGTTACCACCGTTCTGGGGCCTGTGCTGGTGATAGCAGGCGCCGGCAGCGGCAAGACGCGCACCATTGTCTATCGTCTGGCCTATCTTATGGAGCAGGGAGTGGAACCATCCAATATCCTGCTTCTTACATTCACCAAAAAGGCTGCTGCTTCCATGTTGCAGCGGGCTGGGGAGTTGGCCGGCTTGGATGTAAATCGAGTGAAGGGTGGCACATTTCATGGCTTTTCTCACAGAATGCTGCGGAGTTACGGCCACCTGGCAGGTCTTTCGCATAATTTTGTGATTATGGATCGCGCAGATGTGCAGAATGTTTTTGCCATGCTTTTAAAAGAGATGGGGTTTGGCGGTAAAGGCAGCCGTTTCCCCAACAAGGCCACTCTGGCTGCCATGTCAAGCAAGATTGCAAATACCGGCATGAGTGTCGCAGAATTGCTCAGAAACGATTTTTCTCACATGGAAGCTGAACGCCAGGCTATAGAAGCTGTAATGAATGCCTATGGTGTTTATAAAAGGGAGAACGGGTTGGTGGATTATGACGACCTGCTGTTGCACTGGCTCAGGGTGTTGCAGGAATACCCACATGTCAGGGAGGCCGTGAGCAGGGAGTGCCAATTCATCATGGTGGACGAGTATCAGGATACCAATCGGCTTCAGGCTGAAATGGTGCGTTTGATGGCTACATGTCACGACAATGTCATGGCGGTGGGGGATGATGCCCAGTCCATTTATGCCTTTAGAGGAGCCAATTATAGGAACATTTTGGAGTTTCCGAAGCAATTTCCAGGCACTAGAATAATCGTGTTGGAGAAAAATTATCGAAGCACTCAACCTAATTTAGACTGCGCCAATGCCATCATCGCAAACGGCGAACAATATTTTACCAAACGTCTTCAAGCGCACAGGTCAGGAGGCGTTCCGCCCTTGCTCTATGCCGCCAGGGATGAAGGCGATCAGGCTGCCTTTGTGGCGGATCGCATAGAAGAGTGTCTGCGAAAGGGGATTCCGGGGCATGAGATCGCGGTGCTTTTTCGAGCGGCATTTCATTCCTTTCATCTGGAGGCGGAGCTCACGGCCAGAGGCATAGCATTCGTGAAGCGCGGTGGCCAGACCCTGGTGGAGGCGTCTCATATCAAGGACCTGCTTTCGCTTTTGCGTATGGTGATAAATCCTGTGGACAGGCTTGCCGCTACGCGAGTGCTGTGTCTCATAAAGGGGTTGGGTCCTAAGGCGGCTGGACGTATTCTTGCAGAGATGTTGCGTGCGGAAGACCCCTGGCAATACCTGGTTTCGGGGGCTTTCAGAGGGGTTTGGGCATCTTCTGTACAGGCCCTTGGACAGCTTTTGCAAGGGATACGGAATGCGCAAGAAATGGGGCTTGCAACCATCCTGAGGCGTATCATGGACTGGTATCGGCCATATCTGGAGATACATTACTATGACGATCACCCCAAAAGGTTTCAGGAGCTTCAGCAGTTGCTGGCCATGTCCGACAGATATTCGGACCCCCTGGATATGTTGACCGACCTGACCCTTGAGGTCCCTGACATGACGCAGGATGATGCCGGCAAGGTATGCCTTTCCACTATTCATTCGGCCAAAGGGCTGGAGTGGCGAGCCGTTTTTCTGCTGTCCCTGTGCGAAGGCAGATTTCCGTCATATTTTGCGGAGAGCGAGAACGAATTTGACGAGGAAAGAAGACTATTTTATGTGGCCGTAACTCGGGCCAGAGACCTGCTCTGTATCTCCTACCCTGCCTTCGTTTATGTGCCGGGCGGAGGCAATATCCCAGTGATTCCATCCCGTTTTTTGAAGGAGATTCCAGGCGAGCTTTTCAGTGTTCTGCGTTATGAGGGGTTGGCCACCGTTGTGGAGGAAAGAATATTTACAAGGTCGCTGCCTGTGAAAGGGAGACCGGCTGTTACGGCCGCCTTGCAGAAAGACGCCACGAATGTGTATGGCATCGGCATGAAGGTGAGACATTCCATCTTCGGCGCAGGCCTTGTGAAGCGATGTCTTGCCAAGGACAAGATTGTAGTGGCATTCGATGCGGGCGGCGAGAAGACCTTGAATACAACCATTGCGAAGTTGACTATTTTATCTTGAATGATGAGGAAATTACATGAGACAATATGTGATAGATGAATTGAGACCCAGTGAAATCGATAGAATTCGCACATACCTTGCCAGACACTGTCGAATGTCGGACTTGGATGATTGTTACTGGCTGTTGCTGCCTGATGATACCCTGTCGGCGGTTCAGAAGGAGCACCTGGCCTCATGCGGGCCGTTTGCCGTGGGAGTTTTGATCGAAAAAGACCGGCTCGTCATCGAATTTCTGGTGCGCAGCCGTGAGAAGATCCGTTGCAATTGTATTGCCTTTGCAACGCCGGAGCAACGGAATTTCATACTTGCATTTGCAGATGAACTGGTGAAATTCAACAATATAGTTGTATGAGGCAGATGACATGATACAGATCGATATGGATTGTGAGGGCCCCATTACTCAAAATGATAACGCTTTTGAGTTGTGTGAGGCCTTTTTGCCGAAAGGTGGTGATTTTTTTGCTCGTGTCAGTAAATACGACGACTTTTTGGCTGATATAGAAAAGCGGCCTGGTTACAAGGCAGGGGATACCCTCAAGCTGGTATTGCCGTTTTTGTTGGCCTCCGGAGTGGATATCCAAGTTATGCGGGATTTTTCATTAAAGACGCTGGTGGTCTTGCCGGGAGCGGAGGATATGCTTTCATTTCTTGTCAGCCGGTTTTCGAGCTTCATCATCAGTACGAGTTATAGGCCTTATCTGGATGCCCTTTCTATGCGAACCGGTTTTGCTTCAAAGAATATCTATTGCACCGAGTTGGGGGACGACATTCCGCTTCCCAATTCAGAAGAACGTTCTTTGTTGCAGCGATTAGCCCGAGAGATCGTAGAACAGCCCATCTTGAAATGGCCTGACGGCCTGATTTCTGCTCGAGAATTGTCCAATGAAGAGCAAAAATTGGTGAAACGATTGGATCAGATATTTTGGGAGATATTGCCTCAAATGCCTACTGCTGCCGTCTGTTATGCCATAAATACGGTGGGTGGCAGGGAAAAGGCGGTGGCTTTGCAGGATAGTCTTAAAAGGACAGGCAACGCGATCTCGCAGGTGCTCTATGCGGGTGACAGTATCACGGATGTCCAAGCCCTTGAATTGGTTCGTAACAGCGGCGGGGTGGCCATATCTTTCAATGGCAATGCCTATGCCGTGCGCAGTTGTGATTATATGTGCACCGGTCACACACCTGTAATTATAGCCGCTATCGCCCAAATCGTTGCAGAAAAGGGTGTTTCCGGTTTGAATGAATTGTTGCGGAGAGGGCCTTTGGTCGGCTCCAAGTTATTAGAGGTATTGGGGGAAAACGGAGTGGAGGCTCAGTTGATATCCTGGATGGAACCCTATACTCCAAGCCTTGCGCTTTATAGGGTTACGCCGGAAAATATGGAATACGCCCTTGGTAGAAGTGAATATGTGCGTAAAGAGGTGCGTGGCGGGCAGATAGCCGAGCTTGGATGACAGATGGGAAGTTTCCATATTCCTCTAGATTGGCTATCCTTGCATTTGATGCTTTTTGCCGTAGTCATTCCCTGTAATGTTTTGTTGTGATATCATCAATAATTGAGTTAAATCGGTAATTCCTCAAGATTATCAATAGGAGTATGATTATGTTGTGTCGTAGGATGTTATCAATTGGTATTGCTGCCACTATGTTTGTCTGCACTCATTCCAGTAATGCATTTTCTCTTTTCGGTAGAGGCGATGAACCAGCAAAACCTTCTGTTGCGCAGCCATTGGATTCCAATTCTTCTCATCCTCCTTCCGATGCTGTTTCAGCATCTTCAACAGTCGCTGCTCAAGCTACGTCTTCTGTGGTATCATATAATTTTATCAATCAATTGTTGCGCCTTCCCATACCAGAAAGCGTATTCTTCTGCAATGAACCGGTACCACTCAATTTCGAGGATTCCTATGAGCGTTTGGATTATGAACTTGTATCCATTTTGGGTTCACCTGTGGCTACTACACTTTGGTTCAAGCGAGCACCTCGTTATTTTCCGCTCATCGAAACCATCATTCAGGAGATGGGCCTTCCGGCTGATCTCAAGTATGTGGCACTCATCGAAAGCGACCTGCGATCCGGAGCGGTAAGCACCGCAGGTGCTGTGGGGCCGTGGCAGTTTATGCTCCCAACGGCCAATTTTTGCGGTTTGAACAAAAACGGGTGGTGTGACGATAGAATGCATTGGGAGAGGGCGACTCGGGCTGCCCTCAAGCACCTTTCGGATCTGAAGAATTCCCTTGGCTCATGGGCATTGGCCCTGGCAGCCTACAATGCCGGTCAGGGTCGTGTATCCAAGGCATTGGAAGAACAGGGCGCCTATGATTTTTACAGTCTGAGGCTTGCCAGAGAGACGGAGCGCTATGTGTTTCGTGCCATTGCAGCCAAGCTCGTCATGGAAAATCCATCCTGGTTCGGCATAGATCTGAAGGGTGCAAGGCTTTATAGGCCTGAAGCCGTTTCCAATGTGAACATAACCGTTCCTGCGGTCAGTGTAAGTGTGGTTGGTTTGGCCCGTTCGGTTGGGGTTTCCTACCGGCGTTTTCTGGAACTCAATCCTTGGATCACCGCAAAGGAATTGCCTCAGGGAACTTATGACATTCTGGTGCCGTCAGGCAGGGAGGGGCTGTTGAGGGATTTTGTCACAGGTCTGGCAGTGCATCCGTCTGCTACTCAGGATGTCCATTCATCCCTGTCCATTGGCCCAAGCTCTGCCATTGCCGCCACCTCCGCTCCTGTTGTTAATGTAAGACAACATGTGGTCAAAAAGGGTGATACTCTGAGTTCCATAGCCCGTGAATATGGAGTCTCGGTAGAGGATATTCGAGAATGGAACAAAATGTCCAAGGATGCAGCCATTAAGCCCGGCCAGAAGTTGTTGTTGCGAAAATGATTTCGGCTGGTTGGCATGATTCTGAAAGGCCACGGTATGAGACTGGGACAGAAAATATTCATCTATCTGGTCAGTGGATTTGTCCTGATGGGGTTGATATTTTTTGTGTGGCTTCAGAACGTGCAGCATACCTTGGTAAGCGAGCAGTTGCGCAATCAGGCCGCTGGAATCTATCATTACATCATTCTCACAAGGCAGTGGATCTCAGGTTATGGAGGCATTTATGTACAGAACGAAAACGGTTTCGAACGTATCACTCCATCGGGCTTCATTACCGAGATATCTCGTTTTGGTCAAGACAAAAAATTGCCATACAGCGTCAAGGTGGCTGTGCCAAATTCCACCAATCCCCTGCATGTGCCTGACGGCTTTGAGGTCGATGCCCTGAAAAAACTCGAGACAGGGCTTGTCAGAGAGGTGTGGCGAGTGGAAAAGATACAGGGTGTTCCGGTTTTCAGATATGGGGCCCCGCTTGTATTCCAGACCGAATGTCAGACCTGCCATGCTGGTCTCAAGACATCGGATATCATGGGCGCTATCAGCATCTCTCTTCCGGCAACTACCATCTATAACGAAGTGAGACGAAACGTCTTTCAATTTTTTGGCATATTTCTCTGTGTGCTGGCCATTTTTTTGGGCCTTGCCTGGACTATTTTACGTTTTTTTGTGCTTTCACCCCTGAGGAAGCTTGCCTCCACTGCCGGACATATACAGAACGGCGAATTGGATGTGAGAGTGGATTTGAATATGAGCGAGGAATGGCGCACTGTTTCCACAAGTTTCAACAGTATGGTGTCAGCCCTGACGGATCATCAGAGGCATTTGGAAAAGGAGGTTAAAAAGGCGGTCGCTGATCTGGATGCCGCCTATCAGCGTCTGAAAACTACCGAACAGTACCGTCAGGATTTTTTTGCGAACATCACTCATGATTTGAAGACACCCATCACGGCTATCAAGGGTGCTCAGGAGATTTTGGCAAAGAAACTGAATGATTCGATGCATGCCACGTATCTCGAGATCATTCAGAGGAACACAGAGAAGCTTCTGAAGATGATAAAGGATGTATTGGCCTGTGCTAAAATGGAATCAGGTACCCTGGAGATACAGAAAAAACAGGAGGATATTGCGGAGGTGCTGGAGGATGCTATCTTGATGATCATGCCTGTTGCATGGGAAAATGGTGTGGATATTCGTTACGAAGTGCCTGCAACCCCTGTATATGTCATGGGTGATAGGGGTTTTTTGGAACAGGCCGTTACAAACCTGCTCTCAAACGCCATTCGTTTTTCTTTCAGGGGATCGGCTGTGGATGTGGGGCTTGAGACACGAGAACATCGGGTTCTGCTCACTGTAAGGGATTTCGGTCCTGGTATACCGAAAGATCAGAGGGACCTGGTATTTGAGAAATTTTTCAGACGTTCCAATGAAAAGGCCGGTGAAGGCATGGGTCTGGGACTTGCCATCGCGCGCGGCATAGTGACGGCTCACGGCGGCTCCATCACCATATCCGATCCTGTCGATGGAAAGGGATGTGTGTTTACCATCGAGCTTCCTGTGAATACTGGTTCAGGGAAGTCCTAAAAATTAGGAGTTTTGTTGAATAGCAAGGCGCGAGAAGGCGAAAAAGCTAAGCATGCTCTTCGTATGTGAGCATTTTTCGCTGACAAGCAACGCAGCTATCAGGCAAAAGAACAATTTTTGGGACTTCCCTTCAAATAGTGGAGGGAGGGGGATATGTCAGAGGCGGCTAATATCCTTATAATCGAGGATGACAAGGACATTCGCAGAATCTTGAAGGACCAGTTGGAACTGGATGGTTTTTCCGTGACTGAGGCGGCTTCGGGGACTGAGGGCATGTATCTCTTCAAAAAAAGGGCGCCGGCACTGATTCTGTTGGATCTGAACCTGCCGGATCTGGATGGCATAAAGATCTGCCAGATGATTAGAAATACCTCGGATGTGCCCATCGTCATGCTTACCGCTCGAGATGCCCTATCAGATAAGGTGCGTGGTTTTGAATGTGGAGCAGACGACTATATCGTAAAACCCTTTGAGTATCTGGAGCTCAAGGCGCGTATACTGGCGAATCTGCGCAGAAGGGCGGCTGCCCAAAAGGACGAATTGATATTTGAACCCCTTAGGATATCGCTGAAAACAAGGGATGTATTTTTGAACGGCAGGGCTGTTCCACTTACACGCAAGGAGTATGACCTGTTGGAATTGTTTGTAACACAGCCCAACCGAGTACTGGAGCGGGAATACATTGTGCGGCAGCTCTGGCCCAACGGCGAGATATATGCATGGAGCAGGGCGTTGGACGTTCACATTCGAAGGCTGCGTCAGAAGATAGAAGCGGATTCAGAACGGCCTCGCTTTATCATTACACACCCTGGTGTGGGTTACAGGTTTCAGACCTCGAAAGATTAGTGCATTTCAAAAAAGCCTATGTCCCATTTCAGCAAAAACTATCGACTGACTTTTTGTAAGGGTCTCGAAGGATGTGCCAACAGGGCGGTCTTTTTGCGAGGGTTTTATGAAAAACTTCATGGGCTGTTACAGGAATTGTTCGGCACACAACCGAAAAAGACAGAAAACAAAGTCCATCACGGTATTTTTCGAGTGGCTGTTTCTGACTGTCCCAATGCCTGTTCCAGGCCCCAGATCGTGGATATCGGGCTCATAGGGGCCAGTGAACCCACGGTTACGGACCTGGAGTGCAAGGATTGCGGCGGCTGCTTGGAGGTATGCAAGGAAAAGGCTATCAGCTTCTGGAATGGAGTCAGGTTTCCCATCATAGATAATGACCTGTGCGTGCGATGCGGGGCCTGTATTCAGGCCTGCTCAAAGGGCACCATTCAGGAAGGCAGGCATGGTTATCGCATTCTAATGGGAGGCAGGCTCGGCAGGCATCCTCGGCTGGGGACGGAACTTCCTGGGATATATGATGAGACGAAGGCCCTGGAGATGGTGCGCCGTATCGTCTTGTGGTATCTGGCCAATGCCATGCCCGGTGAGCGGCTGGCCGATGTCTTGACCCGTCAGAAAGGTGCAATGGAGGAATTAAGAAAAATTTTGCAGGGTTGACTTAAGTCAAGGTGATTCTGTGGTTGCTGGAGTAGTATTGGAATCAACATCGTAAAGACGATGATAATCATGAAATCAAGAATTCCATCTAAAGGAGAATCGAACATGTTTTGCTTTCAATGCGAACAGACGGCAAAGGGCGAAGGTTGCAAGATAATGGGTGTATGCGGAAAGACCGGCGATGTGGCGGCCCTGCAGGACCTTTTGATATATGCCCTGAAGGGTTTGTCGGTGGTGGCTACAGAAGGCCGCAAAGTGAGTGTGGTGGACAGAAACGTCAATGTATTTACCTGCGAGGCCACCTTTTCCACTCTCACCAACGTGGATTTTGATCCTGCTCGCATAGAGGCCCTGATTCGTAGAACAGTGGAGCTGCGCGAGCAATTGAAGGCCAAGGTCAAGGCCGCAGGTGGCAAGATCGACGAGTCCATAGAGGCCGTGAATTTTAAGCCCGCATCTGACAGGGCTGGCATGGTAAAGCAAGGCGAGGAGCATGGTGTGTTCTCTAATGGCGGCATTGACCCTGACATCCGTTCCCTGCGTGAGACCTTGATCTATGGCCTCAAGGGCGTGGCGGCCTATGCCGACCATGCTCAGATTTTGGGCCAGGAGGACGACAAGGTCTATGCCTTTGTTCACGAAGGCCTGGCTGCTACATTGAACAAGAACTTGGGCCTGGAGGACTGGGTAAATCTGGTGTTGCGCTGTGGTGAGGCCAATCTTCGCGCCATGGAGCTGTTGGATGCAGGAAACACCTCTACCTATGGTCATCCGGTGCCCACTAGGGTCCCGCTGGGCCACAAGAAAGGCAAGGCCATTTTGGTTTCAGGTCATGACCTGAAAGATTTGGAAGAGATTCTGAAACAGACCGAAGGCAAGGGCATTTATGTATATACACACGGCGAGATGCTGCCCTGCCACGGCTATCCTGGTCTCAAGAAATATGCACACTTCTATGGTCATTATGGCACTGCCTGGCAAAATCAGGCCAAGGAGTTCGACAAGTTTCCTGGCTCCATCGTCATGACCACCAACTGCATTCAAAAGCCGCTGGATACCTATAAGGCCAATATCTTCACCAGTGGTCTGGTGGGTTGGCCTGGCGTTACACACATTCAGAATTGCGATTTTACGCCTGCCATTCAAAGGGCGTTGGAGCTTCCCGGTTTTGCCGAGGACGAAGACAAGGGCTATGTAATGACTGGTTTTGCGAGAAACGCCGTGCTTTCCGTGGCGGACAAGGTCATAGAGGCGGTGAAGGCCGGAAAGATCAAGCACTTCTTTCTGGTGGCAGGCTGTGACGGCGCAAAGCCTGGAAGAAACTACTACACCGAGTTTGTGGAGAAGGTGCCTAAGGACTGCATTGTTCTAACTTTGGCCTGCGGTAAGTTTCGCTTCTTTGACAAAGACTTGGGCGATATCGGCGGCATTCCAAGACTTTTGGATGTGGGGCAGTGCAACGACGCCTATTCCGCAATTCAGATAGCCGTTGCTCTGGCCAATGCCTTTGGTTGCAGCGTAAACGACCTGCCGCTTTCTCTGGTGCTCTCATGGTATGAGCAGAAGGCCGTGGCGATTCTTCTTACCTTGTTCCATTTGGGAATCAAGAACATTCGGCTCGGACCAAGTCTTCCGGCATTCATCACGCCCAATGTGTTAAATGTGCTGGTGCAGAACTACAACATCAAGCCCATTACCACGCCAGATGAGGATCTGAAGGCAATACTCAATAAATAATCTCTCCTCTCAACGGGGAACCTCGGTTTCCCAACCCATCCGGTTGGGGGCATATGCCCTTCAACCGGTTTTTCAAGTTTCAGGAGGCACGCTATGAAATGCCCTGGACAGGACAGCCGTTATTGGAAGGGAGATGCCATCTATGAGATGAAATGCCCTCATTGCGGTGCAAGTATGGAGTTTTTTAAGGATGACCCTGTCAGAAGGTGTTCTCAATGTGGAAAACAGGTGCCAAATCCCCGTCTGGATTTTGGCTGTGCCACATATTGCCCCTATGCCAAGGAGTGTCTGGGTAGCATAACCTTTGGAAATCAGGATGATACCTCCAAAAAATAATTGTCTTGGGTGGCTCAGGTCTGTTTTGAATGATTTTAATTTTGAGTTTGTCAGGAGTTACAACATGAAGATAATGAGAAAGATAATAGAGATAAACGAAGAGCTGTGTAACGGTTGCGGCCAGTGTGTGATCTCATGCGCCGAGGGTGCCATAGCCATCATAGACGGCAAGGCCAGACTGGTGTCAGAGCGTTATTGCGACGGTTTGGGCGCGTGTTTGGGCGAATGTCCCACTGGTGCATTGCAGGTAGTGGAGCGTGAGGCCGAAGACTTTGACGAGCAGGCTGCTCATGAACACGTCAAGGCCATGCAAGAGCGAGAAAAGGCTCAAACCATGGCCTGCGGCTGTCCTTCCACACAGATTCGGCAGTTTGGCCCAGCATCTATGAGCCCGTGTGACCTGGCCAACAGACCTGTGCAGCAGAGTGCTTCACAGTCATGCCTTACTCATTGGCCTGTGCAGATTAGCTTGATACCACCGTCTGCGCCGTTTTTGAAGTCAGCCAATCTGTTGGTGGCGGCTGAC
Source organism: Dissulfuribacterales bacterium (assembly GCA_041287365.1). Taxonomy (GTDB): domain Bacteria; phylum Desulfobacterota; class Dissulfuribacteria; order Dissulfuribacterales; family DYLC01; genus JAQVIJ01. The sequence goes on along the minus strand of JBEULL010000025.1, from coordinate 3,411 downwards.
TGTGTGCCTGTGGCATATTCGGCTTTTCATGCAAATCTGCTTCGAGGCAAGACGGTTATGTTGGGTTGTCCCAAGTTTGACGATGCGGAGGACTATGTGCAGAGATTCGCTCAGATATTCAAATCCGCCGGTATTCAGTCCATCACCATGGCCATCATGGAGGTGCCGTGTTGCTCCGCCATGGGTGTGATACTCAAAAAGGCCATGGAATTAGCTGGAGTGGATATCCCTGTAAAGAAGGTGGTGATTACAGCTCGTGGCGATGCCCAGGGCCTGTAAAAGGGGAGAGAAAGGGGGTGGTCATCAAGAATCAGAGGGCGTATGAATGAAAAGAGGCCAAAAATTGTTTTTTTTGTGTGTTTTTTAACCTTTAGTGACTTAGGAGGGAACTATGTTTGAAATCAAGAAGTTATGGGCGGTAGGTGTGCTTTCGTTCGCTTTTTTGGTGGGTTCGTTCGGCGTGGCCAGCGCCAAGCCATCTGCCTGTGAGGATTGTCATGCCAAGATCTCCCCCAAGATGGTGCAGGACTTCAATCGAGGCAAGATGTCTCAACACCTCACATGTGAGGCCTGTCATGGAAGTGATCATACTAGTGAAAAGGACGTGGCCAAGGCCAAGCTGCCCACCATCGAGACCTGTAAACAGTGTCATCCTCAGCAGGCCAAGCAGTATCTGGACGGCAAACATGCCCTGGGATTGGTGGCGTTGAACGCCATGCCATATACTCACATGCAGCCAAAGGCCTTTATGGAAGGGCAAAAGGGTTGTGGCGGCTGTCATACTCTGGGGCTTGCCAGCCAAAAGGATCGAGAGACCGAGGGGCGCAAGTATTACAAATACGGTATGGACTGCCAGAACTGCCATACACGCCATGCCTTTTCCAAGGCAGAGGCATCCGAACCCGAGGCATGCATGACCTGTCACATGGGCTTTGATCATCCTCAGTGGGAGATGTGGTCAGGCTCCAAGCACGGCGTGACCTATCTTATGGAACGTGCCATTGATTCAAAAAACAAGGACAGAGCGCCCAAGTGCCAGACCTGTCACATGAGAAATGGTGACCATCGCGTATTTTCAGCCTGGGGCTTTTTGGCTGTGAGGCTTCCTGAAGACGATGCTGAGTGGATGGGCTATCGCGCTACCATTTTAAAGGGGCTTGGCGTGCTGGATCCCGATGGAAAGCCCACCGGCAGACTGGATGTGGTCAAGGCCGGCAAGGTGGCCAGGCTTACCAAAGAGGACTTCGAGGCAGAGAGAAAACGCATAGTTGAGGTCTGCTATCAGTGCCATTCGCCCAATTTTGCAAATGAAAACATTAAGAACGCCGACAAGATGGTCAAAGAGGCGGACAAGCTCTTTGCAGAGGCCATCGAGGTGGTGGCAGGTCTCTATAAAGACGGCATCATAAAGCAGAAGAAGGGTCAGCCCTATCCCTATCCTGATCTCCTCACCTTTTATGATGTTAACACCAAGGTGGAAGAGGTGCTCTACGAGATGTTCATGGACCACAGAATGAAGGCATTCCAGGCCAATTTCCACATGAATCCCGATTATTCCACCTGGTATGGCTATGCCAAGATGGTGAAGGATTTGGTGGAAATCAAGGAACTGGCCCAAGAGATGCGAGCAGCTCATGGTGTGACTTCAGTGCCTGAAAAGGCAGCAGCACCTGGAGCAAAGGCCAAGAAGTAAGGGCATCGAGTTAAGATAATCTGACGAGTAGTTTATTTGGGTCATTAAAACAGGGGCGCAGTCCTTGCGCCCCGTTCTTCAACTATGTTGCCACTCGCCACTCCACTACCTGACGCTTGGATTGAGAAAACTCTATGCCAATCTGCACAATTTCGGTCTTGTCGTCTCGATATTTGGCTGCATAGTCTCGACTCAAAAGCTGCTGTAAAGCCTCGCCTGTGGGCTCTTCGCCGTCTATCACCTTGAATTCAAAGAGATATATACGATTTTCAAAGCGAACAGCTAAATCGCATTGGCCGTGATTGCTCACATCCTCGGCTATAATATCCAGGCCAAGGGCTGCCAAATGGCTATAAAACACGCTGGCATAATAGCCCTCATATTGAGCGATGGAGTTATTTCTATACCAGTCATGAGGAATGGAGGCAAAGAGCCGCTCAAAATGACGTCTCATGCCATCAATATCACGGCCCGCAATAATTTCATACAGCTCCGCTCCTGCACGGGCAACCTCACCAGCATCCGGCATCCAGGCCTTTACCAGCACATCGTTCAAAGCACTGCGCACCTCACAATTAGGACACCTAAGCCAATAGATATACTTGGCACCTCTGCGCTGACGCTCACCAATGGTGAGATACCCCGTCTGCCACAGCATGGCCTCAGGACGAATGTAGTCCACATCAAAGGCTGAAAGCAGCTCGTCGTCTGCAAAGGTATGTTCCAGACTGGGAGTAAAGAAATTGCGCTCTTTTAGCCAGTTCACCAAAAACGTGGGTGTCCCTGTCTCAAACCACCAGGAACGAAACTCACGGGCATTAAAAAGTAAAAGCACATCAAAGGGATTATAGACGCGCTCACCCAGCCATGAATAACCGTTATACCAGCGCCGAATCTCGTCTCTGTCCAGGCCTTCCAGCTCTGGCGCAAAGACCGTGTTAATGTCATTGTCTGTATAGCCACAGATGGTGGCATACTCTGAAAGTAACGTGATATCCATGAGATTATTCAGCCCAGAAAATATGCTCACCTTGCTGAACTTGGAGACACCGGTAAGAAATACGAACTTGAGATTGGCATCCTGGCCCTTGAGCACGGAATAGAAATTGCAAAGCCCTTCTCGCATGGAACGGGCTATTTCAGGCTCAGTAAGATTGTCCAGTATGGGTTTATCGTATTCGTCAACTAAAACCACGGCGCGCTGGTTGTATTTTTGAGCGGCCGTCTCAATAAGCGCCCTAAACCGCACATGCACATCCTCTGAACGTCCTGGAAGAATCGAGCCCAATCGACTGGCATTGGCATCCAGCTCTACATGAATGTGATTGTTCAGTCCAGCGGCATCAAAGAGTCTTCCTTCTGCAAAGCTGATGCGAATCACTGGATACTTTTTGTTCCAGTCCCAGTTTCGCTCCAGATACAGGCCTTCAAACAGGGATTTGTTGCCGGAAAATGCCTCGGCCAGAGTATCCAAAAACAGGGATTTCCCAAACCTGCGAGGACGAGAGAGAAAATAGTGTGTGCCGCCATTAACAAGCCTCTCTATCAGAGGCGTCTTGTCCACATAATAGTAATTCTCTTCTCGAATCTTGGAAAAGGTCTGTATGCCAATGGGAAGCTTTTTACGAGTCATGCTACCTCCAGTTTATTGCAATTCCAGCCCACCACTTGACGTTTGGATTGAGAAAACTCGATGCCGATCTGAACGACCTCGGTCT
>JBEULL010000024.1:0-3427 GCA_041287365.1 Dissulfuribacterales bacterium | reverse complement strand
ACGCTCTGCATGTGCCAGTATTACCGCTCCAGGAAAGCGTGCAGCCCGTGGCGGTTATCGACCCGCTGCCTGTACCTGCCTTTGAAATGGTCAAATTATAAAATGACCCAGACTGCCCTCCTCGCACCGGCCAGACATAGTAGGTGCTGTTCTTGCTGCTCCAGGCGCTGCCATACCAGAAGGAGACGATCCATGCCTGGACCGTGCTGTCTGCGACGGTAGTGCTGGACCAATAGTAGGTGGACTGCACGCCGGTAAAGGGATGGCCTGCTGACCACTTGCCCGTGCCCGCCGTGTTGGAAAGGGCGGGAGCGTAATACTGAAAGTCTATGAGGCTCCACAGCTCGATGTCATTGGGAAGACGCCAGTCGCCGGCATGAGAGCCATCCATGAGCCCGCATTGCCCATCTGCGAGGCCATTGGTGGCTGCAAGGGCGCCTGACCATGTCGTTCGGCTAAAGCAATTTGCGTTCTTGAGCCAGACAAGACCCGTGAGGTTGTCAGTCACCGTGCCGTCACCGTTGTCTTTAAAACGCGGGGTGGGAAGGGTGGCCCCCATCTGAAGCGCTCCGTCATCGCCTGCGGCGTAACTTGTTGTCTGACCTGTGCGCGGCAGGGTTATGGTGGTAGAGGTAGAAACGACTGCCTGCGCCTGACCCCATGAAAACGCGGCAAGCACCGCTGCAACAACAAAACCAAAAAACCATCTGTGTTTCATGTTCCTTTGCCCTCCTGTGTGCTTATTAAATGTCTTGAGACATAACCAAACATTCCGCAAAATAAATCCCTCCCACCACCCCCCCCTCATCGAGGGGACTAACTCCATGAAGAGTTCGCCATTTTGTTTGGGTGGGAGGCACCCCCATCGAGAAAGGAACCTATGTCTATCGCCGCCATATCCGCATCTCCGGTCAAACGCCCAAAAAAGATGTATGTATGTATGTATGGATGCAAAAAAAACAGCCATCATGAGCCGTCTTGCATAAAGACGCCAAACCGGCCTGAAAATGCCACTCCACTCCCTTTGCTTTATATTTTTTATACCAGCCTAAAAATAAAAACAATATAAAATTTGAACAAATATTCATTCTTTTGCAAAAAACTGCGGCGCGGGGCTTATATAATGACACTACGATTGCATTTCAAACGATGCGGCCTTAAACTTGATTCAGGACAGACACAACCCATTCCAAACAATAAGGCGGCTACGCCATGAAAAGACTCCCTATCGGCATACAAAGCTTTGCAAACATCCGCACAGAAGCGGATTATTATTACGTGGACAAGACCAGACTCGTGGCGGAACTTGCAAACAAGGGGAAGTATTTCTTCCTGTCCCGTCCGCGCAGATTCGGCAAGTCCCTGTTTCTGGACACCCTGCGCCAGGCGTTTCTGGGCAAAAAGGAGCTGTTCAACGGCCTGTACCTCGAAAACAACTGGGACTGGAGCCAAAGATACCCGGTCATTCACATAAGCCTTGGAAGCGGCGTTCACAGAGACAAGGCCGAACTTCAGGAGACCATGCGAGTGATCCTGAACCGGCATGTGGAAAAATATAATGTCAGTCTTGAAACCACCAATATAAAAGATAGATTCTTCGAGCTCATTCAACGGCTTTGCGAGAAACACCATCAAAAGGTCGTAATCCTCATAGACGAATACGACAAGCCCATACTCGATCAGATAGACAGGCCTGAACTCGCCGTAGATCTGCGGGAGGAGCTGAAAAACTTCTACTCGGTTATAAAAGATGCAGACGAATATCTGAAACTGGTCTTCATCACCGGTGTGAGCAAGTTCAGCAAGGTCTCGCTATTTAGCGGGCTGAACAACCTTCAGGACATCACCCTGCACGAGAAATTCGCAACCATCTGCGGCTATACACACGAAGAGATGACAAGCACATTCGCCGAGAGGCTGAACGGAGTCGATCTGGAACAGGTGCGCACCTGGTACAACGGCTATAACTTTCTTGGCGAGCCGGTCTATAACCCCTTTGATATACTGTTATTTCTTGACACCAGGGAGTTCCGCAACTACTGGTTCGAGACGGGCAGCCCGAGCTTTCTCATAAAACTGATCGAGAAAAACAACTATCCGATTCCACGGATAGACGGCATAGAGACATCGGAAAACATCCTCTCCTCTTTCGATATCGATATGATTCAGATAGAGACATTACTATTTCAGACCGGCTACCTCACCATAAAAGGCACATCAAGAATAGGCTCAAAGATATCCTATTTTCTGACATATCCCAATCTGGAGGTGCGAAGCAGTCTCACTGACTATATTCTGGACTACCTTTCAAACAGGCCGTTTGAGAAGGAACGGAACCAAAGTAAACTCTATCGATGTCTTTTATCAACTGACCTCGATGGCCTTAAAGACATCTTCCACGCCTTTTTTGCCTCCATCCCCTATGACTGGTACCGCAAGAACGGGATGGCGGGCTACGAGGCATATTACGCCTCGATCTTTTACTGTTATTTCACTGCATTGGGCCTGGATGTGCGGACAGAGGAGATGACCAGCAATGGCAGGCTCGACATGGCCGTGAGACTGAACGACCGCGTATTTATTCTTGAGTTCAAGGTAATAGAGCTGGACAAGACTCCAGGCGCGGCGCTGGAGCAGATCAAGACGAAACGTTACTGGGAACGGTATCGAACCGCCGTAGGGGCAGGCCCCTCCCCTGAAATCTACATCATCGGCGTGGAGTTCAGTAAGGACAACCGCAATATCGTGAATTACGAGTGGGAAAGGGTCTGAAAATGTAGGGGCAGGCCACACTGTGCCTGCCCGAACCCGCAGGCCCGTCCACGCCGATATGTAGGAAAAGAAAGAAAAGAAAGGACAGGCATATCTTTTAAAATAAAATTTAATAACAAAATATATTAATAAAGATATGCCTGTCCTTTCTTACTTTGTCCTTTCTTACTTTGCTGAAATAGCCTGTAATGCTTCATCCTCTCCAGACTCACGCAAAATCACCTTTGACACTTCGTAAATAGTAATAACTGGGACAATAAGCGATTCTGTGTCATGCAGAGGAATCTGAAAATGTTTCGCAGAAGGTTCATCGGCGAAATACGATAGCCACCCCGAGGAATCTACAATATTCATATCCTGTCCTTCTCTCTCTCAAAATCAGTATTGATGCCCTTAAGAAAACCTCGAAGCTCGGCAATATCCCGCTCTGGGATAAGCTCTATTCTTCCAGCATATTCAACAACTTGCATTTTTTGGCCCGGGCGAAGATGCAACGATTCTCTCACATCGCGGGGGATGACGACCTGAAATTTGGGCGATACAGTAACAGTTTGCATGACGATGCCTCTATCGATAAGTTTATGGTTTTACCATATCACTATCGATATGGTTCGGTAACTCCTCAGGCTTACGCCTAGGGTAACCTGCCGCCGCC
>JBEULL010000023.1:0-3281 GCA_041287365.1 Dissulfuribacterales bacterium | reverse complement strand
AATTTATCAATCTGTCTATTGCCCGATTAAAACATGCGATAGGCATTCGACAATCGACCCTAAATTTCGCACGATAGAGGGGAACTGTGGAAAGAGAAGATGCAATCAGGAAATTAAAGGAGTTGGAAGGCAAGGACTTGGCTACCTGTCTCCTGCTGTATATGAACGGCGGTTCCTTGAGAAGATGGCGGCATGATGAGGAGCTTTTGTGGCCACTATTTACAACAGAGGTCACAATCTTATACCCTAACTTTGGTGTCCACTAAAACCATCATAGGTCATTTTTATCGGGTTAGGGCATAAAAAACCACTTTCGAGGCCCTTCCCTTCGGGTCATGGATGCCTATTTCTCTCAATCCTATCATGGATATTCTGATGCCAAACACCTGGCCGGCGCTAATATAGCCGTGGAACGCCACGATCTCCTTAAACAACCTTTCAAATTTGCTTTTTTCTTCAACCATCTTCCCTTTAATCCTTTCAACGCCTTAAAAGGTAAACTGGAATCTCCAAAATTTTATCCAAGAGATTCCAGTCATATTTTGTTGAATATAACTACTATTAAAAAAATTATTGCTTGGCCTTAAAGCTGATAAGCGGACAGTTCTTGCATATATCAGCGCCAGGGAACGGATTGCCTGGTTTTACTATGGATGAGCTTCCAAATCTCTTCTTACGCTCCACCATCCATGACATAACTTCAGCCAAATGGACGCCAGGGATCATAACATTTGTCTCGCCGCGTTCGGTTTTCCCGGCATTGTAACTGCCACTGCATGCAGGATGGGTTGTAGCCATTTTTTCATTATAGGAAAATACAGTGCCTGCACAGGCAGCGGAATTCATCGTAACATTAGGTCTTATTGGATGGATATCCATCGCGGCCATGTAATTCACCATTAAGTGATAGGCTTGCATATTGTCACAGTAAAAATGCAACACATCTGGTGGAAAATATGTCTGGCCCAGAGGAGAGACCACAATCGCCTTTAATGCGCCTTCAGGAAGTCTTGGTTTTGATTTGACAAACCTTTCAGCCTGGGCCTCATCCTTTACGTATTTCATGTGGCTCTTAATCTCCTTGTCATCCATTTCCTTCCAGCCGAAAACATAAGCCGCATTGGGACATCCAAGCTTGTCTTTTGTGGCAAAAACACTCAAACCTTCCATCCTTGCCCCGATTTCAAACTGGCAAAAGGTCAGTTTATGATTCGGCTCATAATAGGAGACGTTTTTCTGAAAGTTTTCCAACTCTTCTTCCTTGAAGATAAACTTGACGGCGACAGGATAGTGCATGAGCCTCAGCTCATTCATCAAAAAGTCCTGCATTTCCAAGTAAGACATAACGGTTCCACACATTTGTTTAAATCTTCCTTTCTTGATATGGCGGCATCAGTTGCCGTTGGTTATTGATTCAGAATGCTGATCTTGCTTACCGCAGACCGAAACAGATGATACGCTCCGCCTCTTTCCGAGATAATATCCAAAGTCTTGTCGCTGTCTATGACGACAACCCAGCTTACCATCCGGATATTGCGTTTAAAAAGCGCATCAGGGATAAAGCTTGAGGTAGGGCCGGCTATGGCAGACACAGCCTGCGGCCTTACATAGTCCAGCAAGCCGTCTATAAAGCCGTTTGCAAATGCCATGCCCAACCATCATTGTCTGCAATTTTTTTAACATATAACATCAATTATGACATATGTCAATATTGATATAGGTCATAATTGATGTTTAACTTTTCCAAACAGAAACACCCTTGCTAACCAGACCGTGACGTGGTTATCTAAAAAATTTAGAATCGGCAAGGGAATTTGCTTTTATTATCATACTCGGTGGTAGATTATGTCGGCACGGAGAACAAGACATGCCGGTTGAAGCTTTCAGATTTTTCATCCGGTCTAAAATTTGGATTGAGGATAGGCAGGGCAAGGCGGTCTTCGGACCCGGCCGTTATCGGATTCTCGAAGCGGTAGATCGGTTACACTCGCTCCAAGCCGCGGCCAAGGAACTCAAAATGAGTTACCGGGCAGTCTGGTGCCGCATCAGGTTGTCGGAGGAAAGACTTGGGAAACCGCTGATCACTAAGGAAGGCCGGGGATCAAGACTCACCCCCTTCGCAAGGGAAATCATGACAGCGTTTCAGACTATCCAGGGTCAGATAAGAGGAGAGTCCGACACAGCCTTTGCCAGTTTTATGTTACATTTACTCAAGAAGAAGTGATAGATAAATGCTTATTGCCGCCATATTTTGCGTGATGCACCACACTTCAAGGTTAACAATGGGATACACATAGGCCGTGATCTAAAATTTCAGATAGCCTTTTTTAGATCACGCATTTTTGGGGCCAGATCTTGAAATATAAGATTATTGGTTTTTATGGTATTATTGATGCATGGTAAGACCGTTACGAATCGAATATCCAGGCGATGTTTATCATGTGATCTCGCGGGGTAATGCTCGGACAATCTATCTGACCTATACTGGTTTTAATGGACAGAGTTGTTTGAGTGTGGCAAAAAGAAGGCATGAGAGAGAATCAACGTTACAGTCAGGAACTTAAAGCTGAAGAGATCAGGATGGTGGTAGAGCAGGGGCTTAAACAGAAAGATGTTGCCATCAAGCTATCTATTCCTTCAGGTACTATTGCAGGCTGGTTGAAGTCGTATAAGTCGCCGGATGCCCTACCAATGGCTGGTGCTCTTTCTATTCAGGAGCTTATGGCTGAAAACGCACGGCTTCGCAAGGAATTGGCAGAGACCAGGATGAAGCGGGAAATATTAAAAAAAGCCGCAGCGTATTTTGCAAAGGAATCGATGCCAGGTACGCGTTCATGAAAGGGCATCGATTCCGGTATTCGATTTATTTAATGGCAAGGGTTTTGGAGGTTTCCAGAAGTGGATATTATGCATGAGTAAAAGCGAGGCCTTTCAGTCGTGCAGTAAGGCATGATCCTTTGAAGCCGCTTATAGAACAGATACATATTGAGAGCAGAAAGACCTATGGCAGCAGGAAGGTTGTTGATGAGCTGAAAAGCCGTGGGATAGGGGTGGGCAGGGATCAAGTGGCAAGGATGAGGAAGGCGGCCGGGTTTAGATCATCCATGTCCCGGCGTGGTAATTGTTACGATAATGCCTTTGCAGAAAGTCTATGGGGCACATTAAAGACAGAGCTGGTCTATCAGAGAAAGTTTGCAACGCGTCTTGAAGCAGAAGCAGCCATCAGGGAATATATCGAAGTATTTTACAATCGCATCAGGAGACATGCCTCCATCGGCAAT
>JBEULL010000022.1:0-12434 GCA_041287365.1 Dissulfuribacterales bacterium | reverse complement strand
CATTCCAGAAAAAAAGGGTTACCTACTATCTCAGGTGGATTGCCCTATATCATGCATATTGTCAGCAAAATGCCCTTACTGGGCATCTATCTGATTCAGTCACCTCTTTTGCATCCTATCTTGCCAAGGATCATGAGGACTGGCAGGTCTTGCAGGCCAAGGAGGCTGTGAGGCTTTTCATCTACTTCACAGAAAAGGCACAAAAAACAGATTCTGAAAACAGCGGCGTTGAAGCACAACAGGGCTGGGCAGACATTTACAAGGACGCCCGCGCCTATGATGACAACGGTAGGGTATGACCTAGCCGTTCATTCTTTAGCAATTCCACCAGACGTTCAGGGGCTACGGGCGGACTGAAGAAATAACCCTGAATCATATCACAGTCATATTCTCTCAAGAAGTCCACAGCCTCCTGTGTCTCCACGCCCTCGGCCACGGTCTTGAGCCCCATGGCCTTTGCCATGGAGATAACCGACTTTGTAATGGCGCAGGCATCTTTATCGTAAGGCAATTCCTTGATAAAGACCATATCGATCTTCAAGCTATCGATGGGAAGGCGTTTTAGGTAATAGAGCGAGGAATAACCCATGCCAAAGTCGTCCATGGCAATGCTCAGGCCACGCTGTTTGAATTCTCTCAAAAGTCTTATGGCATTCTCTTCGTTATCCAGCACTGCGCCTTCGGTGATCTCTATCTCCAGGAGTTCAGGTGACACTCCTACCTGCTCAATGATGCTCAAAACATCTTCCACAACTCCTTTTGTGCGAAACTGCACTGGTGAAAGATTAAAGGCAATGGTGAGGTCATAGCCCTGTTTTTGCCACTCCAGGGCTTGAATGACAGCCTTTTCCACAATGAGCTTACCCAAGGGGTCGATGAGTTTGGTGGCCTCCGCCAAAGGAATAAACTCGGCTGGAGATACAAAACCCAGCTCCTGAGACCTCCACCGCGCCAAGACCTCCGCTGAGACGATTTTCCCGCTTTTAAGCTCAACCTTTGGCTGATAGACTAGAGTGATTTCCTTGGCTTCTATGGCATGGCGCAGGAGTTTTTCCATGTTCAGAAGCCTCTCAATGGAATTGGAAAGCTCCTTTCTAAAGAAGACATGTTGCGATTTACCGGCATTTTTGGCTGCATACATAGCGGTTTCAGCCTTTTGAATGAGCTCATTGGGTTCTGTGCCGTCTTGTGGGGCAAGGCTTATACCAATACTTGTGGTAAGATGTATGAAATCCACGCCAAATGGCTCTTCAAAGGCCTTATACAGCCTGGATAAAAGTGCAATCACATCCCGCTCATCAAAACACTCCTGCACTATGCCGAACTCATCTCCACCCAATCTGCAGAAAGTCACATCGGCTGGAATCAGACTGGCTATTCGAGATGCCACATCCTGTAATATCATATCACCTTTGGTATAACCCAGAGAATCGTTTATACGCTTGAAGTCATCCAGGTCCAACACGATTACCGCCACACTGGTCTCTTCCATTTTAGCAATGGCTGTGCCTATACGGTCATAAAAGAGCGTCTTGTTGGGTAGATCTGTAAGGGCGTCATAGTTTTCGCGATATTGAAGCAGTGCCTCCATCTCTTTTTCTTTAGTAATCTCATGAAAGAGGCCTACGTACCTTTGAGGATTGCCGTCTTTATCTCGAATGACATATATGGAGAGCCACTCAGGATATATATGGCCGTCTTTATGCCGATTCCATATCTCTCCTTCCCAGTGGTCATTGGTCAAAAGGCTTTTCCACATCTCCTCATAAAATCTTTGATCATGATAACCGGATTTCAGAATAGTTGGATTCTTACCAATGACCTCCTCAGGCATATAGCTCGTAATGACTGTAAAGGCATGGTTCACTGATAAAATGCGATTGTCTTTATCTGTGACCACCACGGCCTCTTTGCTCTTTTCCAAAATATTGGTCAAAAGCAAGAGCTGTTCCTCCATGGCCATATTCTGTGTGATGTCCTGTAAAATACCGTACAGAACCCCATTCTGTTTCAAAGAGACCTTCAGATACACAACTCGCCGTACTCCATTATGAAAACGCAGGGTATGCCTAATGTCAAAGGGCTTTCTCTCCTTTAGCAATTGTCTAAAGGCAGCCATGACGCGAGGGCGATCCGTGACACATACACGTTTGAGATAACTCTTGAAGGATGGAGCAGTCGTTAAATTTAGTCGTAGAATTTCATACACGTGGAATGACCAGCGCATGACTCGCGTCTCAAAATCGTATTTGATGATGCCCAATTGCAGCATATCCGATGCCAGCTGCAGCTCGGTCAGGCGGTCCAAAAGCCTTTGAGAGAGCTGCTCCCTTTCCAAGCCCATGGAGATGACCGAGGCCACGGCATCAAAAAAGGCACAAAACCGCACAGGATCTTCTGATGGAATAAAGGAATATAGGCTGAGACAGCCCAAAAAGCCCACATGGACCCCAGGTGTATTGGATGTGGAATAAAGAGGCACGATATAGTGATAGTGTTCCTGCTGAATGGGACACCTGTCTGTGGCGAGCTCTTGAGAGTGTGGGACATATTGAGTACGCCCAAACTCTATGGCCCTACCGCACAGGCACTCCATATAGCACACTCTGCTGCATGCAGTTGCGTGTTGCTGGTCAAAGTTTATGGAGGCCACCAACTTCAACTCTTTTTTTTCAGGCACTGCAGAAAACCAGGCAGCCTTGCTGGCCACAGAAAACCACGGAATGGTTGTGAGGAGCGAAAGTATATTCTGCATGCGCTGCTCCAATGAGAGCCTCGTATCATGCCACAACTCAAGAATGCGCATCAGCACATCCTTCTCCTGTGTTCGGTGCTCCAGGGCCGTTATGAGCCTTTTATGTTTAGTCACGTCCCTGCCCAGAACGAACAGGGCTTCTCTCTTGCCATCTGCGTCAAAAATAGGCAGTTTATATGTCTCGAGAATACATTGGCTGCCGTCAGGTAAGTCGATGGTCTCTTCAGCTACACTGAGCGTTCCCTCTTGCCATGTGGCCTCATCGGTCTTTTCGCAGGTGAGAAAGGCGTTTCGAAACACGGGATGCACAAAGGCAGCCAATTCCGAGTCCTTCTTGCCTAAATAATCTATGCCTTTGAGAGTAAAGAGCTGAAGAACAGCCTCATTGGCCCAGAGCCATCTACCATCTCCATCCTTGATGCAGACTATGTCAGGAATTGCGTTGAGAAAATCAAAAATATTTTTATGCATGGGGGGGGGTAAAATCAAAATCTTTAACTGTATAGGCCATATATTTCCTCTCTATTTGCCCCTCAAATGTAGTTTTATAAGATAATCTATCCAACCCTGCATGCCAATGCCAGAGACCGTAGAAAGTCCAAATGTGACAAGATTTGGATTAATGCGTTTTGCATAGTCTTGTGCATTTGAAAGAGAAAAATCGAAATATGGTAAAAGATCCGTCTTGGTGATGAGAAATACCTGCGAAGACAAAAATATCTTGGGATATTTCAGGGGCTTATCATCCCCTTCTGGCACGGAGAGCAACACCACCCTAAGATGCTCTCCTAAGTCAAAGGCGGCAGGGCACACCAGATTGCCCACGTTTTCGATGAAGAGCAGATTCAAACCCTGACCGTTCAACTGCTCCTCCAGGGCATTCAGGCCTTTTGCCACCAGACCTGCATTCAGGTGACAGGCGCCGCCGGTGGTGATCTGCACCACAGGCACACCCTTAGCCCGAATGCGCTGGGCATCCCGGTCAGTCTCGATATCGCCCTCGATAACACCTATGCGCACCTTGCCGGAAAGCATATCACCGGAAAGCATATCAATGGTGCGCTCCAAAAGGGTGGTTTTGCCTGACCCAGGGCTGCTGATGAGATTTATGGCCACTGCCCCCAATTTTTCCATGCGCCTGCGGTTCAGCCTGGCCTGGGCATCATTGTTTTCCAAAAGACTCTTGTAGACATTCACCACCACAGAATCAGAAACCGCTCCACAGCCACAGGTCTCACACATAATATCCTCTCTTGTGCCTTAAATGAATATTTCGCCCTGTATCAGACGGGCAAAGGTCTCCCTGCGTCTCACAACCCTGAAGTCGCCGGCCTCGATCATCACCTCCGCAGCCCTCGGCCTGGCGTTGTAGTTGGAAGACATGGTGAAACCGTAGGCGCCGGCACTCTTCACCAACAAAAAATCACCTGCCTTCAGTCTGGGCAGCTCTCGATCCTTTGCCAAAAAATCCCCTGACTCGCAGATAGGGCCTACCACATCCGCCGTCAACAGACGTGCTGTCTTGGGCTGTTTCAACGGCAGTATTTCATGATATGCCTGATACAGGCTGGGACGCACCAGGTCGTTCATAGCGGCATCCACGATATAAAAGCGCTTTTCACTCGTATCCTTCACATGAATGACCTTGGTCAAAAGCCCACCCGCATTTCCACAGACGGCCCTTCCAGGCTCGATGATGACGGTCAGACCTGTGGATGCCAGCTTTTTACACACAGCGGCACCATATTCCTGAGGAGTCGGCGGAGTCTCGTCTTTGTAACGAATGCCAAGTCCTCCACCCACATCTATGTATTGCAGCGATATGCCGTTTTCTTTCAATCGATGCACCATAGACAAAATACGATCCATGGCATCCAGAAACGGCTGAAGGCTGGTAAGCTGCGAACCTATGTGACAATCGATGCCTTTTATCTCCACCTCAGGCCAAGTGCTTGCCTGCTTGTAGAGATTAAAGGCCGTTTCCACTGAAAGGCCGAATTTATTCTTCTTGAGACCCGTGGAGATGTAAGGATGGGTCTGGGGATCCACATCAGGATTTACACGAATGGAGATGGGAGCACGTTTTCCAAGGCGCCTGGCCTCAGTTTGAATCATGCGCAATTCCGGCTCCGATTCTACGTTGAACATGAGGATGCCGGCCTTCAGGGCGTAGCGTATCTCTTCTTTTGTCTTTCCCACACTTGAATACACGATCCTGGAGGCAGGAATACCGGCCTTCATGGCCTTGAAAAGCTCTCCTCCAGAGACCACATCCGCGCCTGCACCAATCCCGGCCAGCAACTTCAATACAGAGAGATTGCTGTTCGCCTTGACCGCAAAACATACCAGATGGGGCAGTGAAGCCATGGCGTTGTTAAAGGCATTGAACCTCTCGGTCAACACAGTGGCACTATATACATAACAAGGTGTCTTGATCTTCTTGGCTATACTTAAAAGCGAAACGTGGTCACAGCACAAAATTCCGTCTTTATACTCCAACAACTCCATAATCCACTCCTCTTTTATTCGTAAATTCGAACAGTTGCAGGGGCTGAAGGCTGACTCTCCTTTCCTGCCTTGTTAACTGCGGTCACTTGATACTCATAGGTCCCTGAAGAAAGCTGATTATCATCCTCAAAGCCCGAGATGGCAATTGGCTGCTGATTCAACCGCTTTAACTCATTTATTCCAACTGTCCTGCGATACACGAAATATCCCGCGATAGTTGCATCAGAGACCTCTTGCCACAAAAGCTCCACAATATTTTTATTCTGAGCAGACGGTTTGACCACTGCCACAAGGCCTGTGGGCGCTACTGGCGGCACAGGGCTTACAAACTCAGCTTGCACCTCTGGCGAAGGAGCGCTTTCGATAAGCGTTCCATTGTGCTCCGATACAGCAGTGACTCGATAGAGTATGACTTTATTTGAAGGCGCCTTGGAATAAAGAAAGACAGGAGAAGAAAGCCTGTCTTTGAGCAGCTTCCATTCCTCATCCTCGTCTTTTTTGGCATAAACCCGATAAAAAACCGGAGCAATCAAAGTCGAACCGTCCACCCATGTGGTAGGCGGCGCCCATGTCAGCTCCAGACCCTCCACCTTGGAGGTTGCTACAGGCTGTGCCGGAGGTGAAGCTGGTGGATGCCAGGTGAATATCACGCGATTGGACGGCTCGCTTTTGTTCAAAAAGGCCTTGACCGTGCGCAGCTCAAAGGCATACCTGCGACCCGACTCCAACGTACGGTCTTCATAAAACATCTTTTGTCCTGACTTGGACACGGTTTCCATGGGCAAAAAGATGAAATCATCAAAGGAAATCGGACAGCCATTACAGGTGTTGTCAGGCTGCAAAACTGCCCTATAGAGCTCAAAACCCTTGAGGGCCAAAATGGGGCTTCCATCTACATTACGAGTAGGAATAGTCCAACTCAATTCAACCCCTTGTGGCGTCACTACATACTTCAAATCGTTGATAGACCTTGGGTGAATGGCGCCTATGGGCACAGGCATGTCTTTTTTTCCACATGACACCAAAAGAGTGCAGAGCACCAGAAGAACGGTAAGGCCAATGTATTTCATTATCTGTCCACCTGATAGTTGGGGGATTCCTTTGTGATGATGACGTCATGCACATGGCTTTCTCGCAAACCAGCTGGCGTGATGCGTATAAACCTGGCCTTCTGCCTAAGTTCGGCGATGGTTCGGCAGCCGGTATAACCCATGCCTGACCGCAAACCGCCGATGAGCTGGTATATGGTGGCCGACACAGGACCTCGATACGGCACTCGGCCCTCTATGCCTTCGGGCACCAGTTTGGATGTGGACTGCACATCCCCCTGAAAATAACGATCCTTGCTGCCCTCTTTCATGGCGCCAAGAGAACCCATTCCCCTGTATGTCTTGTAACTGCGACCCTGATACAGCTCCAGATCACCGGGACTTTCATCTGTGCCTGCCAGCAGACTGCCCAGCATGACACAGTGTGCACCTGCGCCGATGGCCTTGACAATATCACCCGAAAACTTTATACCACCATCGGCTATTACAGTCTTTCCGTATTTGTTGGCCACAGAGGCGCAATCGTGTATAGCGGTCATCTGTGGGACACCCACACCCGCCACTATTCGTGTGGTGCAGATGGAGCCAGGACCTACCCCGACCTTTACCACATCGGCTCCAGCCTCAAAAAGTGCAGCCGCCCCTTCGGCGGTGGCCACATTGCCTCCCACCACCTGTGCCTCCGGAAAATTGTTCTTTATGGAGCGAATGATATTCAGGATATTTTGGGAATGTCCATGGGCTGAATCCACCACGATGATATCTACCCCCGCCTTGAGAATGGCCTCCACATGCTCCAGACAGTTTGCTCCGACACCTACGGCGGCGCCTACACGAAGCCTGCCCATTCGGTCCTTACAGGCATTGGGGTATTTCTTGATCTTTTCGATATCCTTGATAGTTATCAACCCTTTGAGATTGCCTTCCTCATCCACCACCAGAAGTTTTTCGATACGGTGTTTGTGCAGCAGTGCCTTGGATTCCTCAAAAGAAATACCCACGGGGGCTGTAACGAGATTGTCTTTGGTCATGACATCCTTGACCTGAAGCCCCATGTTGGTCTCGAAACGCAGGTCTCTGTTGGTCACGATGCCCACCAACTTTTTACCCTCAACCACCGGCACTCCGGAAATACGATACTCACGCATGACGGCCTGGACATCTCCTATCCGTTGATCAGGGGTTACGGTGATAGGGTCTATGATCATACCGCTTTCGGATTTCTTGACGCGTTCGATCTGTTTGACCTGTTCAGCGATGGTCATATTCTTATGGATTATACCGATGCCCCCCTCCCTCGCCACTCCAATGGCCATGTCAGACTCTGTCACCGTATCCATAGCCGCACTGATGATGGGAATATTCAATATGATTTCAGGTGTAAGCTGCGTGCACACATCCACTTCAGCCGGCAGCACGGCCGAATGAGATGGAAGCAAAAGAAGGTCGTCAAATGTATATGCCTGCGGTATTGGATGGTTCAACATGCAAATGCTCCTTTAGAATGGCTTTGATAAACAGACCGAACAGCAGGCCGCTGTCTGAAACAATGAATTCGTCGAGGTCGAGCTGGTCAATGGTGCGCAACAATATAAAAATTCCAGCAGGCAATATGTCAAGCCTGTTACCAAGTATTTTCTCCAGTTCTTTTTGATTGTATGAATCAGCGAGCCTGTTCCACATATTAGTTAACAAATCCCGACTCATTTTGAAACCCCTTATCTTTCTCGGCTGATACTCATCGAGCCCGAGAGCGAGAGACGCAAGGGCGGTAGCCGCGCCTCCTGCGACCACAAGACAACGGATATCTCCAACGGCAACACATCTCCCTGCCAACATCTTCGTAACATAATCGGTCGATTCATCGGAAATCTGCTGGCACGGAGGCCTCAATTCCGGAAAGGCATCCAAAAGACTCACACAGCCTAAAGGTGCACCCCCCACATACCGCCATGTGTCCTCAAAAACGGTGCTGAATTCCACACTTCCGCCACCAATGTCCAGAATGCAACAATCCGTGAGGCCAAAAAGGCTGTATTTTACGCCAAGGGCTGTGAGCTCCGCCTCTTGTTCTTGACCGATAACATCTATGGTAAAACCTCGCTGCCGTGCCTCCCCTATGAAGCATCGGGCATTTTTAGCCCTACGCAGTACCTGAGTGCCCACGGCTACCACCTTGGAATCGTGAATCTTTTGTAAAACATGTTGAAATTCATTTAACACAATGAGGCCCCGTGTCATGGCAGCCTCACTAATCAGGCCAGTTCTTTCCAGACCTTCACCCAGGCGCACATGCCGCAAGACGGAAAGCGTGGGAGTGATACACCGCACCACCCCATTAGAGGAAACCTCCACATTGAACACTGCCATGCGAAAGGTCTGAGTACCGATATCCAATACTGCTATGTTAATGGATTCAGCCGGCATAATATTCTAAATTGTGTGGGAAAATGATCTAATTCAGTCGAGTATGAACAACACAGATACATAGTTTGTCCTTATCATAACTCAAAAACAGGCCGTTTGTAATGTTTGGAGAAAAGAAAGAAACAAGTTTTTGGCCCAATTATAAAAAGTCACGTCGCTGATTCCGTGCATCCTGCAAAGATCAACAACCGTCATTTTCCCTCTGGGCCTGTTTCAAAATGCCAATGACCTGCTCCTCGCTGAATCGTTTCGATTTCATGCCTGTCTCCTTTTCTGAGGTTATAGACTGAAATCACTAACCGAACAATGGCTCAGTTTTCGAGGGAAAGGTCACAAGTTGCCATCATTCTTCCGATTCCAGAACCCCATTGTTCGATGAGCCCCAGTTCCCGAAAGACCCTGCCGATGACACGGTTCCGCAGCTTAGAGACGCCGGAGAGGGCGGCCTCCATTGCCTGGGGGCCTGCAACCTGCCATTCCAGTCTGCTTGTTCAAAGAGCCCCGAGATCTTCACCTCATCGCTCTTGGTCACATTTGAAGCCGCTCGTCCCAATCTGTCCGCGCGGGCAACCTCGGAAGATCTATCATTCCGAGCATCTTGTCCGAGAGCCAGATCACGCGCCAACCTCTTGGACTGCCAGCACAATGGAACTGATACCATTCCGCTTTCGGTCCAAAGCGTCAGGCAAAGCGCCCGCGGAAAGGGCGTCTGCACGTTTTTGTGGACATCGAAGCAGATGTCCCAGCGGGACTTCCCGAAATCGCAGAAGATGGAATGCAAAAGCGCGTCGGGGTGAGTGATCAAACACGCCAGCTCTTCCCGAGCTTTCTGAAGTATCAACGCTGCGCATTCCATGCAGTAGTTGTTCTTTGACATGTTCTCCTTGATGACCAGGCATTTGTCGCCTTGGCAGATAACGTGCTCCTGGTTCCGCGAGCAGTGCCTCCGCCGCTGAGCGGTTTCAAAAGACAGCAAGGCCATTAGGCCGGTCTTGCCGCATCCCACCGGAATCTGAAGAATGGCGTGCTCGAAACTGTTCCGGAAATGTTGGCGCGTGCGAAACCATCCCTCAACCTGGGAATCGCGCAGATCGGGATTGCCCTGAATGAACGCTCGGGTATCGTTGAAAAAACGTGCTATTTCCTCATTCGTCATTAGCTACTCCCTGAGTCTCCAAGCTTGTTTCTTTTTGGTTTCTTGGAATGACCTTCACACAACATGACGAGGTCGTCGTCCAGACCGTGCCGCAGAATATTCAGACGAGGCGAGAGCGATGCCACATGTTCCGCTGAGATATGGGCCAATCGGAAGGGAAAGAGGCTCGGGCTGTCGATCAGATCTTTCAGTGGAGCCGAGCCGTTGGCGCGGGCATGGAGAGACGCTTCGGCCAGCCAAGCGATCAGCCGGGAATCATCAACGGCCAGCGTTGTCCCGCCAGAGTAGATGCCCTTTGCGCCGGTCTCCTGAAGCACACCCCAGTCCAGATACGAACGCAGCACGCGGCGGGCCGCTCGGAAAACGGTCTCCCGCTCCCCGTATTGCTCGCGGACCCGGCGCTGGATATGCGCTGCGGCAGCGGAGCCCTGAAGCCTCAGAAGACGGCCGGTCTGAGTGGCTACATCCGACCAGAACGGGTAGACAGCCATGACCATCCCCCAGTGGATCGCCAAGCTCAAGTGATGAGGACTGAGTGATGAGGACTGAGCGGAAAGAAAATCAAGGCCAGCGTCGCGTAACGGGACAAGTTCAACCGGCGTCGTTATCCAAATCTTGCGCAGAATTGAGATAATTTTATTGCGATTGCATCCTTTTGATCTACCGCCAACAGAGACCTTGTCCTTCAGCAGCTCCTGCAAGGCATCGTTGACCGCAGCCTTGTCATTCCCTGCCAGGATCAGGTTGGCCGTCTGCTCAAGCCATTCCAGACGCACCCGCTGACTGAATCCGATCTGGTCGGTCCGTCTGGTCATTCGCCCCTCCTGTCAATTTGGATCAGAGGGACGATGAGTTCCTCGACCGAAACGCCGCCGTGGCTCACAGTGCGCTGCTTTTCCTGGACAAACGCCCGCCGAGCAGGGGCCAGCAGGGCGAGGTAGTCCTCCGGGAGACCAACGGTTCCCCATTCCAACGCATCGGGAAATCGTTCTTTTATTTTTCTGCGAAGAGCTGCGTCGGTATAGATGCGGACTCGTTCGCCGCGCAGGTCCGCCACGGCCCCTTCTGATGGACGACCGCAACCTTCCGCCTCGATGTTGCCATGATCAGAGGTCAGATAGACACGGAAGCCCCGATTCAAGAGCAGATCGAGGAGTGTGTTCAGGTACGGCTGCTTGGCCCACTGGCGCACCTGGTTGTGCATCCCGGCGGTGCCCATTTCCATCCCGTGCATGATCTTGTCGACCTTGTCCACGACCAGCCCGGCGACCCTTGCCTTGGGATGAGAAAGCGCTTCGGAGACGGGTTCCAGACCGCCTTCGCCCAGGCCCTTGAGGTAGACGACCTCGTTTGGCATAAGGCCATGATCCGCCCAGAACTGCGCCCAGAGAGCGGGTTCCTTGTCCGTGGTCTGGATACTGTTCGGGAAAAAAATGGGAGCCTTGCCGGCAAAGGTTGCCTGGCGCGAAACGGAGGTGAGCGAAGGAATCCAGGCAAAGACCGCCTGCTCCCGAAATCGCAGCCCGGGCTGCTTTGAGGCAAGTGCTTCGCGGACAACCAGCCATTGGTCCAGGGCAAGGCCATCCATCACCAACAAAGCGAGCTTTGTTGGTGATGGCAGTGTTGAGAACTGAGGACTGAGTAATGAGTAGGCCAAGAAGCGGGGGATATGATGCACCATGACCGGCGGGTTCGGCGGCAACTGGATGAGACCGGCATATCTCCTTTTTACCCAGGAGAGAAAACGCTCATCGACCTTTCGTGTCAACTCCTTGATATGCGCTTTCTGTTCTTCACTCAGTCCACAGTCCTCATCACTCATCACTTTCTTGAGTTCCGCCCATCCGCGGGCAAAGTGGAACCATTCCGTGTGCTTCGCATCCTCGGCCGGAATGGATGCCTCCAGGCTGTCGATGAGCTTGCCCAGGCGACGAGATCTGTCTTCGATGGGAACGGTTCGAACGCCGATGCCTACCCAGGTTCTGGACAAGGTGTCCGCATGCTCATGCGGAACTGAATGGAGCAACCCCTCGACGAACAGATTGTCGATGTAGACCCGGATGTCATGGTGGTCGAAGGGCAGATTGGGGATCAAGTGCGTAGTGCGTGGTGCGTGGTGCGATTCGACCGCCAGACCGTTGGAAGCAGATTCACGCACCTCGCACTTCGAACCTCGCACTTCCTTGACCGCGTAGTGGTCAAGGAAGATCGGCCAGCGCTCCTGGAGGAACGCGAAGAACGCCTCCCGGTCTGAAACAAGCGTCTCAAGCGGCCAGTCTTCGAAGACGTTGTTCTGGCGCAGAAGCTGGATGAACCGCTCGTCGAGGTCGGTTGGGATGCGCTGGCCACGGTAGTGACGGCGCAGCAGTACCCGCAGAAGGTCGGATGGCTGTTTGACCAGCTCGGGCGCGATTTCAAAGACGTGCCGGAGGACGAAATCCTTGGTGGCGTTGTCGCCCAACTGGCCGGGAGCATGTCTCTTCTGCGCCTCATACAAGGCATCGAGGTCCCCACGATCCAGGGCGGTCACGACCGGGTA
>JBEULL010000021.1:0-5090 GCA_041287365.1 Dissulfuribacterales bacterium | reverse complement strand
TATCGTTTTATAGATATTTAGCTCAAAATGATCAAGAAAGGCTTCGTTCCCACCTTGAGCGGCTCTTTGCCTCCATTCCTCACGACTGGTATCGCAACAACTCCATTGCTCAATATGAGGGCTACTACGCCAGCGTGTTTTACAGCCATTTGGCAGCCTTGGGCTTGGACATCACAGCCGAGGATGTGAGCAATCTTGGCCGGTGCGACCTGGCCATTCGCTTTGCAACTCGTGTATATCTCTTTGAGTTTAAGGTGATAGACGGCGAAGAGCCCACAGGCGAGGCCTTACAGCAGCTCTTGAGTCGTGACTATGCCGCCAAGTATCGAGACGGCAAGACCGATGTCGTTCAGATCGGCATCGAGTTTTCTCAATCCAAGCGGCAGGTGGTGGGCTGGCGAGTGAAGTGAAAAATTTTGCTCCTGGTCGAGGCGGATTTGAGGCGAGTTTGAGAAAGCGGTGGGAGGCGCTGTGACATTGGCTGTGACAGGAAATATTTGTGATCTACAATATAGATGTATACATCACATTGGAGGTCAAGCATGGTACGAACGCAGATATACCTGACAGATCATCAGCGCGACAAACTGGCTGCCATTGCTAAGACTGTTTGAAAAAAAGCAGAGCGAACTCATTCGAGAGGCCGTTGACCGCCTCATCGATGAAGAGGGCCGCAACAAGTGAGAGGCTGTATTGGGAGGCCAATGGCAATAAAAAATGGGAAGTCTCAAAAAATAGAATGATTTTTTAGAGGGAGGTTTCAAAAAATTAGAAATTTTGGGAACCTCCCTTGAACGAGGGGAGAGGGGAATAAATGCGTATCGTCATCGACATGCAGGGGGCGCAGACAGAGAGCCGTTTTCGCGGCATCGGCCGCTATACCATGTCGTTTGCCAAGGCAGTTGTGCGAAATCGTGGCGGGCACGAGGTAATTCTGGCGCTTTCAGGCCTGTTTCCTGATACCATAGAGCCTATTCGTGCGGAATTTGACGGGCTCTTGCCTCAAGAAAATATTCGTGTATGGCATGCGCCTGGTCCTGTGCGTGAATGTCAGCCAGGTAACGACAGCCGGCGTGAGGTCGCGGAACTGTTGCGCGAGGCCTTTCTTGCCAGTCTAAAGCCGGATTTGATTCACATCTGTAGCCTGTTTGAAGGATATGTGGATGACGCCGTCACCAGTATCGGGCGATTTGACACGCAAACGCCGGTGAGCGTGACCCTTTATGACCTCATTCCGCTGCTGAACCCTGACCATTATCTGAAGCCCAACCCCCGTTATGAGCAATATTACTTGCGCAAGATCGGATTCCTCAAGCGGGCGGCCTTGTTTCTCGCGATCTCTGACTACTCCCGGCAGGAGGCCGTTGGTGCCCTTGGCATTGCAGAGGAAAGGGCGATCAATATCTCCAGCGCCATTGACGCGCACTTTCAGCCCCAAGCCATTCCTGAAGCCACGGCCAGAGCGCTTCAGCAGAAATTCGGTATTCAGCGCCCGTTCGTGCTCTGTACCGGCGCCGCAGATGAGCGTAAAAACCTGCCCCGGCTCATCGAGGCCTATGCCGCTCTGCCGCAAGGCCTGCGCAAGTGCTATCAGCTCGTCCTTGCCGGCAAGATGCCTGATGGCGACATTGTCCGCTTGCGACAGCTTGCCAGTAAAGCCGGCTTAAAAGAAGGCGAGCTGCTGTTTACCGGCTACATAACAGACGATGAGCTTGTCCAGCTCTACAACCTGTGTGCCCTCTTTGTCTTTCCTTCCTGGCACGAAGGCTTTGGCCTGCCAGCCCTGGAGGCCATGGCCTGCGGCGCAGCGGTGATCGGCGCCAACACCTCCAGCCTGCCGGAGGTCATCGGTTTTGATGAGGCGTTGTTCGACCCATTTGATGTGAGTGCAATGGCAGCGAAGATGGCGCAAGTGCTTGAGAACAAAAGCTTTTGTGAAGAGTTGAAGCGGTATGGTCTTGAACAGGCAAAAAGATTTTCATGGGATAGAAGCGCCAAGGGTGCTGTTTCAATATGGGAAATGTATATTTCAAAGGTTAAGCCTTCCAATTCTGTTGTTTTGTCCGGCAGCAGCCTTCCCAGACTTGCCTACATCTCACCTCTTTCGCCTGAACGTTCCGGCATCAGTGACTACAGCGCTGAACTTCTTCCCGAACTTTCACGCTATTACAATATTGATGTCATTGTGGCGCAAAATGATGTGACAGACAACTGGATAAAGAAAAAATTGACCATTAGAGATGTTCAGTGGCTCAGGAGCCATAGCAGCGATTATGACAGGGTGCTTTATCATATCGGCAACTCTCCCTTTCATATACACATGTTTGACCTGCTTGAAGAACTGCCTGGAGTAATTGTGCTCCACGATTTTTTTCTCTCCAGTGTCATAGCATATATGGAGTGGCAGAACATCAAACCCCGTCATTGGGCTCAGATACTCTATCACAGCCATGGATACAAGGCCGTTGAAGAACGCTTCCATGCAAAGGATACAGACGCTGTGAAATGGAAGTATCCATGCAATCTTCATGTGCTTCAAAATGCAAAAGGCGTCATCGTCCATTCCGAATATTCCAGAGTCCTTGCAAAAAAATGGTATGGAGACTCCGCAGGAAAATCATGGACGGTCATTCCGCTTCTCCGAACTCTGGCTGCACAGAGTGACCGTAGCGCAGCACGAAAAGAACTCAATATATCTTCAGACGATTTCGTTATTTGCAGTTTTGGCGCTCTCAATCCAACAAAACTTAACCATAGACTGTTAAAGGCATGGCTTTCATCCAAGCTTGCAAAAGACAAGCGTTGCCGGCTAATCTTTGTCGGTCAAAATCACGGCGGCGATTATGGAAGACAGCTTGATGCCGCCATCCAATCAAGCGGCATCGGACCTCGTATCCGCATAACCGGCTGGGTGGATGCGCCTGCATTTCGCACATATCTGGCCTGCGCCGACCTGGCCGTTCAGTTAAGAACCCTTTCACGTGGCGAAACCTCTGCCGCTGTTCTGGATTGCATGAACTATGGCCTCCCTACTATCGTTAATGCGAATGGATCCATGGCTGAGTTGCCTCAAGACGCCGTATATATGTTTTCCGATGAGTTCGAAGACGCTGAGCTTGTTCGGGCGCTGGAGACCCTTTGGAATGATGAAGGATTGCGCCGCTCATTGGGTGATAAGGCAAAGGATATAATTCGAACTCGCCATAACCCATCGCAATGCGCCAAATGGTATTTTGAGGCGATCGAAGATTTTTATGCCAGGCCGCAAACAGATAGTCATAATCTTGTAGAGAGTATTGCAAAAATTGATGGGCACACGCCAACCCTAGATGAATCTGTCGCTCTTGCCAATTCCATAGCACAGTCCATCCCGGCGCAGCCTAAAATCCGGCAACTCCTGCTGGATGTTACAGCTACGGCCCGTACCGATCTCAAAACAGGTATCGAGCGGGTAACAAGGGCTCTTATTAGTGCGCTTCTTCAAGCTTCGCCTCAAGGTTGTCGGATCGAGCCGGTATATCTGTCAAATGAAGGTGGCTTCTGGCATTATAAATATGCCAGAAAATACACATTGGGATTGTTTGAATGTCCACAAGATGTATTGAGTGATGATATCGCCGATCTTCAGCCCGGCGATATAATTCTGGGCTTGGATATCTCAGGCAATACGCTTGTTGAAGCGGGATGCTCGGGTCTATTCACCCATTTCAGGGAATATGGGGTGAATGTTTACTTTATGGTGTATGATTTGCTGCCTGTGACGCATCATGATTTTTTCCCGCCGGGCGCTGAATTGCATTTCGAAGCATGGCTTCAAGCCGTTGCATCCCTTGATGGCGCTATATGTATCTCACAAGCCACGGCGGAATCTCTAATAGAGTGGCTTAAAGGAGGCCATTGCCCGTATCGCAGACGGCCTTTTAGAATAGCCTGGGATCACCTTGGTGCCGACTTGGCTTCTTCCGTTCCTTCGCGAGGCTTACCTGCGAATGCCTCAAAAATAATAGAAAAATTGTATAACAGGCCAAGTTGTTTGATGGTAGGCACCATCGAACCACGCAAGGGATATTTGCAAACTCTTGCTGCATTCGACACCTTGTGGAAGGAAGGAGTGGATGTCAATCTCGTCATCGTAGGCAAAGAAGGGTGGAAACATCTGCCTGACGAGCAACGCCGCGACATTCCCGAGACCGTAAGGTGCCTGCGTGCCCATCCTGAACTTGGTAAGCGCCTGTTCTGGCTCGAAGGTATCAGCGATGAATACCTGGAGAAGGTCTATGCCTCCTGCACCTGTCTCATCGCCGCTTCTTACGGCGAAGGCTTTGGCCTTCCCCTCATCGAGGCAGCGCAGCACAAGCTGCCAATCATAGCCAGAGACATTCCGGTATTTCGCGAGGTGGCAGGTGAACATGCCTTTTATTTTCTCGACGACAACTCTCCAGAAACCCTGGCAACGGCTATAAAGGAATGGCTTTCTCTATATCGTGAAGGCAGACACCCAAAGTCTGACAATATGCCCTATCTCACATGGAAACAGAGCGCCCAAAACCTTCTGGATATTCTTCTTCATGACAAATGGGCGTATAAAATTTTGCCTGATGGCACTCTCAAGCCTGGAATTGTTCAGAACCATAGGAGTGCTAGACTGGTATGGAAAAAGGGTTGGAGCGGGCCGGAAAAGGATTTTCGCTGGACGAATGGCAAGGATGCGGTTCTTGAGTTTGAAATCTCTTCGAAGGATGTTCCGAGGTGTGGTGCCATTCGATTGAGATTTAACAGCCTTGGCAAGCAGAGTGTAACCATAGAGTTTAATGGTGGCAATTTGTTTGACGGCATTGTTGAAGGCGTTGATCAGGAGTTGATACTGCCTGCTCAAAACTTTTGTGAAGGGCAGAATCGCCTTGTTTTGCAACTGCCTGATGCAAGGCAGCCAGCAAATGGTGACAAGCGTTTTCTTGCCATTGCACTTAAAGAATTTGAAATAATGGAGAAAAGTGAATGAAGCTGTTTTTTGACCACGTGCCCAAGACCGCGGGTTCGAGCATGCAGTTGTTTTTAGCCGAGGCATTTGGGACGGAAAGAGTGACGCC
>JBEULL010000020.1:0-67565 GCA_041287365.1 Dissulfuribacterales bacterium | reverse complement strand
CATTCCAGAAAAAAAGGGTTACCTACTATCTCAGGTGGATTGCCCTATATCATGCATATTGTCAGCAAAATGCCCTTACTGGGCATCTATCTGATTCAGTCACCTCTTTTGCATCCTATCTTGCCAAGGATCATGAGGACTTGCAGGTCTTGCAGGCCAAGGAGGCTGTGAGGCTTTTCATCTACTTCACAGAAAAGGCACAAAAAACAGATTCTGAAAATAGCGGCGTTGAAGCACAACAGGGCTGGGCAGACATTGGCGATCTCATGGTAAAGGCCTTGAGGCTTCGCCATCGTTCCTATCATACAGAGCAGACCTACTTGGGTTGGGTCAGGCGTTTTGCAGCCTATCTTGGACATAAGCTGCCAAATTCAATAGAGCAATCTGATATTGAAAACTTTCTGAGTCATCTTGCAGTAGAAGGCAAGGCGGCTGTTGCAACTCAAAATCAGGCATTTAATGCCTTGCTTTTCCTCTTCCGTCATGTGCTTGACAAGGAAATCAAGGATATGGATGCTGCGGTGCGATCTAACCGGCCCAAACGTCTGCCAGTTGTGCTTTCCAGGCAGGAGGTGATGAGGCTTCTCGATGCCATGGAAGGCACGACAAAGCTGATGGCGACCCTCATTTATGGTGGAGGTCTCAGGCTTGAAGAGTGTCTGAAACTGCGCATCAAGGATGTGGATTTTGAAAGGGGCGCGTTGACAGTAAGAAGCGGCAAGGGGGATAAAGACCGCCAGACGCTTCTGGCCGAGTCTGTCAGGGAACTGGTTAGGGAACATATCCTTAACAAAGTCAGAAAGTTATATGATGAGGACCGCAAGAATAATATTGACGGGGTCTGGCTGCCCGATGCCCTGGGCCTGAAATATCCAAATGCAGGAAAGGAATGGGCGTGGTTCTGGGTCTTTCCCTCTGCGAGCCTGTCAGTTGATCCAATAACAAAACGGGTCAGGAGGCATCATATCTTTCCGACAACGGTTCAGAAGGCCTTCAAACAGGCGCTTATGAAGACAGGGATTGCAAAACAGGCATCGGTTCACACGCTGAGACACAGCTTCGCCACCCATCTTCTTGAAGCAGGATATGATGTCAGGACGTTACAGGAGCTGCTGGGTCATACAAACCTTCAGACCACCATGATCTATACCCATGTGGCAAAAAGAAATCTTCTTGGCGTGCGAAGCCCTTTGGATATCTGATGCCTGCATCCGGTTGCGCGCGGGCATCGCTCAATCTGCAATGAGCGGTTGCATCCGTCTTATCCCTTATCGCCTTTTTCATTGTCTTCAGAATAATGCCGCCCCAAGGACGCCCGCGCCTATGATGACAACACTCGGGTCTGTCTTGGTGAACGAAAAGAAAGGACAGGCATATCTTTTAAAATAAAATTTAATAACAAAATATATTAATAAAGATATGCCTGTCCTTTCTTGCTTTGCTTTTCAAGAGCCGAAAGGACAATATCTATTCAGGCCTAGCAAGAGGGCCGGCCCGGCGATGGTAACCCCGAAGAAAAGGGTGGGTTTACTGCTCAGATCACAAATGGTTCCGTTGGAGATGGTGCTTCCGGTCACCAATGCAAGGTCGCACCACTCAATGTTCTTTGGGGTCTGCTCCGGTCCCTCAATCAGAACACCGAATTTCGTTTGTCCGATATTGTCTTCGTCAAGATCCGTAACCCGCAGGGCGAAAGTTTTGGCCAATGCTTGCGCCATGCGAGGCTGAAAGCCGATCATGGCCACCCGCGGATTCCCGAAATTTTCCTGAATATGCTTGACCAGTTCCGAGGCGCAAAGAGGCGGGGACGCATCTTTGCAATGGATGGTTTTTTCGATCAAGCCTAAATGTCGCATCAAGGCGTTCAGAGCGGCGATGAAAATCGCGCGGGAGCGATTACCATCCAGCTGCAAGAGAGCCACATCTTTCAATGCGCCACAAAAGGAGCCGGTGGTGTCCGTAAACGCCTGCCCCCGGCTGCCCAGGATTTCCGCTTCCAATAACCGCTCACGGCCCTTGATCAGGGGATAATCCCGGTCTTCTGGATTCCCAATGGCCTCTCCCGGTTTCAGGCTGCGAACATTTACTCGAACCGGAACCGACCCAAGTTGATTTTCCTCGATCAGATCAAAGAATTTTATTTTCATTCTACTGAAAGCATCCATAAACGCCTCGCGAGTGAGAATTTCATAATCTCCGTTCATCGATATATAATAAAAAACATAACGAATGACAAGCCAATTTAATTTTTTACGACCCAAACCTATAAACGAAACAACAACGCTGAACCGTTCGTCACTTCTGATTCAGCGTGTTTTTATGTGATTTCCAGCGAGTGGCGTTAAAAAATACGACACCAGATTGTCAGTCACATAAGACCTCAGAAAGATATCATGGAAAAGAAGGCAATGAAAAGAAAAAAAAGGGGGAGAAAAGGAGAAAAGAAAGGAGGGAGAAAAGAAAGCGGAGAAAAGAAAGGACAGGCATATCTTTATTAATGTATTTTATTATTAAATTTTATTTTAAAAGATATGCCTGTCCTTTCTTATTGGCCGTCCTTTCTTATTGGTCCTTTCTTCTTTGCTTTCTTCTTTTTTTTCGGTCGAAACTGCCTTTTAAAGTTTGTTTTTTTGAATGTTTTAAAACTATAACACTATTTTAACTTTTTTGTCATTTCCTGTGATTATCCTCATTGTCAAAAAATATAAGGATTGTCCATGGCAAGGCTTCTCAAGCTGCATGCATCGATAAGTTCGGAACAAAGGGATTTTCAGGCAGATTCCGTATCCACTCTGGAGATTTTGAGCACCCTCGGGCTTTTTCTCCCTGATGGCAAGCTAAATTACAGCAAACTTCCCTTTACTCCTTTTGATGTGACGGCAGGTTCTGAAAGTGAGTTGCAAGTTGCAGTATATGGAAGCAAAGACGACGTTGACCTTCCTGTCACTATCAAATCCTCCAACTATTACAATAACATAGTTAAACGATGGCAAACAGGAGAGGTCAGTAAGGCTAAACTGTCTGATCTTGATGAATATCTTGATAACAATTCAGACAATGTCTGGGAAAATAGCTGGGTAAGATTTTCACCAATTCTACTTGATACTTTTACCCGACGCGTCTTATTCAAAGACCTACTTGCTAATAAAAAAAACAAGGCTAACGGCTACAGAAAGGATATAAGCAGGTTCATAAAGATCATAGATGGTGTGGAAATGATCAGGATACCGATCAGCTATCTGATTAAGCTGAGTCTTGCTGACATTGTCGGCGTGCAGAAGGAGCTTCCGATTTCCATCCGTCAAACTGCCATACGGCTTTTGAAGCATTATCTGAACGACAATACATCTCCTGAAACATATTCCTTTTATGTGATGAGGCTTGGCCCTGAAGCGGCAGGGGGCAGTCAGGTCGCAAAAGAAAAATCCATCCGTTTCCTGTTGTCAAGTCTACTGGTCAGCTATGCCAACAGAAAGTTTCAACTTGAAGATACAAAACAAAAGGCAGTGGTGTATTTTTCTCCCCATCCTCCCATAAGACAGCGCTATCTCAACGACATCATTTCCGATTCATTCTATAGGGAGCTTTTTATCAGTCCTTGTCTTTCAGGCTGGCAAATGGGTGAGGAAAAATATCATTATATGGTACTTTGTCACCAGGTTTTAAGTAGAAGCCGATTAAATGCCATTTCAAAGTTGAAGGAAGCCGGCATCATCAACAACAATCTTGTCTCTCTCCCAAACACCTCAAACATTAGTCTTGCAAATAATGGCACACATATCAGCCTCGGAAGCAGAATATTATCCAACGCCTTTCAGGAGAACAGGGTTACAAAAGCCCATGAAAAACACCTTGGCGACCTTGCCATAAAGATAATTGAACATTTTTTGCCTCTTTTTGTGGGCACCTACAGCGCAGCGCCCTATCGGCTTGGATTTGCAGACTTTCATCCTGAAAATGCCCTTGGGTTTCTGCCGCATGAACTGCATTACACACACCTCAGAATGCTATGGAGACGGTGGAAGAAAAAGGCCCATATAAATATCTTCGGGCAGCCTGTTACGCCTTTTGGCCCGAAGTGGCTGGACAATTTCATTGCCGCCACCTTCAGGCTTTCAGGGGATTTTGTAGATGATTTCAGGTTGATTGACTATATGGCCGCGCTTCTGAGCACTGATCAAAACCCATCTCTTGATGGCAAGGTCGGAAACAGCGAGAGGCTCAAGCGTGATCTGGCTGAGATGGGCGTATTTGATGAAAGGATGGCTGTCTATCAGCTTTACCGGCTCAGGGAATATGAAAAAATGGGTTTTTCAGGCTTTGAAGGCAGATATTACAGCCTTTTTAAAAGCCTCAGGCATGACATGACACATGCCGTCAACATGCAAGTTCTGGTCTCATGTCTTGCTTTCAAGTACATAGCTGAGCAGAAATTGAAGCATGAAATGATCCCTGATAGTGTTTTTGTGGAAAGTGAGCGCAGACAGATATTTTTTGCATCAGCTATAGGGCTTCCTACCTTCTTTGTGTGTTCAGACACACAAAATGCTTTTTTGCGTTACATCTTGCAATACACTGAAAAAACAAGGTCCAGCAGACGTTATTCAGGTTATATCAGGGTTTACGCTAAGGAGTACAACAAGGCGCTTTTGAAGGTGCTTCGAAAGGATGCAGCAGATCTGATAGAGATGTGGGGCTTTGAAGAGGACTTGTCTGATCTTGAAATGCGTATTGAAGCCCCGCATTTGCACTCTGCCAAGGCCAAACTTTTAGATGGCATCCTTGGCGCATCATCAAATAAGAAAGCTATCAGGATGGAGGCCAATGAGTTCAATCTTGCTGCTGAACGATACTACCGCAATGAACTCAGAAGACAATATCTCGATGAGGCTTTAGGATTTGTAAACGAGGATATCGCTGCGATTGAAGATAATGCCTGCGCCCTTGACAGTAGACTACTGCACGCAGTTGCATATCTATCAAAACGCAGAAATATTAAAGGATTATGTAATGAACTCAGAGCGAAACTTTTGTCAGACAGTCTGTCAATAGATGAAATAAAAATGCTTGTAAATATAATCCTACTAGTAGTTTTGTATAATACAGCGTTATTTGAAAACAGCGAAAAGGAATCAGCGGCATATGCATCAATATATAGAGCGATCAACTGGTAAAATATTAACAGAAAAGCTGTATGCAGATAAAATAGTCAACTTTATCTATGCAAGCGTCAGGGAAAACTCTGCATTTGTATTTAATGCCCTGACAAACAGTATAAGCTCAGCTCTTCTGGGTTACCTCAACTACGATTCATTGCTTGCATCAAGGCTTACCGGCAATCTGGCGTTTTTGAAAATGATGGGTGTAAATATGTCGGAATGCCTTGACCCACCTCAGAGCCTTAATACACCTCGCAAAATCTTTGAGCGCAAGATTCGCTATTGGGATTGCAGGCCAATGGACGATTGTTCCGAACGTATTGTTTCTCCGGCGGATTCAAAGGTCTTGATAGGATCGTTATGTGAAACTGCACTGTTTTTTATCAAGGAGAAGTTTTTCAGCTTTGAGGAGTTGCTTGGTGCGAAAAAAGCCTTATGGATAGATGCCTTCAGGTCTGGTGATTTTGCGATATTTCGGCTTACACCTGAGAAATACCACTACAACCACATGCCTGTCTCAGGGATTGTCATGGATTTCTATGAGCTGAATGGCAGTTATCACTCGTGTAATCCTTCAGCAGTGATAAACCTTGTGACGCCCTATTCCAAGAACAAAAGGGCGGTGACCATCATAGATACAGACTGTGAAGGAGGCAGTTACGTGGGGCTTGTCGCAATGATAGAGGTGGCGGCGCTCATGATAGGCGAAATTAAACAGTATTACAGTGAAGTGGCATATGATGCCCCAAAGGAGATGAAACTCGGTATGTTTTTGAAAAAGGGGCAGCCAAAGAGCCTGTTTAGGCCTGGAAGCAGCACTGTAGTCCTGCTGTTTCAAAAAGACCGAGTGGTGTTTGAGGCTGATCTCATACAAAATCAGCACAATATTCTGGCAAAAAGCAGGTTTTCAGCAGGTTTTGGCTCAAAAATGGTAGAAACCGATCTGAACGTGCGTTCTTCCATAGCAACAAGAAAAAGATAAGGAGCAGGCCATCATGGAGACTATTTTGTTTTTAACGTTTTTATCCGTTGGCTATCTGGTGCTTTTCAAGTGGGCGTTTAGAAGTCTGACACAGGAAAGATGGCAGTTTATTGCCAGTGTTCCAGTCGCAATGCTTGAAAATGGAGTGTGGAAAGGGTTAGCTTTCACATATTATGGTTTTTTTTCAGCATTGGCTTACACCATCGCAGCCGCCATGTTCATTCTGCTTACATTCTCGCTGAATGTACATTTCTTCGGCGTTTTTTTGTTTGTTGAGCTCATGCTTGCCATCTGCATCCCTGCGTCAAGTATTGTCGCCTGGATCGTAGAGAAAAAAAGGCACACACTGACTGTGGGAGGCGCATCTTTCGTGGGCATTGTTTTTGCCCCGTGGATTTTGTGGGGGATGAATGAGACAGGCATTCCATGGCTCACATCACCTGTTATTCCTATGCTTTGCGCCACAGCTATTGCTTATGCCTTTGGTGAGGGAACCGGCAGGCTTGCCTGCATTAGTTTCGGATGTTGTTATGGTAAAAGTCTGACAGAATCTAATGAGTTTGTTCAAAGGTTATTTGGCAGGTTTAATTTTGTCTTTTCTGGCAAGACAAAAAAAATAGCCTATGCAGGCAATATGGATGGCAAGCCGGTGGTGCCGGTTCAGGCACTCACAGCAGTTTTATACGTGATGACAGCCATATTCTGCACAATGCTTTTTTTGTATGGCTTTTTCAGGACATCGCTTGTTATCGTCATTGCGGTTACGCAATTATGGCGTTTTTTTTCAGAGACACTTCGGGCTGATTACAGGGGTGAGGGCAATATATCCGCATACCAGAAAATGGCGCTTGCAAGCATCTGTTACGTTGGCGCACTGGTTTTTTTCTTTCAGAGCACCACCCAGCTTGTGGATTTGACCACGGGTCTGCACAGAATTTGGGGCGCAGAACCCTTGCTTTTTCTTCAGTTGATATTTGTGACAACCTTTCTCCATACCGGAAAAAGCACGGTTATAGGTTCAACAGTAAGGTTTCATGTGGAAACAAGCAAGATTTAAACATTTTTGCCAGAAATTGGTATTTCATTCGATGGCTCCGTAAATGCAAGGAGCGCAAAACCCAAATGTAGTGGGGCGCGCAGCAGTTGGCGACTTTTTGCACCGCCATCAACCATTTAATCGTCTGTCTCGGCAGATTGCTGACTTTTTTGTCTGGTAAGCCTTTTGCTTGGCGGCTTTTTTAACCTCTGCGGCTACAGAGGCTAAATGGGCATAGGATGTTATGCATGTGACTTCTGTGCTTACAATAGCAATTGCAATGGAGAGCAATGGAAATATCTCTGTCTCGTTTTTTCTGTTTTTTGATACATAATAACCTTTTTGAAAATCTTCTTCTCCATGAAATGTAATAAGTTCTTTTTCCATTTTGTCGATAATTTTAGCTGATATATTTAGAGAGTCTTTTGGATGAAGCATCAATATAAAATCATCTCCCCCGATATGTCCTATAAAATTAAATTGTTCGTGTTCAGAATAAGCTACTGAATCTACAAGTATCTGAGCCAGAGTCTGAATAACTAAGTCGCCTTTTTCAAATCCATAGTGGTCATTGTAGGGTTTGAAGTGGTTTATATCGATGTAGCAAACATCAAAATGTATATCAAAATGTATATGTTGGTCTATTTTCTTTTGAATCACCTTTCTTATCGCATCGTTGCCAGGAAGACCTGTCAGTGGATTTTGATTTTTTGCAAGTCTGATGTTTTGTTCTGTGATTGTATGTAACAATTTTGCAATAGTGACTGTTCCGACATATTTTCCATGCGATGTCACACAGATATCATCATATAACAATTCAAATTCCCGACCATTGATCCTTTGTGCGACTTCTTCTATATATAAGTCAGCTTCCACTATCATGCTTGGAACTTCCATCAGTTGCTTGATTTTTTTCTTTGCATTTATATGCATTCCAAAGCCAAAATTTCCGATAAGCTTGTTTTCAAGAAATCTGTTTCTTTGTATGATGCCAATTATCCTACTGTTTTCTATTACAGGTATCATTTGAAGCCGTTTATCTTGAAAAAATCTTCTTTGCGCTTCGAATATGTTTGTATCCGGCGTCAACGGTTCCACATACTCTGTTATATCAAAAATCGTGGAAATTTCCCGTGTGCTCTTGCTTATATTGTGGCGCTTTGGAATCGGTACGGCGTTGAAATTAAAGGTTGAGGCTGGTCTCCCCAGAAGATATCCCTGTCCGAATTCTATGCCCATGCTTTGCACTATCTTCAACTCTTCATCTCTCTCAATCCCTTCTGCGATGACTTTTATGCCAAGTCTGTGGCATAAAGTCACGATCGAATCGACTAGGTTATATTTTATTGCAGCTTTATCTATATCTGAAATGAACTGTCGATCTATTTTAATGAAATCCGGCTCTATATTTGACAGCATCGCAAGTCCGCCATATCCGGCTCCGAAGTCATCAATCGCAATTTTGAAGCCAGCGTCTTTATATTCCTGAATAACCCTTTTCATGAATTGACAATTATGGCCATTTCCCTCTTCTGTGATTTCAATAACAACCTGTTCGTTTTTGAAGCCATATTTTTTTACCATGTCGCAAGCCATTTTGACTGAGTGAGCATCATCTGTCAGCACATCAGGCGCAGTGTTTATAAACAGCAGATTGGATCTGTTAGCCAATCCGAGCTCAGAGGCCTTTTTAACCGCATTTTCTCTGCATCTCATATCTAAAAATATGATTGTTCTGGTTACGATGGCATTCCTGAAGATCTGACATATATTGGTTGAAGGGTTGTTGGCCAACCGTGCAAGGGATTCATATCCAAACACTGACCCATCTATCAAAGAACAGATGGGCTGAAAGTAAGTATCAAGGCAGTCCTGATCCAATATGTCCAGAACTGTTTGGCTTGTGCTGGATAGAGGGGTGCACCATTCTGTTTTGATGCAGTTACTTTCAACGTGCCATTTCACCCTGATATTTGAATTGGTTAACATGATAATTCCTCCTGTCAGCTTCAATTGTTAGTCTGTGATGTGTAACTGACTATAACTGGCTGTCCAACGCCTTATTCTGTTTTAAGTATGATGGCATCCTACAAAGTCGCCAACTGCTACTTGCAGTCTGCCTTATTCATCACTGATGGTATAGGAAGTATGCCTCAGTCCTCAAGATTTGCGTGCTTTGCATTTGACAATTTTTGCCAAGCCATCGCGTATTATGACTCTTTACGAAAATATTAAGCATAAAAGATAATGGTTATTGAAAACAATCACCGAATATCTGATGACCTAATTATAGAACAAGACTTACCTACTCAGGACAGGTATCATACTGCAAAAGTGTTAACGTATTGTGACATTCTTGTTGTTTTATTGTTTAAATGCTCAGTTAGCTAAATAGACTGTTTCCCTTTGACAAGAATCGGTTGTGAATACCGGCATGTGTGTTATTTGCCTTAAAGAACAGGCTCATTTTAACAAAAAGGAAGTGGTGATGTTAGATGGCGTATGCCAAAGGCGAAAGAGGGTCAGGTGACGCTGATTAACTTCATTCGTATATTCCTTGCCAAGTCCTTGATCTCCTGAATTGTTGCCCATGGCGGATTTTTTAAGGCAGGAAATACGGTATTATTCTGACAAAGTGGCTCCTCTGATATGGGATAACGTGAAGTCTCCTGGGCAAGTTAAAAAAATGGAGTGTGTGGAATGGGAGAAAATTCAGCCAGATACGGCATCGCACCCAATTTTTCTAAAAAAATAACCGTTCTTTTGACGGCATCAAAATCCTCTTCAGGAATACCGTACAAAACATAGGCTCCGAGCTCCTTTGAAGTGAATCCCACATTTTTTAGGTGCTCTATTGATTCTCTGAATTCATCTGTGGTCACCTTGTTATCAAAACGGTCTTCTATGCGCTCCAGTCCCAGTCTTATGGTGGTAAAACCAGCCTGTTTGAAGAGCAATGCCGCTTCACGACCAATGAATCGGGCATGCATGGCGTTTGGAGCATGAAAACGGACATTCAGGCCCATTCTGCAAACCTCTTCAAGTATCACTGCTAAATGACGGTCAAAATTCACAAGCAATGCGTCGTCGTAAAAGGCAAAATCCAGCACATTATGGTTGTCATACCAGTATAGAATCTCTTCAACTATTTCTTGTGGGTTCTTTTGGTGAAATGAGTAATAAAGCCTTCTGGAGGCACAATAGGGACAATTAAACGGGCAGCCTTCAGAGGTCAAAGCACCACATACGGAATGCGACGCTGCAAGTCAAAGGCAGGATAGCCATGACCATGAGGAACACTTGAAGGAGGGTATTTCCTTTGCAACCACTGAATAAATTTGTCTTGTTTTCCATTTACAATCTCGAAATTCAACCATGGAAAATTGGTTTGAATAAAATCAGGAGATGTTCTTCACAGAGCATGGCATAAATTCCACCAACATAAAGGGGTATGTGTGAATAATGCCTGGCAAAAAAATCAATGAGGGCAAACAGGCCCGAATACCAGTAGGTCATACTACAGGTGAGCATAACTGCCTTGAACCTGATGAAGGCGAGCTCCTTCAGAAACAGTGTAAATGGCATTCCGTGCCGGTAAAATCTTCTGGGGACATTCTGAAAAAAAGCGGGTTTGAGGACTATCTCTCGATAGAAAGAGCCCGTGCCATAGGATTTCCGTCGTGGGGGGAATGGGCAGCTCTGAGTGAAAGGAATCAAGTAGGTCAAGGTAGTGAATGCTATATCCACCCCCTCGAAGCTTGCCCGCCAATTGTAAAAGTCCATATGGCTTGAGCTACAGATCATGGGCAGCAAAATCGTAAATCCATGGGTTGATGAGCAAAAAATCCACATTTTGCATGGTATAAGTCTCTATTGAATTAAAATTACCAAATGTGTAATTTAAAACCGTTATGCCTTGCCAATCAATAAAATCATGGTAAATATTCTTTGTTATGAAAAATGAACAAACAATAACAGAAAAAACCTTGGCCACACTCATTTTTCAAATCAAATGGCAAAGCAACCAGATAACACATGAGAACATTCATCTATTGCATGTAAATTTCTATAGGGATATCCTGCCTGATTCCATAACAAAGATCCTGATGTCAAGAAAAGCCGGCGATAGTGTGGCCATCACGGGGGCTTCAGGCAGCTGGGTGCCTAAGCATGACACACAAAAGATATATCGCTTGCCGTTAACAAACTTTAAAAGCACGATCCCTCCAAAACAAGGCAGGTTCTATCCCCAAGGATTTTTAAAAGACATCCCCGGTGTATTTCCATCAACCATGATTCCATTTCGTTGTATCGCAACTACGGCTGATTTCTTCATCGCCGATCTAAATCATCCGTTTGCTCATTTTGAGTCAGAGATCGAGATTAACATACTGGATGTGCACGACCTGTTGGATTCACGGGGTGGTGCCCTGCAGGAGGTCATGTCCATTATTCTGAATGGCCCAGGAATGGAGGCGCGCACAGAGGTTACTCCCACCGACTTCCTTTCAGACTCAAAGGCATTGGCAAGAGAAGATGAAAATGACGACGCCATATTCTATCAGCCGCCGAGACTTGTAACCCACATGGATGACGAGGCCATAAATAAGGTCACAGGCATCTACAGACAATTACTAAAACCCGGGGATGTGTGCTTGGATTTGATGTCGAGCTATCGATCATATCTTCCGCCAGAGATACCCCTTGCCTCTGTGGAGGGCGTGGGAATGAATGCAGAAGAACTCAAGGCCAACAACCAGCTCACATCCTGGCGGATTCATGACCTCAACAAATTCCCGACCTTACCCTATGAATCTGAGAGTTATGATGTAGTGGTCTGCACCGCATCTGTGGAATATCTCATCAAACCCTTTGAGATTTTTCAAGAAGTCAAACGGATATTAAAACCCAATGGTGTGTTTGCCCTGACCTTCTCCAATCGCTATTTTCCGCCCAAGATCATCGGCGTATGGAAGGACCTCCATGAATTCGAACGCATGGGCCTGGTCTGTGAATATTTTTTGCAAACTGGTTATAGGGATGTGCACACCACGAGTATTCGCGGATGGCCACGTCCCGAGCACGACAGATATTTTCCTCGCATTCGAACATGTGACCCGGTTTTTGCTGTGTGGGGCTACAAATAACCTCGCATTCAAGGAGAGATGCGGGCTTTAACTCGAAACATAGGCTCTAGTTATCAATGATCTGCCCTTGAAACTGGAACAGAAACTCAAAATCCTCACAGAATCCGCTAAATATGATGTCTCCTGCGCCTCAAGCGGAAGCCATCGCACCCGCACAAAAGGTGGCATAGGCAATGCTGCGCCCAGCGGCATCTGCCACTCGTGGTCCAGCGATGGAAGGTGCGTCTCGCTCCTCAAGATACTTCTGAGCAACAAGTGCATTTATAACTGCGAATACTGCCTGAACAGAAGCTCAAACAACATAGAGCGAGCCACCATGACACCCGAAGAGATAGCTGACCTCACCATCAACTTCTACAGACGAAACTACATCGAAGGGCTATTTTTGAGTTCTGCTGTGGTTCGAAGCCCTGACTACACCATGGAGCTCATCTACAGGACATTATGGCTGTTAAGAAAAGAGCATATGTTTTCTGGGTATATCCATGCCAAACTGATTCCGGGCGCCTCTGACATCCTCATCGAAAAGGTGACGGCACTGGCAGACAGAGTGAGCTCCAACATCGAGCTTCCCAGCAGTGAAAGCCTGCTAAGACTTGCGCCTGACAAATCCCGCTCGGATGTGCTGTATCCCATAAAATATGTGCAAAAACTGAGCGAAAAACTGCCGGTAAAGTGCCTTAAACCTAATAGCATGCCCAATATCAGACGAAGGGGCATCTCCATGAGTACTCAGCTAATTGTGGGCGCAAGCCCTGAATCCGACCGGGATATCCTGCGCCTGTCTGCCTATTTTTACAATAAATCTCTGCTCAAAAGGGTATATTATTCCGCCTATGTGCCCGTTAATCACACCTCCAATCTCCCTGCCATACAGGCACCACCCCTTTTGCGGGAACATCGGCTCTATCAGGCTGACTGGCTGCTGCGATTTTATAATTTCAAACTTGATGAAATCATTGGAGATAATGCCTCAAACCTGTCCATAGAATTCGACCCAAAGACCGCCTGGGCGTTGCGAAATCTGCATCTGTTCCCCATAGATGTCAATGTGGCAGATTATGAGATGCTGATTAGAGTGCCTGGAATCGGAATTCGATCTGCTCAGAAGATTATAACCGCCCGCAGATTTACCAAATTGGACATGAATGACCTACTTAAAATGAGGATATCTCTGAAACGGACGAAGTATTTCATTCTGTTGAAAGGTAGATATGCCGGTGAATGCCCCATGCGAGAGGACATCCTCTCACACTATTTAAGTGCGCCAAGAGAGATAATTCAACAGTCATTACCGTTCAACGAATTTTAATGCCAGCTCATGACCATTTTTGTTTGTGAAGACGACCTCATCTCCGTGTTGAAGGGTGCTTTTTATATTCATGAGACAGGGGTTGCCCCTGATGCCGTCAGGATCGCCCAAAAGGACCCTCAACAGGGTTTATTTGAAAACATTGTGGATCTCAGGCAAATATCCGTGAATGTCTATAACGTGCTGAAGATCATACAAAAGACCTTCAGCCCCCGCCAGATCAGCCGCATTCAGGGTGCTTTTTTGCGGGGTGATCGCCAGGTGTTTGCTGAGATCATGCAGTTTGTAGCGCTTGGCCTGAAGAACCCTCAGGCCCTGCAGAATCTGACCATCGACTGTGTGAGGATTGTGAGGGAATCAGCGGATAGGGTCTATGGAGAGGTACATCGCATGAAGGGGTTTGTACGTTTTGCAAGGCTTGCGGACAACCGATTTTATGCCGCCATAAAACCGGTGCACAATGTGCTTCCCCTCATCAAAAACCACTTTGTGGCCAGGTTCGGTGAGACTG
Organism: Dissulfuribacterales bacterium; assembly: GCA_041287365.1. Classification (GTDB taxonomy): domain Bacteria; phylum Desulfobacterota; class Dissulfuribacteria; order Dissulfuribacterales; family DYLC01; genus JAQVIJ01. Next base: position 53,418 of record JBEULL010000020.1, on the reverse strand, counting down.
ACTGGGTGATATACGATAAAGGGCGGGGGCTGGGCCTGTTTTGCACGGCTGGTAAGGCGGTGTTGTGCCAGATGGCCGTGAGCAATGACTTGTTTTTTGACAGGAATGAGGCATTTTATGCAGGGCTCTGGCGGACCTTTTTTGAGAAGGTGGCCATAAAAGAACGGGAAAATCCCAGGCTTCAGCGCCAGAAGGTGCCGCTATTTTATCGGGATGTGATGACGGAGTTCATGTAATATAGGGAATTGCCACGCCTTATTAATGTAAAAGGTCACACAAACTAATTCACAGATTCATTCATTTTTCTCAAAACCACTCTGAAACAGGTGCCATTTGGCCCTGTGAAGACCAGCTCCAGCTCACCGCCCATGCGTTTCACCAAGTCTTTTGCCAGAAAGAGCCCAAGGCCCAAGCCATCGGTCCTGCCGCTCACAAAGGGCTCAAAAAGCCTGAAACGCAGATCATCAGGAATACCCTTGCCATCGTCCTCTATGTCCACCACCACACCATCTTCCATATGTTTTGCCCTGAAAGTGAGGTGTCCAGCACCCGCTGCAGGTGAAACCGCATTCTGCCCTAAAAGAAACAGTGCCATCTCAATGGCCGCCATATCGGCCCGGACTACCAAGCCCTTCGAACATTCCACCTCTATCTCGCACTCATGCTCTAATTCCAGAAGGCGCTCACGGACCACTTCCATTATGTGTGACAAGAAAACAGGCTTCAACACCATCTCCCGGCTTCTATACAGAGACAGAATGTCGTTTATACGTTCCGCCAGGGCTCTCGCCTCCTCATAAATCAGCAAAAGCTCCCTTCGCGTCTCATCGGAAAGAGACATCCCTTTTGGGCCGCTTGCCAGAAGCTGTGCCCTGCCGGCCAGAACGGCTAAAGGCGTCTTGAGCTGATGGGCGATCTGCGCGGTCATCTTACCCAAAATTGCCAAGCGTTCTCGGTATTGAAGCTCCTTAGCCAGCTCAAAGGACCGAGTCACATCCTGGGCTACTATGATGGTTTCGGGCATGTGGGAAAGGGCGTCGTCGTGTTTAAGTATATCGCATTGCAATACTGACATGGGTAGCTCAATGGTCAGGGGGCCCCCTTTTTCCCTCAGTTCTTTAAGCCGCAGCATGGCATCGTTATTCTGCATCAGCAGGGCAGAGGTGCGCTCCCCAAAGGCATTCAGGCCTGTTAAGCCCAAATCTGTGAGAATTATGAGCCCAACCTCGAGCATATCGGCGGTTTTGTATAGCTGTGCCTGGGCAGCCTTAGCCTCCCTGGCCTTTTCCGATGCTAAGGACAGAAGAAAGTCCGTGGCAGCCGTATTTTGCGGCCTGGTGCGATGCCTCCTCCAGTAGAGGAAGAACCACAATACCGTGCCCAACCAGAGGAATAGAAGCAGGGTAATGGTAACTAAGTTGATGTCTTTCATAAGAGTGAGTGTTTGATTTTGTAAAAAATCAGTGTATAAAAGCACGATAACATATAATTGTTGAATTCCTCAATTAAACTTCAAAATTAATCAGTTAACATTATCCGTTAAAAGGGGTTTTCATGATCGAAAGATACAGCAGAAAACAGATGGCCGATATCTGGAGCCAGGAGAACAAGTTTCGCACATGGTTGAACGTGGAGATAGCCGCAGCAGAGGGCTGGGCAGAGCTGGGTGTGGTGCCCCGTGAGGCCGTGAAAGAGATTCAGGCCAGGGCAAACTTCGATATAAAACGGGTGGAAGAGATAGAAAAGGAGACCCGGCACGATGTCATCGCCTTTCTCACCAATGTGGCGGAGTATGTGGGCCCTGCCGCCCGATTCCTGCACTGGGGCATGACCTCCTCAGACATGCTGGATACGGCCATGGCCGTGCTCTTCAAGCAGGCCATGGAGCTGATCTTAAAGGATGTGGATGCCCTGATGGAGGTGATCAAGCGCCGCGCCCTTGAACACAAGGACACGGTCATGATCGGCCGCTCTCACGGTATTCATGCAGAACCCATCACATTCGGCCTGAAACTGGCTATCTGGTATGATGAAATGCGGCGCAACCGCAAGCGGCTCGAGGCAGCAAAGGAGACCATCTCCTACGGCAAGATATCGGGCGCTGTGGGTACGTTTGCCCAGATCGATCCACGAGTTGAGGCCTTTGTATGCGCCAAACTTGGTTTGAAACCCGCGCCAGCCTCCAATCAGATCATTCAACGCGATAGATATGCAGAGGTCTTCTGTGCCCTGGCCATTTTGGCCGGCACCGCAGAAAAGATCGCCACAGAGATTAGGCACCTGCAGCGCACAGAGGTCCTGGAGGCAGAGGAATACTTCAGACCCGGCCAGAAGGGCTCATCGGCCATGCCTCACAAGAGAAATCCCATCCTGTCAGAAAATATCTGTGGACTGGCGCGCATGATTCGTTCATATGCCATGCCCAGCTTGGAAAATATCTGTCTCTGGCACGAAAGGGATATCAGCCACTCCTCCGTAGAGCGCATCATCTCGCCTGATGCCTTCATACTCACGGACTTCATGCTGGCAAGGCTCACAGGACTTCTGGACAAACTTCTCGTCTATCCTGAAAACATGCAAAAAAATCTAAATAAACTCAAGGGATTGATCTTTTCTCAGCAGATACTGTTGTTGCTCACTCAACGAGGAGTCAGCAGAGAAGAGGCCTATCGCATGGTGCAGCGCAGGGCCATGGAGGTCTGGGAAGGGAAGGGGACATTTAAGGAACTGTTAGAAAAGGATGAGGACCTGCTGAAATATATTTCAGTAAATGAGCTTGCTTCCATCTTCGACATTCGGCATCACCTGAAACACGTGGACACCATATTTAAACGAGTCTTTCACGACTGATTAAATCAAAACTTCTAAAGAAAGGACTAATACCATGGAAGAAAAGGTCAAAACCGCATTAAACAACATTCGCCCCATGCTTCAGCGGGATGGTGGTGATGTAGAATTTGTGAGTCTGGATGAGAAAACCGGTGTGGTGAGTGTGAGGCTGAAGGGTGCATGTCATGGCTGCCCCATGAGTCAGATGACTCTGAAGGCCGGTATAGAGCGCTACATCAAGGCAGAGGTCCCTGGCGTGACATCTGTGGAGTCCGTTTAATCTGCCTCAATGATGATATGGAGCCCCTGCTATGATGGAATATGCCCGATAGAGTTGCTCCATCAGAATCAGACGGCTCATGTCATGAGTGAATGTAAGAGAAGAGAGTGAGAGCCTGCGATGTGCGCTTTGCAGCACCTCCTGAGAGAGACCATAGGCCCCGCCTATTATGAAGCAAAAATGGGAATGACCTGCTGTCTCCAGCCCTGCAAGCAATCGAGCCAGGTCTGAAGAATTTACGGTGTCACCCTTGATATCCAGTGCAAATATCAGGCTGCCTTTTGGAATCAATTTCAGTAGGTTATCGCCTTCGATCTTTGGGGTAGGCCCGGCAGGCGCCTCTCGCACCTCCACTCTCACATAATGGGTAAGTCTCTTTCGATAAAACTCTATTCCTTCTCGAAGCCAGGCGAATTTGGTCTTGTCAACCCATAAAAAGGTAATGTGTGTCATGACGGAGAATATACAGGATTTTTTGCGAAAACTCCCCAAAATCGATGAAGTATTGCCGCACCTGCCTCAAAATGTCCCGTATTCCATACGACTCAAGGCCACACGGCAGGCCATAGCCGAGGTTAGGGATGCCATTCTGAACGATGAACCCGCAAACAGGGCACAGACAGCCGACAGGCTAATCGACCCCAAAAACCTTCTGGAACGCATCGGCAGTATCATAAAGGATGCAAGCAGACCATCTCTGATGCCAGTAGTGAATGCTACCGGTGTGGTGATTCATACCAACTTGGGCCGTTCTCCACTTCCCCGCTCGGTGCTGAATGCCATATGCCGAGTGGCAGAAGGCTATTCAAACCTGGAATATGATCTATCGGCAGGCAAACGGGGAAGCCGTTACAGCCATGTGGAGGCGATTCTGTGTGAACTTTTGGGGGTGGAGGCTGCGTTAGTGGTAAACAACAATGCAGCCGCTGTACTCATCATCCTGAATACCCTTGCCAAGGGCAAGGATGTCATCGTATCTCGCGGAGAACTGGTGGAGATCGGAGGCTCCTTTCGCATTCCGGATGTCATGGCCAGAAGCGGCGCTATTCTGAAAGAAGTAGGCACTACCAATCGCACTCATCTTGTGGATTACCAGAACGCCATCACTTCGGAGACTGCCCTTCTGATGAAGGTGCATCAGAGCAATTTCTACATAGGAGGCTTTACTATGGCCGTATCCCTGCAGGAGTTAGCCACACTGGCAAGGCAGCATGGGATATTCCTTTATGAGGACTTGGGAAGCGGGACATTCGTGGACTTCTCTCGTTTTGGAATGCACTACGAACCCACTGTGCAGGACTCCATTCAGGCAGGGACTGATATAGTGAGCTTCAGTGGGGATAAGCTCCTTGCAGGGCCGCAGGCTGGAATCATAGTGGGGAAAAAGGACTTAGTGAATCGCATCAAGAAGAATCCACTGAATCGGGCGTTGCGCATAGACAAGCTCACTCTTGCGGGTCTGGAGGCAGTACTCATGTGCTATCGTGACTTGGATAGGGCAGTGGAGATGCTTCCGACTCTGTCCATGCTCACGGCATCGCCAGAAATTCTCAAAAAGAAGGCGAATGCCCTGCTCAATCGCCTGAAACGCCTGAATCTTTCGCAGATAAGTCCTCGAATCATCACAACCGAGGCCAGGGTAGGAGGCGGCGCCATACCGGCCGAACGCCTGAAATCCTATGCTGTGGCACTGGATCCGGCTCCCATGGGGCTATCTGCCGCCCGTTTGGAGGAGATGCTGCGGCTGAACGAACATCCTATCATCGTTCGAGTAGAAAATAACCTGATCCTCATGGATGTAAGGACCATGCAGCCCAAAGATTTTGACATCATAGCCAAGGCATTGCAGAGGATTATGGAGTCAGCTCATGAATGAGCCCATGTTAGCCATGGAGCCCACCGACCTGCTCTGTGTCCTGCCGATTGTGGAGGCGAAGCTAAAAAAGGTCTTGTCCTTCGAGGGGCTGCATTGTCTAATTCCCAGGGCAAACAATGCCCAACAAAACGTAAACAAGGGGGAAGGCTCCTCTGAACCCATCATCGATCTGGAACAATTCAACCTTTCAGACCGACAGAAACGGCGGGTGAAAGAGGCCTTCCGTTCGGGCCAACCCTTCTGGGATGCGGTGGGATATCATGTTTTCTTGCCGCTAAATCTAACTGCTCGGTCTGATTGCCTTGATAGCCAAGGGGTCTTCACAGGGGAATCGCATGCCATTGTGGTCATAACGGGCGTAAATCGGCTGATACACATCGAAGAGGCAGGCCGATGGCTTGGGGTTTTAAGCCAGTATTTGCACATCCTCATTCGAAATATCTTTGAGCAAAGCCTGATTTCAAGGCCTGCGCTCCATGAGGGTAGTGGGTCTCCCATCCTATCGCACTTCGGTGATGTGAATGCAATCGGCTACACTCCGTTTTTGAGCTATTACTTACAGAAAATGCAGGGACGCTCCAATGGTTTTGCCATTGTGCATATCAGCCAATTCAGACGCTTTTCTGAAGAAGCTGTGTCACAAATGGATGATGCCCACACCTTCTGTGCCAAGACAAAGGCCATTTGTATGCGTATCTGGCCGTCTATAAGGCTAAAATACCTGGGTGGAGGTAACAATGAGGCATGGTTTAGCATCTTCAACAAAAATCCTAACCAGGAAAGTCAATTAAAATATGAGGTGCTTACATCCAATTTGAAACGCTTTTGGACTATATTCCCGCCTGGTCTGGCCAGGAGATTTTCGATCTATCTACATTTTGGAAAAAACAGCCCCCCTTCCCTTCCCTACATCCTGCAAACAGAATTTTTAGCAACCCAATTGGGAACCAGGATATTTTCCTCAAGGGATGTGGCCCTTCTGCAACAGAAAACCAGGGCATTTCATCTAATTGAGGCATTGCAGACCATAACCGCACTCAACAGTTCACCAAAGGCCGTTGCGTTTTTATCCTGTGAAACCGACCAGAACATCGATCTCCACAATCAATTGACAAGCCGCCTCCCCGTCCATATTCAAGCCATCCCTGCCGGTGAATCCAGTATGTTCATCGTCAGTCAAAACAAATCGTGTGAGTCCCTAAGAAAATCCATTGAAGATACCCTCAAATCTCTGAATAAATCCCGTGCTGTCTCCGCATCCTTTGTTATGGGAATCGCCTGTGAAGGCAAGGCATTAAAGGTTTCACTACTTAATCCGGCGACAGCGGCGCTCTATGCCCATATCCACGCCTCTTTGCTTTCAGAATCAGAGGAGACTTCCTCGAAAAATCAAGGAAGTTTGCGCTTAAAAACGGCCATTTTTGATGCCCTGACACTCCATGTGGCAGGAGACGAACTCTTTGCCATGGGCGACATGGAAGGGGCCTACAGAATGTTCAAGAATGCCCTGAAGATGGCATTAAAGGAGGAAAGAAAACAAGAACACGGGGGGGAGAGCGATTCATCGGTGGTCACTCCGGCCTTACTTAATAGCCTTGGCATCGCCATGCTTCAAACTGGCAGGAAGGCAGCCGCTGTGCGCTGTTTTGAACAGGCATTGAGGCAATTCCCGAAAGATATCATGGCATACTACAATCTAAGCGGTATACTTCTGGAGATGAAACAGCTTGACAATACGGAAAACCTGCTCAGACAGGCCGCTCAATTAGCTCCAGAGGACATCCACATCACCATCCGATTGGCCAATTGTCTGTTTGAAAAGGGAGAAACCAATGGCGCCTTAGGACTGCTTGCCCCATTTATGACTCGAAACGAGGCCGAATTACCGGCCGCATTTTTTAAGCTGCAGGGAAGATTGGGGCTTGAAAACGGAAACTGGGGTTATGCCAAGGAAAACCTGAACAAGGCGCTGGTGCGAACCACTTATGATGCGGAAATATTATTTTTCCTGGCCAAAGGTTACCTAACCATTGAAAACGACCCCAAAACTGCCCGAAGACTCCTGAATCAGGCGGTACTCCTGACGGGCTCAAAAAATCTACAAAAAGCCATTCATGACCTGAAGAGGAGGATTGAGACCAGCCGATGAGACATATTCCCATTACGGAACGCATCATCTTTGCATTGGACTTTGCCACGGCAAAAGAGGCACAGAAATGGGTGGATCTCTTAAGTGGTCCCATCCGCTTTTTCAAGGTGGGACTTCAACTCTTTCTTGTAGGGGGCTGGCCCATAGTGGATTATATCCTGAGCAGGGGCAACAAGCTCATGCTGGACCTCAAATTTTTCGACATTCCCCAGACGGTCCATTTGGCCGTCCGGCAATTAAACGACAGAGGCATAACATTTGCCACCATTCACGGCAATCAAAGCATTCTGAAGGCGGCAGTGGCTGCTAAGGGGGATGTGAAACTACTGGCGGTCACAGTACTTACATCCATTGGAGAAGGTGATTTACAAGAGATGGGCGCAACCATACCTGTGGAAGAGCTGGTCTTAAGGCGTACCCGAAAGGCCATTGAAGCAGGCTGTAGCGGAGTGGTTGCATCCGCCCATGAGGCAGGGATGCTTCGGGCAAGGTTAGGGAATGACTTCCTGCTTGTGACTCCAGGAATACGGCTTGCCGGAGAGCAAGGAAAGGATGACCAACATCGCATTGCCACGCCTTCCTATGCCATTTCAAATGGTGCAGACTATCTGGTCATTGGAAGACCCATCAGCACGGCACCGGACCCACTGAAGGCAGTGGAAGCCATACAACAGGAGATCAAGCTGTGCGGATGACTCTGGTCTCGGTGATGATCCAGTCCATGCGCTGATCATGCTCGGCTAAAGGGATGACATTTAGCACCTGTAGATCAAAGGCGAGGGCGATCCTTACGGCCTGAGGGGCACCCTGCTTCAAGAAACGGTCGTAATAACCTCCACCATAGCCATATCTGCCGCCGGACAGGTCAAAAACCGAACCCGGAACAATGACAGTATCCAATTTCTTTGCTGAGACGGAAGTGGTGGTGTCTGGATTTGGCTCAAGAATGCCATAGGTCCCTTGAATCAACTGACTCCAATCCATCAGACGCCGCGGCTCCAATCTTCGCTCAGATATATGAGTAATTGGTACGGAAACCCATTGACCCCGGTTCAATCGCTGTCGAATGAGCTCATGGGTACTGACCTCGCTTCTGAAAGAGACGTAAAACATGGGAAATTGCAAATGTTCACCTTGCAAGAGGGTTTGGAGTTTAAGACAGATCGCATCTGACCATGTCATGCGAAGGTCATCAGGAATGGCGTTACGCTGGAATAGAATGGATTTTCGAAGAGAATTCATTGTTTTTTGGGCTGATAACGAATACAGGTGCCCCAATCATGGCCTTGACGCCAGATCGGACGGCTTGCAGCATCCCGAAGCACCAATGTCTTGCCGGAAGGCAGGTAACGGATGTGCTTGGCCAGAACAGAGAGCATTCCTGCATCACAATAAAATTTGGAACCCACCACCTCCACGATAGCCCCCCTAATACAGGGAACATGGTGTTTGACTATAAACCATTCAGGCGCCAAAAAGACTCTATAACACCGCTTGGATGCATTGATGTCCAGGTATCTAAGGTTTAGATCGCTGTCCACATCGGAGTTAATCACCTCACCGACTAGGACAATCTCAGTATTTTCATCGTATTGCGGAATAATTTCAGGGGCAGCCGAAGCAAAAGAAGGAAAAGTAACAGCTTGCAACGATAGGGCAATGAATGAAATGGTTTCAAAAACAAGATGTCTTACATGCCGCATTGACTATCTGCCTTTACACCCCTATCTAATATCATAAAAAAGGCCTTCCTAATGGTTAATTAAGAAGGCCTTTATGGAGAGGAGGGTTGGGAGGGTTATGAGGTTGTCTTTGTTCGATTATGTATATTGCAAACCGAATGCCAATCTATCATAAAGCGCATTCTTCCACCTATCCTACCACCAACACGGCTTTTTGCTCACTAAAACGCTATTTAAGGCCTTTTTAAGAGTTCCGCACATGCATTTTTTGCACATGTCGCAATTATTGCACATGCTGTTGTTGCATTCCACTCCATTAGTTGATCAAGGCTATCCAGCGTTATTCGGTCTTTTTTATTCTACAGTGAAAGAAAATATTGTGTTATCTCTTGACAAAAATTTGACTTACTGTATATTTTTAGGCAATCCTAAAAATATTAGGCAAGTAGATGCATCCGTGTGTCGTTCTAATCGACGGTATGGACAGGCTTGAACGGGAACACATATTTCATTTTTTATTTTTGATTAAAGGAGGTTCCATATGCCTACCATGACTTCACTGAGCGCAAGCCTTGAGGATTATTTGGAGGCCATTTTGCGTATCATCTCTCAAAAAGGTGCAGCCAAGGCCAAAGATATCGCCAAGGCATTGAGGGTCAATAACTCTTCAGTTACTGGTGCATTGAAGATGCTGACACAAAAAGGCATGATCAATTACGCACCCTACGATGTGATCACCCTCACAGAAACCGGCCGCACACTCGCCAACGATGTAGCCAGGCGACATGAATCGTTAAAGACATTTTTCAGCGTAGTAATGGCGGTACCCGACGAACAAGCCGATGACCTGGCATGTAAAATGGAACACATGGTCACATCCGACATGCTGGAACGTTTTGAGGCATTGACATCCTTCATGTCAGCATGCCGAAAGGCTGGTTTTGATTATTCTCCTGAAAAAGGCTATTTCTGCCCAAAACAGACAGTGGAGACAAATACCGTCCCTGCCAATGACAGCGGCAACCGCGAGGCTTGCCCCTCAGGCGTCACGACCCTCGATCAACTGCTTCCCGGCCAAAAGGCAAGGGTGTTGCGCATAGAAGCCCATGGAAATCTGGCCAAGCGGCTTCGAGAAATGGGCCTGATCAAGGACGCAGAAGTGGAATTTATCAAGACAGCACCCCTTGCAGACCCTCAAGAACTGCTTATCAAAGGCTATCATGTATCTTTACGCAAGAAGGAAGCAAGCCATGTCCATATTGAAATACAAAACTCCTGAAAACAACAAGATGAAATGCAGGCAGCAAAAACCATTATATTGTATAAAAAACCGACGCTGCACAAAAGAGGGGTTGACCTGTCTGTTGTGCAGACGAAATTGCCCTTTTCGAGGACAGAGGAAATAACCATGTATCTATCTGAGGTAAAAAACGGTGTCGTAGCTACGGTCAAGCATGTCGATTCCGGCTGTGGGATGTATCGACGCATTTTGGAACTGGGTATTTTGCCTGGGACAAAGCTGAAAATCCTGCAAAACATACCACATGGCCCTGTGGTGTTCGAAAAAAACGGCTCCAAGATGCTGCTTGGCCGTGGAATGGCCCAAAAAATTCAGGTCGAGTATTGAGGTATGACCAACTTATTTTTTTTGTTACATAACTTTGTTAAGCAAAAAACAATTTGGATAACCTCAAAAACTGTTTAATTGATCGGGAGGAGAGTGAATGGATTCAAAACATATCACAATGGCCCTTGCCGGAAACCCCAATGCAGGCAAAACCACCATATTCAATCAGCTCACAGGCGCCAGACAAAAGGTAGGAAACTGGGCCGGTGTCACAGTGGAGAAAAAAGAAGGGGTAAGAGAACACAAGGGAACACAATTCACGGTAGTGGATCTGCCGGGCATATATTCCCTCACGGCCTACTCCATGGAAGAGGTGATATCACGGGACTTCATTCTGAAAGAACGGCCGGATGTGGTGGTAGTCGTATTGGATGCCTCCAACCTGGAGCGCAATCTCTATCTGGCCTGTCAGCTCATAGAACTCAATATTCGACTGGTATTTGCAATGAACATGGTGGACATGGCCAAGGACAAAGGGCTGCTCATAGATTATGAGCAACTCGCCAAGCTTCTTGGAGTACCCATCGTTCAAACCATCGGCACCAAAGGCACCGGCATCGAGGAATTGCTGGACAAGGCAAAAGAGGTTGTGGATGGAAGAGATTCCGTTTCCCGTCACATTCATGTCAGTTACGGTCCTGAAGTAGAAGAGGAAATTCAGACCATCAAGAGACTGCTGAAGGAAAAAACGCCTGAATTCGCAGCGAGATACTACCCAAGATGGAGCGCCATAAAACTGCTGGAGAACGACCCGCTGGTAATGAAAGAACTGTCTTCTCATTCGGGAGCTGAAACCGTCCTGAAACAGGTGGAGAAATCCCGCGACCACATCAAAGAACTCTTCGAAGATGAAGCGGATGTGATCATCACGGAGGCCAGATACGGCTTCATTTCAGGTGCGCTCAAGGAAACCGTCAGGCTGGCCGCAGTGGCCAAAAGAGACATGAGCTATGAGATCGACAAGATACTCACCAACAGGCTCCTGGGTCTCCCCATCCTTCTATTCTTCATGTATCTCCTGTTTCAATCCACCTTTATTCTTGGAGAATATCCCAAATCATGGATCGAAACCGGTGTCGCCTTTCTTGCCGACATCACGAAACATCTTCTTCCGAATGGATTCCTGAAGGATTTGCTCTCGGATGGAATAATAAACGGCGTAGGCGGAGTCATGGTGTTCCTTCCCAACATCATTATTTTGTTCATGGGCATAAGCCTGCTGGAAGACACCGGCTACATGGCAAGGGCCGCTTTTATCATGGACAGGGTGATGCACCTGCTTGGTCTGCATGGTAAGTCCTTCATTCCGTTCGTTATGGGCTTTGGCTGCAATGTCTCGGCCATCATGGCAGCTAGGACATTAGAGAGTCGGCGTGACCGCATCCTTACCATCCTGCTCAACCCCCTCATGAGCTGTTCCGCCCGGCTTCCAGTATATGTCTTGATCGCAGGGACATTCTTTCCCAAGCATGCAGGAAATGTCATATTCGGCATATATCTTTTGGGTGTGGGCATGGCAGTACTCATGGGCAGGATATTCAGTAAAACCATTTTCAGAGGCGAGGCCACACCATTTGTCATGGAACTCCCGCCTTACCGAATGCCCACGGTCAAGGGCCTGCTCATACACGCCTGGGACAAGGCCAAGGTATACCTTCAAAAGATGGGAGGCGTAGTTTTGGTGTTTTCCGTAATTATATGGTTTTTGGGGGCATATCCCAAGGATGTGCCGCTCAGCATGGATTATGAGGCGGCAAAAGTCGCTATCCAACAACAGATAGATGCCCAGACACCTGCCAACGAAGAACTGAAGGCAAGGATAAGCGAACTCGAACAAAAAGAACAGGCAGAGCGCCTTCAGGCCAGCTACATAGGCAGGATCGGACAAGTAATCGAGCCCATAATCAGACCGCTTGATTTTGATTGGAAACTTGGCGTGGCACTGCTTACCGGCTTTGTGGCCAAAGAGGTGGTGGTGAGCACCATGGGCGTGCTCTATCAGGCAAAAGGTACTGACGAAGAGGACACGGCAGGACTCCAAAACGCCCTTCAAAAAAGCGGCATGACGCCGGTCACAGCCCTGGCCTTCATGGCATTCGTCCTCATCTATGTGCCATGTATGGTAACAGTCGTCACCATCTGGCGTGAAACAGGTTCGTTTGGCTGGGCAGGCTTTGCAGTAGGCTATCTTATGGTCCTGGCCTGGGTCGTAGCATTCATCATTCAAAAAGTTGGAGGGGCAATTTACCGATTTTATTAAAAAGTATGGAGAAGCCATGTTAAAAGCGGGGAAGCCCTTCCGCTCGTCATTGCGAGCGAAGCGATGCAGAAATAAAGCAGAGAATGCTCGATGCCATCTCTTGGATTACATACTCAATTATGTTACATTTTCAAATAAAAAACATACGGGAGGAATAAAAATGTATTTTTCAAACACAACAAAGGGACTTTTATTGACTTCGTTGCTCTTAACCTGTCAGGCAACCACAGCCCTTGCCATGCATCCCCTCATCACCGATGACACAGGTGTACAGGGCAAAGGGAAAACGGAATTGGAGGTCAGTGGCGAATACAATTACGACAAGGAACACATTCAGGGGATTTCAGTAAAAGAAAAGGAATGGCAGCTTGGCGCTAGCCTGTCGTATGGCATCACCGATGACATCGACCTTGTGCTGACAACGCCATATCAATGGCTCAAGGGAGAAGAAGACGGCCTGACTGTGGCCAAAGAAAACGGCTTCAGTGATGTCACCTTTGAGGCAAAATGGCGTTTTTGGGAACACGATGGCACAAGCCTGGCCATCAAACCAGGCATTATTTTGCCCACAGGCGACGAAGACAAGGGGCTTGGAGCAGGAAAGGTGGGTTACAGTATGTTTCTTATAGGCACACAGGAGCTGAAGCCGTTTACTCTTCATATGAATCTGGGTTACAAACGCAATGAAAACTGCCTTGACGAACGCAAGGATATCTGGCACGCTTCCATAGCAGGTGAATGGGAGGTGGTGGAGCACCTGAAACTGGTGGCCAATACCGGCATAGAGACCAATACAGATAGAGAATCAAATACAGACCCTGCCTTTTTACTGGGCGGTGTGGTATATTCAGTAAATGAAGACTTGGACCTGGACGCAGGTGTAAAATTCGGCTTAAACGATGTAGAGACCGACTATACTCTATTGGCTGGACTGACTTATCGTTTTTGATTTTAATGACAAGAGAATACCCCACCATTCCACACCTGGCCGTCTCCACGGTCGTATTGAACGAAAAGGAGATTCTGGCTGTAAAACGCAGAAATCCCCCTGCTGAAAACACCTGGGCATTGCCTGGTGGAAGTGTAAAGCTGGGTGAGACGCTGTTTGATGCAGCCATACGAGAAACCCTGGAAGAGACAGGGGTTTTGGTACAGCCCCTGCGGTTCTTGACGGCTGTGGATGCCATTTATCACGACGAAGACGGTGTTGTGCGATTTCACTACGCTATTATCTATATTCTGGCACAATATCTTCAAGGCCAGCCATCCCCCAGGGATGATGCACTGGAGGCGCGCTGGCTGGCCATTCAGGACTTACATGCGCTACCGTTTGAAAAAAACACCCTGAAAATTATCGAAGAGACAGCCGTAACACAGGGCGTATCAAGCCCTATAATAATACCGGCAAGGGACTAAAAACCATGACGCAACCTGTTGATACCCCCTTTGACCTGACAGAAAAGGCATTGCTCAACAACCGCCTATGGGCAGCGGAAATTCAGAAAAACGACTCGAATTTCTTTGAAAAATTATCACAAATCCATGCACCTTCACTTCTCTGGATAGGTTGTTCGGATGCACGCGTTCCAGCCAATCAGCTCATAGGCATGCAGCCAGGCGAGGTCTTCGTGCACAGAAACATCGCCAATCAGATACAGGCAGCAGACATGAACTGCCTGTCGGTGATAGAATTTGCCATAACCGTATTGAGGGTGCAGCACATACTGGTTGTGGGGCATTCTGATTGCGGAGGTGTCAAGGCAGCGATTCGAAATGACGCCCCGGAACTCGTGGCCCATTGGGTAAGACCCATTCAGACACTCTTCATCAGACACAGGGACAGCCTGAAGGGATTGCCTTTTCACGAACAGGTAAACGCCCTGGTGAGATTAAATGTCCTCGAACAGACAAAACAGCTTGCCCAGATAGCATCCATTCGTTCCGCCTGGCAAAAAGGACAGCGTCTGAATATCCATGGCTGGATATATACCCTGGAAAGCGGCCTGATCGAAGAGGTGATACATATAGACGATATCGCCGCTGCCGACGCCATTTTATCAGCAGCGAATTAGCGCCTCTTTCCTCTCTTTACCTCATCAAATCTGCATCAAGGCATTCAGCCGTTTAAAATCCATGTGTTCCTGCATCAACGCCTCGAATCTCTGTATCTTTTGTTGCTGATGAAAACGGGTCTTGCCGAAAAAGCCCTCGATGATCTCCACGGCCGTCATGGTGTCGTGTTGTGTGAGAATAATGGGCACTCCGGCATCCTCGGCCTTTCCAAGGATCAAAGGGCTTGGACGAATATTGCCGGTCAATATGATGCACTTGGTGGATGTCTCAAGGGCTGCAAGCTGTATATCCGGCCGGTCGCCACCTGTGATTATGGCCTTATTGGGCTTGCGACGGAAGTATTTCAAGGCATTGTCCACACTCATGGCCCCGACCAGCAGATTTTCCACAAGTTCCTCCTGCTTGTCCCTGGCACAAAGCACCTCACCCCCCAGACCATTCACCAGGTCTCTGACACTTATAGAAAGCAGGGTCTTTTCCTTGGGCAGAACCGCCAGCACTGCAAGCCCTTCATTCTCAAAAAAGGGCATTACGAAGTCGTTGACCCATGCGACTCTGTGTTTAGGCACCCTATTAATTACAACCCCCAGAAGCCGGTCGCCGAATCGCACTCGGGCCGTAATCAGATCGTCCACACACTGGAGTTCAGAATCAAACGGAGTCACAACCAAGACCCTTGAGTCAAACAACGGCGCAACCTGACACGGTGATAGATTGAACACCCAGCCCTCCCGCAGATTGGCACCGCCCTCCACCACCATAACATCTTTATCCCTGCACAGAGTATCAAAGGTCTTTAGCACCGATGATTGGGGATTCTCGACCTTTTTCAGGGCATCCTGCAAAAGCGGAATACTGAGGATTACAGGTGACATCATATTCAGCGGATCCTGTATTCCAAATGTATTTTTGAGAAAAACCGTATCCTCATCCACCAAATAGCCATCCACAACCTTGGCAGTGGCGCTGAACGGCTTCATATAACCCATTTTCAATCCCATCGCTTGAAAATGTCTAAATAAACCGATACACAGGGCGCTTTTGCCGGAAAAATTCTGTGTGGATGTCACATAAAGGGTCTTTGCCATATTACCTCCAGTCAATGCTGTGCAATCTCATAAATGCATCCAAATCTCAGATCTTCCATATCCCAAGATGCGGAATCAAGAAATTACCAGACGCATATCCAAGGCCATGACACCACGGCCATCATCGAATACCATAAGTGGATTGATATCCAGCTCCACAATCTCAGGAAATTCAGTAACCAGATAAGAAACCTTCAACAACACCTCCACCACTGCCTCTATATCCTTTCGCTTACGACCTCTTACGCCATAAAGGATGCCGGCGGAACGCACCTCAGAGATCATCTCCTTGGCCTCTTCTCGAGAAAAAGGCGCCAGCCGAAACGAAACATCTTTCAATGTCTCCACATAGATTCCGCCAAGCCCAAACATCACCAGCGGCCCGAATTGGGGATCCCGGTGCATTCCAACAATCACCTCCACATCCCCCATGATCTGCTTTTGCACCAGACAGCCCCATATCTCCGCTTCGGGAAATGTGCGGGCGGCACGCAGAGTGATGAGTTCAAAGGCGTCCCTGACCGCCGAGGCTGAGAGAAGATTCATGCGCACACCACCGATATCTGTCTTGTGCAGAATGTCAGGAGAGGCGATCTTCAAAACCACCGGGTATCCGATGGACTCCGCAAAATCCACGGCTTCCTCTGCAGATGCACAGAGCTTGGAGGCAGGAACAGGAATGGCACATGCCTCTAAAACAGCCCTTGCCTCTGTCTCCCCCATTTCAAGTCTGTTTTCTCGTTTGGCAGTATCGAAGATGGCCCGCAGCCTGCCTCTATCCAACTCAAAGGATGGGAACACGGGAAGGGGTTTGGTCTGCCAGTCACGATATATACACATGGCCTTAAGGCCTCGCACCGCTCGATCAGGTGAAGGATAATTGGGCACACCACCTGCTGAAAGTAGGCTTATTCCATGTTTTACACGTTTTTCGCCCATAAAACAGGCCACTACGGCCTTGGATGAGACGTTACTCAGTTCGACCACTATTCTGGCGGTCTCTTCGATTTCGGTCATGATCTGTGGCGTCAAAATTACCAACACAGCGGAAACATTCTCGTCTTCCAACAAGGCCTGAAGGGCCAATCGATAACGATCGGCCCTGGCGTCTCCAAGGATATCCACAGGATTTAACACACTGGCTGCCGGCGGAAGTTGAACTGCAAGGGTATCCATGGTCCTTTTTGATAGAGATGCCAAACGCAGACCTGAGCGCTCCATAGCATCGGTAGCCAGAATACCAGGGCCCCCTGCATTGGTGAGAACGGCCATATCATCGGTTTTGGGCAGGGGTTGCAGGGCAAACAACCTGGATATATCCAACAATTCCTCGATGGATCCTACACGTATAACACCTGACTGCATAAATGCAGCGTGATACGCCTTTTCACTGCCAGCCAGTGTACCGGTATGGGAACTGACCGCCTTTGATCCCGCATTTGTGACACCCGCCTTGATGGCTACCAGGGGTTTGTGTTTGGTAACCACTCGCGCTGCATTCACAAACTTTCTGCCATCAGAAATACCTTCCAAATAGGCCATGATTACATTGGACTGCTCGTCAGTCTTCCATGCCTCCAGAAAATGCAGCTCATTTAAGTGGGCCTTGTTACCCAGGCTTACAAATTTGGAAAATCCAAGCCCCATATCTAAAGATGTGTCCAATACAGCTGTGCATACAGCCCCTGACTGTGACATGAAGGCTATGCTGCCAGACAAGGCCATATCCGCGGCAAACGAGGCATTCATGGGCGTTGCGGTGTCCATCACTCCAAGGCAATTAGGCCCAACAACAACCATTCCATATCTCTCGGCAATCCGTGCCATCTCCATTTCAGCCATCAGGCCTTCATGCCCTGTCTCTCGAAAACCGGCGGATATCACTATGGCTGCCTTCACGCCACATTCACCACAATCCTTCAGGACATCAATTACACACTGGGCTGGAATAGCTATAATAGCGAGATCGATGGGGCCGGATACAGCCTGAATGTTCGGAAAGCAAGGCAGACTTAGAACACTTTCAGTCTTGGGGTTTATGGGATAGATGGGGTTCGCATAGCCGCTTTTTATGAGATTGTTGAGTATCTCATAACCGAGCTTACCAGGATGGCTCGAAGCACCTACCAGTGCAATGGATTTGGGACAAAAAAGGGCATCCAGCATTTACGCCTCCTGACCTATTTCTGCTCCTACAACAGGTTCAAAACCAGCCTCCCTCAACAGGGTGTGCACTGCACGCAGATTAAATGTCTGAACACGAAGATAGATATACAATGAACCAACGGGTCTCACAATTCGAGTACAGACGATTCCATGAGATTCCAGGGCTTGAAGGATACGACTCAAGATGTCCGGCTGATCACTGTTTCTTAGGACAATCAACACACTGCCCTTTTCCGCCAACCCAAAGAGCTGACTGTATGCCCTCATCAAGTCTCGAATGGAAAAAACACCGATCACCCGTCCATTTTCATCGATCACAGGCACAGCGCCCACCTTCTTTTTGTCGATGAGTAAAAGGGCATCGTCCAGTGTAGCGTTGCAATGGAGAGAAACCACATTTTTGGACATGATAGCCTCTACCGGCGTTTGCGCCATGCGTTCGAGCTGCACCCTGCTCTCTGTCTCAGGTATCAGAAGAGAGGGATAGGCGGATCGAATATCCCTGTCGGTCACCACCCCCAAAAGCCTGCCCTCTTCATTCACCACAGGCACATGCCGAAAACCCTTGTCACTAAGCAGACCCCTGACCACAGGAATGGCCACACCAGGCATCACCGTAACCGGATTTCGTGTCATATAATCCCTTACAAACATAGCGCCTCCTCATTGTTGACTTGGTCGAGGTTGCTCCGCCCTTACACGGCCCTGCCTTCTTTATTGAGGGCACGGCGATGGGTTGGTCACACCCTTATGGCCAGCCCGATCAGATATGCCTCCACACCGGCAGCCAGGGCCTCCAGATGATAACCGCCTTCCAGGATGGATACCAATCTGTTATCACAGTTTTCCGCCCATACAGAGAGATAACTTCCTAATTTACCATATAATTTAGTAGAATATGCCAAACCTGACATATCATCCAGCGCATGTCCATCAAAACCAGCAGCCACTACCATAGCATCGGGCTGAAAGGCATCGAATGCTGGTTTGACTTGTTCCTCCATGGCTTTCAATACTGCTTCGTCTTTGGCACCAGGGGACAAGGGGATATTGAGGGTAAAGCCCTGGCCGGCCCCCGTTCCATTTTCATTGGCCCAGCCTGTCCCTGGAAAACTGAAGGTTGGATGTTCGTGTATGCTCACATAAAACACATCGGGATCCTCGTCAAACAATTCCTGAATGCCATTGCCATGATGGGCGTCGAAGTCCAAAATAAATATCTTCTTTCTTCCATATCTGCGCTGCCAGTAGCGGGCGGCTATGGCCACATTGTTCAAAAAACAAAAGCCAAGGGCCAAGGCCGCCTCGGCATGGTGGCCTGGAGGTCTGACGCAACAAAAGATGGGATTTTTTGAACCATCTTCCAAAAAATCTATGGCACTTAGACCTGCGCCTGCAGAGAGAAAGGCCGCCTCATAGGAATCATAGGAGATACGGTTGTCGGAGTGTCCAAGCCATTCCTTTCCAGCCAGACAGGCCTCTTCAAAACGCATCAGGTAATTTTCCTTGTGCAGCGCAACCACGTCCTCTCTTGCGGCGATACGGGGTGACAGCAGTTCCACCGGCAGCTTCACCATACGGACTTCAGGATCGTTTCGCAACAATCTGTTCATAACAGCGGTCATGCGTTCCGGAGACTCGGGGTGTTCAGCCCCTGTGTCATGCTTCATATAAAATGGTGAATTGACGATGGTGATGGTCTTGAAATCAGGCATGTCGTGCTCACTGATTTTTTCGCTTTTTTCTTGATGGCTTGAAGAGCTCGAGCACATAGCGCAGCAACTCATCATCCTCATGTTTTACCTCTTCAAAACCAAACCTTCCGGCAAGGCCACGCATGGCTTGATTGTCCCTCAAGACATCCATAAATATTTGTTTTATACCCTGCCCACGGGCCACTTCTATGCAGACCTCCATGAGTTTTTTGCCTATACCCTGACCGTGCCAAGGATCTCCCACCACCACTGCAAATTCTGCACGATCCCGATCTGGCAAAATGGTCAGCCGTCCCACACCGATGATATGCTCCTCGCTCCCTTCTGTTATGGTTGCCACCAGGGCTATCTCCCGATCATAATCTATCTGGCAGTAACGGGCCATTTGATCATGGGAAATCGAGGTGATGTGCTGAAAAAAACGCATACGGATGGTCTCCGGAGAAAATGTTGCGAACAACTTATACATCAAGGGTTCGTCTTCCGGTTTGATGGGACGAATGAGATACGGTGTTCCGTCCCTCATGGTCATGATATCCACATAATGACACGGATACGGACAAATGACCAGATTTTGAGGACAACAGGCCCCCTGCGCCCTGCGAATATCGGGTTTGCAGTCTGGTTCCAAAATAATCTTTGCATCCAGACAGAGCCCTGTGAGCTCTCCCAGGAAAAATGGGTTGATGTCAATTTCCTGAATCTGAGGAAAATCCACCACGAGCTGCGAAAAGCGAAGCAGTGTCTTTTCCAACAGGGGTAAATATGGTTTGGGAACGGCTTTGTTCTTGAGATAATGATAAATACGGGTGTCCTCCAGAAGACGTCTGGCCAAAGTCTGGTTAAGTGGCGGCAGCGCTATGGAGCAGTCCTGCATGGCGTTCAACAGCCTGCCGCCTGCACCAAAGAGAATGACCGAACCGAATACCGGATCCTTTTTCATACCTATGGCCAACTCGAAACCCGGCCAGAGGGCCATGGGCTGCACGGTTATGCCCTTCAACACTCCATCAGGCCGCAATCGCCTGAAGGTCTTCACGATCTGCTCAAAAACCTCTTCTATCTCCAGTCTGCGCAGATGCAATTTAACTCCACCGACCTCTGTCTTGTGCAGGACAGAAGGAGATTCTATCTTGAGGGCTACAGGAACCCCCAACTCTTCGGCATATGAAATGGCCTCCGATGGAGATGAGGCCAAAAATATTGGAGGCGATGCAATACCATAGGCGGCCAGAACCGCCTTGGCCTCCCTTTCATAAAGCACATGCCTGCCGTCACGAATGGCATCATTGAGTATCTGCTCAACCCTGCCGGAATCAGGAAAAAAATCCTCCAAAATATTGGCAGGTGTCTCGGAGAGCAGCCGATTGTTCTGGCTGTAGGTGTGCATATAGAGAAAGCTCTTTACCGCATGTTCCGGTGTAACAAAGGTCGGCACTCCATTCCTGTCCAGAAAATCCCTTGCCTCTGCAAAATCTCCCGAGCCCATCCAACAGGCCAGAATGGTTTTTCGTACGGCATTGGAGGCGATTTTTACTAAAATTTGTGCCATTTCCATGGGTTTAGTGAGAAATTGCGGAGTAAGAATCACCAAAATACCATCAGCCTCGGATTCAGCGATGCAGATATCCATGGCCTTTTCAAACCTGTTCGGCCCTGCATCGGACAATATGTCCACTGGATTTCCGCCGCTCCAGTGAAATGGCAGAATCTGATTAAGCCGTGTCACCGTCTGCTCGGAAAGCCTTGCCAGAGCCCCACCCTGCTTCAACAGCATATCCACGGCCATTACAGAAGGCCCGCCTGCGTTGGTCACAACAAGCAGGCGGTTTCCTTTGGGCAGAACGGAACGCCCCAGAGATTCAGACAGATGAAAGAGCTCCAACACATCGTCCACACGCACCATGCCGGCCCTTTTGAAAACGGCATCATACACAGCGTCTGAATCAAAGAGATCGGCCTGCCTGGCCGTCAAATTTATAGCATCGAAACATCTACCCCCTTTTACCACCATCAGGGGTTTGGCCCTGGCAAAGGCCCTGGCCGCACCCACAAATTTGCGGCCGTTTTCTATGTGTTCCATATACAGCACAATGGCCTTGGTATCTGGATCTACGCTCAAAAAATCCAGGATATCCGCAAAATCCACATCCATCTGACTGCCAAGGGAAATAAAGGAACTGAAACCGATGTGTTTTGCAATGGCATAGTCAAGGACGCCTGCTGCCAGCGTGGAACTCTGGGATACGAAGGCAAGGCCTCCAGATCTAACCCCCTGTCTGCCAGTGCTCACGTTGAGCCATAGTCTCGGCCGAATAAATCCCATGGTATTGGGACCAAGTAATCTGATGTTATATCTGGAACAGAGTCTTTTCAACTGAAGCAGCAATTTGTCAGGCTCCTTGACGCGATGCCTGAAGTCACTACCCAAAATCATGATGGACCGCACCGCCTTTTCGCCGCACTCAGCCACCTGCCCAGGCCACTCCTCAGGTGGTCCAGACAAAACAGCCAGGTCCACCGGCCTGACAATATCCTTTACGCTAGACAGAGTCGAAATTCCAGACATCGCCTCTTTTGAGCCATGAATGGGGTACACAACCCCTTCAAACCCAGCTGTAACGATATTTTGCAGCAAGATCCTGCCTGCGGAGGCAAATGGCTCTTCTCTAGCCTCAAGTCCAAGAATGGCGATACTGCGAGGACTGAACAGATACTGAAGCGACTGCATGGTCATATAAATCAGCCTCCGGTGGCAATCCCTAAAAGACGCCCTTTATAAAAGCCGTTGTTCCATTTCCATTGCTAGATATTTTACCAGACTATAAGAAAAATGAGAAACCATATTTTATGATTGCAACCTGGCAAAAATATTGCAATATAACCAGCTGAAGTTATTTATGGACATAGTCAATAGATGACAAGTCGTGGTACGACCATAACTACATGAATACAACAGAAACAAAACACCTTGTAACTGCCGTTCTTTCCATGGCTGATGCCATATTAAAGACCGTAACAGAAAAATTTTACGGCGCTGCGGTCGTTCGTGTACTCATGGAAACCCCGAATATCTGGGAAACTGACGTCAATATTCTGACGCAGGCAATAGGACTCGTTCTTCATTCATATAAAATAAAATTACCCAAAAACATAGCCGATGGCATTCGGGCATTCAGACCAGGGCCATACTCGTTTGAGGCAGCGAATATGGTGGAAGGACTCAGGCCAAGACGGGTTGTTATGGACCTGTCACCGGGCAAAAAGATACTACTCATAGACGGACACACCCCTGTTTCGGGCAAGGACGGTTTTTTCGTTTCAGCCTTTAAGTTCGACACCACCAAAAGATATCATCTGGATCGCCTGACCTTTGCGGACATCATCTCATTGCCAGAAACCGACGCCAATCAGACCATAGGCAAACTGTTTTTACCCACACAAGGCATTCCAGGCGTAACGGTTTCAGGACAAAAAATAGAATCCCCTTCAGGCACCCCTTACGAGTTACTGATAGGGGATGGTATAAAAACAAAAAGGATATTTACAGATGGTGAACAGGATTTCGATGAACTGATATCCATCGATAGAGGAGTGATTCTGCCGACTATCAGTTATCTTCAAGATACCCACAAGATCATAGGATTGGATGTAAAAAAACGGCTGGAGATAGAAGAAATCGACTGCGTGACCTGTGACGAAAAGACAACCATTCACTGCCTGCCAACCGTAGTGGTAAAAAGGACCATGCGTGGAAGATCGCCTTTTGTGTTTGGAAGTTCTCTGGAGATTCAAGGCGTGATAGAAGGACCTGGAGTACATATATCCAATTCCATCACAACAGCCCCCCTAGCACTATCCATAGAGGTTGCTGAAAATCTCATGGCAGAATCCATCTATAATGCCCGCATACGCGCCAATACAGCGGCCTTCATCATGAAAGACATGCTAAGAGTCGATCTGACAGCCCCACAGATTCGTGTCAACCGCACAGACTCTTACTGGGACTCCTTGATTGGATTTGTAGCCATGTCAGCCAATCAGGTCTTTCTAGAACGAGTCAATATCAGAAACACACTGGAATTGAACATAGGTAAAGAGCTTTTGGCGGAAAAGACCTCGCTTGAAGAGAGACGTGATGCAATCAACCTGATATATAAGGACAAGACGGAAGAGTTGCAAGAAAAACTGGCCACCCTGTATGAAAAGACAGAAAACCTTAAAACAGCGGCGGAATCAGATACCGAAGCAAGGGATGCAATTCAAGCTGTTTATGGAGTGATAAGCCACATTCTGAAGAAAAATTGCTCCCCTGAACAGGCCAATCAAATGGTGACCACCTGGATGCAGAATTATGGTAAACGTTTTTTTGCCCTTGGCAGGGGGTTACTTGCCATTCTGAAGATATTCGCGGAAAAAAACGACATCCTTACCGATCTGCATTCAATAGAAAGCCGGTTGGCCGCTATCGAACAAAATCTGCAACAAATTCAGATAAAAATAACTGGATATCTTGGCATATATGGAAAAATCGTCATTAGATGCGCTGGACAGGAAATGCAGTGGGAAAACAACAGCACCTCTGAAAGAGAAAATATCAGCATCAATCTCAAATACAAGACGGATAAAGGCCTTGTAGCGAGATAAGACCATGTCCGGTTTCGGCCATTCCGCCAGAGGATCGTATTCCTCTATCATCACGCCCATCTCACTTACATGAAAAAACGTCAGTTGCCAGACAGGATGGTGGTTGGTGATTTGAATGGACGCAATGCACCAGGGGCACGCTGCAGCGTGCCCCTACACAACAATATGAACCACCCAAAAATCAATGAGCCGGCGTATATGGCAATGATGAATGATGGAGATTGATCAACAGATTTCCGTCCTTACCCTGTTTATATCCAAATGTATACTCTACCTTGACCTCCTTTCCTGTCTTGGCATCCGTGAAATAGTAATTGCCCATTGTAATTGCAGAATCGCTATCGACAATGGTACCCGCGGGCTCGAAACGCACCTTTGACCACGGCTGAAGGGCAAAGCCATGATCTTCAGATACGTCACCCGTTACAAAATAAGACAACGCCTCTTTTTTTGTTAAACGAAACTGTTTTTCAGCAGCCTTGGTCGGCTTGAAAAGCACGGTACCTGTGTCATAAGCATAAAGATCTGTCACACATTTTTCAGCCACGGCCTTGTAATCACCTTTTTCCGTGAATGCCTTTCCAATCTGGACTATACAATCTCCCCATTTCTGCTGAGCGTTTGCGATATCCTTGTCGGTAATCTGACCGGCAGAGACATTGAAGGAAAACAACGCAATGGAAACAGCAGACGCCATACAACAAATCACCTTTTTCATTCTCAAACATCTCCTTTCCCTTTTATTGTCTTCAGGGATGTTTCAAAAATGCAGTGGCCGAAAAACGAACGTTTTTTGAAACTTCCCTGAGGCAAATTCCATTCAATTTACAACATAATTCAAAAGAATCGGCGAAGAGGATCCTGCCTCATCCAATTCACTCAAGGCCGGAAGATCAGATATATCCTTCAACCCGAAAAAGTCCATAAAATATCTGGTGGTACCGTAAATCAAAGGACGACCAGGGGTGTCCTTTCTTCCAACTATTTTTATGAATTTTTTGTCCAATAAAATTCGCAAGTTAGCACTCACATCCACTCCGCGAATGAATTCTATTTCGGCGCGTGAAACAGGCTGTTTATATGCGATTACAGCTAATGTCTCCAGTGCGGTCCGGCTCAATCTCTGGGCACATATACCCTTGAGGCGCAGCACCCATTCCTTGAGTTCGGCCTTTGACTGAAGACGAAAGGCCCCGGCCACCTCTTTGAGTTCCCAGCCACGGCCCTCACGCTCGTACTCAGCACACAAAATCCTTATAGAATCCCTAATCTCTCTTGGAGAAAATTCAGGCAACAACCCCTGCAACTCCTTGATGGTCAGTGGTTTTTCAGCCACAAAAAACATGGCCTCCAAAATGACCTTCAATCCTGGCTTCACCATCTCTTCAGAACTCTTCTATGACAACAGAACCACTTACCTTGACATCCTTTCCGTTGTCATCGATAAAGGATGCAAAACCACCTACAATCTCGACCTTGAAGCGGCCCTCCCATGTCCTGATAGGCCTTCCATTGTTATCGAAAAGCGTCACGCGTCGCTTAAGACCGATGACATCCGACTTGAAATGCTTCAAATCCTTGCGTTGCCCTTCGGTACAACCTGCAACAGACAACAAGGCAAAAGAGCACAACAGAATACAAATAGTTCGCAACCTATTCGAATTCATTGCTTATGAAACCAGATTTACTCCGGCCATGAACGCATTCAAGTTGGCATCCACGGTCTTGGGCTTTACCTGTGTGCGAATGGTATCCTCCATACTCTCCATCGAAACAGGCAACAAACCTGTTCCCATGAGCATACCTAGCAACAACACATTCACAGATTTGGGGCTTCCAATCTTATTTGCCAATTCCTCTGCATCACAGGCATAAAAGCCAGCCACCATTCCTTTTATTTCATTAAAAAGACTATTGATATCAGGATATTGTGAGGCACCGAGCTTTACCATATTGGGCACGATGGGAGAAAGACTGGTAATGACAACGGAGTCCTTGTTGCAATATGAGATGGCACGCAGGGTCTCCAACGGCTCAAAGCCGATGAGCACGTCCGCCTCACCCAAAGAGATCAGAGGGCTTTTCAGACCACCCAACATCACAGTAGACTCCACTACACCCCCACGCTGGGCCATGCCATGCACCTCGCTCAACAAAACAGAAATACCGTTTTTCATACAGGCCTCACCCAAAAGACGCGAGGCCAACAGGGTTCCCTGACCGCCTACCCCTACAAACAACAATTTCATTCTCTTCATCTTCTTCCTCCTACCTTTTTGGCATACAGGACACAGGGGGCCTCGGATATGATCACTACCAAATCATTCAGGGAAAGGGCCTGCCTTACAACAGGAAGGGCCTCGTCTTTTTTATATGGATTTATCTTGAATACATTCCGAACGCCACAACCCCTCACCACCTGTTCAATGGTTACGCGAGTCTTTTTATATTCAGGCGGCACATATTGAATTCCAGGGTTGGGCTGATGTCCGGTCATTGCGGTGGTGGAGTTGTCCAGAATCACGAGACAAAAATGATGACCCTGGTGCACGGCGTTTATCAGAGAAGACACCCCTGAATGAAAAAATGTGGAATCCCCTATGAAAGATATGACCTTTTGGGTTGTTGACACCGAAAAACCGGCGGAACTCCCCACACTGGAGCCCATACAAATCAAATAATCCGCCATTTGAATGGGCGGCATGACTCCAAGAGTATAACAGCCGATATCAGTGGGATAGAGCACGTTCTCCTCAAACCCCATACCAATCACTGTCTCTTTTATAATGTTGTAGGTCTCTGTATGAGGACACCCCTTGCACAACGAAGGCGGCCTGATGGGAAGGGGCGGCATATTCGAAACAGCCAACGGCTCTACACGAACATCGGCACAGCCAAGAAAACGCGCTATAGCACCCCTCACCAGAGCTGGATTGAACTCCGACATGCGCGAGAAATACTCACCATTCTTGCCATATACAGGGGTTGAAACGCCCATCCGTTGTAAAACAGCTCGAATACCTTCTTCCAAAAACGGCTCCAGCTCCTCCACCACCAGGATTGCCTTCTTGTTTACTACAAAATCCGCTATGGTCTTTTCCGGCAGAGGATGTGTCATCACAAGGAAAAGGCAGGAGATCTGATTCTTGCAACCCAGATCATCGATGGCATCCATTACATATCCACGGGATACACCAGAGGCCACAATCCCCATATCTCCGCTTCCAGTTATCTCGTTCAGGTCAAAACCGTCACTGATAGACATGGCCTGTTCAAACCTTTCCAACAAGACCTTTCGTCTCAACCTGGCGGTTCCTGGCACTAGAACCCAGCGCTTCGCATCTTTCTGAAATCTACCAGACTCCTTTTTAGCTTCAGGCAGACTGCCAAGCTGCACAGGGCCTCTCACATGGGCCGTACGAGTGGTGGTCCGCAGAATAACCGGAAGCTCCAAGGCCTCGGAGAGCTCAAACGCCTTTTTGGTCAAATCCATCATCTCTTGAGGTGAAGCCGGCTCCAAAATGGGTAAAAAAGACATCTTTCCATAAAATCTGTTGTCCTGTTCGTTTTGGCTGGAATGTATGGAGGGGTCGTCCGCACAAACAATCACCATTCCAGCCCGCACCCCCACATATGCAAGACTCATCATTGCATCGGATGCCACATTCATTCCCACATGCTTCATACACGTGAGACTTCGGACACCTGCGGCTGCGGCTGCCGCCGCCACCTCCATTGCCACCTTTTCATTTACGGAAAATTCAAAATACAAAAGATCGGGGGCCTCCGAATGAATCTGAAAGAGATTATTGCCTATCTCTGATGACGGTGTTCCAGGATACGATGCAGTCACACGAACACCAGCTTCCAGAGCCCCCCTTACAATGGCCTCATTCCCCAACAACAACATAGTGGTAGGCCCGGTTTTCAATAATTGATGCATAAGGTTCCCCTTGAACGAAGGTTAAATCACTAAAAAATGGCGGGCAATGCGGGATTCGAACCCACGACCTTTGGCTCCGGAGGCCAACACTCTATCCACTGAGCTAATTGCCCACATAGAATCAATCAATTTCAAAAACTACCCACCCCTGCGGCTGTTTCTTCTCGCAATCTTCCAATCAGGGTCGCGCTTAGCGTCACCAACACCACGCTTTCTAACCGGTTTCAAATTATCAATATGGGTGACATTCAAAAAAAATCCACCTGCCTCATTTGCTGCACGGTCATCTTTTTTACTTTTTTCCTCAGACGCCGCAGGTTTTCGATGCACAACCATCCTATCCCCTTTATTGGTTGTTGACAACAGCGGAAAAACAATGGCGTTCGAAGGAATGTGATCGGAAATATATATCGATTCGCCATACAAACAAAAACGGCAACCCAAACTCATCGCCTTATCTGTTTTTATCTTCAACAACACATAAGATGAAAACCTCCGCTTAACAACAGATATAGCAAGCTCCGAAGTGACAAACAACACAACCCTGCCGGCTACACCCTTGAGACCGTTTTTCTTGACAGCATCATAACTCCTCGACGAGACAGCAATATAAAGTACATTCGGCGGCGATTCAACCAGCAAGGGCAAAACAGGAGAGACATCTCTTCGCCTTACCATACAACCATTCACTTCATACTGTTGGTTGTTTATCAAAAAAAACTGCATTAAAAAGGCGGGCGTAATATAATTAAAAGAGTCTTCACACACAACAGCACGATGTAATTCCTTTATTGAAATCCAGCCATCGTCATTCAATACAAGTCCATAGACATCGGGGCACAAGGAAAGCATGGCTTTCAACAATTTTTTCAACTTATGTGAATCACAACGCAAAACTATTCATCCTTTTTTAAAAAATAACCTATTTCACTAAAATGTTTCACGTGAAACATTGCATTTAACTCCTTGTTTTTATAGGCAATAAAATCAACACCAGCCGCTCTTGCAACTAATTCATCAACCCTGGTATCACCCACATAAACCAGTTCATTCGGAGTTGCACAAAAAAGATCCATTATCTCGATCAACCCGCCAGGGTCCGGTTTAGGTCTTTTTACATCCAGCGCTGTTTTAATACAGTCAAATAAGGTATCAAACATAAAGCGTTCGGTGATTCTTGGCATGGTGGTGGTGCGATTGGTAAAAATAGCTGTTTTCAAAGGAGGTCTAATGTCAAGCAATACCTCTCTGACACCAGGTTCCAATTCCAGTAAATCGAGATAGTCGTTATAGGAAAGTTTCTTCATCTCGATCATGGCCATATCTCTCCATGCGGAAGACAGTTCAAGTTCTTCTCTGAAAAGATATTCCACAGATTCCTCGGCTGTATGGGCATGTACGAAAGAAAACTCCTCATCGGTCAATAAAGATCGCCCAACCCTTTTTAATAGTTCATTATAATATAACCTGTTTGATATCTCGGAATTTATCAGAACACCATCGCAATCAAAGACAGCAACTTTATATTTCATAACCTATCTATTTTGTTCTGCAAAGAAAACCCTTTTATTTTCCTGTTAATCTCAACATTTTTTGCCTGAAGCATGACCTTGTGGCTTGAACCCATACCTTGAGGAAAAATCAACATCTTTACGCCAGCCATCTCCTGAGAAAACGGAGTGATGTTGGGATATTTCTCTTTTAAGGTCTTCTCAAAATCTAAGCCACCCAAAAATGCCCACTGTTGAGCATAACCCACGGTGCAAAAGCCGAGTTCCAACCCTATATTGTGCAAGTCAGAAAAATTTACATGTGTAGTTATATCCTGTTCTCCTGGAAAGGCAAAAATATCATCGGAGATTCTATGGGCCTTATAACACATCAAGGTACCCCTGTTTCTGATAGGGTCAAAAAATTCCCTTGCCGTATGTCCATAATCTATTGTCAATATAAATCCCTTTACCATAGTTTCAAATATACTTAAAAGCCATGGTTGAATATCGAGATTTACATCAGTTCTATAGCCGTTTGGAAGGTCTTGAGGAATTTTATTTGCAACATAATCCTTTAATATATCGGAACTCAAAGGCCCTATCCTTTCTATCAAATCTTCTCCATCAGCATCGACATAAATTTCATGAAATGCGTCGAAATCTTTCTGTATTACATGCACAGGAAATGCGTCCAGGAGTTCATTGGAAAAGACACATCCATTAAATGACCCAAGTTCCTTCAAGGAATCGATCCATATAATTTTATTGGAAAAATCCGACAGTAATTTTTTATGAAGCGCTTTTGCAGCCGGATTTTGTTCCATGATGACGTAGGTGATTTTTTCATAAACAGGATGTTTTTTGAGATAATCAAGTATATCCATGGCCGAAAAACCGGCTCCTGCACCCATTTCGACCAGAAAAAAATCATTTTCTCCAAGAAGCTCCCATAACTCTATGAGCTGATTGGCAATCAATCTTGAAAAAAGCGGTGAACAATGCGAGCTTGTGATATAGTCACCTTTGATTCCTATCCTGTCAGGTTTTGTATAATAGCCGAATTCCTTATCATACAGGCATAATTTCATGAAATCATAAAAGGTCATAGGAGCTGCCGATCGAATCTGTGACAGTATTTTTTCTTTAAGCGCTGATATTTTCATGAAATTATGTTATATTTTTATATTTGGAAAAATGAAAGGTCTTCAAATGATAACCTGTTAAAAATGATTATATCGTATTGTTAATTTCATGTCAAAAATATCTCTTTAGCAGCTCCGAACAATTTTATTTTTTGGACATGAACACAAAACAGTCGGTATATGTTTTTAATATGTTGCATTTTTCTATTTAAAAATAAAGTAGTTAGCTATTTTTCAACAAAACTGACAAGGCTTGTTTTATTTATCTAATAAGGAGATATTTAAATGATTAAATTAAATGTAAAAAGAACGGATTTATTGGAAGCCCTATTTTATGCTCAAAATTTTATAGATAAAAAAACAACGATGTCTATTTTGAAAAATATAATTTTATATACCAATAATGGAAAGTTAATTGTAGAAGCAACAGATCTTGAAATAAGTTATCAAACCAAAATTTGTTGCGATATAATCGAAGAAGGTTCCATTTTATTGGATCCCAAAAAAATATATGAATTAACAAAAGAGCTACCATTTCAAAATATTACGATAGAAGAAAAGGATAATTTCTGGATAAAAATAAAATCTGATAAAAACAAAGAAGAGGAAAATTCAGAGATGGAGTATGAAATAGCCGGACTTCCTGCTGAAGAATTTCCGAGATTTATAACAGCTGTAGATGGAAAATATCTTTCAGTATCATCTTCTTTATTGAAAGATATGATAGATAAAACTATATTTTCAGTGGCATCGGATGATGTAAAAACAAAAATAAGTCTAACAGGAATAAATTTTGAAACAATAAGAGAAGATAATTTAAAAAAAATAAGAATGGTAAGCTCAGATAGTTTACGAATGAATTTAATAGATAAAACTATAGATACCGATTTCGAATTAGAAAAACCAATTATAATTCCTAAAAAAGGAGCAATTGAATTAAAAAAGATACTTGATAGATATGAATCTATAAATTTATTCATGCAAGATAAATTTCTTTTTATATTAACAGAAAAAGAAAACATTACAATAAGATTGATAGATGATAAATTTCCGCCATATAGATCGATAATTCCAAAAAATGAAGGTAATTCAATAGAAATTGATAGATTGAAATTTATAAACACATTAAAAAGATTAACAATATTGACAACTGATGTTTATGATTCAATAAAAATGAAAACAAATAAAAATATTATTGAACTTGAAACATTAGAAAATGAAACAGCAAGAGCAAAAGAAACAATACCAATAAATACAGAACATGCTGATTTTATAGAAATAGTATTCAATGGAAAATTTGTATTGAATATATTATCTGTTATGAAATCAAAAAATATTAAATTAAAAATCAATAACTCAAAAAGTCCATGTTTAATAACTGGCTCAGATGATGAAGGTTTTTTAAGTATATTTATGCCAATTATAGTATAAGTGAGGAAAGTTTTTTGTATGAAATCTATAGAACAGGAAAAGTATCAAGCAGAAAGTATAAAAGTATTAGAAGGATTATCTGCTGTAAGAAAAAGACCTGCTATGTATATAGGAAATATTGGTGTAGAAGGTTTACATCATTTGGTTTATGAAATTGTAGATAACAGTATAGATGAATCAATGGCTGGTTTCTGTAATTTTATCTATGTAATTATAAATGAAAATAATAGTATAACTGTAGAAGATAATGGAAGAGGTATTCCTGTGGATATGCATCCAACAGAAGGAATATCGGCATTGGAGCTTGTTTTGACAAAACTACATGCCGGTGGAAAATTCGACAATCAAACATATAAAGTTTCTGGTGGATTACATGGTGTTGGAATTTCTGTAGTAAATGCATTATCTAAATTTTTAGATGTTGAAGTATATAGAGATGGTAAAATATATAATCAAAAATATGAATATGGAATACCTACAACACAAGTAACTATAATAGGAGAAACAAAAAAAAGAGGAACAAGAATAACATTTATACCAGATGAAACAATTTTTACAGAAACAACCGAATTTCAATATGAGATATTACAGGCGAGAATGAGAGAGTTGGCGTATTTAAACAGTAATATAACTATTAGATTAGAAGATAAACGATCTGAAAAGACGGCGGAATTTCATTTTGAAGGAGGTATAGTTTCTTTTGTAGAACATTTGAATAAAAATAAGGAATTGATATTTGAAAAACCGATATATATATCATCGGAAAAAGACAATATAGCAATTGAGATAGCTTTTCAATACAATGATGGATACTCAGAAAAGTTGTTGAGTTATGTAAATAATATAAGAACAAAAGAAGATGGAACCCATGTCACAGGATTTAGACAGGCTTTGACGAAATGTATCAATAAATATTTAGCTGATGATAATATATCCAAAAAACTAAAAGAAAAAATAGAAGGGGATGATGTAAAAGAAGGTTTGACTTGTATTGTGTCCGTAAAAGTTCCTAATCCACAGTTTGAAGGTCAAACCAAATCAAAATTAGGAAACAGTGAGGTAAGATCTGTTGTTTCATCCGTGGTTTATGAAAAACTGTCCCTGTTTTTTGAAGAAAATCCGACAATTATAAAAAAGATGTTGGAAAAGATAGTGGATGCGGCAAGGGCGAGAGAGGCTGCGAGAAAGGCGAAGGAATTGTCCCGAAAATCTTCTTCGGGCCTGGACATCACCCTTGCGGGTAAGTTGGCTGATTGTCAAGAAAAAAACCCTGAACATAGAGAGATTTTTATTGTGGAGGGTGATTCCGCCGGAGGCAGTGCAAAGCAGGGAAGAGACAGAAAATTCCAGGCTATTTTGCCTCTCAGAGGAAAAATAATGAATGTAGAAAAGGCAAGATTTAATAAAGTTTTGTCAAGTGAAGAAATAAGAAATCTCATATCATCTATTGGAACGGGCATAGGTGCAGGAATAAGTTCCGATGATTTTGATATTCAAAAATTGAAATATCATAAAATAATCATAATGACCGATGCCGATGTCGATGGAGCACATATCAGAACCTTACTCTTGACATTTTTTTATAGACATATGTACGAGTTGATAGAAAAGGGTTTTTTATATATCGCTCAACCACCGTTATTCAGAGTTGTTTATAACAAAAACAAAGAGATTTTTCTGAAAGATGAAGCTGAATTTGACAAGTTTTTGTTCAATAGAATTATCAATGAAATGTCGATTCGTATTGATGATAAAATCATAACAGGGAAAAATCTGTATGATTTCTTGTTGAAAATAACGGATTATTTGCATGATTTTGATGAATTGATCCATATCGGATTGTGGAAGGATTTACTGAAGGATCTTTTGGAGCTTGGTCTTGATAGTTATGAAAAATTTGTCGATTCAGCTTTTATGGAATCGTTGTTTATAAAATTATCAGAAAAAGGATATAAAATTACAGAAATAAAACAATCAGATACCGGTGATTACTCATTTACCGTTGCGTTGGAGTCCATGTCCTTCTTAAGAACCAATATAGATTTAAATTTATGGAAAACTCCTGAGATTAAAAAAATAATAAAGTCATATAAATTATTGAAGAATATCGTAACAAACAAAATTGTTTTAACATACAAAGAGACTCAAGAGAGTTTCAATGATATGGAATCATTTCTTTCTTCCGTAAGGGAATATGCACAAAAAGGGCTTACTAAGCAACGATATAAAGGACTTGGAGAGATGAATCCTGAACAGTTGTGGAAAACCACTATGGATCCGCAAAACAGGACATTGTTGCAGGTTTCTGTTTTGGATGCAGATGAGGCTGAAAATTTATTCACTACTTTGATGGGTGAAAAGATAGAACCAAGAAAGGATTTTATATACAACCACGCATTGGAAGTCAAAGAGCTTGATATATAAAAGAGGTTATATGTTCAGTAGATTAACTAAAACAATACTGTTTACGCTTGGATTTTTTTTAATTTTATCTGAATTGTTTTGTGTGAGTTATGTATTTTCTGATATAGATCAGAATGTTTCCAGCAATATTGTCGGAGTTGATTTGACTTCAATCAAACAAGATGTTTTATCGATTGAAAATATTGGAAAACCTGTTGGTTTGTTGAAGTATGATGTTATATCCGCTTCGATTGTTGATCTGAATGGCGATGGGTTATATGAAATTATTTATTTGCTGCCTTCAGGGATATATATTGCTCCATATAAACATACTGCAAAGCCATTTTTTTATAGATTTTCGGGTTTTGGAACCCCTGTTTCTTTTTCTGTGTCTCCTAATTCTGGATGGCTTGCTGTTAATATTCTGATTCCTGATGTTGGGCTTGAGTCATGTCTTTTGCGCTTTGATGGCAATACATTGCGATTGGTTCAAGATAAAATAAATATGTGGCTGTGCTTTTTGAATGACGATACATTGGTTGGCCAGAGATTTGATGTTAGGAATATGTTTGGAAATGTTTTTTTTATAGTTAAGCCTAATGATAACGGTATGATGTTTGTGAATGAAAAAACTATTATTCCAATAAATTCTATAAGTAACCTATTTGCTTTTGTTGATTTGAATCATAACGATATAAAAGAGACGATATTTCTTGATAGATCAGGAACACTGAACGTGTATGAATCAAATAAACTGCTTTGGTCGAAAAACGTGATTGCAATCAACAATCCTGCCTCTTTTTTGAATATAAAAACAGCAATCGTGGATTCACAAAAAACAAATGAAAAATCGTTTTGGATGGCTTTTAATGAACCACAACAGCAGCTATTCGACAAAATATCCCTCTTGAAATTGTTTTCAAATGGTGACAACTACGCCATTAAATCAGTGTCGATAAAAATGAATGGCAGAATATCTGGTTTTAATGTGCTGAATGGGAAAATAATCCTTATTGTAACCGACAGATTGGAAGATCCATCTGGAGCTGGTACAACAAAAATTTATGAAATAGAAGAACCACACATATAACCTGTTCATTTTGTTTTAAATTATATGTTATTTGTGGATATAGACGCCTTATTGTAAGATTCGATGAATAAATCTTCAAGTTTTTTGACTTGTCTTACATAATCGGCCGGAGATATTTGGGCCCCTTTTATGCCGCCTCTTAGTGCTATTTCCGAAAAGAATATCTCGTTTTCGGGCGTAATCATCAAGTCGATATGGGCATAGGGAAATTGACCTCTTTGCATTATTTCTTTACATAACAGCAACTCGTTTTCAGATAAATGATATATTCCACTATTCCCACCCCTTGAAATATTGTTTCTTATATTATTGTCGTTTTTTCTCCAATAGGCTTCTAAATAATTGCCTAAAATAATTATTCTTACATCAAGTACGTCTTTTATGAATGGCTGTAAAACAAATGGAAAGTTAATATGTCCAAAAGAAACATTGTTGTAAATGTCCTCGATTGATTGCCATAAATTTATTCCAAGACCACAATTTGCCCTGTCTTGTTTTGTTATGACATTGTTTATTTTCAGTGAATTATAATGTGTTATTGCGGAAAGTATATCGCTTTTGTCTCTTATTACGATTGTTGATGGCGCCATGTATTTTGTGAAGACAGCAGCCTGAAAACATTTTGAGCGGGTCAGTTGTTGCGCCAGTGCTGATGGAAACAAAACAACGCCTCTTGATAATAAATCAGTAAAAATATATTCTTCAGAAGGTTTTATATTCAGGCAGCCTATTATGACGTATGAGGAATCCAATTCATGAAATTTTATTCTGAATTCCTTATTTGTTCTGATTATATTGTACATATGTATTAAAAAAGCATTTCTACAAATTGTGTATGAAATTCCGTCAAATCGGTCTGACATTTGGAACAAAACAATTTTATTTCGCCCATGATATTGGATTCGTCGCTTTGAGGAGTGAAGCTCCCATCTGCATTCTGTATGTATTGAGTAGTGATGGTGACATCTTCCGCTATTTCATGAAAATAGCGATCATTGCCGCATTTGGGACAGATTATGCGGTTATTGACCGCCGGAACAGGTCTTGGGCATTTGAAGAAACGTGTTCCTTCCTTTCGTGACCGTGTTTTTGGTGTTATTACCATGCGGGCTCCTTATGTGGGCTCATTGTGGTGCTGTAAACGGATTGTTTCCAATCCGGTATTGAACTAAATGGAATATAATCTTTCACACCACAAAAATCCAGAGATTGTCTTTTTGTAGCATTATTTTTATTGCATGGTTTCAAGGAGTATTTGACAGTTCAGAGAACCTCAGAAAATATCTTTGCTAAATTAGATGGTTTGGCGTATTTTTAGAATATTATTTCAAAATGAATAATTTACTATTTATAATATAAAATTTTTAAGGAGGGTTTTCATGTTTTATAAGCCATCTCATATCGATGCTTCGAAAAAAAAACAACTACTTCAGCGCTTTTGGAACAAGGACCCGTCTCTTTGGAGTAAAGATGCTAAGGTTCAGGAATCCATTGGAAATAGATTGGGCTGGCTGGATTGTCTTGATAGAATCAAGCCAACTCTAAAAGAATTGACTGATTTTGCAACCAAATTACGTTCCAATGGTGTAAAACGGGTTGTGTGGATGGGCATGGGGGGGTCAAGCCTTTGCGCACAGGTGTTGGTCGATATATTCGGCGTGCAGGATGGTTATCCGGAGCTCTGTGTGCTAGATACCACCGATCCAATGGTGGTGCAGCGATATTCCGATGAGCTATCGTCAAAAAAAACCTTTTTTGTGGTGGCCAGTAAATCAGGCACAACCCTTGAAACCCGTGCACATCTGGCTTTTTTCTGGCAAAAGATGGTGGAGCTCTACGGCCAAAACAATGCCGGTGATTTTTTTGCGGCCATTACGGATTCCGGCACCACTCTCGATAAGTTCGCATCGGAGCACAAGTTCTTTCACACATTCAGGGGTGAATCAGGAGTTGGTGGCAGATATTCGGCGCTTTCTGTGTTCGGGCTGGTTGCCGCCGCGATTATCGGAATACCTCTGGACCAGGCTGTATCGATCGCCGAAGCCACCATTGCGCAATGCAGAGTGCTGGATTGGGATCAAAACCCTGCCGCCAGACTTGCAACATTTCTTTCCGAATATGGCGTGCAGAACAAGGATAAACTGACACTGTTTTTTGACGCGCCTGTACGCAGTCTCGGGTTGTGGCTGGAGCAACTTGTAGCTGAAAGTACCGGCAAGGAAACAGTGGGTCTTGTGCCGATAATCGGTGAAACCACCGGCATACCCGGTTTTTATGGCGCTGAGCGCATGTTTGTATATTTCAGGATGATGGACACCCCTGTCGAGGACAGCCTTGACGGTTTTATGGATGAGCTGAGACGTGCTGATTTTCCTGTATATATGCTGCAATTGCAGAATCCGATGGATGTGTTCGGCATGTTTTTTCTCTGGGAGATGGCGGTGGCCTTGACGGGTCATTTCCTTGGAATCAATCCGTTCGATGAACCCAATGTCCTGTCGGCCAAACAAAAAACCTCCGAGGTGTTGAGTGAGTATGTGAAAAACGGTAAATTCAATATGGAGTTCTGGGTGGACCCGACGAGTCAGTTCAATTTCAGGACATCCGAGATGCTTGCTGCATCCATGAAGGGGCTTTCTCGCGCCCTGCGGGATACCTTCCTGGTCCTGCCTTCGTGGGGTTATATGGGTTTTTTGGCTTATCTGCCGTATGATTCCGAGGTTGATGAGATAATTTCAGAGATGCGACATTTTATTCGACAGGAGCGTGGATTTGCCACCACCTTCGGTTACGGGCCCCGCTATCTCCATTCCACAGGCCAGGTGCACAAGGGTGGTCCTATGAGCTCGGCCTTCATTGTTTTCACTCGACAAAAAGAGGCTGAATATCCAGTTGTGCCTGGTTTCGATGCATCTTTCTGGCATATTCAGTTTGCACAGGCGGTTGGGGATTTTCAGGCCCTTTCGAGTGTGGGGAAAAGGGTAATCCATATCCATCTGCCGGCGGATTACAGAATGGGTCTGAGAAGTTTCAGTAAGGTGTTTTTGAGGGCGGCGCGCTTGTAGTAGCCCGCAGGGCGGTTTCATGGAGACCAATCGCAAGCTGTTTTTGATTTTTTTAATGCTGTTCACGCTGTTGTCCGTGGGTACCTTCGGTTATATCTTTATAGAGGGCTGGCGTCCGCTGGAAGCCCTTTATATGACGGTTATAACCGTGGCCACCGTAGGTTATGGTGAGTTGAAACCTCTGTCAGATGCAGGCAGGGTGTTTACCATATTCATTATAGTAATGGGCGTGGGTTTTTTCGCCTATTCTATAAATGTGTTGACCGAGGCTGCTGTAGAGGGCAGAATAAAAGATATATTTCATCAAAGAAGGATGAAAAAGGCCATTTCAAAATTGGAAAATCACTTCATTGTATGCGGCTGCGGTAGGATCGGCAAAACCATTCTGGAGATGTTGGTTCGCGAGGGTATTCCTGCCGTTGTGATAGAATCCAATCCCACCGTGATTACAGAGCTGGAGGAAGTTGGTTATCTTGTCATAGCAGGGGATGCCACTAGTGAGGAGGTGTTGCAGAGTGCCGCCATATCCAAGGCTCGAGGTATTGTATGTGTGCTTCAATCGGATGCAGACAATGTTTATATTACCCTTACGGCCCGTTTGTTGAATCCTTCGGTTTTTATAGTGGCCAGGGCCAGTGACCGCAGGGCGGAACGGCGTATATATCAGGCCGGCGCCAACAAGGTCATTTCTCCTTATGAAATAGGTGCAAGGCGTATGGGAATGGCGATTCTCAAGCCGACTGTCATAGAGTTTCTGGACCTGGCGGTGCACTGTGCGGATTTCGATCTCTCTGTGGAACAGTATGAGATCGAAGACTCATCCGTTCTGGTGGGTAAAACCATGAAGGAAATCGGTATAAGGGAACGGACCGGCGCCACGCTGCTGGTAGTCAAGCGCAAGACCGATGCAGTGATGTCCAGTGTGCATCCAGATTATGTCTTTCAGTCAGGTGACTTGATAGTTGCCCTGGGCTCCAGTGAAAGCCTGAATAAATTGAGTAGAATGGTGTCTGAATGACACATCCCCCGCCGGCCGCGGAACAACGATTTTTCACTATATACTTTAATTCAAGGAGGTCATTATGTATCTGGCAAGAACGGATATATGGTATCTGGAACGGGTTATCTGGTTGATAGCCGGTATTGTGGTGCTGACCGGTGTAACCCTCGGTTTTTTTGTACACATATATTGGCTCGTTCTTCCGCTTCTGGTGGGAGTTAATCTGCTGATCTTTGCCTTTACAGGTTTTTGTCCAATGGCCATTTTTTTACACAAAATGGGTGTGAAATCCATAACAGAGGCTTCTTGTGAGAAAGAATAATCATTACGATGCTGATTAGGGATGGGTATGGCCAATAGGACTCGAACCATCTGTATAGCCAATCAAAAGGGCGGAGTCGGCAAGACCACCACTGCCATAAACCTGGCATCAGCCCTTGCCATGCTGGGTAAGCGCGTGCTTCTGGCCGATTGTGACGCCCAGGCCAATGCCACCAGCGGTCTTGGTCTGGATGCCCAGGCCGCAGCCGGAGCATGTATCTATTGCGCTGTGGCAGGTAAGGTGGATATCAGGGACATTGTGCGCACTACCGGCGTTCCCAACCTGCATCTGTTACCGGCCAGCACAGACCTGGTGGGAGTGGAGATGGAATTAGCTGCAAGACCCAACAGGGAATTTGTTTTGAAGTCCATCTTTTCGGTCATTCAGGATTACGATTTCATTCTCATCGACTGCCCGCCCTCCCTTGGACTTATGACCATAAATGCCCTGGTTTCAGCGGATTCCGTCCTGATCCCCCTTCAGTGTGAGTACTATGCCTTGGAGGGGTTGAGTCAACTGCTGAAGACCATTCGGCTCGTAAAATACAATTTCAATCCAAGGCTCTATATAGAAGGGATTCTTTTGACAATGGCCGATCACAGAATGCGCCTTTCGGTTCAGGTGGCTTCAGATGTGAGGAATCATTTCAAATCGCTGGTTTATGACACGGTTATCCCTCGTAATATTCGATTGAGTGAGAGCCCCAGTCATGGTAAACCTATCTTCCTATATGATTCAAAGTCCAAGGGTGCAGAGGGTTACGCTTCCTTGGCTCAGGAATTTCTAAACAGGAATGAAACATGACAGCTAAGAATGTGCTTGGAAAGGGTCTTGGGGCCCTGCTGCCCGATATAGATACCTACGATACAGGTCGCCCCGGCTTTTTTGTCTGTCCCATCGAGAAGATACATCCAAATCCATTGCAGCCTCGCAAAAATATTGATCCCATCACACTTCAGGGCCTGGCTCAATCCATAGCCGAAAAGGGTATCTTGCAGCCCCTGGTGGTCAGAGAGATTGAGAATGGCTATGAACTTATAGCAGGTGAAAGGCGGTGGCGTGCAGCCCAGGCCGCGGGCCTCAAATCAGTGCCTGTAGTGGTCAAGGATGTCAGCCCGCCAGAGGCCATGGAATTGGCCCTCATAGAGAATGTTCAGCGGGAAGACCTGAACCCTATTGAAGAGGCCATGGCCTACAGGCGCCTGATAGACGAGTTGGGTCTCACACAGGAGGAGGTGGCCGCACGTGTGGGCAAGGAGCGTTCCACCATCACCAACACCATGCGTTTGCTGCAGCTTCCTGCCGCGCTGCAGCAGGATTTGATAGAAGGCAATCTCAATACAGGACATGCTCGCGCCCTGCTGATGCTGGACAACGAGGCCGACAGGGAGTTTTTGAGAAATCAGATTGTGGCTAAGGGTCTTTCGGTGCGTCAGGCCGAAGAGACGGCCAGGCGGCTCAACAAAAAGGTCGGTCTGCAAAAGAAGAACAAGAAGATACAGGATCCTGATATTCAGAGTCTGGCAGACGATCTGTCTCAGCGCTTGGGACTCAAGGTCAACATCGTGCACAAAGGAAAAGGCGGAAGATTGGAGCTGTATTACCGCAACACCGAGGAATTCGATGGTTTGATGCGGGCGTTATCCCTTAAGTGACCATGTATGAATTCATGCAAGGGAGTTCTTGTTTCAGTCTGTGCTTTCCATCTGCCCCATCTGTTTGTAGAGCCTTTTCGTCAGAATTTCATCCGCCTTTTCACAGATGATGAAGATGTTTTCAAGCAGGTCTAGCATC
Source organism: Dissulfuribacterales bacterium (assembly GCA_041287365.1). Classification (GTDB taxonomy): domain Bacteria; phylum Desulfobacterota; class Dissulfuribacteria; order Dissulfuribacterales; family DYLC01; genus JAQVIJ01. The sequence goes on along the minus strand of JBEULL010000020.1, from coordinate 11,343 downwards.
TCCGCCTGCCCATCCGGCGTGCGGTATTGGAAATCCTCTTCCCATCTGCCGCTTTCCATGTATTCTCTGAATTCAAGAACTGATTTTATAGTGATCATTTTATCCCTCTTCTCGAGAAGCCCTCTTTTTCAGCCAGTTACAGACCTCTTCGTATGTAATGTCTTTTCTGAACCCGGGGCAATCCCTGGAAATGGCCTCCCATGCAGCGGAATCACCGAGAATACTCGAATGCAGCGGCCATTGTCTGCATGGAAACGGTTTGACTTCATGAATCCGGCATCTTCCGTCTTCTCCATAAAAGATGCAATGGCCGTTTATCGTCTTCATTTCCACACGATTTTGAAGGACTACACAGTATCTCTGTAGCAATTCCGAAACCGAAATGCCGATGCTGGCTGCAATGGCCTTCTGTTCCTTGTCGGTGATGGATACCGTGCTTTCACCATGGCAGCAGTGCCCGCACATTTGACATTCGAAAATCGGCTGTGTGGCGCTCTTATCGGAATCGTTGTTTTTTTCTGTTTTATTCATATGGAATAGGGTCCTTTACTCCTGCTTCCTGAAAGCCTTTCAATCTTAACCGGCACGAATCGCAGTGTCCACAGGCCAGTTTTTCGTTTTTGTAGCAGGACCATGTGAGATGCAAGGGGGCCTGAACTTGCATGCCTGTCAACACCACCTCGCGTTTTGTCATATGTAATAGAGGCGTCACTATCTCTATATGGCTTTCAGGTCGAGTGCCGGTTTTTATGAGTTGGTTAAATGCCTCGAAATAGGCGGCGCGACAATCGGGATAGCCGGAGCTGTCCACCTCAGTTGCGCCTATGTAGATGTAGTTGGCGCCTATGACCTCCGCCCATGAAACCGCTATGGCTATCAGGTGTGTGTTGCGGAATGGGACGTATGTGTTTGGAATCAAATTGTTTTCAATGCCAGCTGTCGGCACTGCTATTCGGCTGTCTGTAAGGGCCGAGCCCCCTATCTCTGCGAGATAACTGATGTCGGCTATAAGTTGTTTCGTTATGCCGTAATGGGCCGATATGCGCCGAAATGCCTCGAGTTCCGTTTTTTCCGTGCGCTGTCCGTAGTTCACATGCAAAAAGGCCGTTTCTTTGTGTCTTCCTATGGCTATGGCAGCGGACACACAGCTATCCATGCCGCCACTCACCAGACAGATGGCAGGGCCGTCGAGTTTCTTTGTTGTTTTTTGAGCTTGTGTTTTCATGAAATCTTATGGTAAATTTTTAACATGATAAGTCAAGAGCGCGATGGCAATGGATATTTGTTCAACGGCATGGATATGCACCTGTGAGCATGAAACAGATGAGTGTCGGATACAGGATCATTCTTGCGATTTTGATATGGGTCATATTCATATCAGGTCTGCACACATGGCGCAATGGAAAACTCTTTGCAGCCCATGTGTTGAAGGTGGGATTTTTGCCCATCACCTGTCATCTGTTATGTCCTGTAACTTATGAGCTGAACAAGGACATTCCGTTCAAGCCGGTCAAGTTTACTGCCTGGCCCGAGATGTGTGAGGCATTGAAGAGCAGTGAGCTGGACATGGCCTTCATTCTGGCACCATTGGCCATCACCCTGTACCAGCAGGGTTTTCCTATAAAACTGGTGATGCTTGGCCATCGAAACGGTACGGGCCTGATGGTGCGTGCCGATGCACCCCATGCCGCTGGCATCGATTGGCTGGAACACAAGACCATAGCCATTCCCATTCGTTTCAGCAATCAGTATCTTACCCTTCTGGACCTCCTCGAGCAGGCGGGAATTCCAGCCAGAAGTGTCAATCTGGTGGAGATGCCGCCTCCGGACATGCCGTCAAGCCTGGCCATGGGCGCCGTTGACGCCTATATCGTCGGTGAGCCCTATGCAGCGGCCGGAGAGATGAACGGATCAGGCAGAATCCTGTATCTCATGAAGGATGTGAGGCCCGGCTTCATCTCCAGTGTTTTGGTGGTGAGGGCGGATGTGCTGCAAAAGCGAAAAGACGAGGTGGTCAGGTTGGTGAGGGCGTTTTATGCCAATGGCGCATGGATCGATGGGCATCGCAGGGAGGCAGCTGCTATTGGAGCCAGATTCTATGGGCTTCCCGTGGCGCTTCTCGAGCACGTGCTTTTATCCCAACCGGATCGCGTGTTGTATGACGATCTTCTGCCGAAAAAACAGGAGATAGACGCTATGGCCGCTGCCATGACCAAGAGGGGTTTGTTGAAGGGTGTCTTTGATGTGAACGGTTTTCTTGACACATCGCTTGTTACGGAGAAAAAACAGTGAGTCTCAAGGGGCAGGGTCTGCAAAACTGGTTTGCCGTGCGCTGGAGCGCCTTTTTGCTGTCTTTTTTTACAATGGCGCTGTGGGAGATCGCTGTGCGTGTTTTTGATGTCAAGCCGGAGCACTTTCCGGGTGTCATACAGGTGCTGAGAGGGCTTTGGGAGCTGATTCGGGACGGCAGGCTTCTGGATTATATAGTGGCCAGCTTGTTTCGTGTGACCTGGGGGTATCTGTTGGCAGTGGCGCTGGCTGTGCCCCTAGGCATCTTTTTAGGCACAAAACCATTCTGGCGCAGGGCTGTAAATCCGGTCATTCAATTTCTGCGTCCCATTTCTCCATTGGCCTGGATACCCATCGCCCTTTTGTGGTTCGGCATCGGGGACAATCCGGCTATTTTCTTGATTTTTCTGGCTGTCTTTTTCCCGATGGTGGTTTTTACGACGAGTGGCGTGGCCGGTATAAATCCGACCTATCTCTATGCCGCTTCCAATTTCGGCATCACCGGTCATGAACTCTACAGCCGCGTTATATTTCAGGCTGCCCTCCCGGAGATCATCACAGGTCTTCGAATCACATTGGGCACCGCATGGCTGGTCATAGTGGCCGCAGAGATGATAGCCGTCAAGAACGGGCTCGGGTATCTCATAGTGGATGCCAGGAATTCCCTGCGAATGGATCAGGTGATCGGTGGTATGCTTGTGATTGGCTGTATCGGCCTGCTTCTGGACAATCTTGTCAGACAGCTGGAGAGACTGCCGTCCGTTCGCTGGAAGAGATTGAAGCAATGAACCAGGCTATAGCGAGTTCACAGCCATTGAACAAGGTGGAGATATGCGGACTTTACAAGGTCTATGAAGAGACATCTTCAGTCGCGGCCTCAGGTCTGATGTCTGACAGGCATGTGCTGACCGACTTGAATTTCGCTGTGCCTGCCCGCAGTTTCACATGTTTTCTCGGGCCTTCTGGATGCGGTAAATCCACTTTGTTGCGCATCATAGCAGGCTTTGATACACCAAGCAGGGGCGAGGTGTTTGTGGACGGAGAGGCGGTTCACGGCCCTAATCCCAGACACATATTCGTATTTCAGGATGACGGTCTTTTTCCATGGCTGACTGCCCAAGAGAATATCGAGCTAGGCGTTCGAAACATAAAGGATAAAGAAAAGCGCTTGGAGCTGGTATTGGAATATCTGGAGATGGTGGGGCTCAAGGGTTTCGGTGATTATTATCCCCATGAATTGTCAGGGGGCATGAGACGCAGGGCAGAGGTGGCCAGGGCCCTTATCGCCAACCCCGATATCCTGTTCATGGATGAGCCGTTCGGGGCTCTGGACTTCGTCACCAGGCTTCAGATGCGTGAGGAGATGCTCAACGTACATGCCATGTTCCCCACGACGATCCTTTTCATCACTCACGATATAGACGAGGCCATACAGCTTGCGGATCAGATCGTGCTTTTTACCGAACGTCCGACTCGTGTAAAAGAGGTCTTGTCCCTCGATTATCCGCATCCAAGGGACTTCACGAAGGGCGAGTTGGCCGTGCTCAGACGGCATATCTACCGGACCATGGGAGTACATGCAGCATTGTAGTCTTGATGGCAAACCGCCTCAATTACATACCCCGCAGCGTCTGCAGCCAGGCATACAGGACGGGCTGTTCTTTGCCTTTTTGGCCTTTGCCCATTCTTGTTGCAGAAACGCCTTTGTTATGCTGTGTTGCACCGCTTCCCATGGCAACGTTTCGTGAATGTCTCTGCCTTTTAAAAAGGATGCGGCTGTGGGGGCGTTAGGCCCCTTGTCCTTACAGTTTTTGAATGCCTTGCGCCATGGCGTGGCATTCAAGGCCACATCTTGCAGAATGGGGGCCAGGGTGCGGTCTCCGCGGCTTAATATGGCTTGAATACTTGCAGAACGCCAGGAATCCAGCCTCAATCGTACATTTGCCAAGGATGAAAGGCCTTTTATCAGGATGTTCCTGTGGATCGTGTGTGTTTTTTCATCGATAAAGTCCGACCATTGAAACGGTGTCCATGCCTTTGGCACAAAGGTGCCAGCTGATACAGTGATATTCCCCAGGTGTTTTTGTTTTTGCCCGATGGGGGTTATGATTTTTTTTGCCAGTTTTATAAGTCCGACCAATGCCTCCATGTCCTCAGGCGTTTCAAAGGGCAGGCCGTACATGAAATATAGTTTGAAGTTGAGGATTCCGGCTGTAGCCAGTCGTTCGATACCGGCAAGAATGGTCTCTTCCGTCAGATTTTTGTTTATGATGGCCCGCATGCGTTCCGAGCCAGCCTCAGGCGCTATGGTGGCTGTGGTTATGTGCGATTTTATGAGTACCTCTATGAAGGCGTCGGTCAGGTTGTCTATGCGCATGGAGGAGAAAGCAAGGCGCATACCCCGATTCAGCAGGTTCTCGCAGATATGATTGATGTCCTCCCTCTGAAGGAATTCCAATCCCACCAGACCGATTTTGTCGGTTCCTTTTATGTCATTTAGGGTGGAAAGCAGCGCTTCCTGGGGCCATGGCCGTGCCGGTCTGTACACAAAGCCGGCTGCGCAGAAACGGCATCCCTTTCCGCATCCTCGGGCCAATTCCAGCAAAAACATGTTGGAGAAGGCTGCATCACCGGAGATGATTCGTGTATGGGGAACTGTTTCCATGGGGTGTATCTGTCGGGCCGGCGTTATCGCTGTGGAGAAACGGTTCGGAACATAGACACAATGACAGTTTCCGGCCAGAAGCTCAAGCCGGGTCTTTCTGTTGGTCTGTGTATCTGCCAAGTCCTTCAGAATGGGTAGAAAGTCAGGGGAGATGGCCTCGAATTCCCCCAAAAGAAAGGCATCTATGAATGGCGCCAATGGTTCCGGATTGATGAATGTGGCCACACCGCCGGCCAGAACCAGAGGACCTTTTTCGTTTTCTCTATCTGCTGCCAGAGGGGACAGGCCGCAGGCCGAGATGGCGCGAATGACGTTGGGATAATCCGCCTCAAAACTGACGGAAAACAGCAGGATTTGAAAGTCATTCAGGGGCCTTCCGCTCTCTTCCGATTTCCAGGGGGACCCCTCGTGATAAAAGAACCTTTCGGCCGCGATATGCTGTTGGGCGTTCAGCGTGGCATAAAGGGTTTGTAGGCCAAGATTCGACATGCCTACCGCATATGTATTGGGAAAGATGAGTGCGACCGGAGTTATACCCCGTGATTTTCCGATGCGCCCCCATGTCTTGCGAATAGCTCCTGTTTCGTTGTGTAACAGGTGTGCCTGGCCGCGGCCATGCACACCTGTTTTGTTATTCAGCAGAGGGTTCCTCTTGTTCCATCTTTGCAAGGTCTTCAAATCGTATATCTATCCCCAGAATCCCTATGATTTCATCTGTTTCGTTTCGAATCGGAGCGGAAACAGTGATGCAGAGGGCCCCTGTGATCTTGGAGGTGTAAAACGGAGAGACGTGGCTCTTGCCATTCTGCATGGGTTCTATGAACCATGAGCGGTCGGAGAAGTCCTCATCCAGCAGGTGAGTGGCATATTGCGCCTTGTATTTGAGGTGAGTGATATTTTTGGTGATCTTTTTCCCATCCGTATTCACCACATACAGGAACTGAATAAACGGGTTTTCTTCCAGGCACTGTCTCAATACAGGTTCGATCCTCTCCGCATTCATGGAACGGATCTCCGAATGTTCCACTAGTTCTTCCACCAGATGTACAGCCAGCTCCCTTGCCTTGGTCTCCAGTTTGGCGAAGCCGGATGGAAAGAATTCCGGCAGATATCTGCGGGCCAGGGTCTCGATCTCGTCGTCAGACATGGAGGTTATGCGGTCGTTTTCATATTCCTGCATGACCTTTTTGTATATCTTGACAATGCCAGGATGTTTCTTGTCGATGGCCTGTTCACCCTTCAGTTTCAGCTTGGTGTTCACCCAATGTGCTATGCCTGCGGTTCCGGATTTGTCCGAGACGATGATCGAGATTGGACGTCCAAGTATGCGATTTGTATCGAAGATGTTGTATATCTCCTCGTTTTTGAGCAGCCCGTCTGCGTGAATGCCTGCGGAGGTGGCTGTGGAATCCGCCCCTACTATGGGATAGTTGCGCGGGATATGCACATGCAGTTCTTTTTCGAAGTATTCCGCCATTTCCGTGATGGCTCGAGTATCTATGCCGTCCTGTGAACCCCTGAGAGATATGCGTTCGATGAGCAATGCCTCTATAGGCGTATTGCCCGTGCGTTCTCCGAAGCCCAGAAGCGTGCCGTTTACTGCCCCGCAGCCATAGAGCCAGGCCGTGGAGGCATTGATTAAGGCCTTGTGAAAATCGTTGTGGCCATGCCATTCCAGCAGGGAACCAGGTACACCGGCATCCTGAGTCATGGCGTGAACTATCCTGCCCACACTTCGAGGAAGGGCTGCACCGGGATAGGGCACACCATAGCCTAGCGTATCGCAGAGCCGAATCTTGATATCAATGCCGCTTTCCTCTCGCAGTTTCATGAGCTCTATGGCAAAGGGTACGCAGAAGCCGTAAATATCGGCTCGTGTGATGTCTTCGAAGTGGCAACGGGGTGTGATGCCCTCTTCCAGACATGCCTTTACAATGGCCAGGTAATCCTCCATGGCCTTTGCTCGAGTCTTTTTGAGTTTCAGAAAGATGTGATAATCGGATATGGAGGTGAGAATGCCTGTTTCCTTGAGCCCCATCTCCTTTACCAGTTGCAGATCCGCCTTGTTGGCCCGAATCCAGCCGGTTATCTCTGGAAATTTATAGCCTTTTTCCCTGCACACCCAGACCGCTTCCTTGTCCTTTTGTGTATAAAGAAAGAACTCCGCCTGACGGATTACGCCGTTAGGCCCGCTCAATCGGTGCAGAAAATCAAAAATGGTGCTGATCTGCTGCACGGAATAGGGCGGCCTGGCCTGCTGCCCGTCGCGGAATGTGGTGTCTGTGATGAGCATCTCATCACATGGCTCGGCCATGACATGCACTTGGTCGAAGGGTGTCTTGCAGATCTCGGTATATGGAAAGATGTCCCGCAGAAGATTGGGTTCTTGCGGGTCATGCAGTTTGTATATCTGACGATTGGGTGTCGCGTCCAGGAGTTTTCTGTAGGGATTCCATTTGGCCATATTTTTCTCCTTTTTATTTCCAGCCCGGCTTGATATAGAGCTCGGCCAGTTGCATGTGGCTGACGTGAGAGGGTGCGTTGGTGAGCAGGCATTGGGCCTTTTGTGTCTTCGGGAATGCTATGACGTCTCGAATGGTGCCGGCTCCAGCCATAAGCATGACCAGTCTGTCCAGGCCGAAGGCTATACCTCCATGAGGAGGTGCTCCGAACTCTAGTGCATCTATGAGGAAACCGAATTTTTCCTGGGCCTCTTCATTTGAGATGGCCAGAAGCTCGAAGATTCGTTTTTGCATTTGAGGCAGATGGATACGAATGCTCCCTCCACCAACCTCTATGCCGTTCAATACCAGGTCGTAGGCCCTTGCCCTCACACGCCCTGGGTCCGTGTCCAGAAGCTGTATGTCTTCCTCTTTCGGCGAGGTGAAGGGGTGATGCACTGCCACATATCTGCCGGCCTCGGTATCGAACTCCAGCAGAGGAAAATCCGTCACCCACAGGAACTTGAGGTCGTCTTTGAAAAAGAGGTTTCTTCGCCTGGCTAGTTCCAGTCGCAGTTCGCCGAGCACCTTGTGCACCACAGTTGCCTGATCCGCTCCGAAGAACAGGATGTCATTGGGTTTTGCATTCAAAATGTGATTGACAGCGCCCATTTCATTCTGTGTGAAGAACTTGGCTATGGGCGACTGCCAGGAGCCGTCCTCCTTTATTTTGACCCAGGCCAGGCCCTTTGCACCCAGAGACACTGCAAATTCCGTGAGTTCGTCAATCTCTTTGCGGCTCAGATCGCCCATGGCCTTGGCATTTATGGCCTTTACCAGCCCGCCGGATGAGGCTGCGGTCTTGAATACGCTGAAATTGCAGGTCTTGGCAATGCCGGTGAGATCGCACAGCTCAATGCCGAAACGCATGTCCGGTCTGTCTGTGCCGAAGCGTTCCATGGCCTCTTGATATGTGAGCCTTGGAAACGGCGTGGAAACTGTCCTGTTCAGACCTTGTTGGAAGACATGGCAAATCAGGCCCTCGATGAGTTCGATGACATCCTCTTCCTCCACGAATGACATCTCCATATCCAGCTGTGTGAACTCGGGCTGTCTGTCGGCGCGCAGGTCTTCATCGCGAAAACACCTGACGATCTGATAATAGCGTTCCATGCCAGAGATCATGAGTATCTGCTTGTAGAGCTGGGGCGACTGAGGCAGGGCATAAAAACAGCCGGGGTTCACGCGGCTCGGTACCAGATAATCCCTGGCCCCTTCGGGCGTGCTTCGAGTGAGCATGGGGGTTTCTATTTCGAGAAAATCCCGTGCGTTCAGATATTCCCGCATGGCCCAGCATACCCTGTGCCGCAGCGTGAGATTGGCTACCATCTGAGGTCTTCTCATGTCCAGATAGCGGTAACGCAGCCTGTTGGTCTCGGCCACGTCTATTTCTTCATCCAGTGGGAATATGGGGGTACGGGAGGTGTTTAGAATGCGCAGCTCCGTGCACAGAACCTCTATCATGCCGGTTTTGAGTTTTGGGTTTTCCATGCCCTCCGGTCTTCTACGCACCTCGCCCCGCACGGCTATGACATACTCGCTTCGTAGGGCATGTGCCTTTTCATGCACATCAGGCGCTGTTTCAGGTTCGAAGACCAGTTGTGTTATTCCGTATCTGTCTCGCAGGTCTATGAAGATGAGTCCGCCATGGTCTCGTCTTCTCAGTACCCATCCCATGAGCACTACCTTCTGTCCGATGGTGTCGGCTGTAAGACTCGCACAATTGTGTGTCCTTTTCATCCCTTTTATGGTTTCCATGCGTTATTTGGCATCCTTTTTTGAATTTTTCAACGTATTCAAGAGGTCTGGTAAAAGCGTTTCAAAGGCGATTTCCGTCTGTGAGTGAGAACGAAGGTCTTTGAGCATGGCCCTGCGTCCCTGAAGTTCACTTTCGCCCAGAATCAGGGCATATGCTGCATTGTGTCTGTCGGCGGCCTTCAAAAGCGACTTCAACCCCTTGGATTCATAGGGCATGAGCACGCTTACGCCGCTTTTTCTGAGTTCCTTTATCCATGGCAGGGCTGTCTGTACGGCCTCGTTGCCCATGGCAGCCACAAAGATATCCGTGGAATAAGCAGATTTCTGCTCGGCCCACTGCTCGGCCAGCAAAATCAGACGCTCACATCCCACAGCCATGCCCACTCCTGGCAGGTGTGGTCCTTCCATCTGTTCGGCAAGGCCGTCATACCTGCCTCCTGCTGCAACGGTGCCTTGGGCCCCCAGTTCATTGGAGATGAGTTCGAAGGTAGTGCGGTTGTAGTAGTCCAGCCCTCTTACGAGCATGGGATTGATTACGAACGGGATGTTGACCGCATGCAATGCTTCCTGCACCACCTTCAGGTGTTCCACGCAGTCAGGGCAGATGTAATTGCGCAGAAGTGGAGCGCCCTTCAAGGCGTTTTTACATTGCTCCAGCTTGCAGTCAAAGACCCGCAGAGGGTTTGACTGGCTTCGGCGCTGACAGTCTGGGCAGAGCTGTTCCTGTCTGTTCTCCAAAAATAGAAGCAGGTCTTCCCTGTGACGGGGTTTGCAGGAAGGGCAGCCTAGTGAGTTGATCTCCAGGCGAAGATTCGGCCTGTCACTGGATTGAGATATCCTTTCATAAAAACCAGAGACAATGGACCATGCCAGCCATATGACCTCGAAATCAGCAAGAGGCTCGGCAGTGCCCAGTATTTCCACGTCGATCTGATGAAACTGTCGAAGTCTGCCCTTTTGCGGCCTTTCGTGTCGGAACATGGGGCCGATGGTGAAGACGCGAATCTGACTCATCTCCTTGTGCAGACTGTGTTCCAGCACGGCCCTTAGAATGCCGGCTGTGGCCTCGGGACGCAGGCTGAGTGAGTCTCCGTTTCGATCCGCAAAGGTGTACATCTCCTTTTCGACTATGTCCGTGTGCTCTCCGATGCCTCGAGTGAAGACCTCAGTTTTTTCTATTAAGGGAGTGCGGATCTCTCGAAGACCGAAGGAGCTAAACGTCAGTCTGGCAAATGCCTCGATTTCAGCCCACAACAGGCTGTCTTGAGGTAATATGTCTTTGAATCCACGGATTGCAGTCAACAATGATATTCTCCTGAACTGTAAACATAAAAAGGGCCGATCTTGCGAACAGACCCTCATGATTTTCTAAAGGCGATTGCCCTGGTTGGTAACAATTTAGCAACAATCGGCTGGTGCGATTCCTTGTTGAGAGGAAACGAGCCGGTTTGCTATTGTCAGCCTTCGGTCTTGTTCAACAGGACAAAAAACCGGAATACTTCAGAATATAACTTGAAGGGCGGCATAAAAATTCAAAAAATTGATTTCGGCTCAATCGCAGGAAAGATGTTCGTCCACCACTCGGCCGTTTTCAAAGATTTTGACCTGCACACAGCGATTGCCGCTGCGGCCGTATTGCGGTTGCGGCTGGGCCTCTACGCGCTGCCATCCGCCGCCTTCCATCTGTCTTTCGTAATAGACTGGGTGGTTGGAGGATCTGGCTTCATAGACTGCCCGTTTGGAGACCTCTGCAATAGAACCGCCTGCAACAGCACCCAGTGCCCCGCCTACTACCGCGCCGCGCCAAGGATTTCTTTTATCTATCAAAGCGCCTGCAACAGCGCCCAAGCCTGCGCCCACAGCAGCACCTTCATAGTTGGACTGTGTGGGTTGTGCACAGGCCCATATGGAACACGAAATGGCACATAGTGTAAAAAACGATATAATTTTATTGAATATTTTGCACGCCATTCTAAATTACCTCCAAATTATAGCATGTTGAAATTATTAAACCTGTAATGCAATAAAGTCAAGGAGGATTTGTTTTAATGCATTGTTATAAACCTCTTGACATCGATTGAGATTCTGGGGAACTTGTAAAACATCTTTTATCATGATTTTAAGGAGGCG
>JBEULL010000002.1:0-36457 GCA_041287365.1 Dissulfuribacterales bacterium | reverse complement strand
ACAGCAGCTCTTGAGTCGTGACTACGCTGCCAAGTATCGAGACGGCAAGACCGAGGTCGTTCAGATCGGCATCGAGTTTTCAAACCATTGCTTCTGGCATGACCCGCTATCTGGCTGTCATAGGCCTCGATCTTCTGGCCTCGGCGTTTCAGGGCCGCGATGATCTGCCCGCTGTGAGCGGCGGCGTTCCTGTCAAAATCCAGCACCTCCAGCCTCGCTGCAAAGCCCTCTATGACTTCCATGTTGGTCTCCGGGTTTTCCGACTTCTCAGCCCCTTTGATCAACTCCATCAGCGTAACGGCGCTGATGCACAGCTGACCATGGTGGCGCCGGAAGGCTTCACGCACCTCCTGAGAACGGTTTTTGTCGGACAATCAAATAAATTTGTTCATTTTTCCCTGCTTTTTTATTTTTTCTGCAACATGAGCCGTGAAAGGGAAAATAAAGGGATGGAAATAACGGAATAAAAGGCGGAATAAAGGGTGAGGCAGCCATGACAGGCTACAAAGAGACATGTTGATGGCTTTTTAATCTTGGCATGTGCCTTGCATAATATAAAATCAAACAGCACACACAACTTCATAACCCTCCTCTCCCTCCTAACCCTTCTGGCGCAAGTCAGAAGGGTTTTTTGATTCATACAGGTTTTACAGCCCATTATAATGCCTTTTCCGGCAGAAATCACAACACAAAAGGCATTATTACTGCAGGACATAAAAATATAAAAAGCAGAAGATGCATTTCCCTGAATGCAAAAACTGCAAGCAATGCATTTTTTGCACCATGCAATTAACGCATTAAAAGGACTTTTTCACTGCAATAATCCATGAATACCTTAAAACTGTCAAAAGAAAGGGCTAAACGCCTCTATTTAGATGCAAAAGCAGACCAGGACACCTAAAAACACAGACAAAAAAAACATGGCACGAGGCTTGCTTTATATATTATCAACCAAAACAGAACTTCATAACTCTCCCTAACCCTCCTCTCCATGAAGCCCCTTCTGATGCAAGTCAGAGGGGGCTTTTTTATGCCGTAAGCTGTAATAACACCGCGGGGCTGTGACTTTATTCGAGGTTATACTGTTTGAGCTTGTATTGAAGTGTGCGAAGGGATATGCCAAGTATCTCGGATGTCTTACGCCTGTGACCTCCGGTGGACTTCAGGGCATGTTGAATGGCGGCCTTTTCCATGGCATCGAGGGTCGTGAGAGGAAGAGACAGGGCTTCCTGCTGCATGGTAGGCTGCACCTCCTGCCGCACCGCTGTCATTTCTTCTCCATGCAGACGTGGCAGGACCAGACCGTCCATACCCAGAATCACCGCCCTTTCCAGGACGTTGTGCAGCTCTCTGACGTTACCTGGCCAGGCATAGGCAGCCAGGTTCTGCAATTGATCGGATGTCAACTGCATGTTTTTCTTGCCGGTTTTGGCACAGATCACCTGCACCAGATAGGGAGCGAGTTTTTCTACTGCACCAGGCCGCTGCCTGAGAGGGGGAATGGTAACAGGAAATACACTCAAACGATAATAAAGGTCTTCACGAAACCGTTTTTCCTTCATAAGGGCGAGGAGGTTCTGATTGGTGGCGGCAAGCACGCGAGCCGATGTGGTAATGGTAGTCATGCCGCCCACACGCTCGAAGGCCTTTTCCTGAAGCACCCGCAGAAGTTTCGACTGAAGGGCCGTGGCCATCTCTCCGATCTCGTCCAGAAAGATAGTGCCCTGGCTGGCCAGCTCGAATTTCCCCTGTTTGGTCTTGATGGCACCTGTAAACGCCCCTTTCTCATGGCCGAACAGCTCGGATTCTATGAGATTTTCCGGCATGGCCGCACAGTTTATCTCTACGAACGGGCCCTTTCTCTCGCTCAACTTATGGATATATTTGGCGATAAGGGTCTTGCCCGTGCCACTTTCCCCCAGGAGCAACACCGTGGCATCGGTCTGGGCCACCTGACGGATTTCGTACTGTATGTGCTCCATGCCTGCAAACAGAATATCAGGCCCCGGAATACCGTCTGCCAGCTGCTTCTGCCAGAGGTTGTTGGCGGCCATGAGGGATTGGCGTTCCAGAATACGGGCCACGGAAAGGCGTATCTCATCCGGGTCTTTCAGGGGCTTGATGAGATAATCTATGGCACCCTCCTTCATGGCCTGAACCGCTGTTTCCACCGTGGCAAAGGCCGTGATCAGAATGAAATCCATCTCAGGCCGCTTGGAGCGGATCTGATGCATGACGTCTATGCCGCTCATGTCCGGCAACTTGAGGTCGGTTATGACCACATTAGGCGAAAAATCCTCACACCCGCGCATAGCGTCCCTGCCGCAGTACACAGTCTGCACCTCATGCCCTGCCTGCTGAAGTATACGCTGCAAAAGGGTGGCGAATGTCTTTTCGTCGTCCACCACCAGTATACGGGCCTTTTCCTGTTCCATGGCAAGCGTAATTCCTTGTCCTTTTGAAATTTATCGTATTATAATTATAAAAAGCTTATCTGCAAAACAAAAAACAAGAGGAAAACGATGCAATCTATACAACGCTGGCTGGAATTGACCATTTCTCTTCCATCTCCTCCAAAAACAGCCTTACAAAAACAACAGGATACATGGCCGGACGATTTTTTAAAGACCCTGCAAGAGACCCTTGCGGAAGAGCTGGTTACACTTTCGGGCAGAGGGGTGGAGATAATCGAAGACTTATCTGAAATCAAGGCATATCTGCTCCAGCAGGAGGCTGGGACTCAAATGCCCCTGATTCATGACCTGCTGCAAAGGCTGGTGCCCGTAGAGTCGCTGGACTCTCTCAGAATACAGATTCGCTACATGGAAAACAAGGACTGGATGGAGGAATGGAAAAAGGGATTTCAACCCCTTCGAATCGGCAGAAGACTGGTGATCAAACCCAGTTGGATCGCCATGACTCCAAAACCCGATGACCTGATTATCGAAATCGATCCAGGCCAGGCGTTCGGAACAGGAACCCATGCCACCACTCAACTGGTTCTGGAGGCGATGGAAGGTCTCTGCGATGAAACACCGCTGGCTGCAAAAAGTCTGCTGGATGTGGGAACAGGCACGGGTATCCTGGCCATAGGCGCAGCCAGACTGGGCTTTTCGCCCATTCTCTGTATCGACAACGACCCGCTGGCAGTGGAGGCGGCCAAAGAGAATGTGCGGAAAAACGGGGTTGAAAAGGCCGTTCAGGTCTCGGATCAAGGCATATCCTCCATAAACGGACACTTCGAAGTGATTCTGGCCAATCTGGACAGAAATACCCTTTTGTCCCTGGCTGAACCGCTCGTTCAACACCTTGCATTCAAAGGCACCCTCATTCTATCCGGCATTCTGACAAACCAGCAGGCCGAGGTGCAGGCATGTTTTTCAGGCAAGGGTATGCAGCTCATTCGCACACTACAGGAACACAGTGCTGTGCCCGAATGGGCCTGCACAGTCATGCAAAAGGTATCCTGACCAAATTATGCCGACCGCCCCGCGTCTTTTTGTGGAATCTGACACTCTAATGACGAATCAAAAGGAATTCCTGCTGAAGGGCCAGGAGGCTATTCATGCCCTGCGCGTGCTGCGTATGAAGCCTGAAGAAGAGATAGTCCTCACGGACGGCCTGGGGCACCTGGCTCGCGCCCGAATAACCGGCGTGGAACGCAATGCCTTGCTGCTGCAATACATCGAACGCCTTTCCCTTACAGACGACAGACTCCCCATTCACCTGTTGATCGCGCTGCTAAAGCCCGAAAAAATGGATCTGGTGATACAAAAGGCCACCGAACTGGGAGTGCAGAAGATCTGGCCGGTTACCACGGAATATAGTAAAAATGAAAAGATATTTATACACACCGCACAAAAAGCCAGATATGCTCGATGGACAGAGATAGCCCGCCAGGCGCTCAAGCAGTGCAGGGGTGCGTTTCTGCCTGAAATACATGGAATAATGCCCTTAAAGGCCGCCTGCGAGGCCTTTCATAAAAAAAACGACCACACACGGCTTTTTTGTTGGGAGGCCGCGGCAGCCATGACCTCTGCTCCGTGGCCTGAAATAACGCCGCCATGTATTCTGGCCCTGGGTCCTGAAGGCGGATTTTCCGACTACGACTGCCGTGTGCTGTATGACCATAACTTTTTACCCGTATCTCTGGGCCAGCGCATTCTGCGTGCGGAAACAGCCGCCATTGCAGCCATCTCCATAACAGCCCACCTTCTCTCGAGGAGCAAAACCGATGACTGACGGCCATGCCCTGATACTGGCAGGAGGGTTCGGAACCCGACTCTGGCCATTCAGCCGTCAGGAATGCCCCAAGCAGTTTCTGCCGGTGCTGGGAGGAAACAGGTCTCTGTTACAGGAAACCGTCAACAGGCTGTTGCCGGTATTCCCATACGAGAGGATATGGGTCATAGCCAAGCCGGAGCATAGAGAAAAGGTATTGTCTCAGCTTCCTCAGCTCTCGCAGGACAGGCTTCTTCTGGAACCCGTTGCCAAGGGCACCCTTGCAGCCATCTCGTGGGCTGCAAGATACATAACAGACCGTTACGGCGATGTGCCCATGGGCGCATTCCCCACCGACCACTTCATTCCAACCGTTCAGCGCTTTCAGGAGACCATTCAAATCGCCCTGAATTGGGCTACAGAACACGATCAACTGGTGGTCTTCGGCATTCAACCCACTCGTGCCGAGCCAAATTACGGCTATATAGAAAAAGGAATCACATTGGAGACGCTGAATGGTCAGGAGGTGGTGAATGTAGCGTCCTTTCATGAAAAACCATCCATTGTACAGGCCGAACAATACATTCACACAGGACAATTCCTGTGGAACAGCGGCATATTCGTATTTCGCTCCCAGACCCTTCTGAGGGCAGTAAAACTCCATGTCCCTGCCCTGAACGACCTGTTGAATCAAATGACATATGCCTTTGAACACAGCAAAGACGGCCCGTCAACCGCCCTTGAAAAGATATATGAACGGATGCCAGATAGCTCCATAGACAAAGGTCTGGTGGAACGAATGCACAACATCGTGGTGCTGCCATGCAAATGGAAATGGTCGGACATAGGGCTTTGGGGCACCTGCTACGGCTTATCTTCCAAGGATGAGGCGGGGAATGTGCTATCTGGAAACGTGTTTCAGAAGGAATGCTCCGACTGTCTGGTGCGCAACGAGGAGGCAGGCTTGATTGCAATGGTGGGAGTCAACGACATGGTTGTCGTGCATAAAGGCGATGTGATACTGATCTGCCCAAAAGATAGACTCTCAAGTATTCCGGAACTACTGCAAGATCTGCAAAAGAATGGATTGGACAAATTTCTGTAAGACGGCATTCATGAATTAGTTGACCTCGGCACAGGACATTCGCCCAAGCTCAACTATTCACCTCCATTGGAGGGGTGTCAGGCGCAGCCTGAAAGGCAGCTGCATTATTGCATTATTGCGGGTTGAGTTTCTTCCGCAACACTCCGGAAGGCTTGAAGGTAATCACGCGTCGCGGCTCCAATATTATGGTATCCCCTGTATGTGGGTTACGGCCTTTTCTGGCCTTTTTGTCCTTCACCACAAACTTTCCAAAGCCGCTTATGAGTATATCCTCACCATCACTCAGCCGCGACTTTATAATCTCCAGAAAGGTCTCGACAACCTTGGTTGCATCGGGCTTGCTCAGAACATCTTTTTCGTAGATTTGTTTTACAAGATCTGCCTTTGTAAGCGTCATAACGTCTCCCCGTCCATTTGGATGAAAAATAAATGACAAGTGCAATAATGTCAACAGATTACTGTATATTTTTAACAGATACCATTTTGGCGCATCAAAACGCCCTTGGTTCAAGCTCGAATATTGGACGTTCAAGAAAATGAGGATGAACCATGCACCCGTTCATGCACATCTCCATACTCCACAGCACAACCTGCATAACCGAGTATCCGTTGCATCTCATCGATGAATTCGGCCTGAATACAGGTCCTGTAGCGCTCTGAAAGACAGATGGCCACACTGCCCTTATTAGGCAAAAAGACGGTCATATTTATAGGATATTCGCCTGGATAGCGAGAGATAAGTCTTTTCAGGTCATCCAGTATCCATGGCCCTGTCTTATCCGCCTGAAGGGTTATTCTTACCGCCTTCGCCTTCTTGTTCGTGATTGCGTTCAGGTCCATAACCTTTTGGGCCAATATTTTGAATATCGCCTCCCGCTCTTCATCCTCATCATCACCTTTTTTTTCCCGTTGCAGTTCACCTTCGATCCAGATGGGGCCTTCCTGTTCTATGGCATCTTTGAGTCTTGCAAAGGTATCAGGAAAACAGACTACCTCCACCGAACCATTCAGGTCTTCCAGAGTCAAAAAGGCCATTTTATCCCCTTTTTTGGTGGTGATCTCTTTTATGGTTCTCATCAATCCCACTACGCTTACAATAGCCCCGTCCGGCGCTGCATTGAGTGTGGCGGTGGTATGGCTGGCCACCCTGCCTATGACATCGGCATATGTATCCAGGGGGTGACAGCTTACATAAAATCCGATGGCATCCTTCTCTTTTCTCAAAAGCTCGTCCTTAGGCCACTCGGGAATTTCGGGCAGCCGCAGAAAACCCATACGATTTCCATTGGATTGATCTTCTTCGGAACAATCGGCGGCATCGAAAAGGCCGCGTGCGGGGGCTGCACAACCCAATTTTTTCTTGACCTGAGAGATGTTGAGCCCCTGCTCCAGGGCAGCGAAAAGCTGTGAGCGTTTATGCCCCATGGCATCGAAGGCCCCGCACATGATAAGGCTCTCCATGACCCTTTTATTGACACGTCTGGCGTCTATTCTGAGGCAAAAATCCTCGAAATCCTGAAATGGGCCATTGGCGCTCCGCTCTTCCTGAATGGCCTGTATGGCCCCTGCACCCACATTCTTTATGGCCGCCAACCCAAAACGGATGCCGTCTCCGTCCAAAGTAAAACTGTCCTGACTTCGATTGATATCAGGCGGAAGGATTCGAATATCGCTTTTTTTGCACTCGGCTATGAACTTCATGACACCATCCGTATTGCCCAGCTCGTTGGAGAGCAACGCGGCCAGAAATGGCGCACGATAATGGGCCTTCAGCCACGCGGTCTGGTATGCTATGAGGGCATAGGCAGCGGAATGGCTCTTGTTGAAGCCATATCCTGCAAACTTGGCCATGAGTTCAAATATCTCCTCCGCCTTGTCCAAGGGTAGGTTCTTCGCCGCAGCACCACTCAAAAAACGCTCCTTCTGGGCAGCCATCTCCTCTGGTTTCTTCTTGCCCATAGCCCTGCGCAACAGATCGCCTTCTCCAAGGCTGTAGCCAGCCAACTCCTGAGCGATCTTCATGACCTGTTCCTGATAGACTATAACGCCATGAGTGTCTTTGAGAATGGATTCCAACTGCGGCAGCAGATATTTCACTTGAATTCGGCCGTGTTTCGCCTGCACATACTGATCCACCATGCCGCTGTCCAGAGGGCCGGGCCTGTAAAGGGCCACGAGGGCGATCAGGTCATCGAAACAGGAGGGCCGCATACTGCGAATCAGGGCCTTCATGCCCGAACTCTCCAACTGGAACACGCCGGTGGTATCGCCATTAGACAAAAGGGCATAGGTGGCCTCGTCATCCATGGGTATATTCGACAGGTCTATCGTTTCACCGGACTGTTCCCTTATAAAACGCAGCGCCATGTCAATGACCGTCAGAGTCTTGAGCCCAAGAAAGTCGAACTTGATGAGACCCACGTGCTCTACGCCCTTCATGTCGAACTGAGTCACGGTCTCACCCTTCTGTCCCTTTGCCAGGGGCAGATACTCCATCATGGGCATGTCCGAGATCACCACACCCGCTGCATGTGTCGAGGAATGTCTGGGCAACCCCTCTAACGCCAGGGCTATACGCCACAACTCCGCGACATCCGCATCATTTTGCACCAGCTCACGAAGTCTCGGCTCCACCTCCAACGCACGCTCCAGGGTCATACCCGGGTCCGACGGCACGAGCTTGGCTATCCTGTCCACGTCTCCATAGGGCATTCCGAGCCCTCTGCCCACATCCCGAATCACGGCCCTTGCCTTCATTTGGCCAAAGGTGGCTATCTGAGCTACATAGTCCTTTCCACCGTATTTTTCCGTCACATATGCAATGACCTCGTCCCTGCGGTTCATGCAGAAATCCACGTCTATATCAGGAAAGGACGGCCTTTCAGGGTTCAAAAAACGCTCAAAATACAGTCCGTAGCGCACTGGATCCAGATCAGTTATGCCCATGGCGTATGCGGTAAGCGATCCGGCGGCAGAACCCCTTCCAGGCCCCACCGGTATGCCATGCTGTTTCGCCCAGTTGATAAAATCGGCCACTATAAGAAAATACGATGCAAACCCCTTCTGTTTGATGACCGCCAGCTCATCCTCCAACCTTTTTCTGTATTCTTCGGCTTTTTCAGAAACTAATCCAAGCCGCCCCAGACGCCTTTCCAGTCCGATTCTGGCCTGTTTATCGAATAACTCCTCATAGGTCTCGTGCTCTGAAATGGGATATCGGGGAAAATGATGGTGTTTGAGGTCTATTTCCACATTGCAGCGGCCTGCTATCTCCACTGTATTACTCAGGGCCTCGGGACAGTAATGAAAACGCCTTTCCAGCTCCTCAGGCGCTGCAAAATAGAGTTGATCCGTGGAAAAACGCATTCGATTGGCATCCTTGACCGTTTTCCCTGTCTGAATGCAGAGAAGCACGTCGTGTGCCGATGCGTGTTCCGCGCTGAGATAATGGCAGTCGCATGTGGCCACCAAGGGCAGCCCCTTGCTTTTGGCCAGTTCCATGAGCCCCTGGTTCGCTATGGTCTGTTCCGGAATGCCGTTTTCCTGAAGCTCCAGATAAAAACGATTCGGAAAGATGGATGCGTATTCCTCCGCCATTCGCTCCGCTGTCTCCATATCACCCTGCACCACATGGTGAGTAACCTCTCCGTGCATACAGGCGGACAGGGCTATAAGTCCAGCATTGTGCAGGCGCAACAGCTCCTTGTCCACACGAGGCTTGTAATAAAAACCCTCGAACTGGGCCAAGGACACCAACTTCAATAGATTTTTATAACCTTCGTTGTTTTCAGCCAGCAGGACCAGGTGATAGCCGGCATCCTTGGGCCCCTTTGCCATCCGGTCAAAGCGTGAAACCGGCGCCACGTAAATCTCACATCCCAAAATGGGCTTGATGCCTTGTTTTAGGGCAGTCTCATAGAAATTCAACACCCCATACATGGTCCCATGATCCGTGATGGCCACCGTATCATAACCATACTCCTTGGCCTTGGGAAACAGGTCTTTCAGCCGAATGGAGCCGTCCAGCAGACTATATTCCGTATGCAGATGCAGATGAACAAAATTGGTCATATTATAACAACAATGCTGAATGCTGAATTAAGGCAACAGGCAGTCATATTGAAATGGTAGTTACCACAATTAAACATTAAAATTTAACATTCAACATTATTTTTTACTCCCATTCGATTGTGGCAGGAGGCTTGGAACTAATATCGTAACACACTCGATTTACACCCCTTACCTCGTTTATGATGCGGTTGGAGATAATCCCCAGAAGGTCGTAAGGCAATTTCGCCCAATCCGCCGTCATGGCATCCAGGCTGTTGACAGCCCGCAGCGCCACCACATTTTCATAGGTGCGCTCGTCTCCCATAACCCCTACTGTCTTTATGGGCAGCAGCACTGCAAAAGACTGCCAGACCTGATAATACCATCCGCTCTTTTTCATCTCCTCCAGGACTATGGCATCGGCCTCCCGCAAAATGGCCAGCCGCTCTCTCGTTACATCACCCAAAATACGAATGGCCAGCCCTGGCCCTGGAAACGGGTGCCTGTGAATCAGTTCTTCAGGCATTCCAAGCTCCTTTGCCACTCCCCTCACCTCATCCTTGAAGAGCTCCCGCAACGGCTCTATAAGCTTCAGTTTCATACGCTCCGGCAATCCACCCACATTGTGATGGCTCTTGATCACGGCGGACGGCCCCTTAAAAGAAACACTCTCGATCACATCGGGATACAGTGTGCCCTGTGCCAGATAACGCACGTCACCGAGGGCATTGGCCTCCTCTTCAAAGATATGAATGAATTCCTCGCCGATGATGCGCCTCTTTTTTTCAGGCTCCACAATGCCGGCCAGCTTGGACAGGAAACGCTCGGAGGCGTCCACATAGCGCACGTTCAGGTTCAATGCCCTCAAAAATGACAACACGGTCTCCGCCTCATTCTTTCTCAAAAGCCCGTTGTTGACAAAAATGGATGTAAGCTGATGACCGATGGCCTTGTTGATAAGCAGGGCGGTGACCGTGCTGTCCACTCCGCCTGAAAGGGCGCAGATCACACGTTCATTGCCCACACGTTCTCGAATCTCTCGAACAGCGGCATTCACAAAGGAATGCATGTTCCAATCAGGCTCACAGCCTGCTATACGAAAGAGGAAATTTTTGAGTATGTCCGTGCCGATCTCGGTATGCACCACCTCCGGATGAAACTGTACACCGAACAAAGGCAGGGATTCGTGCCGCATGGCCGCTGCCGGCGTGTTTTCACTCCAGGCTATGGCCATGAAACCCGAAGGCAACACCTCTATGCGGTCGCCGTGACTCATCCAGACCTGATGGGATGCAGGGTTCACGGCAAGACCGTAAAATAGCTCGTTGGGTTCATCGAAATAAAGACGTGCGTGTCCATACTCCCTTCGCAGTCCCTTTACCACTTGGCCTCCAAGGGATTGGGCCATAAGCTGCATTCCATAGCAGATGCCCAGGACAGGCAGACCCATTTGAAATATGGCCTGGTCCACGGAAGGTGCGTCGGCATCGTACACACTGGCAGGACCGCCAGACAATATGATTGCCCTGGGAGAAATGTCACGAATCCTATTCACGGAAAGATTGAAGGGGTGCATCTCGCAATAAACCCCTGCCTCTCGCACACGCCTGGCTATGAGCTGAGTGGTCTGCGACCCGAAATCCAGTATCAACACACGATTTTTTCTGTCAATCATATCTTTTCACCCTTATGCTCCCTACTTTGGGGCCTCTACTTCCGTCTTTTTCACTTCCGCTGCCTCAGCCTTGCCCTTGCTTGCATCGAGATACTGTCGAAGTTCCGCAACGCGCTGTGCGAACTCCTGAGTCAAGGCATCGGCCTGCTCTCGCGTCTTCAGCACATGAGGGGTGATGGCTATGAGCAGTTCGGTCTTGTTGTTGTTGCTTCCATGGCCTCCGAATACATAACCCAGCACAGGAATATCCTTGAGGAACGGGACACCGGAGCTGGACTTGGTCTTTTGTGTCTGTATCAATCCGCCGATTACGATGGTCTGGCCGTCCTTGGCCACAAGATATGTAGTGGCCTTTCGAGTACGAAAACGCGGGGAATTGATGGAACCGGTGGTCTCACTGGTCACTGCACTGACCTCCTGAGTGATCTCCATACGGGCCACTCCGCTATCGTTGATAAAGGGTTTGACCTTGAGGATGATACCTGCATTTCTGTACTGCACGGATTGGGTGGTCAAGCCTCCGTCGGTGGTGGTGGTAGCTGTCAGCGTGGGCACCTCATCCCCGACCTCAATACTGGATTCCTGTCCGTCCACCGCCAGAATGGTGGGACTGGACAGGATATTGACATCCGTCTTTTCGGCCAATGCCGTCACCAAGCCCCTCAAGCCACCGGCCGCGTTGTAAAGACCGTAAGAGAAGCCCGCCAACCCTTTGCCCAGTTCGGTGTTCTGGGCCAGTGTCGTGCCATTGGAAAGGGCTGCGTCCGCACTGTAAACAACATTGTCGATCTTGATTCCCTTGTTTTTCAAAAACCACTCCACTCCAAAGGAGATGTCGTCCTTCAGATTCACATCCACGATCAAGACATCTATCAGCACCTGACGGGGCAGCACGTCCAGTTGCTTCAATACCTCTGAGATGATGTTGTAATCCCTGGGTCTCGCCTTGATAAGAATGGCATTGTTGATCTCGTCAGGAATGATCTCCACCTCGTCCGAGAGTTCGCCGGTAGCCGTCACATCCAGATTGAGATCCGGTTTCTCCGTCTTGCTGGTCATGGTGTTAGTTGTCCTGCCCTGCACCAGGACGTTTCTGCTGCTGGTGGTGCCGGTCTTGCTCTTAGCGGTACTGGAAGACATCCTGCTGGAACCGCCTGTAGTGCGCAGTCCGTAGACCATCTGAAGGGTCTGGGCTATATCGGTCGCCTGGGCGTTCTGCACAAAATAGACATATACCTTGGAACCCTTGTTGAGCTGGCTCTTGTCCAGCTCCTGCACCCAGTTGGCCATCAGGTCTATGATCTCAGGCCATCTGGAGACCACGATGATACCATTCAAGCTCTTAAGTGGCAGAATATGAAATGCCGCAGGATCAAGGCCAGGCCTGCGATATATGCCATTTACCTGAAAGAGCTTCTCCAGTTCCTTGCCCACCTCCGTTGCATCGGTCTTTTCAAAGGTGAAAACCCGCCAGTGAATGTCCTTGAATACGTCGGCATCTATCAAAGGCAGAATCTTACCGATTTTATTGATATTTTCCGCTGTATCCGCCACAATCAGGGCGTTTACGCTGGTCTCTGCCACTACCGTTGCACCGTTTGAAAGAAAATTCTTGATGTTGTTTGCCGCGTTCGGGGCATAGATATACTTCAATTGAAATATCGCAACAGTATCCCCGCGATAGGCCGATTCTCCGGGCTTGTAAACCACCACATCAGAACCCATTTTGGAGGAATCAGGTTTTCTGGCCACTTTATAGAGATCCGCATCGCCGCGCACCAAAGACAAACCCTGCATCTGGAGCACGGAGTTCAACAGATTCAGCAGTTCATTACGAGTATATGAACCGCTGATGTGTAAAGAGATGGTGCCTTTTATGGCCGGATCCACCACATAATTGATTCCAAGAATCTGGTTCAACACCAGGTCCAGCACTGGATATATATCCATATTGTCCAGAGCGATATCAATGGCACGTTTTTCGGTCTCGCCTGCACCGGCAAAAGGTGACTGAGCCAAAACCGGCTTTGCTGCAGGCGCTGCTGTAACAGCAGGAGTAGGCTGAGGTGCAGCCGGCGCAGGCGGCTGCACCACTGGCTGTGCTGCCGATTGTGGTTGAGGGGCCGGTGGAGCGGAAACAGATGGCGGTGCCGTGGCAGGCTGTGATGGCGCCTGTGCTGCTGGTGGATTTATCGGCTGCGCTGGTTGTGCCGCCGGCTGAGCTGAAGTCGCAGGGACTTGAGCGGCCTTTGGAACCCCAGGCCCAGGCTCAAAAAGCGATGAATTTGCATTGGCCTGCGTGGCTGAAGGCATTGGTATTGGAATGGGTGGCCTGTCCACAGGGGCCTTGGATTTGCCGGCATCCTGAGCGACACCAGGCCTGACTCCGCCGCCGAATATCTGATCTTCAGCAAATGATGCCTGAAAACACATCAGGCTCAGGCACAATACAAAAATTACTCGATACAATTGCATAATTCCTCCGACATATAATGACTTTTCTCCTATTGTATTTTCAATTCCAGCAGCCATGGATGCGGCTGGGCCAATTCGATCCATCGAACGATCTTGAACGGCAGGCCGTCGGACGGCTGGCCCCAGACAGGCTGACTTCCCCCAGGCTTCCAGTAAACCTCATAGTTCATGTTGCCGATACGTATATAACAGCGCAATACACCGCCTGACATGGGC
This sequence comes from Dissulfuribacterales bacterium, assembly GCA_041287365.1. Classification (GTDB taxonomy): domain Bacteria; phylum Desulfobacterota; class Dissulfuribacteria; order Dissulfuribacterales; family DYLC01; genus JAQVIJ01. The sequence goes on along the minus strand of JBEULL010000002.1, from coordinate 22,715 downwards.
TGACCTGTCTGAGTCGGCAGCCCTGCTTGTGAACCGGTATGACTTGCCGCTGCCGAGGCATTCTGCATCTCTATTCTGTCACCGATGAGATTCAACAGCAATTCCGGCGCATAGTCCTTTATAACCTTTCCGGAATCGTTGTAAACAGTGAAAATATGTTTGAGCCCGAGGCCGAGCGGATTTACTGTAGAGACCTCACCGGCAGCCGATACGCCGTAACTCACGGGCGTGACGGACCTGCCGTAAAAGAGTTCATATGTGACTCCCTCCACCAAAAGGAGCTCCTCGATGGACTTAAAAGGTCCGTTGGCAGCCACATAAGCGGGGCGCTTCTGTTCGTATGTCTCATCCTCAGCCCCTCCGTCTCGAGGCAGATTGTCCGAATCCTTCCAGTCCAAAATGGCATTCAGCAATCTGTCAGCCAAGGCAGGGTTTTTCCCCTGAAGCTCCAGCATACCACGCAAAACCAGCCGGATATCCTCATCCGGCGCCTTGTTCAAATCGATTTTACCCCTTTCGTCTTCTAAAATGAAGTCTATGGCCGTCTGATTCAAAAAAATCCTGTGAGGCAGACCGTCCGGCACAAAGAACCCCTTTTCCCAGGCATCTTCCGGCTTCATGTCAGGGGTGGCCAGACGCGTGGCCAGTATGCAGAGCAGGGCCTTTATCTCCTCTCGAGCGGTAATGGATTCCAGGGTCTGGCTGCCTAAGTTCCGGCGCACCTTGGCCTCCGAGGCATAAAACCCGGCCACAAGACTCAGCACCGCCAGTACCCACAGCACCAGTACCAGCACCGCCCCTCTTTGCTGTCTAAAGACATATGGCTGTATGTTTTCATGCCATTGCATAATCTTCATTAAATTTACGAGATCGACCTGGAGATAAACGGTGTAGTATAAAAAAGACTCAGCGCCCCCCTGTCTTCGCCCCAGAACACTGCCACTGCCAGCGGCATGTTGTAGGTAGCCTCCCATTTGTTGTCCCACTCATCCGGCTGCTTTGAAACAGTGGCAGGGGACAGAAACGCAAAGCGAATCTTCGGCACATCGGAAACCACCTCCACATCCCAGCCATCTTTCAGCTGGCGGTCCATGTCCTTGGAGCCTGCTTTAGTGGTGAATTCCTCTGGAATGGTCTGAGGAAAGGCATCCCTGCGCGTGATGATCTTTTGAGCGAAGACCAGGCTGCTGCTGTTGGCGTCATAACGGTAACACACCAAAAACGAGCCTCCTGCCAGATTGCCGAGGGGTGTATAATTGGTCAGAAATGCAATCTGTGTCTCGTCGCCCTTGAAAAAGGTGAAACTGGTGGGTTCCGAGGGATTCCTGAGCACAGCGGCCCGTAGTTGCCGCGCCAAAAGGCCCTCGATGGCGGCAATGGGCATGTTCTGCAGATTGGCCTCCTTACCCCGACTCCACGCCTGAATACCTGTACGCAGGGCAAGGGACAGAATGACCACCAAAATCGCTATGAGGGTGGTTGAGATAAGCAGTTCCAATAGAGTAAAGCCGCTCTGATCTTTCAGCCAGCCGGTGTTGTTATGAAATTTTGTATGGCGATAGTGCATGTAGTCAATTAACATAAAAATGTATTCAGAGGCAATAAATCTGTGCAAAAATAATGCCTTTTTTGTTGAATTTGCGACTCATTGACCATAAAATGAATTTCATGTGAACAGATGGCTGCAACTATCTTCATTGCGTTATCTGATGAAGAAATGCGCCAGACTGAACTGAATTACGGACGAAACTGTATTCCTGATGAAATAACAATGGAGGCTTTCCTTGACATACACTGTACATCGCATAGAAGCAGGCATCAGCCCCAATCTCAAAGACAGTCTGGGCGACAAGACCGCCAGACGCATCGAAAACGACCTGGGCATTCGAGGCATTAAAGTCAAGACCATAAAGGTCTATCTGATTCATGCGGACATAGACGAACCCCAGCTCTTGGAATATGCAGAAAGTGCCCTGTCGGACCCTGTGCTGCATCGCATAGCCATAGACGCCTCTCTGGCGCTCTCAGAGGCCGGCGAATTCACCTTCGACTGGGACTGGCTCATCGAGGTGGGCTTTCGGCCAGGTGTAACGGACAACGAGGGCCGAGTGGCCGCCCATGCCCTTTCGCTTGCCATGCACAGGCCTCTGAGAGAAGACGAGGCAGTCTATACCGCAACTCAGTACTGTCTAAAGGGCGAGCTGAGCAGGGACGCAGCAGAGGACATAGCCCACAATCTGCTGGCCAACGACCTGATTCAACGTGTTATAGTGCGCTCACGGGCCGAATTGATACAAAACCGGCAGGCACACCGACCTGCATTCTATGCCATTCCACAGGTCACCTCACAGGAAGCTGCACGAGTGCAGACCATTCGGCTCACCGACCTCTCGAACACAGAATTGATGCGCATATCGAAAGAACGGCTTCTGGCCCTTTCGCTTGAAGAGATGAAGGCCATCTGTGCCTATTATGAACGCCCTGACGTGCGAAATGAGCGCCAAAAGGCAGGACTCGGGCCTGATCCCACAGACGTTGAACTGGAGGCTCTGGCCCAGACCTGGTCGGAACACTGCAAGCACAAGATATTCAACGCCATCATCGAATATGAAGAAGACGGCCGAAAAGAGGTCATAGACAGCCTGTTCAACACATACATCAAGAAAGGCACGGAGGTTATTCGTAAACAGAAGGGCGCAACAGACTTCTGTCTTTCGGTTTTCAAGGACAATGCCGGAGTCATCTCCTTCAACGACCGATGGAACATCGCATTCAAGGTGGAAACACACAACAGTCCTTCGGCCCTGGACCCCTACGGCGGCGCCCTCACAGGGATAGTGGGTGTCAATCGCGACCCCTTCGGAACAGGCATGGGCGCAAGACTCATCTTCAACACGGATGTATTCTGCTTCGGCCCCCCGGACTACAAAAAGGCCCTGCCCAAGGGGCTTTTGCACCCCAAACGCATCTTTGAGGGGGTACGGGAAGGCGTGGAACACGGCGGCAATCAAAGCGGCATTCCAACGGTGAACGGCTCCATCGTGTTTGATGAACGCTATGTGGGAAAACCACTGGTTTTCTGCGGAACAGGCGGCATTCTGCCCAAAGAGGTCTGCAACCACGTGAGCTTCGAGAAAAAGGCGCAGCCCGGCGACTATATCGTGATGTGCGGAGGCCGCATAGGAAAGGACGGCATACACGGAGCCACCTTCTCTTCAGAGGAGTTGCATGAAGGCTCTCCAGCCACTGCCGTTCAGATCGGGGATGCCATAACCCAGAAGAAGATGACCGACTTTCTGCTGCGAGCAAGGGATATGTGCCTTTACAACTCCATTACGGACAACGGGGCCGGTGGACTCTCTTCGTCCGTGGGTGAAATGGCGAGAGAAACCGGGGGGTTTGTGATGCACCTAGACAAGGCACCGCTGAAATACCACGGTCTTCAGCCCTGGGAGATACTGCTTTCAGAGGCGCAGGAACGCATGACCGTTGCCGTTCCGGAAGAAAAACTGAATCAATTCCTTGAATTAAGCGAAAAGATGGATGTGGAATCCACTGTACTGGGCCGATTCGATACCTCCGGCAAATTTCACTGTGTCTATGAGGGCAAGACCGTAGCCCTGCTGGATATGGATTTTATGCACGCCGGCAGCCCGCGCATGAAGCTCAAGGCCTTGTGGCAGCCATCCAGCCACAAGGAGGCGGACTTCCCTGAACCCCAGGACCTGACCTCTGAAATAAAGTCTGTTTTGAACAGTTACAATGTGGCCAGCAAAGAATATGTGGTCAGACAGTATGATCACGAGGTGCAGGCCGGAAGCGTCATCAAACCCCTGATGGGCAGCAGATGTGACGGCCCAAGTGATGCAGCGGTAATCCGCATAGACCTGAATGCCTTTGACGGACTGGTGGTGGCCCATGGCATCTGCCCCAAATACAGCGACATCGACACATATTGGATGACGGCATGTGCGGTGGACGAGGCCGTACGAAACGCCCTATGTGTGGGCGGCACCCTTGAACTCATGGCAGGTCTGGACAACTTCTGCTGGTGCGATCCTGTGCAGTCTGAAAAGACACCGGACGGACACTACAAGCTGGCCCAACTCGTGCGGGCGAACAAGGCCCTGTTCGATATCTGCACCGGCTATGGTGTGCCCTGCATCTCCGGCAAGGACAGCATGAAAAACGACGCCATCATAGGGGGGGTCAAGATATCCATTCCGCCTACGCTGCTGTTTTCCGTGATCAGCCGCGTGCCTGACATTCGACGCTGCGTGTCCATGGATGCCAAACAGCCTGGTGACCTGGTCTATGTACTGGGAAAGACCTATTCTGAACTGGGCGGTTCCGAATATTACAGACTCAAGGGAATCACAGGAAACTCCGTGCCCCGTGTACACATCTGCGAAAATCTCAAGATATTCAAGGCGGTGCAGACCGCCATTCAACAGGGACTCGTAGCCTCCTGCCACGATTGCTCGGATGGCGGGCTGGCAGTGGCAGTGGCCGAAACAGCATTTTCAGGAGACCTCGGCATGGAGATAGAACTCTCCGCAATTCCATCAAATGGAGTGGCGCGAAGAGATACATTGCTGTTCAGCGAAAGCCAAGGCAGGTTCGTTTTAACCATTCCTGAACGCCATCGTCAGGCATTCGATGCGCTGATTCATGGCCTGCCCGCGGCCTGTGTGGGAAGGACCACAAAGGAACCATATCTGGTCCTTAGTGCGCACGGTCAGGTCATCTGCAAGGCCTCCCTCGCTGAATTGAAAACCGCGTGGAAGACCCCTCTTGCATGGTAAAACAACATAAGTCTTGCATTTTACTCTCAATCTGACTACTATCGGCCCATTATGTTCAAACACTTACAAAACCAATCCAAAACAACTCAACAGATATTTTGGGAGTATGCCCAATCCATCATCATAGCCCTGATCCTGGCTATGCTCATTCGCACCTTCGTTGTGCAGGCATTCAAGATTCCATCCGGCTCCATGCTGAATACCCTGCTCATAGGCGACCATCTCTTTGTAAACAAGATGGCCTACGGCATTCGCAACCCCATCACAAAAGCCGTCTGGATACCTGGAGACAACCCCAAGCGAGGGGACATCATTGTTTTCATCTATCCTGTTGACCCATCAAAAGACTTTATAAAACGCGTGATCGGCGTACCTGGCGATACAGTGGAGATTCGGGACAAAAAGCTCTTTGTAAACGGAAAACCCTTTCCCGACCCACCCACCGCCCAGTGGACGGACTCGCGCATCCTGCCCGCCGGCATACAACCCAGAGACAACTTCGGCCCCATTACAGTGCCCAAGGACTCGCTGTTCGTCATGGGAGACAATCGAGACCACAGCTATGACAGCCGTTTTTGGGGTTTTGTGCCAATTAAAGATGTAAAGGGAAAGGCGCTCTTTATCTATTGGTCATGGGACAGCGACCACTTCAGACCCCGGTTTGATCGCATAGGAAACATCATTCACTGACCATCGGTTTTATTTTGTCAGTTTTTTTAGTCCATTGGCTATACTTTGAAGGACGGCCTCTATCTGTATCTCATCCGTCATGCGGCCCACAGAAAACCGTATCGTTCCCTTTGCCACCTCTGAATTCACGCCCATAGCCGCCAACACATGGGAGATGCGCGCAGTTGCACCCTCTTGCAGACCATGGCAGGCCGCTCCGGTAGAGGCACAGAGCTCAGGACACGCTAAAAGCAGCTGAGTGGCATTCAGCCCCACAAAAGACACGCTCAATGTGTTTGGAAGGCTGGGTCGATCTGCCCCATGTCTGATCAGATGCGGCCAGAGCCCTTGCAACCCCTGCCACAGCCGCTCTCGAAGCCTTTCCTGCCTCATGACCTCCTGTTCCATATCCTGACGGGCCAGATCACAGGCACATGCCAGACCTGCTGCAAGGGCTACTGCCTCTGTGCCGGACCGCCTGCCCTGTTCCTGCCCACCTCCCAGCAAAAACGGAGAAAAAGGCACTCCATTCCTCACAAAAAGGGCGCCGATACCCTTTGGGGCATATAATTTATGACCTGCCACAGTCAAATAATCCACATTCAAACTCTGCACATCAACTGGTATCTTACCCACGGCCTGGGCTGCATCAGTATGCAACAAGATGCCCCTGGGCCTGACAATCTTGGCTATCTCTTCGATAGGTTGAATCACACCGGTTTCATTATTGACCAACATAACGGAGACTAAAACCGTATCCGGTCGTATAAGCCTGCCTATCTCTTCCGGCGTTATCAAACAATCAGGAGTGGCCCTGGCAAAATCCACTGAAAAACCCCGTTCCATCAGACGAATGGCTGGATTAAGAACGGACGGATGTTCTATATCGCTGACTATGACATGCCTGCCCCTGACGGACAACGCCTCCACTATACTGGTCAGCACTGTGTTGTTGGCCTCAGTTCCGCCGCTCGTCAAAACGATTTCATGCGATACCGCATTTAACAAGTCCGCTATTCGAGTCTTGGCCTGGGCAAAAACAGCTTGAGCCATTCGACCGATTTCATGGGAACTGCTAGGGTTTCCCCAGTTCCTTTCAAGCACATCGGCTATTGTTTTTATGACACATGGATGAGAAGGGGTGGTGGCATTGTAATCCAAATAAATGGGATTCATGAAAACCTCCGAGGGTTGCAGAAGATGGGTCTATAAGTCTCATTCTTTATCAACTCACTGCCTGTTATGGTGCGAATAGAATGCTAAGACCGAACAGAATTGACCTGCTTGACAGTGTATATTACCATACACAATACGACTGCCGTAGTCACGACTCCGCGGTTCATAAACTATGAACCAATCGGATTTCCGGTGTGGCAGCGAATTCCTTCTGCATGAAAGAACCTTTTTAGGATACCGTCTTGAGCCGTTATTCAAAAAAAATCATCTGGACATTGAGCGCCTGCTGCATAACCGGCAGTCTTTTTGCATGTGCCAAGGCCAAGGCACCCGTAGCTCCAAGGGGCTATGCCCCACCACCCTACAAGGTTCCGGCCACTCAACGGCCCTACACCGTAAACGGCAAGACATATTATCCCCTGCCATCGGCAGAGGGTTTTGTTGAGGAAGGCTACGCATCCTGGTACGGCAGGGATTTTCACAACAAAAACACGGCTAACGGCGAGAGATTCGATATGTACGGCATCAGCGCCGCCCACAAAATCCTGCCCATAAACACCATGGTGCGAGTAACGAATCTGGAAAACGGCAAGGATATCCTCTGCCGAATAAACGACAGAGGCCCTTTTGTGAAAGACCGCATTTTGGATCTGAGTTACGGCGCGGCCCAGCAACTGGGTATAGTTGGCAAGGGTCTGGCCCGTGTAAGAGTCGAGGCCATGAGCGAAGGCTCCATGACCGGCAATCGCATCACCTACATCAACCAGCCCGATATTCGGCACGGCAGATTTTATGTGCAGGTGGGAGCGTTTCTGGAACGGGACCGCGCCTATGCCTTCCGGAATAGCTTGAGCAAGGATTACAAGGCCGTCGAGGTGGCGGAAGGAAATGTCGGGGCACAGACCTTCTATCGCGTACAGATATTTGTATCCAATGACTATGACGAGGCCCAAAGACTGGAGAAGCAGATAGAGCAACGTGTCAACGCAAATGCCTTTTTGATTGCAAAATAACGGGTTGTCTATATAATTCATTAAATTAACGGAGGTACCCATGATATTCAACAAATTGAAACACCCTACAAACAAGACACCCGTCCTGATCGGACAGGAAGGCTTCACCCTCATAGAGCTTTTGGTCGTGGTCATCATCATAGGTCTGCTGGCGTCCTTGGTCGCCCCCAAATTCTTCGGCAAGCTCGGGGCAAGCAAACAGAAAACAGCCAAGGCCCAGATAGAACTCTTCGGTTCGGCGCTGGATTCGTTCAGGCTGGATGTGGGACGATATCCCACAACGGAAGAAGGGCTCAACGCCCTGCGCGAAAAACCTTCTTCCGTGGAGAAGTGGCAAGGCCCCTATCTTCCCAAGGCCATTCCCAAAGATCCATGGGGCCACGACTATGTCTATAAGTGCCCCGGCGAACATGGAGAGTACGACATTATAAGCTATGGATTGGACGGTCAACCCGGCGGTGAGGGCGAAAATGCAGATGTCAACAGCTGGGAGTAATCTCCTGCCATGAATGAGGTCATTGCAACCCCAAACACCATGCCATCCGGCGGATTACAGACAGACACAGATGCAGTGATGGTCACCAGTTCATCAGATGGGACACAGGAACACCACAAACAAGACAAAAACGAATCTGTAAGAAAATCTACTGAAAGACAAGATCAGATATCCACCGCTGATTTTCCGGAAAAGCCGCCTACCATCAATATCGACGGCCTGTCCTCACGTCTCATGAAACAATGGCGGCTCGCCCCCCTTGAGGCGACACCAGAGTTTCTGCGAGTGGCCATGGCAAACCCCAACGACCTCTATGCCATAGAGGCACTGGAAATGCTCTATGGTGCTCGCGTGATACCGGTAAGGGCCAATGAAGACGACATTTTGGCTGCCATCTATCGGTGGTACGAGGCGGATATGGACCTGGCCGCCAGTGATACGGATCAGGAAGAACGCAGCGAGGAAGGTCTTTGGGACGATCCGGAGCAGCTCAAGGATATGGCATCCGAGGCCCCTGTCATACGTCTGGTGAACCATCTCATCAGCCAGGCCATAGAGGTTGGGGCGTCAGACATTCACTTCGAACCATTTCGAGACCATCTGAAGGTGCGTTACCGCATAGACGGAGTGCTGCACGAGATGGAGACCATAGCCAAACGCCTGCAACCAGCCATCACCTCTCGTGTAAAGCTCATGTCCAAGATGAATATCGCCGAAATGCGCCTGCCCCAGGACGGTCGCATAAAGGTCAAAGAGCGTGCCCGTGAAATAGACATTCGTGTATCGTCTCTACCCACCCTTTTTGGTGAAAGTCTGGTGCTGCGACTTCTGAACAGAGACGAGGTGAAGCTGGACTTGGAAAGCCTCGGTCTTTCTCAAGAGATGCTCGACAAATTTGACAGGGTCATCACAAGGCCCTACGGAATGATTCTGGTTACAGGCCCTACCGGAAGCGGCAAAACCACCACCCTCTATGCGGTCATGAACCGTATCAACTCACCCGACAAAAAGATCGTAACCGTGGAAGACCCTGTGGAATATCAGTTGGACGGCATCAATCAAATACATGTCAAAACCAATATAGGTCTGACCTTTGCATCCGCCCTGCGTACCATTCTGCGTCAGGATCCGGATGTGATTCTGGTGGGCGAGATTCGAGACGGCGAAACCGCAGAGATAGCCATACAGTCCGCCCTCACCGGCCACCTGGTCTTTTCCACGCTGCATACCAACGATGCGCCAAGCGCCATCACTCGACTTCAGGAAATGGGCGTGGAGTCCTACCTGCTCTCATCGTGCCTTTTGGCTGTGGTGGCCCAGCGTCTGGTCAGGCGTATCTGCCCCCATTGCAAAAAAGAGGTGCCCGTCAACGACACCCTATGGAATGAAATGCGCCATCTGGGCGGAAATGCTTTTTCAGAGAGACCCGAAGTCATCTGGAAGGGCGAAGGCTGCAGTCACTGCGCCGGCACAGGCTATGCCGGACGAATCGGTATCTACGAATTCATGGAGATATCGCCCGCCATACACAGGCTCATTATGCAGGGTGCAGACAGCTCCACAATTATGTCCGAAGCGCGAAAAGAGGGCATGCGTACATTACGGGAAGACGGAATGCTGCATGTGATACACGGCGTGACCACACTGGAAGAGGTCATTCGCGTCACAAACAACTGATATGCCTTCACTCAACCCCATTTCACGCCTCATCACCTCCGCAAAATCCGTGACTGCCTCCAGTTCCGGCGGCAAATCCGACAAACGTAAAACCACCGGGCAGACAAAATTTTCTTATGAGGCCATAAACTCCTCCGGATCGAAGGTCAGCGGCACAGAGGAGGCTGCAACCGAGCAAGCCCTCATCAACAAACTCCTCGCACTTGGCCTTCAACCCATAAAGATCAAGAAACAGCACACCCTCGAGGGTCTGCTGCACCTGCATACAGGGCCGAAACTGACACAAGATGATCTGCTGTTTTTTACGCGTGAACTGGCGGACTTGCTGGAGGCCGGCGTACCCCTGGAACGTTCCATGACAGTCATCGCCGATTCAACGGACAAACCAGCGGTAAAAGAGCTGGTAACCACCGTACGCAGGGATATTCAGGGCGGCAAAGGGCTTTCAGGGGCATTATCCAATCATCCTGCGCTATTTGACAAACTATATGTGAACATGGTGACAGTGGGCGAAATGGGCGGTGTTCTGCCGGAAGTCCTGCGCAGACTCGGCACGTTCCTGGAACGCTCACGTCAGATTCGCAGATTCATTCTGACCTCTTCCATCTATCCCGGAATGCTGCTTCTGGTGGGTTTTGCATCCGTTACCATTCTTGTGACGTTTGTCGTCCCGAAATTCGGCCAGATATTCAAAGACCTGAACCAGCCCATGCCCCTGGCAACAGAGCTTATAGTAAATACCAGCTCCTTCATAAAGGACTGGTGGTGGATGATTGCAGCGTTTATCGCTGTCGCCGTAGGTGGATTATACACATCGTTTCACACTCCAAACAGCAGAATATGGTGGGACAAGACTCTGCTGCGCCTTCCATTGGCCGGCGGTATGATCCTGCGCATGGAACTGGCCAGACTGACACGCACGCTGGGAACTCTGCTGGAAAGCGGAGTGCCCATTCTGTCCTCCATTTCCCTTGCATCCGATGTACTGGAAAACAGCCAGATCAGGGCCCAGATGGAGGTGATGCACAAGGGCGTCAGGCAGGGCAGGGCATTAAGTCAGATCATGAAACAATCCAGCCTGTTTCCTCCGCTGGTAGTGCACCTCGTCTCCATCGGAGAGGAAACGGGAGACATGGGCAAAATGCTGCTCAAGGTGGCGGACGACCTGGATGAAAAGATTCAGCACGACACGAAACTCTATCTCTCCATGGTGGAGCCTGTCACCATAGTGGTCATGGGTCTTCTGATCGGAGGCATCATTCTGTCCATGCTCCTAGCTATTTTTGGAATAAACGATGTGTCGCTGTAAGATGCTATGGGCAGGTTGCAACCCGCCCCATTCTGAAAAGGGTTTTACCCTCATGGAACTGCTGGTGGTCATGGTCATAGTAGGCCTCATGAGTTCCCTTGTCTTTATAGCCGTGGGCAGCGGCATGCTGAAATCCACAGAGAGCCGTTTCGAGGCTGATTTTTTGAGCACCATCAAACAGGCAAGAAGTGCTGCAATAGGTAGAGGAAAGGCCGTCAGATTCATCATAGATGAAGAAAACCGGCGCATATTCATAGAAGGTGGAAAATCCATCTCTATTCCTGAAACAGTCCAGATCGAGGGCACCGGCATCATAGAGCTTTCCAATGGCGGTTATGCCGTCATATTCTTTCCGGATGGCAGCTCCACCGGTGCGGAATTGGATCTCAAGTACAACAATGCCGTCAGACAGATTCGCGTCAATAAACTGCTGGGCACAGTAAATGTGGAGACCCAGACATGACAACCAAGGCACGACACTCACTTAAACAAGAAAATGGCTTTACGCTCATGGAGGTGCTCATCGCCACTGCCATAACAGGCATAGCGCTCGGCGTGATCCTCTCCATCATCAGCCAGGGGCACAGGGAATTCTTTCGAGGCGTCATGGCGGAAGAGGCCGGCAACATAGCCAATCAACTGATTCTACAGCTGTCCTCAACTGACGAGTGGAAAAACGCCAGCGGTTCCCTGGACACACATTCGGACTGGTCTTATGAAATGATTCCTCAAGACGAGATCACGGTGCGGGATATAGTGCCTGGTATTGGAGAAAGAGAGATCAAGGTTGACGAACTGCTGGCCGCAGACATCATTCTGAAGGCCCCACAGGAGGCGGGCCGATTCAGTTTCTCAGCATATTATCCCAAGACAGTCCGGCAGGAAACCGTAAAAGCAGGAGATTCCGCCAAGACACAGAGACAAGGCGCTGGAACGAACAATCCGTTTCTGTCATCAGGGCCGGCTCCGTTTCCGTTCGGAAGATGAAACGAAACAGCTTAGGGAGATTCTAAAAAATCGTTTCTGTGCTGGCTCGGACTTTTTTAATTTTTCGCTTGCCTTAACTTGACATTTTCCAGCAGATACCTTATAAAGTTAACTCACTCAAGCGCGGGCGGGTAGCTCAGCGGGAGAGCATCGGCCTTACAAGCCGAGGGTCACAGGTTCAATCCCTGTTCCGCCTACCAATATCGTTGTTTGTGTCAGTCATTATAGAGTAACTGCGGGGTCGTAGTTCAGCCGGTTAGAACGCTGGCCTGTCACGCCAGAGGTCGCGAGTTCGAGCCTCGTCGGCCCCGCCATTGCTACTTTTTCCACAATATCTTCGAAAATACCTCTCTGAACAATGTTTTATTGACAATCCGCCTGATTACAGGCTTCGGATCACCTGTTTTGGCTGTTTTCAAAACCGCATTCAAATCCCTCATACGAATGGCGATGCGGAAGAAAAGACTGCTCAATTGCGAAAAGGTCATGGGATTACCCTCCTGTATCTAAAGCAGGAATACCGGCCGCAACCAGGCAAAATACCCACAAATACAAAACCACGATGCCAATCAACACATTTCCGAATCACGACGGTGCCTGTAAAAACCAGCAAGTTTGAACAGCACTTGTCAATTACTAATACTGAAACCCGCTACAGATACCCCTATGACATCAGATGTCACCAGAGGATGGCCGCCTGGCCTTGTTAAGACCAGCGATACCATCCCAGCTCCACCATAACCGCCTGGTTTAGGCAGAGAAATCAGAGGCAGATACAGGTCGTTTATGACGAAGCTCGGCCATGAGGCGACCAGGGGCTGGGGTGCAGGGGCATTTACACCTCCAGGCCACGCATTGAACCCAAGCATACCATTGTTTGCAGTGGTATAGAAGTGATATGTGTTTGTATCGCCTGTCAGACGATAATCTACGAGCACATGAACATCACAGAGTTTCTGTGTCAAAACCGCAAGACTCATATCCAGCCAGATGTCGTCCCCTGGATTGAAGACCGCGGCCCTGTCACGATTGGCTTTGGCCAAAATAAGCACGGGTTGCATATCCTTGAGGTAACCGATTGCATCCGTAAACAGGGAAAGGCCGTTGTACACGAATCTTGCCACACCATCCTCGCCCACCACTGCGAGATCATAGATACCAGCGGGTAGAGTGGTATTCAGCATCAACTGAGTATTGCCATTGGCATCTACCCCCCTGTTGAGCACATCGGTATAGCCCTGAGCGGTCCAGAACCGGTAGTTCTGGTTGGGATTTGGCACAAGTCTGGCAAAATCCAGGGACAGGGTCACTGTCTCCTGGCCCTGCTCCGGAAGGGGCATGACATAGAAACCATTGGCAGTGGCAAGCATCAAGCCGGCACTCCATCTGTTGTTTATACGCTGTCTGATGGGCAGCAGATCGAATAGATTCCCAGGTAGCTGCATCGAAGCGATTTGAACGGGTATGTTGTCCGTGATCTCCACGGTAAAAAGCCTGTTTCCTGCGATGGCAAAACCAAAGGCCTTTTTCCCTATGGCTAATGTGCTTAACCTGCTCACCTGTTCTTCCATTCGCAGAGACATTCCGGAAGATAAGGTATCGGGTGATGTGATTGGCGCGCCAGATGCCTGCCCCAGTGTCTTCATACCGGAAAAGCGTATTGGATGTAACATGGCGTTGGTGTCCACGATGATGCCGGATGGAGCGATTGCCGAGGCACTGCGCGGAGTATAGCCAAGCTCCCCTGTGCCCGTCACCACCGGCATTTCCATGGAGGTGATATCCATGCCCACCACCTGGCCCGTGTCGCTCACGCCGTAAAGCCCCGGCCCTGCCTTCATTAGGGATCTGATGGGCGAGCTTACATAACTCACCATGGTTGGGGTTATTCTGCCGTCACCGCCTGCCAAGCGATAGAAGAACACTCCGGCTGTGGAGGAAACGGCCATGCCGTTATAGAGCAAGACCGCATCCGTTATCTCTCCTGCAACGGTCAGGGTGGTTGCCAACCCTAAGGATGCACCTGAAACAGCCTGATATTGATAGATGGCCAGGGTGCCCTGTCCTGTCTGCACCACTGCTAAATATGGTGTCTGGGACAATACCTGCTTTGAAACAGATCCAAGGGGCGCCAGGCCGATTGTCAGGAGTTTGGATGTGTTGGCGGCAAGCCTGGCCTGTGCCTGTCTGCGCATTTCAAGCCTCACAGGATCGTATGAAAATGCTGTCAACATATCCCCTGATTGCGAAAAGCACTGGCCACCCGGCATACACTTCACCACCCCCGCCGGTATGCCGTCCGGATTGGCGATAGCTACCAGCGATGAGGCCGGAGTCATGGCATACAGGGCATATTTCACCTGTGTGCCTGCAAGATGAAGCGGTCCCTGAGTCTGAGGCAGATAGTTTCCGGCCTTGAGATCGAAATAGATCGGGCCAAGGCTGTCCATGTTTTCCAGATTGAAAAAGCCGGTGGCAGAGGTGAACGACCTGTTATTCAGAGATTGGCCATTAGACCCCTTCATGGCCACGGCAACCCCTGTCAGGGGTTCAAAGGTCTGACCATTCACCACAACAGCCCTGAGCTGGCTTCCGCCCCCGGCAGTCTCCAATGTCCCAAAACTTGGTCTGGAAACCTCTGGTAACACTATCTGCCACGCAAAGTGGTTGCCGGCCCAGACCATAATGCCCTTCATAAAGACCGTTAGACGATTTGTGGATTGAATCATCAGGCCGTAATTTCCTGTGTTAAGACGATCGAAAGAGACCCGACCCTGAGTATCGGTATATGCGGCCTGAAGGGTGCGGCCAAAGGCATCCATGAGAGACACCTGAATACTGGAAAGGGGCCGTTTCTGCATGTCAACAATGGTCAGGGCTATGCCGGCTGTGCCATCCACACCGCTGCCAGAAGGGGTGGAAGAGATGGATGTGGCATTGGGGGTGATGTAGAAGGTGAGCACCGTTCTGTAACCTGCCCTAAGCGACACCCCTGACTTCATCTGTAACTCACGCCAACCACCCGCTCCCTGCCAAGATACCTCCACCGACACCGTCTGGGGTGACAGGCTGTCGTTGCCCCATACTCCGTTAACATCAGAAATACCCTGTGCAACGGCCTGGTTCTGTGTGCTGATAACGCGCACCGTCACATTGGACACAGGAAGGCCCGTGAAACCATTCAATACCTGGGCCTTAATGCCGCTTTGAATGGGGATTCCACTGTCTCCGGAGGAACAGGAGACATAGGAAGGCCGAAGCACTGTGGGTACCACGGGAAGGGTGAGGGTGTAGGTGGGTTTCTGGCCCAAACCCAGCGTGATGTCCAGAATCATGCCCTGATAGCCCGATGGAAGGGCCTTGATGCGGTATTTACCTGGCAAATCGTGGGCAAAGGAGACCTTTCCGGTCCCATCGGTCGTCAAGTTGAAGACTGTTCCATCGCCAAGGCTCTCCACCTTGAATTTGGTGTTGGCGATGGGCATCCCCGCGCTGTCTTTGAGCACAAGAGCAGCTGCCACCAGAGCCGGATTGTCCCCTGTGCCGTCCTGACGCACCACGCGAGTGGTGCTCTGGGCAAAATACAGGCTGTAATTAGCAACATTGTCGTTGGGGATGCTTATGGGCAGAAACTCTCGAACCTCCTGCCATGTGAGATTTCCTGTAGCGGCAGAAGCGGGCACGATCGAAGAGAGACGAATGCCGTATGCAGTGGATGGCATAAGCCCCATGCCCTGATAACGGCCGGAGGCATTGGTCACGCCCGATTGCACCACAGTGCCGTTGGTGAGGGTGTATATCTCCACCGTAACCCCTGGCACAGGCTGGCCTGTGTATGGATTCAGGACATCTATGACAAGACCAGGACAGGTCTGGGCTCCGCCACTCGCACCCCCTGTGGAGAGCAGTTCTTCCGTCAATTGAGGTTCCAGAACCCCAGTCAACTGGACATAACGGGACAACTGCTGGCCTGCCCCTATGGTCAAATCAAATGCCACTCCCTCGTAACCGACCTTGCTGATGGAAATAGTATATTGTCCGGGATACAGGCCGTTCATCTCCACCTTGCCGGTGGCGTTGGTGGTGAAATCTCCCAAAACCGAGCCGGACATGTAGAGTCTGACCAGGGCGCCGGAGACAGCCTTCATGGCACTGTCCGTAACGGTTATGCTCAAACCGGAAGTGGAATTCGAATTAGTGGGAGTGGTGCCATTCAAACTGGATATCGAGGCATATTCCCCCAAAAATGAAAGGAATACCGGCAGAATCCTACCTTGGGCTATCTGATTGTAAGAGAGGTCGATATCCTGCCATGCCTGCCATGTGCCCCCATCAGGGCCTGACTGATCGGGCGTGGCAATGCGAAGCGTGTATGTCTGCCCTGAGTCTAAAGGAGAAAGCAAGGCCTTGCCGGCACCATCCGTGCTCCCTGAGGCAGCAACCGTATTACCGGATAGGACGCCTACTTCCATTCCAGAGGCAGGGGCAAGTGTCAGGCCGTCTTTGGCCTCGAGACGCAGGCCTGTGGTGGTCAAGGGATTGACGATCAGGTTCAATGTCCCCTGGTCTGCGGTCAGATGAAACTGGTTGATCTCGGAAAACAGGGTATCCGTATAGGCCACCCAGTAGAGTTTCAGCCCCTTTCTGACTCGATAGGCCGTGCAACAGCCGGTAATATCCGTCTGACAGGCATAGGTACCTCTCAGATCCATGACCTTTGCATTCACTATCGCGTTTCCGCTGTTACTGCCCTCTTTGACGCAGAGTTTCAGATTGCCGTACTCATACACATCTGTGCTGGGGGCAACCAGGGCCAGAATGCGCAGCGTGACATCCACTGTCTGGTCCTTGGGGACGGTAATCTGAGTCTGATTCGAATCGTAGGTTTCTTTGGATGCCGTGAGGTCATATGTGCCGGCATCCACACCGTCGAACACACATATGCCGTCATCTCCGGTAAAACAGGAACCTAAGATATGCCCCCCCTGCCCATAGGTGACTGCAGCGCCAGCCACAGGAAGAGAGGTAAGGCTTTCTAAGACCTGCACACGAATAGCGCCCAGGACGGTCACGATCACATCTTCGTTTACTCCAAAAACCGTCCAGTCCGCTGCACCGTTTTTAGTGCCATCCAGTGCCACTGCAAAAAGGGCATGAATGCCGTCTGCAAAGGTTAGAGAAGCGGTTGGACCGCTGGCAATTACCGGGTCTGCCGATGCCGGCTCCACAATGGCAGACGGGTCCCACCATGTGACGGTGGAACCAGCAGATGCCGTGGCCGAAACTTGCACAGGGCCTGTATCGTATCGTTTGTTTCGCTCCGGCGCTGTGATGGAAAGAGTAACAGGGGTATCGGCAAACAACGCCAGACCGCCACCTGTCAGATAGGTGGCGAGGTCTGCAGCGCTTTTATTATTTGCAATAACAGGTAGTTGTACCACGCCGTTTGGCGGCTTGGCCTTCCACTTGAAAAACAGCTGTCCCAATTCCTCCGCACCATGGGTATTGATGGGCTGCTGAAAGGCAAAGGCCATTCTGACCGTTCGCAGATATGGTCTGTCTTGGTCATAAAGTGCATTCAGCATAGAGGCCATGTAGAAAAAGGTAGGGGTTCTATTGGCAAGAAGGCCTTTAGAGAGTTTTACGCTATTGCCAGTCTCCAGTACCGGCTCCACGTAACGTGTGTCCACCAGCACATCAAAAGAACCGGCCTGAAGCCTTTCTCCCTTTATGATGATGGGGATGCCGGCTTCGTCTCCTGTTTGTGCGGCGGTGGGAGCAAGAAAGAAGAGGTCTGTCCTTGCCTCTGCACCTTGGACAAGAGCCAATAAAAGCACAATTATAAAAGCTGCCAGCATTCCATGCAATCTCGACATACCCGCTCTCCTTCAAACAAAATCATAACAAATTGCCTCGATAACCCTGTTGAATTTTTAGAATAGGCGTGTTTCTTTTAAAATATCTTGAAATCCAGTAAAAAGAGGCAGTTTTGTCTCGTGCTTTTGTTATTTGAAGGCAGAACGTTTAATGTCTGCCCTCAAATTCACGTTCATTATTCAGCAGTATTCTATCTCTTCATGGAGATAAGTTCACTCAACATATCGTCTGTGGTGGTTATCACCCTTGAATTGGCCTGAAACGCCCTTTGTGTGGTAATAAGCCGAACGAACTCGGTGCTCAAATCAACGGTGGATTGCTCCAAAGCATTTGCAGCGATGGAGCCCAAACCGTTTGTGCGGGGTTGGCCAGTTATTGGTGCTCCGGAGGAAGTAGTTTCAACGAACAGGGACCCACCTGCCTTGCCCAGGTCGGTAGGGCTGTTGAAGCGTGCAAGCACCAGTTGGGATAGAGATATGATACGGCCGTTAGAGTAATGCCCTGATATAATGCCTTCTGTATTCACACTCAATGACTCTAAAAAACCAGGGCCGAACCCATTCTGATCATAAAATGTGGTATTGGATCTGTTGGCGTATTGAGTCGTAGTAATGGCCTCTGTATTCCACCTGGCTATTGTAGGCGGCGTCGTGGTCCTATCCACAGTGGCATTGGCACCGAAATTCAGCTCCACTATCTGGGCCGACACGTCCTGATTGGTCATTGGGTCGATGGTGCCGGTAGGCGGCATAAAAAAACCGACCAATTGCGGGTAATTGTGGTTGCCGTATGTGGCATTCTCCCATGTACCGTTGTTATAGCGCTGTACCAGACTGGTCTTGTTACCCGGCATGCCGTATATGGAGTCGATCTGCCCCTGAGGAGTGAATGAGATACAACCCTTCATCAGCATCCCTGCCTGGGGTGTGCCGGCAGCAGTGCTCCTGTCATCTTGCGGGTTCATGGTCACAAGAAATTCCCACTCCCTCTCATTGGATGTCCTGTCAAAATAGACCGTGAGATCATGGGTATTGCCCAAACTGTCATAAATGGTAAGCGTAGTCTTGTATTCGTAATGGATATTGGGCGTAAGGGTGCCCGCAGCCTTGCCGGATGTAGATATCCAGTCCTCTTCTAGACTGGCGGCGCTGATCGGGCTTGAAACACGGCTATCCAGATTTACGGCGATGGTGGTGAGATTGGTGGCAACCGGCGGAGAAGAGTTGTCTATCTGAATACTTTTAACTGAACCCACCACCTCTTCGGTTCCATCCGGTTGTGTCTGCATCTGCCAGCCCTGCACGCGCAATCCGGCCGGATTCACCAGATATCCCTTTTGATCCACCGTAAACTGGCCTGCCCGCGTGAAATACTTGCTGTTTTCTATCTTTGGGTCGGTCACCACAAAGAAACCATTTCCTGCAATGGCCAGGTCAGTGGGCGATGCGGTACTCTCAAATGACCCCTGACTAAAAATGGACGACACATCGGACATGGCCGAGCCGCGACCTATCTGTGAGCTACCGCGCGCCGTATTGATGGTCTGGGCCATGATGTCCTGAAAGGTAGCCCTGGCGCCCTTGAAGCCGGTAGTGTTGATATTGGCTATGTTATCACCCATGACCTGCATGGCATTGCCGAGATTGACTAGTCCTGTTACACCTGAATAAAGTGAACTTGAAAGTCCCATAATATCCTCCTTATTGCTATCTATTTGATTTTATTGTTTTCACCAAATACTGTCTACATCGGCAAGTGCAAGTTTCGGCCCCTCTTGAAGCCCAAGGGTAGGCAGACCGTCTTTGGCATAGATGAGATTCGCCACAGTGCCGGTAGTCCAGGTAGTGACACCCACATTCTCTTTGTTCTCGTTTACGGCCTGAATGCTTACCGAATAAACGCCATCAGGCGCCTGCCCTCCGGCATCGGTCAAACCGTCCCAATCTAGATCATGCGTGCCCTTGGTCAATGCCCCCATATTCAGCGTGCGCACCACATTGCCCTTGGCATCCTTGATTACAGCCACGGCGCTCGCGACATCCGCTGAAGCATCCACCTGAAATTGACGATACTTGCCTGCGTTCAAATCCAGAAGATTGCCTTTATAGCGCACCTCGTGACCAATATAGGAAAGAGCACTCAGATTGTTTCTTTCCTGATCAGCGGAAACCAGCTTGGACATGGCATCGTTATTCTTTTGCAGCAGATCCACCATATTGAACTGAGCCATCTGAGTAGCCATCTCTGCGCTCTCCATGGGCTTGGTTGGATCCTGAAACTGCAGCTGTGTAAGAAACAGCTTCATGAAGTCATCCCTGCTCAGAGAACCCCGCTCCTTGGGATCCACATATTTGGGTTGCGTATTGGAACTGGTTGTACCGCCTATAACATTGGTAATGTTGGAAGTAACCATGATGCTTCTCCTTTAGGACATATTCATATTATCAGATGAAGTCTGCCGTTTATATTGGGCTTGAATATGGGTGCAGCCTGCCTCGTTTCCTCTTCAGCTATATTATTTTTTGCAGAAAACATGCCAGGCCAATCGCCTTTGAAGGATGCCCAGCGTTCTTGAGGGGTATTCTGCTGAAAACCATGGTCCAAGGATGCAAAATCAGCAAATCCGCCTGCCTCCACCCTTAAATTCGATACCTCCATACCTTTTTGAACCAGCTGGCCCCGCAACTGCTCCATATGGCCCTCCAACACGGTGCGCACACTCGCATGTTCGGCCACGAAATTCACGGAAAGCTTATTTCCGGAATCCAGTACCATATTCACTCTCACACGTCCCAGCTCAGGAGGATCCAAATACAACACCACACGTCTGGGCAGTGTCTGGCCCTCTTCCATGCCTTTTGTAATGATGTTTTCCGCCTCTCTGGCAACGGCATGTACCGGCACATTTCTCTTGACAACCACTGTTTCCCCAAGTCCGACCTTCTGATCACCGGTAAGCTGCTGCAACCCTGGTGAATCATTTAATGGCCTGTCCTCTGCATCCTGTTCGGTGGGCCGTGAAATCTCATTTACAGGGGATCCACCCTGCAAGGATGGAAACGGCTCGCCCTGCCGGACATCCTTGTTTTCGGCAGAACCTTGAAAAGGATTCTTGAGCGATTCCTTCAGGTCTGCAAAAATAGCCTGCTTGCCCTGTGTGTGGGCAGATTTTTCCTGGTTAGGGCCTGCAACAGACACGGCCGGAGGCTCAGCCGGCATCAGGGCATCGCTACCATCACCGATAACTGCATTCTCCACACTGACGATGCCTTTATTCAGCGGCAAGTCCAACGAATTGGCTGTTTTTATCTGATTGGAATCAGCGGATATCTCTGAAGCAACATCTGCCTGTGCCTGCATCATGCGCTTCAAAACCGTACGCAAATCCCCCGAATCGCCGTGCAATGCCGAAGCACGAAAACCTTCAAGCAAACCAGGGGGAAACAAATCCCCAGACAAACTCGAAGAAGACAGGAAACCAGACTGCGCTGAAACCGATTGACCAACACTCACTCCACTCGTCTGATTCGACTTTACATCGACATCCGCCTGCATCATGCGCTCCAAAACCGTACGCAAATCCCCAGACAAACTCGAAGAAGACAGAAAACCAGACTGCGCCAAAACGGATTGACCGGCATTCGCCGCAACCGTCTGACCACTGGAATCACTGGAAACCATGGACGAAGGTTGAAAAGCGAAGTCCGGTTCGGCACCTGCAAGGGTTTTTGTACCTGAAGAACTGTTTTGCACAACTGTGTTAGGCCCAAAAACCGACGCCATGCCGGAGTTAGCGCCTTGTGTGAGCGGCCTGACAAAGGACATGAGCCAGATAGCAAGGGTGAGCTTCTGGGCCTCCTGTATGTCTATTGGGCCTGTCTGGACATCCTCTGCATCGACGGAATGCGTCTCCACAGCAGACGCATTCTCATCCATACCGTTGGAAATGGTCTTACTGCCTTGAATCCGTTGAAAAATCAACTGCAACTGCTGCAGATCGCCCTGATTAACCGCCTGCGCCAGCATCTGCCGGACATCTTGAGGCAACTGCTGCACCAAGGCAGCAAGCTGCGATACTTGCTTTGCATCAGGCATCCGTGCCGTCTTTACTTGGCCTGATGCAGCGGCAACTCCGTCTATCATCGCGGCATCCCCGCGCGCAACCGTCGTACCTGTCTCTGATTGTTTTGAGGTGGCCCCGACTCCTGAGACGGCATTGATTTTGGCCATTACATCCTTGAACCCACCGCTTGAGTCCAATGGATTGGATTTCCCTGAAAGACCATGGGGATCGGATACGACCCCTGGGCCGGCCAAAGTCGGCCCATCCGTCAAAATGGGTAACGCATTCATCATATCTCTGCCTCCATGAATGGATAGTCATGTTTATCTCAGCAAAGCCTGTGCCATTCCAAGACCTGCACAAGGCGAGATATCACAAAAAGCCGCGCTGCCTCATTGACAAGCCTCGATCTCTCCTATATAAAGTTTTCAAGTCGGGACGTGGCTCAGTCTGGTAGAGCACAGCGTTCGGGACGCTGGGGTCGGAGGTTCGAATCCTCTCGTCCCGACCATTTTCTCATCTTTTCAAGGAGTAATCCCATGCTCACTCCCATAAAAAGGGCATTGATCAGCGTAACGGATAAAAACGGCATAGATAAACTGGCAAAAGAACTCTCGGAAATGGGAGTGGAAATAGTCTCCAC